>NZ_JBFAGK010000026.1:0-123609 GCF_040660135.1 Streptomyces sp. NPDC050997
CGGAAGGTGCCGTGCGGGTGCTGCGCGGTGCCCTCGGAGCGGGGGAAGAACTCGTACCAGGCGCCGTACAGGGCGCGTTCCCGCTCGACCAGCAGTGGCAGCGTGTCCGAGGCGGTGACCAGCTCCCGCAACGGATACCGGGCCAGCACCGCGTCCACCTCCGGCGTCAACGCCGCCGCCAACCGGGCGGCGGCGGGCCGGGTCTCGTCCCTGAGGGTGGCGACGGCGGCGCGGAGAACCTGCCGTTTGGCCTTCTTGGGGACACCGGAGGCCGCCCGCTCGTACAGCCGCGCGCCCTCCTCCAGGACCAGTTCGATGTCCATCCCCGCCGGGACCTTGATCTGCGCGTGGCGCCGCCAGGTGGTGACGGGATCGCCCCAGGCCTCCACGGTGTACGTCCAGTGGCCGGGTTCGCCGGCGGTGACGGTGGCGCCCCAGCGGTCGGTGCCCGGGGCCAGTTCCCGCATCGGCGTCCACGGGCCGGGGCGCCCTTCCGGGTCTTTCAGTACGACGTCGGCGGCGACCGCGTCATGACCCTCGCGGAACACGGTGGCCGAGATCTCGAACAACTCGCCGGTCACCGCCTTGGCCGGCCTGCGGCCGCGCTGGACGACCGGGCGGACGTCGAGGACGGGTATGCGCCCGACGGCCGTGCAGTCGCCCGAGGAGGGTGGCTCCGGGACCGGCGGGCCGTCGACCGGACGCACGGGGTGCGCTTCGGTACTGGGTGTCGGGGGTGCTGACGAGTGGTGCGTGGCGGGCATGACCGCTCCTGTCCGCGTCAACGTGGGTGGGCGGATGGCTGTGGGGAGGTGGGTCCTGCGGGGCATCCCTGGGGTGCCTGTGCTGTTCCTGCGAAATGTACCGGAGGAGCCTTCCCACCCCGTTCGGGTGAGCAATCCCGCACTTTGTTAACTACTCACGCGTATGTCTACACACAAGACCGGCCCCGTTCTGGCCGAACGGGACCGGTGCCGGACATGGCCTGGGTCAGCGCGCCACACGCAGGAGTTTGTCCGGTGAACCCAGACCCCGGCCGGACACCTTGCCGGATGTGGCCGCACCGACCAGTGCCTTGCCGACCTGGGCGGGAGTGGCCCGGCGATGCTCCGCGAGATAGAGCGCGGCCGCGCCGGCCGCGTGCGGCGACGCCATCGACGTACCGGAGTAGGTCACCCGGCCGGTGTCGCTCGCGTACGACGCCGAGGTGATCGACACGCCGGGGGCGAACAGGTCGAGTACCGAGCCGTAGTTGGAGAAGCCCGGTTTGGCATCCTTTGTGTCGGTGGCGCCGACCGTGATCGCCTCCTTGACGGCCGCGGGGGAGTACAGGGAGGCGGGCAGCCCGTCGTTGCCCGCGGCGACCGTATACGTCACACCGGACCGGATGGAGTCGCGCACGGCGGCGTCCAGCTGGGCGTTGCGGTAGCCGCCGAGACTGAGGTTGGCGACCGCCGGTTTTTTGGCGTGTTTCGTCACCCAGTCGATACCGGCGATGACCCGGGCGGTGGTGCCCGCGCCGGCGTTGTCGAGCACGCGTACGGCGACCACCTCGGCCTTCTTGGCGACGCCGTACCCGGCGCCGGCCACGATGCCGGCGACATGGGTGCCGTGCCCGTTGCCGTCGCCCGCGTTCCGGTCGCCGCCGACGAAGTCCCAGCCGTGACTCGCCCGCCCGCCGAAGTCCTTGTGATCGATCCGGATCCCGGTGTCGATCACGTACACGGTCACCCCGGCGCCCCCCGAGGCCGGTGAGGTGTAGCTCCGGTCGAGCGGCAGGGCCGGCTGGTCGATCCGGTCCAGGCCCCAGGACGGCGGGTTCTTCTGCACCCGGTCCAGGCTCACGCGGCTGTCCTGGGCGACCGAGGCGACCCGCGGGTCCGCCGCGAGGAGCCTCGCCTGTCTCTCGTTCGCCCGCACCGCGTAACCGTTGAGGACCGTGCCGTAGGTGTGGCTGATTCTCGCCCCGTACTTCTCGGCGAGGCCCTTTCCGGCCGCCGAGGGTGCCTTCGTGCCCCCCTTGAGCGTCACCAGGTAACTTCCGCCCACGGAGCCGGGCTCTCCGGCGCCGAGTATCCGCCCCTGCGGTGCGGCGTGCGCGGGCAGGGTGATGGCCGAAAGCGCCGCGACACAGGTCACCGCGGTCAGACCCCCCGCCACGCGCAGACGCCGTGTTCGCGTCCGTGCCATGGCTGTGTACCCCCTCCTGAAGTCGGCGTGGACGGCCGTGTTCCGCCGGGTGCGCCCGACGGCCGACCAGCACGCCACTGGCAGCCTCTCGTGCGGGGTGAAGCACCACAAGAACGCCTACAGGTGCGGAATCGGCCATATCGGAAGGGGGGCGTCGCCGGGTATCCCGGCCTGGCGTATCCCGGCCTGGCGCTGCCGCGTCGACTCCCCGACGACCTCGAGTTCACCGACTCCGACCGGCCATGCCCCGGCGCGACCCCACCGACTCCGAAGTAACCATTACCGTCGAGCGTGAAGCTGGGACGCACACCGTCGTGGGTCCCCTCCGCACGCCTGACGAGGTGGCAAGTGAAGGCGATCCGTCGATTCACCGTCCGTCCCGTTCTCCCCGAGCCCCTCCGGCCGCTGAGCGACCTCGCGCGCAATCTGCGCTGGTCCTGGCACACGGAGACGCGTGATCTGTTCCAGTCCGTTGATCCGGAGCGGTGGGCCGCCTCGGGCGGTGACCCCGTGCGGCTGCTCGGCAGCGTGCGGCCAGGGCGGCTCGCCGAGCTCGCCGAGGACCGTCGCTTTCTGCGCCGGCTCGCCGTGGCCGCGGACGACCTGCACGACTACCTGACCGGCGACCGCTGGTACCAGACGCAGACCACCGACCTGCCCCACGCCGTCGCCTACTTCTCGCCCGAGTTCGGCATCACCGCCGCCCTGCCCCAGTACTCCGGCGGCCTCGGCATCCTCGCCGGCGACCATCTCAAGGCGGCCAGCGACCTCGGCGTACCGCTGATCGGTGTCGGGCTGCTGTACCGGCACGGGTACTTCCGGCAGACCCTGTCCCGCGACGGCTGGCAACAGGAGCACTATCCGGTGCTCGATCCCCACGAGCTGCCCGTCGCCCCGCTGAGGGAGGCCGACGGCACCCCGGCCGACGTCTCCCTGGCCCTGCCCGGCTGCAGGCGGCTGCGGGCCCGTGTCTGGCTGGCCCAGGTGGGCCGGGTCCCGCTGCTGATGCTGGACTCCGACGTGGAGGAGAACGACCTCGGCGAGCGCGGGGTGACCGACCGGCTCTACGGCGGCGGCGGTGAGCATCGGCTGCTTCAGGAGATGCTGCTCGGGATAGGGGGTGTGCGGGCGGTGCGGACGTACTGCCGCCTGACCGGGCACCCCGAACCCGAGGTCTTCCACACCAACGAGGGCCACGCGGGCTTCCTCGGTCTGGAGCGGATCGCCGAACTCTGCGACCAGGGGCTGGACTTCGACTCCGGTCTTGAGGCGGTCCGGGCCGGGACCGTCTTCACCACCCACACCCCCGTGCCCGCGGGCATCGACCGCTTCGACCGGGAGCTGGTCGCCCACCACTTCGGGCCCGACGCGGAACTGCCGAGGATCGATGTCGGACGGGTGCTGCAACTGGGCATGGAGACCTACCCCGGCGGTGAACCGAACCTCTTCAACATGGCCGTGATGGGGCTCAGGCTGGCCCAACGGGCCAACGGTGTCTCCTTGTTGCACGGCAGGGTCAGCCGGGAGATGTTCTCCGGACTGTGGCCGGGATTCGACCCCGAGGAGGTGCCGATCACCTCCGTGACGAACGGGGTGCACGCCCCGACCTGGGTCGCCCCGGAGGTGTTCCGGCTCGGCGCCCGGCAGATCGGCGCCCAGCGCACCGAGGACGCGATGACGGGCGTCGGGTCGGACCGGTGGGACGCGGTCGCGGACATCCCCGACCAGGACATCTGGGAGCTGCGGCGCAACCTGCGCGAGCAACTGGTGACGGAGGTACGGGAACGACTGCGTGCCTCCTGGCGGCAACGCGGCGCGGGTACGGCCGAGTTGGGCTGGATCGACGGAGTGCTCGACCCCGACGTGCTGACGATCGGGTTCGCCCGGCGGGTCCCGTCGTACAAGCGGCTGACCCTGATGCTGCGGGACCGGGACCGGCTGATGGACCTGCTTCTGCATCCCGAGCGGCCGATCCAGATCGTCGTCGCCGGGAAGGCACACCCCGCGGACGACGGCGGCAAGCGGCTGGTGCAGGAACTGGTGCGGTTCTCCGACGACCCACGGGTGCGCCACCGGCTCGTGTTCCTGCCCGACTACGGCATGGCGATGGCGCAGAAGCTCTACCCGGGCTGTGACATCTGGCTCAACAACCCGCTCAGGCCGCTGGAGGCGTGCGGCACCAGCGGGATGAAGGCCGCGCTGAACGGGTGTCTCAACCTCTCGGTCCTGGACGGCTGGTGGGACGAGTGGTTCCAGCCCGACTTCGGCTGGGCGATCCCCACCGCCGACGGGGCCGGCACCGACGCCGACCACCGCGACGACATCGAGGCCGCCGCGCTCTACGACCTCCTGGAACAGCGGGTGACCCCTCGCTTCTACGAGCGCGGGCAGCAGGGCCTGCCCGACCGCTGGATCGAGATGGTTCGCCAGACCCTCACCCTGCTCGGCCCCAAGGTGCTGGCCGGCCGCATGGTCCGCGAGTACGTCGAGCGGCTCTACGCCCCGGCCGCCCGCGCCCACCGCGGCACCGACCCGGACTCCGCCCGCGAGATCGCCGAGTGGAAGGCACGGCTGCGCGCGGCCTGGCCCCGCGTCACCGTCGACCACGTGGAGACGACCGCCGAAACGGCGACCGCGGAACTCGGCACGGTCCTCGGGGTGCGCGTCCGCGTCGCACTGGGCGACCTCGGCCCCGACGACGTCGAGGTGCAGGCGGTCTCGGGCCGGGTCGACGAGGAGGACCGCATCACCGACGCCACGGCCGTCCCGCTGAAACCGGCGGGCGGCCCGGACCAGGAGGGACGCAGGCTGTACGAGGGTTCGCTGTCCCTGGATCGCACGGGACCCTTCGGCTACACGGTCCGGGTCCTGCCGGCCCACCGCCTGCTGGCGGCCGGCACCGAACCGGGGCTGGTGGCGCTGCCGTCGGACGAGGTGGTGGAGGCGGCGGGGGTGCTCATGCGGTAGGCCTGCGCCGGCGGCCCCGGCGGACGGTCACTCGAACTCGGCGCACAGTCTGCGCAGCACCGCCCCGCAGCGTCGGGCGTAGGCCTGCTGCAGGCCCCGGGTCGCCGGGCCGCCCGCCCGGGCGTACCACTTCGCGGCGCGGCTGAAGGCCGAGATCGTCAGCCAGACCGTGCCGTCGCCGGTGCGGTCCACGACGAAGGACTCCTCGCCGGATTCCGGGTGGCCGCTCAGGGTGCCGTAGGCCCAGCCGGCGCGGCGGGGTTCCTCCATCGTCCAGACCACCCGGCAGGGCGCCTTGATCAGGCCGCCGAGGGTGACCGTGACGTCGACGTCGGGAGCGGCACGGTCCGCGCTCGCGTCGACGCCCACGCCCAGCGCGCGGTGCATCTCCCAGGTGAGGAGCGCCTCGCGGGCTCTCTGGAAGACCTCCTCGCCCTCGCCTATGCGGCTGCGCACATGCAGGGGGCGGAAGCCGGGCGGGCAGAAGCCGCTTTCCCGGGTCGCGCCGACGTCGTCGTACGTGAAGGACATGGGCCCAAGAGTAGGGCGGCACCCGGGAACGCTTTCGTCCCGGGTGCCGCCCTGTCACGGTGCCGTCAACTGCCTGACAATCAGCTGACGTTGACCGCCGACCAGGCTGCCGCGACCGCGGCGTACTCGGTGCTGCTGGCGCCGTAGAGGGCGCTGGCGGCCGAGAGGGTGCCGGTGCGGGCCGCCTTGTAGTTGGTCGTCGACGTGAAGTACGTCGTCAGCGCCTTGTACCAGATCTGCAGCGCCTTGGCGCGGCCGATTCCGGTGACCGTGGATCCGTTGGACGTCGGCGAGTTGTACGAGACGCCGTTGATCGTCTTCGCGCCGCTGCCCTCCGACAGCAGGTAGAAGAAGTGGTTCGCGACGCCCGACGAGTAGTGCACGTCGAGGTTGCCGACCGATGAGGACCAGTAGTCGGCGGAGCCGCCGTCCTTGCTGGGCTTGTCCTGGTAGCGCAGCGGGGTGCCGTCGCCGTTGATGTCGATCTCCTCGCCGATGAGGTAGTCACCGACGTCGTTGGAGTTGGCGGCGTAGAACTCGACGCCGGTGCCGAAGATGTCCGAGGTGGCCTCGTTCAGGCCGCCGGACTCGCCGCTGTAGTTGAGGCCCGCGGTGTTCGAGGTGACACCGTGGCTCATCTCGTGGCCGGCCACGTCCAGCGAGGTCAGCGGGTTGACGTTGCCCGAGCCGTCGCCGTACGTCATGCAGAAGCAGCTGTCGTCCCAGAACGCGTTGACGTACGCGTTGCCGTAGTGGACGCGGGAGTAGGCCGCCACGCCGTTGTTCTTGATGCCGCTGCGGCCGAACGTCGACTTGTAGAAGTCCCAGGTCACCTGGGCGCCGTAGGCGGCGTCGACCGCGGCGGTCTGGTCCGTGGTGGAGCTGGAGGCGGCGCCGGTGCCCCAGGTGTCGTCCGCGTCGGTGAACAGGGTGCCCGCGGAGGTGGTGCTGGTGTGCGACTTGTTGTACGTCTTGTGGCTGCCGCGGGTGCCGTCGGTCAGCTGGTACGTCGAGCCCGACAGGGTCGTGTTGAGGGTGACCGTGCCCGAGTAGAGGCTCTTGCCGGTGCCGGTCTCGATGCCCTGGTACTCGTAGAGCTTCTTGCCGGTGGCCGCGTCGGTGATGACGTGCAGCTCGTTGGGGGTGCCGTCGTCCTGGAGGCCGCCGACGACCGTCTCGTAGGCGAGGACCGGGGTGCCGGAGGCGGCCCAGATCACCTTGCGCGGGGCCTGGTCGGCGGTGGTCTTCTCGGAACCGGCGGCCTGTGCGGCGGTCAGTGCCTGCTTCTCTGCCTTGGCGGCGGCGAGCTTCGGCGTCACGGAGGCGACCTTGATGGTGGCCGAGTGCGCCTTGGTCACGCCCTTGGTCGTACCGGTGGGCGACTGGTGGACGACCAGGTCGCCGCCGAGGACCGGAAGGCCCGCGTAGGTGCGCTCGTAGCGGGTGTGGACCGCGCCGTCGACGTCCTTCACGACGTCCTTGACGACCAGCTTCTCCTTGGCGCCGAGGCCTATCTTCTGGGCGGTGCCGGCCGCGTCGGCCTGCTGCTCCTGGATCAGCGAGGTGCGGGCCGCCGAGGACAGTTGCAGCGGGGCGGAGGCGAGCGTGGATCTGCCGGTGTCCGCCGCGGTTTCGGCGGCGGCTGAGGAACCGGTGGTCAGACCGGTGGTCAGCAGGGCTCCGGCGGCGACGGCGGTGGCGATGGCCAGAGTCGTTCGCTTGTGACGCGCGTAGAGGGGGGTCACGCATGCTCCTTTGTGGGGAGTCCGCCCGGTGGTTGGGGTCACCGGTCGGAGTGAGTTGTGGAGTTGCTGTGCTGAAGCGGCGTGAGGGAAGAGTGGCACTGAGGGCGCGTACATGTCATGACCCTCAAGTGATGTTGGCTCAAAACTGACCTTCGGGTGAACATTGCGTTCATGTGAACGGCGTTGAGCAGGGTCAAGCGCCAACCGACGGTGCGTATAGAGGTGGCAAAAAGAGGGCGCCGTTCCGGTGGAGTCGAACCACCGGAACGGCGCCCTGTCGTGGGAGACCGTGGGGGGCCATGCGGCCCCGTGGGGTCTACGGGAAGGTGAGCTTCCAGCTGTTGATGTAGCCGGTGTCCTGGGCCGCGTTGTCCTGGACCCTCAACTGCCATACACCGTTGGCGACTTCGGAGGAGGCGTTCACCGTGTACGTGGTGTTGAGGTTGTCCGTGCTCCCGCCGGTGCCGTACGCCTTGAGCGTGTACGCCGTCCCGTCGGGGGCGACCAACTGCACCTGGAGGTCACCGATGTAGGTGTGGACGATGTCGACCGCCACCGCGAGGTTGGACGGGGCGTTGCCCGTCCGGCCCGAGACGGTGACCGACGAGGTGACCGCGGCACCGTTGTCCGGAATCGATACGTCGGCCGCGTTCTCGAAGGAGGTGCCGCCGCCCCCGCCGCCGCCGTCGGAGCGGGCGCCGACCGCGATGGCCGCGAAGGCGTCCTGCACGGCCTTGTACTCGGCGCTCGTGGTGCCGTACAGCTCACCGGTCGCCGCGAGCGTGCCGGTGCGGGCCGACGCGTAGTTGGTGGTCGAGGTGAACTTCGTGGTCAGCGCGCGGAACCAGATCTTCTCCGCCTTGTCCCGGCCGATGCCGGTGACCGGAAGCCCGTCCGAGGTGGCCGAGTTGTAGGTGACACCGTTGATGGTCTTGGTGCCACTGCCCTCACTCAGCAGGTAGAAGAAGTGGTTCGCGGGGCCCGAGGAGTAGTGCACGTCGATCGAGCCGAGGCCGGAGTACCAACTGTCCTTGGACGCGCCGTCCTTGCTCGGCTTGTCCATGTAGCGCAGCGGGGTGCCGTCGCCGTTGATGTCGATCTCCTCGCCGATGAGGTAGTCACCGACGTCGGAGGTGTTGTTGGCGTAGAACTCGACGGTCGAGCCGAAGATGTCCGAGGTGGCCTCGTTCAGACCGCCGGACTCGCCGCTGTAGTTGAGGCCGGCCGTGTTGGAGGTCAGGCCGTGCGTCATCTCGTGCGCGGCCACGTCGATCGCCGTCAGCGGGTTGGTGTTGCCCGAGCCGTCGCCGTAGGTCATGCAGAAGCAGCTGTCGGACCAGAACGCGTTGACGTAGTTGTTGCCGTAGTGGACCCGGGAGTACGCGCCCACGCCGTCGCCCTTGATGCCGCTGCGGCCGTGCACGTTCTTGTAGTAGTCCCAGGTCAGCTGGGCGCCGTAGTGCGCGTCCGCGGCGGCCGACTCCAGGTTCGAGGCGCTGCCGTTGCCCCACACGTCGTCGGGTCCGGAGAAGAGCGTGCCGGTGCCGGAGGTGCCGCGGTTGAGGTTGTACGTCTTGTGGCCGCCGCGGGCGCCGTCGGTGAGGTTGTACGTCGACCCGGACTGCGTGGTGGTCAGGTCGACCGTGCCGGAGTACACCGTGTTGCCGGTGCCGGTCTCGATGGCCTCCCACTCGAACAGCTTCGCTCCGGTGGCCGCGTCGGTGACGACGTGCAGCTCCTGCGGGGTGCCGTCGTGCTGGAAACCGCCCACGACCGTCTCGTACGCCAGGGTCGGCTTGCCGTCGGCCGCCCAGATCACCTTGCGCGGGGCACGGTTGACCTCGGGGCTCTTGGCGTCCTCGGCCGCGGCAGCCTTGAGCGCCTGCGTCCTGGCCTTGGCCGCGGGCAGTGCGGCCGTGGTGGTGGCCGGCTTGATGGCGGCGCGGGTGGCCTTGACGACCGACTCGGTGGCGTCGGCCTTCGTGCTGTCCACGACGAGGTCGCCGCCGAGGACGGGCAGGCCGTCGTAGGTGCGCTCGTAGCGGGTGTGGACCGTGCCGTCGCCGTCCTTGAGGACGTCCCGGACGACCAGCTTCTCCTTGGCGCCCAGGCCCAGGTCCTTGGCGGTCCGCGTCTTGCCGGCGTCGGCCTGCCGGATCAGCTCGGCGCGCTGGGCGGGGGTGAGCTTCACGGACTCGGCGCCCGGTATGACCTTGCCCGCGACCGACGGGGCCTTATGCGGGGCGGCGGTGGCGGCGCCCGACTGGACGGCCGCGGCGATCAGGGCGGAGACGCCGACGAGGGCGACCGCCGCGGCCTTGCGGCGCGCGGAGTGGAGGGTGGCGTGAGAGGTGGTGTGGGGGGTGCGTCTGTGAGAGGAACTTCTCAACACTGACTCCTTCTGCACGGCCGCGGCACGCGCGGCCAGGGGAGACCGGTCGGCGGGTGGGCCGAACGGGCAGAACAGGGGCGGTGCGCAGAACCTCGTGCGGGTGCTCGGCCGCGGCACAGCGGTGGAACATGTGAGGTTGCTGTGCAGGGGCCGTGGGAAGAGTGGCAGGAGAGTGCGGTTTCTGTCAGGAGCGCGTCAGGAACTTGGCCGGAAATCCTCCGTTGTCCGGGAGTTCATGTCCGATATGCGGACCGATCGCCCGGGATCAGTGCCCCGGCGCCCGATCCCCGTGCCACGACCGCCACAGCGCCGCGTACGCGCCCTGCGCCGTCACCAGCTCCTCGTGTGTGCCGAGTTCGGTCAGGCGGCCGTCCTCCATCACGGCCACCCGGTCCGCGTCGTGCGCGGTGTGCAGGCGGTGGGCGATGGCGATGACCGTGCGGCCCTCCAGTACGGCGGCCAGGGCGCGCTCGGTGTGCCGGGCGGTCGTCGGGTCCAGCAGGGCGGTGGCCTCGTCGAGGATCAGGGTGTGCGGGTCGGCCAGGACCACCCGGGCCAGCGCGAGTTGCTGCGCCTGGGACCCGTCCGTACGGCAACCGCTCTCACCCAGTTCGGTGTTCAGCCCGTCGGGCAGCTCCCGTACCCAGACGTTGGCGCCGACCGCCCCCAGCGCGGCCCACAACTCCTCGTCCGTAGCGGCGGGTTCGGCGATCAGCAGGTTGTCGCGGACCGTACCCAGGAACACATGGTGCTCCTGGGTGACCAGCACGACCTGCCGGCGTAACTGTTCCGGGCCCAGTTCGACGACCGGCACCCCGCCCACCGTCACCGCACCCGCGCTCGGTGTGTCGACGCCCGCCAGCAGCCTGCTCAGCGTGGTCTTCCCGGCACCGGACGGACCGACGACGGCCAGCCGCTCCCCGGGCCGTACGGTCAGGTCCACCCCGTGCAGCACCTCACGCCCCCGGTCGTAGGCGTAGTGCACGCCCGTCACGTCGATGCGGTCACCCGCCGGAGTGGGGGAGCCGCTGTCCGCGGCGGTGCGCGGCGCCCCGGCCAGGCCCTCCACCCGGGCGAAGGAGGCGCCGCTGCTCTGCAGTTGCTCGACCCTGACGAGGATCTCGTCCAGCGGCCCCTCGAGCTGCCGCAGATACAGCGCGGCCGCCACGACCGCTCCCAGACTCACCGCCCCGTGCGCGTGCAGCACCCCGCCGAGCAGCAACACCCCGGCCACCGGGAAGGGATACGCCATGTCCACCACCGGGAAGAACACCGTGCGCAGACGCAGCGTGAACAGGCGTCTGCGCCGGGAGAGGTCCAGCGCCTGACGGCTCGCCGCGACCCGGCGCTCCCGCAGCCGGAACGCCTCCACCGTGCGGGCCCCGGCCGCGGTCGCCGCGAGGATCTCGGCGACGTCCGAGTTCGCCTCGCCCTCGGCGAGATAGGCGTCCCGGGCCCGGCGCAGATACCAGCGCAGGGCGAACCAGATCGGGATGAGGCCGAACACGCCCACGGTGCCCAGCAGCGGGTCGATCACGAAGACCGCGCCGAGCAGGAACAGCGCCTGCACGACATTGATGAGCAGCTCGGGCCCCGCGTCGCGCAGCGTGGTACCGACGGTGGCCACGTCCGCCGTACCGCGCGCCGTCAGATCGCCGGTGCCGGCCCGCTCCACCACGGACGCGGGCAGCGCCAGCGTCCGGTCGACGAACTCCTCGCGGACCCGGGCCAGCGTCCGTTCCCCGAACCGGTGCCCGGCGTACCGCGCCCAGCGCGCCAGCAGCAACTGCGCCGCCGCGCAGGCCACGATCCCCAGCGCGGCCCGGTCCACCGCGCCGACGCCGCCCCCGGTCCGCACCTCGTCGATGATCCGGCCCAGCAGCCACGGCCCGGCGAGTCCCGCCCCGGCGGCCGCCGCGTTCAGCGCCAGCACGACGACGAAGGCACGCGCGTCGGCGCGCACCAGACGCCCGGCGGCGCGCCGCACGGCCGCGGGCCCGGCGATCGGCAACTGTCCCCGCGTCACCCCAGAACCTCCTCGGCGTCCCGGCCGGCCCCGTCCTCGCGCGGGCCGGCGGCCTCCTCGATGTCCGCGTCCCGGGTCACCAGCGCCCGGTAGCCGGGCTCCTGCGCCAGCAGCCGCTGATGGCTGCCGCCGGCCGCGACCTTCCCGTCGACCAGGTAGAGCACGGTGTCCACACGGTCCAGCACAAGTGGGGAGGTGGTGGTGACGACGGTCGTACGACCCCGGCGCGCGTCCCGCAGCCGGGCCGCGACCGCCGCCTCCGTGTGCGCGTCGAGCGCCGAGGTCGGCTCCACGGCCAGCAGCACCTCCGGGGCGGCCAGCAGCGCCCGCACCAGCCGGACCCGCTGCCGCTGTCCGCCGGAAAGGTTGCGCCCCTGCGCGTCGACGTCCGAGTCCAGCCCGTCCGGCAGGCCCCGCACGAGGTCCTCCGCGGCAGCGGCCCGCACCGCCGCCATGATCTCCCCGTCGTCGAAATCCCCACGCCCGCCGACCAGTTCACGCAGCGGCCCCGCGAACAGATCGGCCTCGTGGTCGGCGACCAGGATCCGCGCCCGCACCTGCGGCAACGGCACCTCGTCCAGACGCACGCCGCCCCAGGTCGCCTCGGACGGCGCGTACCGGCCCAGCCGGTCGACGACGGCCGCCGTGTCGGCCAGCCGGGCCCCGGCCAGCGCGATCAGCCGCCCCGGCGGCACCCGTACCCCGGACTCCGGGTCGTACAGCACCGACGGTTCCGCGGGAGCGTCGCACACCCCGCCGTCCGGCTCCGGTTCCACCCGCAGCAGTCGTACGACCCGCCGCGCGGCCACCACACCCCGGCCGAGCTGGTAGCCCCAGTCGACGAAGTACGCCACCGGGCGCACCAGCACCGCGACATAGCCGTACACCGACACCAACTCGCCCACCGTGAGGGTGCCCTGGGCCGCCATCCGGGCCGCCATCCAGGTCACCACCGCGAGGTACAGCGTCGGCAGGCCCACGCCGAGCGCCTGCATCCAGCTGGTCACCGCTCCCACCCGGTACCCCTGCTCGCGCAGCCGCGTCGAGTCCCGCCGGAAGGCGTCGGCGACCAGCCCCTTGCCACCGAGCCCGTTCAGGACCCGCAGCCCGCCCGCGAGGTCGCCGATCCGCGCGGTCAGCACGCCCTGACGCTCCCGGTACTCCGCCTCCGTGCCCTGCAGCCTGAGCATCAACGGCCCGACGAGCACGGCGACCAACGGCACCCCGAGCAGCACCACCACGGTGAGCTGCGTGGAGACGGACAGCAGCAGCCCCGCGACCACCAGGTAGGCGACGACCGCGCCGACACCGGGGCCGATCACCGTCAGGGACGAGCTGATCTGCTGCACGTCCCCCACACCGATCGTCACGACCTCTCCGGCCCCGACCCGCCGGGGCAGCGCCGCCCCCAGCCGCACCGCGTGCCCGACGACGACCTTGACCGTGCGGAAGTTGGCGTCCATCCGCACCCGGGTCATCGTGCGGTGCCGCATGACGCCCAGCCAGGCGTTGAAGGTGCCGACCGCGACCAGCAGACCGGTCCACAGGGCCAGCGCGCCCATGTCCCCCGTCTCCAGGCCCTCGTCCACGGCCCGGGCCATCAGATAGGGCGTCGCCGCGAGCAGCACCATCCACGCGCTGCCCAGCAGCGCCCCCGCCGCCGACCGCCACGGCTGCCGCAGCACCAGCCACCACAGATACCACCAGCCGCCCCGACAGTCGGGCGTGCCCGGATCCTCGTACGCGTCGATCAACACTCCCCCTGGAAGATCACGCCAGACTGTCCCGCCACGCCCGGTGCAGATCCGCGAACCGGCCGGTACCCGCGACGAGTTCGGCCGGGGTGCCGTCCTCGACGATCCGGCCGTGCTCCATGACCAGCACCCGGTCGGCGATCTCCACCGTCGACAGCCGGTGCGCGATCACGACCGCCGTACGCCCCTTCAGTACCGTCGCCATCGCCCGCTGCACCGCCCGTTCGCCCGGGATGTCGAGCGAGCTGGTCGCCTCATCGAGGATCAGCACCGCCGGATCGGCGAGCAACGCCCGTGCGAACGCGACGAGTTGGCGCTGCCCGGCGGAGATACGGCCGCCCCGCTTGCGGACGTCCGTGTCGTAGCCGTCGGGCAGGGCGCTGATGAACTCGTGCGCCCCGATCGCCTTCGCGGCCCGCTCGATGTCGCCACGGGTGGCGTCCGGCCGTCCGATCGCGATGTTCTCGGCGACCGTGCCGGAGAACAGGAACGCCTCCTGCGTCACCATGACCACCCCGCGCCGCAGTTCGGGCACGGACAGCTCGCGCAGGTCCACGCCGTCGAGAAGGACCCGGCCCTCGGAGGGGTCGTAGAAGCGGGCGAGCAGCTTGGCCAGCGTCGACTTGCCCGCGCCGGTCGAGCCGACGACCGCGACCGTCTGCCCGGCCGGCAGCGTCAGTCCGAAGCTGGGCAGCACCTCGCCGCCGGTGCGGTAGGCGAACCGGACACCGTCGAAGACCACCTCACGGCCGGGCAGGTCGCTCCTCGGCGACGGAAGCTCCCGGGGAACCGACGGCTCCGGCACGGTCGGCGTCTGCGCCAGCAGCCCCGCGATCTTCTCCAGCGAGGCCGCCGCCGACTGGTACGAGTTCAGGAACATGCCGAGCCGGTCGATCGGGTCGTACAGCCGCCGCAGGTACAGCACAGCCGCCGCCAGCACACCCAGCTCCAGCGAACCGTCCGCCACCCGCTGGGCGCCCCACAGCACGATCAGTGCGACGGCCGTGTTCGCGACCAGCCGGGAGCTGACGACATAGCGGGCCATCTCCAGCAGCGCGCTCCCGTTGATCCGCTCGTGCCGCTTGTTGAGTACGGCGAAGTCGGCGTCGTTGGCGGCCTCCCGGCGGAACGCGCGCACCGGCCGGATGCCGTTCATCGTCTCGACGAACTTCACGATCACGGCGGCGATGGCCGTGGACCGTAGCCGGTACACCCGCCCCGCCCGCCGCCGGTACATCCGGACGAGGAGGTACAGCGGCACGAAGGACGCCACCGCGACCGCGCCGAGCCCCAGGTCCAGCCAGAGCAGCAGGGCCGAGATGTAGACGAAGGACAGGATGACTGTGACCAGCTCCTGCAGCCCCTCGCTGAGGAGTTCGCGCAGCGACTCCACGTCCGTGGTGGAACGGGAGATGAGTCGGCCCGAGGTGTACCGCTCGTGGAAGTCGATGCTCAGCGCCTGCGCGTGACGGAAGATCCGGCCGCGCAGGTCGAGGAGCACGTCCTGGTTGACCCGGGCGGAGGCGATGATGAACGCGTACTGGAGCCCTCCGGAGGCCAGCGCGCACAGCAGATAGCCGACGGCCACGGCGACGAGCGGACCGTTGTCGTGGTCCCGGAACGCCGGTACCGCCCTGTCGATGGCGTACGCCACCAGCAGTGGTCCCACCTGCACCGCCGCCTGCTGGAGCAGCAGGAGCAGCGTCGTGAACGCGACCCGGGCCCGCAGCGGGGCGAGCAGGGAGCGCAGCAGGGTGGCGGTGGCGCCCGGGGGAGTGGGCAGCACGTCCTGGTCGAAGGGGTCGCCCGAACCGTGGGGTGGCTCGGGCGGCCGCGTCCTGTCCGGTGCGGTGGTGGTGGGCGCCGTCATCGATCGGCCTCCTCGGTCCCGGCCATCAGATGGGCGTACTCGGCGTTCGCGCGCAGCAGTTCGTGGTGGGTGCCGACCGCGGTGACCCGGCCGTCGGACAGCAGCGCGACGCGGTCGGCGAGCAGGACGGTCGAGGGGCGGTGCGCCACGATGAGGGCGGTGGTGTCCGCGAGGACGTCCCGCAGGGCCGCCTCCACCGCCGCCTCGGTGTGGACGTCGAGGGCGGACAGCGGATCGTCGAGCACCAGGAACCGGGGCCGGCCGACGACCGCCCGGGCCAGCGCGAGACGCTGCCGCTGACCGCCGGAGAGGCTGAGGCCCTGCTCGCCGACCTGGGTGTCGGTGCCCTGCGGGAGGCTGTGCACGAAGTCGGCCTGCGCGACGGCCAGGGCCCGCTCCAACTCGGCGCTTCCCGCGGTGTCGTCGGCCCCCATGAGCACGTTCTCGCCGACGGCGGCGGAGAACAGGGTCGGTTCCTCGAAGGCGACGGCCACCATGCGGCGCAGCTCCTGCCGGGACATCGCCGTGATGTCCTGCCCGTCCAGGGTGATCCGCCCGGACGTCACCTCGTGCAGCCGGGGGACAAGCGCGGTGAGCGTGGTCTTCCCGCTGCCGGTGGCGCCGACGAGCGCGATGGACTCGCCGGAGCGGATGTGCAGGTCCACGCCGTCGAGGACGGGGGACGAACCGGCGGGGGCGTCGGGGTAGCGGAACGAGACGTCGTGGAAGCGGAGTCCGGTGCCCTCGGCGCGCGCCGGGGCGCTGGTGGTGGCGCGTGATTCCAGCTCCTCGTCCATCACCTCGAAGTACCGCTCGGTCGCTGTCGCCGCCTCCTGGCTCATCGCCAGCAGGAACCCGATCGAGTCCACCGGCCAGCGCAACGCGAGGGCCGTGGACAGGAAGGCGACCAGCGTCCCCGCCGACAGCTCCCCGTCCGCCACCTGCACGGCGCCCAGAACCAGCGCCGCCCCGATGGCCACCTCCGGCAGCGTCACGATGACGCCCCAGATCGTCGCCAGCAACCCCGCCTTCCGCAGCTCCGTCCCCCGCAGCGTCTGGGACAGCTCACGGAACGCCCGTGCCTGGCTGCGGTGCCGCCCGAAACCCTTGATGATCCGGATGCCGAGCACGCTCTCCTCGACGACCGTCGTCAGGTCCCCCACCTGGTCCTGCGCGCGCCGCGCCACCAGGGCGTACCGCTTCTCGAAGATCACGCACGTCACCATCACGGGGATGGCCGGAATCAGGATCACCAGGCCCAGCGACCAGTCCTGCAGCAGCATGATCACCACACCGACGAGGATCGTCACACCGTTGACCAGCAGGAACGTCAGCGGAAAGGCGAGGAACATCCGCAGCAGCATCAGATCCGTGGTCCCCCGGGACAGCAACTGCCCGGACGCCCACCGGTCGTGGAAGGCCACCGGCAGCCGTTGCAGACGCCGGTACAGATCCGCCCGCATCTCCGCCTCGACATGCGACAACGGCCGGGCCACCAGCCACCGCCGCAACCCGAACAGCAGTGCCTCCGCGAACCCGAGCAGCAGCAGGTACAGCGCCCCGAGCCACACCCCCGCCCCGTCCCGGTCGGCGACCGGCCCGTCCACCATCCACTTCAGTACCAGCGGGATCACCAGCCCCGTGCAGGAGGCGAGCACGGCGACGAACGCGGCGGTCAGTAGCCGCGCCCGCACCGGGCGGACGTACGGCCACAGGCGCAGCAGGGTTCTTACGGCTGAGCGGTCCTCGGTGGTTGCACGTGTAGTGGACATCAGCAGCGAGCCTACGGACCGGCACTGACAACGCCCACCTAGTTTTGGCCGGACCGGGATCGGCCGCTGGTCCTACGACCTGCGTGTTCGAGGAGGCGTCAAGGACCGGGCGGCGGCGATGGGCCACGGCGTACGACCGCCATGCGGAGTCCTTGGTGCGGAGGGTGGTAAGCGGAGGGTGAAAAAAGGGGGAGCACACAGCGCGCGGCTTCCATGTGATCAGCCGGCCGACCTCATGGCCAGGGATCCCGGGCGCCGTTCATGAGGCTGAAACGTCGCCTCAGTCGACCACCCTCAACAACAGCACCGCTCGCGCCGGCACCGTGATCGCCGCTCCCGCCCGATGGACGACCCCGGGAGCCTCGCCCTGTTCCTCCCTCGACGTGTCGACGACCACCTCGTAGCTCTCCGCCCACGGCGGCCCCGGCAGGACGAAGCTCGCCGGGCGGTCACCCGCGTGCAGGACGGCGAGGAAGCTGTCGTCGATGATCGGGGCGCCGCGCTCGTCCCGGCCGGGGATGTCCCGGCCGGAGAGGTACATACCGAGGGTCGCGGCCGGTGCGTACCAGTCCCGTTCGGTCATCTCGGCGCCCCGCGAGGTGAACCAGGCCAGGTCCCGCAGACCGTCCGCCGAGTGGGCCCGCCCGGAGAAGAAGGCGCGGCGGCGCAGGACCGGGTGGCGGTGGCGCAGGTCGATCAGACGGGCGGTCAGGTCGAACAGGGCCTTCCAGGCCGGATCCTCCAGCAGCCCCCAGTCGACCCAGCCGATCTCGTTGTCCTGGCAGTACGCGTTGTTGTTGCCGCGCTGTGTGCGCCCCAGCTCGTCGCCCGCGACCAGCATCGGCACACCCGTCGACAGCAGGAGCGTCGTCACGAGGTTCCGCAACTGGCGGCGCCTGAGCGCCCGTACCCGCTCGTCGTCCGTCTCTCCCTCCGTCCCGCAGTTCCACGACCGGTTGTCGTCCGTGCCGTCCCGGTTGCCCTCGCCGTTGGCCTCGTTGTGCTTGCGCTCGTAGGACACGAGGTCCCGCAGGGTGAAACCGTCGTGCGCGGTGATGAAGTTGACCGAGGCGTAGGGGCGCCGGCCGCCCCAGGCGTACAGGTCGCTCGACCCCGACAGCCGGTAGCCGAGATCGCGTACGTCCGGCAGCGCGCCCCGCCAGAAGTCCCGGACCGCGTTTCGGTAGCGGTCGTTCCACTCCGTCCACAGCGGAGGGAACGCCCCGACCTGGTATCCGCCCGACCCCACGTCCCACGGCTCGGCGATCAGCTTCACCCGTCGCAGCACCGGGTCCTGCGCGATGACGGCCAGGAACGGGGACAGCATGTCGACGTCGTGCATGGAGCGGGCCAGCGCCGCCGCCAGGTCGAAACGGAAGCCGTCCACGCCCATCTCCGTCACCCAGTAGCGCAGGGAGTCGGTGATCAGCCGGAGCACGTGCGGCTGGACGACGTGCAGGGTGTTGCCGCAGCCCGTGTAGTCGGCGTAGCGGCGGGCGTCCGACTGGAGCCGGTAGTAGCCCCGGTTGTCGATGCCCTTCAGGGACAGCGTCGGGCCCAGCTCGCCCGCCTCCGCCGTGTGGTTGTAGACCACGTCGAGGATGACCTCGATCCCGGCCGCGTGCAGGGCCCGCACCATCCGCCTGAACTCGCCGACCTGCTGACCCGTCGTACCGGAGGCGGCGTAGGCGGCGTGCGGCGCGAAGTAGCCGATCGAGTTGTAGCCCCAGTAGTTCTTCAGGCCCTTCCGCAGCAGATGGTCCTCGTGCGCGAACTGCTGGACAGGGAGCAGTTCGACGGCCGTCACGCCCAGCCTGACGAGGTGCTCGACGGCCGCCGGGTGGGCCAGACCCGCGTACGTCCCGCGCAGTTCCTCCGGTATCCCGGGGTGCAGGCGAGTGAAGCCCCGCACATGCACCTCGTAGATCACGGAGTCCGCCCACGGTGTCTTCGGCCTCCGGTCGTCCATCCACTCGTCCTCGGCGGCGTCGTCGTGGACGACCACACCCTTGGGGACGTACGGCGCCGAGTCCCGTTCGTCGCGCACCGTGTCCGCGATCTGCTGCTGCGGCCAGTCGCGGACGTGCCCGTACACCTCCGGCGGCAGACTGAAGTCACCGTCCACCGCGCGCGCGTACGGGTCGAGGAGCAGTTTCGCCGGGTTCCACCGGCCGCCGGTCCACGGATCCCAGCGGCCGTGCACCCGATAGCCGTAGCGCCGGCCGGGCATCACGCCGGGGACGAAGCCGTGCCAGATCTCGTGGGTGAGCTCGGTGAGCCGGGCGCGGGTCTCCTTGCCCCGCTCGTCGAAGAGGCACAGCTCGACCGCCTCCGCCCCGCCCGCCCACAGCGCGAAGTTGGTGCCCGCCACCCCGTCCGGACCGACCCGGAAACGGGCGCCCAGCGGCATCGGAGCGCCCGGCCACACGGGGACCCCGGGCGCCCTGCGCTGGTGCGCGCCGTTCACGACGGCGGGGCGCCCGTCCTCGGTGGCGCGTTCTTCGGCCACCGCCTCCTGCTCGGCTGCGCTGGACACCGTTCAGCCTCCCACGGCTCGTGGAACGACAGGGAAAAGGGCGTACGGCGTCCCGGTCGTGGCGCCCTCTCGTGTCGTTCTCCCCACTGTTCTGCCCAACGCTTGGCTCGCACTCACGTTTCCCAGGAGCATGCCCGGTCGTTGGGGTCGTCGTGAGGCACGTAACTGGGCGCGCAGGGCGCGTGGGGGTCGCACTGGCCGCCGTACTGACATGGGCAGGACTGCTTGCCGGAGCCGCCGGCTGTACCGCGACCGCGGACGGCACCGGCGGCATCGACATCGGCGATCTCGGCAAACCCCCGGCGCCCGAGGACGTCATCCGGATCTCCCCGGACGACGGCGCCAGGGACGTGCGGCCCGAGGAGAGATTCCGGGTACGGGTGCCCAGCGGGCGCCTGGAGTCGGTCCGGGTCGTCAAGTCCCAGGACGCACAGGAGTCCCCGGTCCCCGGGCACCTCTCCGGCGACCGCCTCAGCTGGGAGCCGGTCGAGGAGAAGCTGGCGCTCGCCGCCAGGTACACCGTCGACGCGGTCGCCCTGGACGCCCACGGCCGCCGCTCCGCCCGGCACACCACCTTCACCACGAACGTTCCCGAGGAGCGCTTCATCGGATACGTCACCCCGGAGAACCGCTCCACCGTCGGCACCGGAATGATCGTCTCCCTGCAGTTCAACCGGCAGATCGAGCACCGCGCCGCCGTCGAACGGGCCGTCCGCGTCACCGCGAACCCGCCCGTGGAGATCCGCCCGCACTGGTTCGGCAAGGGCCGCCTCGACTTCCGCCCCGAGCAGTACTGGGAACCCGGCACACAGGTCACGGTCGCCCTGCGGCTGCGGGACGTCGAGGGCGCGCCGGGGGTCTACGGCCTCCAGTACAAGACGTTCTCCTTCACCGTCGGCCGCAGTCAGGTCTCCCTGGTGGACGCGGCCCGGCACACCATGGAGGTCCGGCGGGACGGCGAACTGCTCGCCACCGTGCCGATCACCGCCGGCGCCCCGAAGACGACCACGTACAACGGCAGGATGGTCGTCACCGAGATGCTCGAAGTGACCCGCATGAACAGCCGCACGGTCGGCTTCGGCGGCGAGTACGACATCCCGGACGTCCCGCACGCCATGCGCCTGACCGACTCCGGCACCTTCCTGCACGGCAACTACTGGGCGCCGGACGCCTTCGGCCAGGTCAATGTCAGCCACGGCTGCGTGGGCCTCAGGGACGTGAAGGGCGGCGGGCCGGACACACCCGCGGGCTGGTTCTTCGACCGCAGCCTCGTCGGGGACGTCATCGAGGTCGTCCACAGCGAAGACAAACAGGTCGCTCCCGACAACGGCCTCGGAGGCTGGAACATGAGTTGGAAGGAGTGGAAGGCGAGCGCGCGGTGAAGTAGTCCCACAGGGGGGAACGTCAGCCCGGCTCTCCGTTGATGTTGGGACTGAACGGTGACCTTAGGCTCACACGATGCTCAAAACCCTCCGGTTAATATGCGCCGATGCGCGTGCAGCGCACTTGGGGCGCGGGCCTGACCAGGCCTGTCGAGGGGAGCAGACTTGAACGTGCGACCGATATCGGGGGCGTCGGTTGACGCGCGGGGACGAGGCGGCAGGGGGCTGTTGGCGCCGATACTCGGCGTCCTGCTGCTGGCCGTCACCGCGTGCGGCGGGGGTGGCGACTCCGGCTCGGGGTCGGGTGAGGGGAAGGGCGAGGACGCCGGGGCACAGACCAAGCAGTCGCGGGCGGTTGTCACCATCGTCCCCAAGGACGGCACGAAGTCCGTCGACACCAGCGGCGCCCTCAAGATCAGCGCCGCCCAGGGCAAACTGATCGAGGTCAAGGTCAAGGACGCCGAGGGCACCGCGATGTCCGGGAAGATCACCGGCGGCGGCGCCTCCTGGACGCCGTCCGCGCACCTGGCCTCCGGCACCAAGTACAGCGTGCACGCGGTCGCCAAGGACTCCGAGGGCCGTACGGCCGCCGAGGACTCCAGCTTCACCACTCTCACGCCGAAGAACACCTTCGTCGGCAACTTCACGCCCGAGGACGGCTCGAAGGTCGGCGTGGGCATGCCGTTCTCGATCCGCTTCTCCCGGGGTATCACCCGCCCCGAGGACATCGAGAAGGCCATCAGCGTCAAGACCGAGCCGGCCGTCGAGGTCGCGGGCCACTGGTTCGGCAACGACCGCCTCGACTTCCGTCCCGAGGACTACTGGAAGGCCGGCACCAAGGTGACGGTGAAGCTGAACCTCGACGGGGTCAAGGGGCGCGACGGGGTCTACGGAAAGCAGGACAAGACCGTCTCCTTCACCATCGGCCGCAACCAGGTCTCCGTCGTCGACGCCGAGAAGCACACGATGAAGGTCATGCAGGAGGGCAGGGTCGTCAAGACCATCCCCGTCACCACCGGCAAGCCCGGCTACGACACCTGGAACGGCCAGATGGTCATCAGCGAGAGGCTCGCCGTGACCCGGATGAACGGCGAAACGGTCGGCTACGGCGGCGAGTACGACATCAAGGACGTCCCGCACGCCGCGCGCCTGAGCGACTCCGGCACCTTCATCCACGGCAACTACTGGGGCGGCGACGCCTTCGGCAACTACAACGCCAGCCACGGCTGCATCGGCCTGCGCGACGTCAAGGGCGGTTACGACGGCGGCGTACCGGCCGCCTGGTTCTTCAACCACTCGATGATCGGGGACGTGGTGGTCGTGAAGAACTCCGACGACGCGACGGTCGCCCCGGAGAACGGACTCAACGGCTGGAACATGTCGTGGGAGAAGTGGACGGCTTGAGGGACGGCGCCTGAGGTACGCGCCTGAAGTACGCGCCTGACGTACGGCGTCACGGCCCCGGTGCGAGGTACGGCACCGGGGTCGTGGCCGTGCTGGGCCCCCGGCCGAGTGTGACCGACCGCACCGGCCCCCGCCCCGTTAGTCCCCGTGCTGTGTCTGCCTGGGGGCAACCCCCAGACCCCCGGCCGAGTGTGACCGACCGCACCGGCCCCCGCCCCGTTAGTCCCCGTTAACCTGGCCTCCATGACCGTGAATCTCGAAGTCGCCGAAGGCGTCGGCACGATCCGTCTCGACCGCCAGCCGATGAACGCGCTGGACATGGCCACCCAGGACCGGCTCAAGGAACTCGCCGAGGAGGCCACACGACGCGCGGAAGTGCGTGCCGTGGTGGTCTACGGCGGGGAGAAGGTGTTCGCGGCCGGCGCGGACATCAAGGAGATGCAGGCGATGGACCACAGCGCGATGGTCCTGCGCTCCCGCGCCCTGCAGGACGCGTTCACCGCCGTGGCCCGCATCCCCAAGCCGGTCGTGGCGGCCGTCACGGGGTACGCCCTGGGCGGTGGCTGCGAACTCGCCCTCTGCGCGGACTTCCGGATCGTCGCGGACAACGCCAAGCTGGGCCAGCCCGAGATCCTGCTCGGCCTGATCCCGGGCGCCGGCGGCACCCAGCGGCTGTCCCGGCTGATCGGCCCGTCCAAGGCGAAGGACCTGATCTTCACCGGCCGGATGGTGAAGGCGGACGAGGCGCTGACGCTCGGCCTGGTGGACCGGGTCGTCCCCGCCGCCGACGTGTACACCGAGGCGCACGCCTGGGCGGCGAAGCTGGCGCAAGGACCGGCGCTCGCGCTGCGCGCGGCCAAGGAGTCGATCGACACGGGCCTGGAGACGGACATCGAGACGGGCCTGGCGGTGGAACGGAACTGGTTCGCGGGCCTGTTCGCCACGGAGGACCGGGAGCGCGGGATGCGCAGCTTCGTGGAAGAAGGACCCGGTAAGGCGAAATTCCTCTGAACCGCTTGCAATTGACGCGATGTCTGACCCGGGTCCCTCGATGGGGCGGTTTAAGAGAGCCTTAAGGCCCTCTTGAGCCCGCTGTGTCGAGGGAGTCTGTCGATTGCCTCCGACCGGGCCTTCGGCGCAGGTCGGAGGGGCTGTCCAGGGCTCCGCAATGCCAAGGGCATATGCCAATCGACCTCTGCGGAATAAGGGATTCCGAGGGGCGTATTCCCCCGGAACACCCCCGGAGGGTGCTCCTGGCGGCCATGATGGGGGCATGGCGGGGCTGGAGGGTATCGAACAGCCGCGGGGAGAGAGCCGTGCGACCGCGGCGCGCTGGTCTCCGGCGGTCGAGGACGAACGCGCGCTCAAGGCACTCGAACTGTTCGGCAACCCCACGGACGCGGAGGTTCCGCTGCCGTCCCGCCCCGAGTCCGCGGCCACCGCGCGCAGACTGGCCCAGGTGGTGGTCCTGCGTGAGTGGGGTCTGACCCCCAGGATGACCGAGGACGCCGTCTTACTCGTCTCCGAACTGGTCGGCAACGCCGTCCGCCATACCGGCGCCCGCGTCTTCGGCCTCCGTATGCGGCGCCGCCGTGGCTGGATCCGCGTCGAGGTCCGCGACCCCTCCCGCGGCCTGCCCTGTCTGATGCCGGTCCAGGAGATGGACATCAGCGGCCGGGGTCTGTTCCTCGTCGACAAGTTGTCCGACCGCTGGGGCGTGGACCTGCTGCCGCGCGGCAAGACGACATGGTTCGAGATGAGAGTGGCGGACCGCTGACGGTCGCAGTCGCCGTCGGCTGTCTGACGGGCCGTCAATCGGGCCAATAGCCTGTTTCTCCGTACGTTCCCCCTTAAATGGTGCGGGTGACCACGACCGACCGCCGGACGGCGCTCCGCACAGGCGTCGCCCTAGTCGCCGCGGGCGCGCTGACCGCCGACTGCACGCCCCACGGAACCGTCGCCCACCCGGCCCCCGCCACCCAGTCGCCCGAGCCCGCCCCGCACCGCCCCGCCGCCCACCCCGCCCAGATCACCCACGGCCCCCGCACCCGCCCCCGGGTCGCCCTCACCTTCCACGGCCAGGGCGAACCCGCCATCGCCCGGTCCCTCCTCGGCGAAGCCGAACGCGCGGGCGCCCGCGTCACCGTCCTGGCCGTCGGCACCTGGCTCGACGAACACCCGGAACTGGCCCGCCGCATCCTCGACGGCGGGCACGACCTCGGCAACCACACCCTCCACCACCTCGACATCAACGGCATGTCCGAGGCCGACGCCCAGGCCGAGATCACCGGCTGCGCCGACCGTCTCACCCGCCTCACCGGCTCCATCGGCACCTGGTTCCGCCCCTCCCGCGCCACCCGGGCCTCCCCCCTCGTCGAACGCCTGGCCAAGCGCGCGGGCTACCCGCACGTCCTGTCCTACGACGTCGACTCCCTCGACCACACCTCGCCCGGCGCCGCAGCCGTCACCCGCCAGGTCCTCGGCGAGATCCGCAACGGATCCGTGGTGAGCCTGCACTTCGGGTACCCGGACACGGTCGCCGCGCTCCCCGCCGTACTGGACGAACTCGACCGCCGCGGCCTTCGCGCGGTGACCACCACGGAGCTGCTCAGCTGATGACGCACCGCACCCTCTTCAAACACGCCCTGATCCTCGGCGCCGCCCTAGGCGCGCTCGCCGCCTGCGGCGCCGACACCAAGGACCGCGCCACCGAGAACCCCGGCACCAGTGCCGCCGTCCCCGCGCCGGCGAGGAAGAAGACCGTCCAGGGCCTGCCCGGCATGCCGCCGGTCCTCGATCCGCAGGACGTCTACGCGGCGGACCGCCCGAACCGGCTCTCCCCGGTGGTGAAGGACTTCCCGTCCCGGGTCTACGTCCCCAACTCCGGGTCCGACACCGTCTCGGTCATCGACCCCAGGACCTACGAGGTCGTCGAGACCATCCGTGTCGGCGGTCAGCCCCAACACGTCGTGCCCTCCTGGGACTTGAAGACCCTCTGGGTCAACAACAACCGCGGCCACTCCCTGACCCCCATCGACCCCAAAACCGGCAAGGCGGGCAAGGAGGTGAAGGTGCACGACCCGTACAACCTCTACTTCACGCCCAACGGCAGATACGCCGTCGTGATGGCCTCCCTCGACCGCGAACTCGTCTTCCGCGACCCGCACACCATGAAGCGGATCAAGACCGAACCCGTCCCCTGCTACGGCGTCAACCACGCCGACTTCTCCCTCGACGGCCGGTACTTCATCGTCTCCTGCGAGTTCAGCGGCGAACTGCTCAAGGTCGACACGGAGAAGATGAAGGTCGTCAGCCGTCGCAAGCTCCCGTTCGAGGGCGCGATGCCGCAGGACGTGAAGATCTCCCCGGACGGCAAGCGGTTCTACGTCGCCGACATGATGGCCGACGGCATCTGGGTCCTGGACGGCGACAGATTCACCGTGCCGACCCTGCTGCGCACCGGCAAGGGCACCCACGGCCTCTACATCGGCCGCGACTCAAGCGAGATGTACGTGTCCAACCGCGGCGAAGGCACCATCTCGGTCTTCGACTTCACCCAGAACAAACTCACCAAGAAGTGGCGCCTGCCCGACGGCGGCAGCCCGGACATGGGCGGTGTCTCCGCCGACGGCAAGATCCTGTGGCTGTCCGGGCGTTACGACTCCGAGGTGTACGCCATCGACACCCGCACCGGCACGCAGCTCGCCCGCATCCCCGTCGGCAGCGGCCCGCACGGCCTCGCGGTGTACCCGCAGCCGGGCCGCTATTCGCTGGGCCACACGGGCATCTTCCGCTGACACACGGAAGTTGACGTGCAGTCAGCGGACGTCGGCCATGAGCAGCGCCTCGGAGCCCACCGGCAGGTAACCGGCCGCCTGGAACGCCCGCAGACTGCGGGCGTTCCCCGCCGAGACCTGGGCCCACACCGGCTCGCCCCCGCCGAGCTGCCGTGCCGCGCGCGCCAGCGCGCGCCCAAGCCCCCGGTGTCGTACGTTCTCGTCCACCTCGACCGCGACCTCCAGCCGCCCGGCGACCCCGCGTCCCAGGACGAGCAGGCCGCCGTCCGCGGCCCACACCCGCACATCGTCGCGCCGCCTGCGGGAGCTGACGACTCGGGGGTGGCCGGGGTCCTCGATCTCCCGCAGCGTGAGCGGTGGCTCACCCGGCAGCGGGGCGCCCACCGTCAGCACGTCGATGGTGTCGCTCGCGCGTCCGGTCCGGTCCATGAAGGCCGTGAGGAAGCGCGCGTTCATGGTCGCGGCGAGCCCGTCGCAGTCGACGGCCCGCAGAGTCTCGTGGACCCACCGCGGATCCTCGTCCGTGAAGACCACCGAGTGCGCGGTGAACGCGAGGACCCCGGCGTCCCGGTGGGACGGCTGCGCCACGACGGTCGTGGAACCGTCCGCCGGTGGGAAGACGCCGTGAGCGGCCGCCTCGAGAATGTCCCGAAGAGTCTCCACCACACTCCTTGAGTCTCCACCCACTGGAAGGCCCACACTCTCAGACATGATCGACAACGGCACCGGACTCTTCACCATCGGCGAACTGGCCCGGGCCACCGGACTGACGGTGCGCACCATCCGGTACTGGTCCGACGAGGGCGCCCTGCCCCCGGTGACCCGCTCGGCGGGCGGCTACCGGCTGTACGACGCCGCTTCCGTGGCCCGTCTGGAGCTGATCCGCACCCTGCGCGAACTGGGACTCGGCCTGGACGACGTACACGAGGTGCTGGCCGGTGAGACGACGGTCGCGCGGGTCGCCGCCGCGCACGTGGTGGCGCTGGACGCGCAGATCCGGTCGTTGAAGGTGACCCGTGCGGTGCTGTCGTCCGTGGCGCGACGCGGTTCGACCGCGGAGGAGATGACCCTGATGAACAGACTGGCCCGGCTGTCGGCGGCCGAGCGGAGCCGGATCGTCGAGGACTTCATGACGGAGATCTTCGAAGGCCTCGACACGACCGACCCCGACATCCGCACCCGGCTGCGGTTCGCGGCGGCCGACCTGCCCGACGACCCCACACCCGAGCAGGTGGACGCGTGGGTGGAACTCGCCGAGCTGATGCAGGACCCGGGGTTCCGGGCGACCATGCGCAGGGCGGTCGAGTTCAACGCGGCGGACCGGGGGCCGGACGTCCCGCCGGGTACCTCCCTGTGGTTCATGAGCCGTCTGGTGCACCTGGCCGGCGAGGCACTGCGCGCGGGCACCGCCCCCGAGGCGCCGGAGGCGGACGAGGTGCTGCGCCCGATCCTCGGCGACGCCGACCTGGGCGCCGTACTGGAACGCCTGGAGGCGGCCTCGACCACGCAGCTCGCCCGGTACCGCGAGCTGGCGGCCGTCGTGAAGGGACTCGAACCCCAGGCGGCGTACGCCGAGGAGTTCTCCTGGGTGGTCGCCGCACTGCGCGCCCGGGTGGCCGGTTAACCTGACCTGCGTCAGTACGGCAGCACGTCATGAAAAGCGCTCATGACCAGCACGTCATGAGCAGCACGAGAAAAAAGGGGCGGATCGGTGGCGGACATCGACGAGGCACGCAAGCACTTCGAGCGGATCGACACGGACGGCGACGGATTGATCACCGCTGCCGAGTTCAAGACCGCCCTGGCTCAGCAGGGCGACTGGAACGTCACGGAGCCGGTGGCCGAGGCGATCATCAAGAGCCGCGACCTCAACGGCGACAAGGTCCTCTCCTTCGACGAGTTCTGGTCGTACCTGAACAAGTGAACCGAGGGGAAGGGGCGCCCGTCCGCGAGGGAACGGGCGCCCCTTCGCTCGTTCGCCGGGCAGTCCTGGCCGGATCGCCTCAGGCGTCCCCGGCCCACTCCCGCAGGGCGGCCTTGCTCGCGAAGTTCGCCACGTCCTTGTCCAGCGGATCGTCGGTGTACTGGTGGAAGCGCCACTTCGCCTTGATGCGGGGCTTGCCGGCCGTGACGTAGTCGGCGATCCAGAGGCCGTCACCGGCGTAGGACGTATCGTCCACATTGAGCCAAAAGTCGCGGTTGCAGTAAAGAATCACCCGGTTGTTCGGCCTCAGTGCCCTCACCTTCCGGATGAAGCTGTCCTTCTCCGCGTTGCTCGCGTGCGTGCCCTCCCCGGTCGTCTCCCAGTCGACGGCGAGGATGTCGCCCGCCTTGTCGGGGGCGTGTTTGACGAAGTACTCCGCCTGGGCCGTGAGGTTGCCCGGCCAGAGGAAGTGGTAGAAGCCGACGACCAGTCCGGCGTCACGGCCGTGCTTCGCCTGGGCGGCGAGTTTCGGGTTGACGTACGAACGGCCCTCCGTCGCCTTGATGAAGGCGAAGGAGAGGCCGTCCGTGCCGTAGGACGAGGACTGGTACGCGCTGACGTCTATGCCACGCAGCATGGGGGCTCCCTGTATTCCTGTGTGCCTGTGGGGGGCAGGAGTTGAACGTGACTGCTGCCCCACCCTGGCACGGGAGATCCACGCGTGACCTCAAAACGCCGACCTGCGGCCTTTGCCGATCGGTCAGGGCAGGGATGCCCAGGGTGGCGGCGAGCCGGTCGCCGGGTGCGGATGGGCAGGGTTCCGCAGGGGATCGCCGTACGGTGACTCAACGCGTATGTGTGAGGCGATCGGCATATGGAGGAGACATGTCCCAGCACGTCGAGGACCGTCACACGACGGACGGCATGCCCGTCTTCGACCGGCGCTCCCGGACCAACTGCCCGTTCTGCCGAATCGTGCAAGGTGTCGCACCCGCGCGGGTGGTACGTGAATGGGAGGAAGCACTGGCCATCACGCCCCACGGAGGGGGCGTGACTCAAGGGCATGTGCTTGTTCTTCCCAAGACGCATGTTCCTGACGTGGCAGCCGATCCGGCCGTTTCCGCGGTGACGATGCGACATGCCGCCGAGCTCGCCGGGGAGGTGGGTGACTGCAACGTCATCACTTCGCGGGGCGCGGCCGCCACCCAGACGGTTCGGCATCTGCACGTCCACGTGGTGCCGCGCCGGACCGGGGACGGGATCCTCCTGCCCTGGACGACCCCGCGGGCGGTGAGCGGCTCAGGCCGCGGGGGCCGCGAGCGCAGGCCCTGGACGGTACGCCGGGCCGGGCGCTGATTCGGAGCGTGCGGGAGGCGCGGAGAGTCAGCCCAGGAAGAGGACCAACAGGGTGTCGGCGGTGGCGAGTACGCCGTAGCAGAAAAGCATCGGCCGGGACAGCAGCACGGAGGCCCAGGAGACTGGGCCTCCGTACCGCTCGGCGTCCATGGTGAAGGCGGGCGGTGGGTCGTCGCGGCGGTCGACGACCCTCTCGTAGAGGGCGCGGAACAACCGTTCCTGACGGAGGTAGTAGCCGTCGAGCAGCCAGAACCCGACCGCTACGGCGACGGCCACCGGAATCGACCTCCAGCCGGCGCTTCGGTCCGCCACGGCGACGAGCACGCTGTTGAGCGTGATGCACCAGCCCTTGACCAGGAACGAGTTGTTGCTGAGCCGGCTGATCACGCTCTGCAGGAGCTCCAGGTGTTTGAGCTCCCGCTCGTCGGGGCGGGGACGCTCCGTCATGTGACGGGCGCCCCGGTTTCGGCGAAGGGACCCTGCGCGGCGTCGCCCTGGGACTCGGCACGCCGCGTCCCGGCCTCGGTCGTCCCGGAGCCGACCTCGAACTGCGTGTTCAGCTCTTCGGCGGTGTCTTCCAGCCAGTTCTCCAGCAGGCTCGGGTCGTACCGGCCCAGCAGTGCGTAACCGTGTTCCAGGGTCTCCAGCCGCAGCCGCAGCCGCGGCGTGGCGGGCCCGCTCCGGCCCTCGCCAGACGAATCGGACGGGTCGGATGCGTGGGACGCGTCAGGTACATCGGGCGTGCCGAGCGTGCCGGGCGTGTCGGCGGTGTCAGTCTGGTCGGCCGCGTTGGACGAGTTGGACGCTTCGGATGCGTCGGACGGCCAGGCGTACTCGCGTAACGGCAGCTCCAGTGTTCCGGCCACGCCGGTCTCGGCCCGTTCCTCGACGATCATGGCGCAGGCGTCGTCCACCACGCGGTGCGCGTCGGCCGTGGCCTGCTCCAGCGCGGCGCGCAGCGTGTGCCACGAGTTGCTGTGCGTGGCGAGCAGTTTCCTCGCCCGGGGTACCAGCAGGCCCACCTGCTCCTCGACGGCGGCGACCCCCGCCTTCGCGTCCTCGGCGCTCTCCGCGTAGGGATTGTGCGCGAGCACCGTGGTCGCCAGGGTGGCGAGTCCGAGCGAGACGACGAGGAAGACCGCCATGATCTCGCCGCCGTCGCCGAAGGCCGACGAATTGCTGTCCTCCACCCGGGAATACGCCGTCACGGCGAGCAGGGTGAGCAGTACGAGGTTGGCCAGAACGGGCCAGGCCAGACCTGCCCAGGGCAGGTCGTCGGGCCGACGGGTCTCGACCCGGGGCCCGTCCAGCCGCCATCCGTGCCGCCAGGCGGCCCACGGGCTGCGCAGCACACGCTCGGTACGGCGGCCGGCGCGGACCCGGGCCCGGAAGAGCGACCTGCCGAGCAGATGGCCGAGGGCGAACTGGAGGACGGACACGCCGATCGCGACCAGGTAGGTGAGACCGTGGACGATGTCGTCCCAAAGACCGCCCGGGCCGACGCTCAGTACCTGTGCCGTGGCCTTGCCGACGAACGGGAAGTCGAAGAGCGCGCTGAGCGCGAGCATGAACCACTGGAGCCACGACCACGGCCGTCGGCCGCGGCGAAGTCTCTCCGGACCGTCCGAGGCGTGCCGGGCGCGCACGGCGCCGGCCAGACACCGCGCCTCGTCCACCGTCCGGCCGACCGTGAGGCGCTCCACCGCGTCGATCGCCGTCAGTGAGGCCTGGAAGGTCTCCAGGAGCTTGGTGCCCAGCCCTCCAAGCGGCTCCTGCGCCTTGGCCAGACCGGTGTTGGCCTTGGTGAAAGCGCGCATCAGCACGGCGCGTTCCCGGCTGTCCACGGGGTCGGCCGGGCGCCCGACCTTGCGCCCGACCTGGAGCCGCGCGATATGGACATCGGTGGGGATCTTGTACCCGGCGCAGGGTATGGGCGCGTCGCGCGGGCCGTCCGCCCGCTCCGAACCGTTGCTGCCGTTCACTCTCATAACGGAATGTCCGATCTCAGTTCCCGATGATCCTGACGTCCACCCGGCGGTCGCACTGCAGCCGCTGCTCCCGGGACATGCTTTCCGTGGCCTTGTCCGCGGGGCAGCCCGGCGAGACGCCCAGGCCTTTCGCCTCCACCCGGGACTCGGGCACTCCGTGCTCGACCAACACTCCGGCCACCGCGTCCGCACGCGCCTGGGAGAGCGACGTGTTGTTGTCGGACCCGCCGCGCGGATCGACGTATCCCTCGACCACGACGCGATCGAGCGACGGTGTGGTGCGGGCGCGCGCGGCGAGGGTGGTGAGCAGGGGCAGGGCCGAGGGGAGGACCCGCGAGGAGTCCGTGCCGAACAGGGCGGCTCCGGGCAGCGGGTACGTCCGTGAACTGCCGTCGCTGTACGGCACTACCGGGTCGGCCGGGACGGAACCGTCGGCGCCTTCCCCGGCGGATCCCGTCTGTTTGCTGACGGGAGTGTCACTGCTGGTGCACGACCCGTCGGCGGCGACCGCGCGTTCGCACAGGGCCGTCCACAGCTGTGCCAGCCATGTGCGACGGCCCTTGTTCGCGGAGGGCTGCGCGCCGGCGGAGTGGCCGAGGCCCATGAACGTGACGTCCACCCCGGGCAGTTCGGGGAGTTCCCCGAACTCGCCCTTGGCTGCGCAGACCGAGACGATGGCGTCGACCTCCTCCCCGGAGCCGAAGCCCGCTGACCGCAGGTCGGCGCAGCCGGTGGTGGACAGCCCGTCGCTCAGGACCAGCAGCCGCCGGGTGCCTTTGACGCCGTCGAACATGCCGGCCCCCGTCGCCAGCGCGGCGAGGATGTCGGTGCCGCCGTCGGCGGGTGCCTGTCGCTGGGCCGTCGCGATGTCGGCCCTGAGGCACCTGTTCGCGTCATCGCGGTTGTCGTCCTGGTTGTCCGGGTTGTCGTTGCTCTCGCGCCAGTCGGCCGACCGTCTCTCCACCGTCCACTCGACTTCTCCGGCCGGACCGCCGAACGTCCCGATCGAGATGACCTGGCCGTTCTCGCTCTTCACGTCGAGCAGGTCGCCGACCGCCTTGCCGTAGTCGAGGCCCCCGGCCCCGGACCCCGTGCCGCGCACGGACTTCGAGCCGTCGACGAGGACCACGGTGCCGTCGGCGTCGTCCGCGGTGCTCTGCGTCTCCATCCAGCCGCACCCCTCCCGCGGATCGTCCGCCCCACACCCGGCGAGCCCCCCGACCAGCACCGTGAGAACGGCCAGCGCGCTCACCGCACGGGCGCCGGCACCGACCCACAGCCACGACGCGACGGGGCTCACCGGGCCGGACCCTCGGTCGCGACCGCGTCCTCGACCCACGAGAACGGGCGGATCCCCGCTTCCCTGCAGAACGCGCTGAGCGCCTTGTCGTAGGCGTCGGCGAACTCGAACAGGCCGGCCTCCTGGTGCAGGCCGCGCGCGCCCTCCAGCGCCGCCACCAGGGCCTCGACGGTCGTACGACGGTGACCGCGCAGCTCTTCCATCACCTTGCGGAAGTCCTGGTCGGCGAGCCTCGCCGCGAACGGGACCAGCAGGCGCCTCTGGTGTGCGTCGAGCTCGCCGAGAAGCTCCAGCTCGCTGATCATCTTCAGCCAGGCCTCGGTGAGCGTCCGGGCCCGCTCGGCCCTGATCAGGCCCAGCCGCTCCGTCTCCCTGAGCGTCAGCTCGTCCAGGTGGTGCGGCAGTACGTGCTCACGCAGGGCCGGATCCACCCGGACCCGCACCGAGGGAATGCAGCGGATGCGGCCCTCGATGTCGTCGAAGCACCAGTTGCCGTCCGTCGCGAGCCTCGCGTTGACGGCGGTCTCGGCGGTGACCGGGTCGGCCGGGTCGCACGCGCGGGCCGCCGACCAGGCGACCCGGAGCAGCTCCTCGCGAGCGGTCCCCTCGTGCTGCTGGACACGTTTCTTCAGCGTGTCCCGCGACATCGCGCCGCTGCTCCACTGAAAGGTCGGGAAGACCTCGAAGGAGAAGACGTCGCCGTGGGCCGCCATGGAGAGCGGGGTCTTCTCGGGGAGGGACTGCACGAACACGTCCTTGCGCGGGGCCGACGCGGAGTCGTCCCCGTCCCAGGCCGTGGACTCGGTCTCCTCGTCGGGTGCGTGGTCGTCGCGCTTCGAGCGCCACCACGCGCGTACCGCTTCGCGCATCGTGGCGAATAAGCCCTTGGGCCGTCGTGCCATGGCTGGTCCTCCTGGGACTGGCTGGGGGAGTGACAGGTGTCGATGTGTGGGCGGTACGCGGCTCTCACGGTTCGCCGAGCGTGCGCAGCAGCCGGTGCAGGGTTCTGGCTTCCGGGTGCTGCCGTGCCCACCGGCGGAGGTGGAAGCCGGCTCGCGTGCGCAGCCGGGGGCCGAAGACCCGCGGCACGAACTTCTCCAGGAACTCGGCCAGTTCGTCGTCCTCGTCGGCCGCCAGCAGCCACTGCCGCAGCAGCTGCCACGCCTGACCGGAATGGGCCGGGTCGATCAGCGCGCGCTGCCACAGCATCAGGAGCGTCTCCTCACGCCCGGGGTCGGCGATCGCCTGCTGTGCGAGCGTCGGCCGGGACGGCAACTCCGGTCCGACGGCGAAGGGGCCGAGGACCAGCAGGGAACGGACCGCGTGCCGGGGCAGGTTGTCGTTGTCCGAGCGGATCCACCGGCCGAGCGCCTCGGCGACCGGTCCGGCCCCGCCGGTGGTCAGGAACAGCGCGGCGGTCGAGTAGGCGACGGAGGCGTAGGGGGCCAGCGCCGGCCTGCCGCCCAGCGCCTGGAGGGCGTGCAGGGTGCCCGGCACGTCACGGGTTCCGACCGGCGTGCCGTAGGTCCGTGCGGCACTGTCCTGGAACTGCGGGTTGGGGCTGCCGGCCCAGTCGGTGAGCTGCTTGGCGACACGTTCCGTCAGCCAGGGGTCGTCGGCCGCCACCGCCACCGCCATGGCCAGGGCGGCGCATCGCCGGTCGGCGACCGAGTTGCCGAGCGCCCAGAACTTCACCAGGTGCCGGTAGACGCTGTCGAAGTCGTGGCGGAGGAGGTGGCCCGCGATCACCGCGGACCGGGCCCGGACCCGTTCCAGACGGTCGGAGGCCAGCTTCCGCAACCACTGCACCAGCGGTTCGCGCAGCCAGGGAAGGTCGTGCCAGATGACCTCCACGACGGCCGGCATCACCTCCGGGTCCGCGAGCCGGGCGCGGCGCGGGTTGTCGGTGACTCCGGCCCCCGGTTCGGCGGCGATGCCTTTGCCCGGCGGGACCAACTGGTCGAGATCCGCCTCGAAGACGGGACGGGCGGGTGCCGTGTCCCGGTTCTCGGCGCGCAGCACCTCGGTGCCCAGCAGCGTGCCCGTCCGGATGACGTCCGACAGCGGCAGGTCGTGCCCCAGGACATAGGTGATGCGCAGTGCCCGGTGGTAGGGATCGGTCGCCGCGGAGGGCGGCGCGGCCGGCTCCGCCCCCGACTCGGACAGCCTCAGGAAGCGCCTGGCCTGGCTCCGCAGGTCGCCGTGGGGCGTGTCGAGCAGTGGGTCGAGCGCGTCTTCGGGCCCGTGCAGGTGCGGGACGAGGTCCTTGGCCAACCGGACGATCCAGTGGACCGAGGGGGCGGCGGCGAGCGTACCGGTCAGCCGGACGTCCGCCAGGACCCGGTCCATGAACTTCTGCGCGGCGACGCGCTTGCATCCGCCCGGATCCGCGCAGTGGGTACGGTGCTCGGCGAGCGCAGATCCCAGGTGCGCCGCCAGCACCTTCGCCGGGTCCTCGGGCCTGCGGTGGTGGACGGCGTACGGGCCCAGGTCGCCAGGGTCCGTACGTGTGTCCTCGACTATCAGCACGACGTACGCCCCGCGTTCGCGGGCACGCAGCCGCAGCACGTCGAGAGTGTTCTGGCCGGGGCTGTGGGTCCCCAGGTTCACCCGGACGCCGTGCCCCCGCTCCAGCCTGCGCCCGCCCTTCTCCATCAGGGCCTGGGTGAGCCTGGCGGACTCCTCACCGTGCAGGACGCCGACACGGTCACCGCCGCACTGATCGGCCAGGAGCACACGGCCCGTGGTTTCCCGCCCGCTGCCCCTCAAGCCGACCAACACGAGAAGGTGGTGCTCGGCCAGGGTGTCGGCCATCCGTGTCGTGTGCGGAGCCGGCTGGTACAGACGGTGCAGCCGTGACGTCTCGGCGGCGTCGAGGGACATCTGCTGGTACTCGACGGGCTGGGAGGTACCCACGTTGAGCGTGTAGGCGTTGCCCTGCTGGGCCACGGAGCTGTGGAACGCCTCCAGGGTCTCGAAGGCGTCCCGCCGTTCGGGGCGGGCGGCCGGCGAGGACTCGCGGGACGACGCCGGGGTGCTCGTATCGCCCTGGGCGCCCCGAGTGTCCTGGGGGTCCTGGGTTTCCCGGTCCTCGGCCCGGGGTTCTTCCGCCCGGTCCTCAGGTTCGCCGCCAGGCGTCCCGTCGGGCGGCGTGGCCGCGGTCTCGCCGTCCGGGTCGGGGGCGGTGCCGGGCTCGGGGGTGCTGTCCGTGGGGAGTTCGTCTGTTGTGCTCACGTGCGCGCCCCGTCGTCCTGGTCGCCCTTGGAATCGAAGTTGAAGGTGTTGGCGGTGCCCCTGTCGAACGTCACCGAGCCGCGGTTGATCGTGACGTCCCTCGGCCCACTCCCGTTCCCCTTACCGGTGTCGTTCGGCCGTCCGGGGCCGAGAGCGGGAACGGCATCGCGGATCGCCTTGAAGAGGGGCGGGAAGTCGATGTCCTCGTGGTGGGGACGGAAGTGCACGGCCTGATGCGTCGTCAGTACCTGGATGTCGCCGGGAAGTGCGTCCTTGTCGGGCATCTCCGCGCGGTCCACCAGCACGGGAAGCACGGTCAGGCCCAGCTCGAGGGCGAGGGCGATCTCCCTTCGCACCCAGTCGTCCTCGTTGTCGAGGCAGCGGCGGCCCGTCGGGTCCGTGACCGAAGCCCACCGGTCGCCCATGAGCGCGAGCAGGATGTCGCACTTCCTGAGCTTCCCGATGATCTCGTCGGGGAAGTGCGCGCCCTTCGCGATGGAGCGCTGGTCACGGAACACCTCCTCCTTGCCGAACTCCCGCTGGAGTGCGGTGTCGAGGTGCGGGCCGGTGGTACCGGTGTCGGCTCGGCGGAAGTTGACGAAGATGGAGGGGGCCATGCTGTTCCTCTTTCGTGAAGAGCGCACCTGGCGATTGCGGATATGCGGCCTGACGGCTGGTCCCGGTGGGTAATCCCGACGTTTTCAGCCGACTTGTGAGCGGTCAATGTGTTGCCTGTGGCCCTTTCTGTAGGCAACGGGACACAGCCGGGCCGGGAGGGCCGATCGGGACGGAAGCGGATACGGGTGCGCCGCACGGGCGGGGGGCCGTGCCTCGGGGCGCGCTCTGCCCGGAAACGGCGCCGCGGCGGGATCAACGGGAGGGCGGCAGGGGCGAGATGGCAGGAGCGAGGAGGGGACGGCCCGTGCGAGCGGGGACGGCACGCGCGAGCGGGAAGGGCCGGGACGGCAGGCGGTGAGCGGGAACGGAAGGGATGCTGGAACCGGGGCGGCGCATCCGCCCGCTCAGCCTCGGTGACGCCGGGTCAGCCGTTGTCTCCCCGCGAGTCCGGGTTTCCCCGCAGGCTCGCGGCGATGACGGGAAGGGTGGCGTGGACGGCGGGATGCTTCCGCCGGGTGGCCAGTGACGATCGAAGCTGCCTCAGCTCGGCCCGGATGGTCGCCGAATCCGTCGTCATCACGTCCTGGGCGACCGACTCGGCCACCGCGCAGGCACGTTCGATCTCTCCGGCGTCCGCCAGGGCCAGCGCCAGACGAGCCCCATTGCGGCCGCGGGCGCGCACCGCATGCGGCGCGATGGTGTCCTGTCCCGCGTCGAGCAGGGCGACGGCCTCCTCGGTCTCGCCGAGTTCCCGCAGGCACCACGCCGTGATGAAGGCGGTGAGGTCGGGAAGGTGCGTGCTGCCCAGGGAAGGGCTGCCGTCGCCCTCGGGTCCTACGTCGTCCGCGAGTTCGGCGCCCCGCTCCAGCGCGCGTCGGCACTCGCTCTCGTTGCCCATGAGCGCGTGCCCCTGGGCCTCGCGCTGCGCGGCCAGTTCCCTGGTACGGCGGCCGCTCGCCCGTGTTGCCGCCGCGTGGGCGAGGGCCACGGTGGACATGGAGTCGCCCTGGCAGAGGGCGAGTTCGGCCTGGCGCAGCAGCGCGTACGCGGCCATCTCGTGGTCCCCGCCTGCCTTGGCCAGGCGCGCGGCCTGGCCGGTCCACCACCGGGCGGCCGGGTCGTTGCCGGCCTCCTGCGCCATCCAGCCCGTGTACTCGGCGAAACGCGCGGCGAGTCGGAGGGCCTCGCCGCGTTGGGCGGGCGGCGCGGCGCGCCCGAGGCCGCGCAGGGTGGCGGTCGCCGTGATGGTCATCGGGGCCACCACGCTCGGGCTGGAGCACTGACCGAGGCTGCGGTACTGGTGAAACAGGGTCCGGAACATCGTGAGTGTCTCGGCCGCCGAGCCGTTCTCGCGCAGGCCGGGCGTGATCGCCCACTTCGCCGCGACGGCGGGTGCCCCTTCGGCGGGGGCGGCCGGATCGCGGGCGACGAAGTCGATCACGCCGTCCGCCTCCAGCTGGAGCGACCATGGGCCGGGACCGCCGGATTCCGAGGCGGAATCGACCAACGCGTCACTGGAGTTCCGTGACGGACGCCCGAGCAGTGCGACGAGCTGTCCCCCCGCACGCAGCTTGGCGTCGCACGCTTGGGCGATGGCGTCGCTGGGGTTGCCCTTACCACGCTCGATCTTGCTCAGGTACTCCTTCGAGCAGGGAATCTTGGCGGCCAGCACGGCCAGGGACATCCCGGACCTGTTTCTCCTCCGGCGCAGCTCCTCGCCGAAGGGTGGATGAACTGGTGGCATGGTGACCCCCCGCCTCGCTTCGTCCTGGGGCGAGTTTGACACACCTTGGCCGAGGATCGCCTGATCAATGGGACTGTACGACTGGATGAACGCCTTTTAGGGACAGCGGAGTTGATGTGGTGATATAGAGCATGCGCCGGGCTGCTCGTTGCGTGGGGGAATCCCAGTGGCCGATGGTGTTGGAGCGATCACGAAGGTCCGATCCACCAGGGAACGCGCGTCGGACGCCGCAGTCGGACATGCCGCCCCGATCCGCCCCGATCCGGTCCGATCCCGACCGATCCGGTCCGATCCGGACCGGTCGTCCCCTCAGCACTCGATGATGTTCACCGCGAGCCCGCCCCGGGCCGTCTCCTTGTACTTGACGCTCATGTCCGCGCCGGTTTCCTTCATCGTCTTGATGACCTTGTCGAGGGACACCTTGTGGGAGCCGTCGCCGCGCATCGCCATGCGGGCGGCGGTGACCGCCTTCACCGCGGCCATGCCGTTGCGTTCGATGCAGGGGATCTGGACCAGGCCGCCGACCGGGTCGCAGGTCAGGCCGAGGTTGTGTTCCATGCCGATCTCAGCGGCGTTCTCGACCTGTTCCGGGGATCCGCCGAGCACCTCCGCGAGCGCGCCCGCGGCCATCGAGCACGCCGAACCGACCTCGCCCTGGCAGCCGACCTCGGCGCCGGAGATGGACGCGTTCTCCTTGAAGAGCATGCCGATCGCACCGGCGGCCAGCAGGAAACGGACCACTCCGTCCTCGTCGGCGCCCGGCACGAAGTTGATGTAGTAGTGCAGGACGGCGGGGATGATCCCCGCGGCCCCGTTGGTGGGCGCGGTCACCACCCTTCCGCCCGCCGCGTTCTCCTCGTTCACGGCCATCGCGTAGAGCGTGATCCACTCCATCGCGTGCGCCAACGGGTCGCCCGCCGCGCGCAGTTGGCGTGCGGAGACGGCCGCGCGGCGACGGACCTTCAGGCCGCCCGGCAGGATGCCCTCGCGGGACATGCCGCGCGACACGCACGCCTGCATCACCCGCCAGATCGCCAGCAGCCCCTCGTGGATCTCCTCCTCGGTGCGCCAGGCCCGCTCGTTCTCCAGCATCAGCGCGGAGATCGACAGACCCGTCTCCTGCGTCAGGCGCAGCAGCTCGTCGCCTGTGCGGAAGGGGTACTTCAGGACCGTGTCGTCCAGCTTGATGCGGTCCGCGCCCACCGCCTCCTCGTCCACGACGAAGCCGCCGCCGACCGAGTAGTACGTCTTCGACAGCACCTCCGCACCCGCCGCGTCGTACGCCCACAGGGTCATGCCGTTCGCGTGGTACGGGAGGGTCTCGCGGCGGTGCAGGACCAGGTCGTCGTCGTAGCGGAAGGGGATCTCGTGCTCGCCGAGCAGGCGGATGCGGCCCGTCTCCCTGATCCGCGTCACCCGGTCGTCCGCCGACTCCACGTCCACCGTGCGCGGTGACTCGCCCTCCAGGCCGAGCAGCACCGCCTTGGGCGTGCCGTGGCCGTGTCCGGTCGCGCCCAGGGAGCCGTACAACTCGGTGCGCACGGAGGCGACCTGGTCCAGCACCTCCTCGTTGCGCAACCGGCGGGCGAACATGTGGGCCGCGCGCATCGGGCCGACCGTGTGGGAGCTGGACGGGCCGATGCCGATCGAGAACAGGTCGAAGACCGATATGGCCACGGTGACTCCTCAGTACGGGTGGTGCGGGGTGCCGCACACACCTCTCAGTGTGCGCGGCACCCGGGAAAAGGAACTACTTGCCCAGACCGGGATACAGCGGGTGCTTGCCGGCGAGCGCTGCGACCTGGGCCTTCAGCGCCTCGACGGGGGCACCCTCGAAGGGGGCGGGCGCCTTCAGGGTCTCGGCGATGACGTCCGCGACCTCGGCGAAGTCCTCGGCGGTGAAGCCGCGGGTGGCGAGGGCGGGCGTACCGATCCGCAGGCCCGAGGTGACCATCGGCGGACGGGGGTCGTCGGGAACGGCGTTGCGGTTGACCGTGATGCCGACCTCGTGGAGCCGGTCCTCGGCCTGCCGGCCGTCCAGCTCGGACTCGCGCAGGTCGACCAGGATCAGATGCACGTCGGTGCCGCCGGACAGCACGTTCACACCGGCCTCGCGGGCGTCCGGCGCGATGAGACGCTCGGCGAGGATCCGCGCGCCGTCGACCGTACGGCGCTGACGCTCCTTGAAGTCCTCGCTCGCGGCGACCTTGAAGGAGACCGCCTTGGCCGCGATCACGTGCTCCAGTGGGCCGCCCTGGAAGCCCGGGAAGACGGACGAGTTCAGCTTCTTCGCGAAGTCCTTCTTCGCGAGGATGATCCCGCCGCGCGGGCCGCCCAGCGTCTTGTGGGTGGTGGAGGTGACGACGTCCGCGTACGGCACCGGGTTGGGGTGCAGACCGGCCGCGACCAGACCCGCGAAGTGCGCCATGTCCACCCACAGGTGGGCCTCGACCTCGTCGGCGATCCGGCGGAACTCGGCGAAGTCCAGTTGCCGCGGATACGCCGACCAGCCCGCGATGATCACCTTCGGCCGGTGCTCCTTGGCGAGCCGCTCCAGCTCGGCCATGTCGACCAGGCCGGTCTCGGCGTCCACGTGATAGGCGACCACGTCGAACTGCTTGCCGGAGAAGTTCAGCCGCATCCCGTGGGTCAGGTGGCCGCCGTGCGCCAGATCCAGACCGAGGATGGTGTCGCCGGGCTGGGCCAGCGCGAACAGGGCAGCCTGGTTGGCGGAGGCGCCCGAGTGGGGCTGCACATTGGCGTACTCGGCGCCGAACAGCTCCTTGACCCGGTCGATCGCGATCTGCTCGGTCACGTCGACGTGCTCGCAGCCACCGTAGTAACGGCGGCCCGGGTAACCCTCGGCGTACTTGTTGGTCAGGACGGAGCCCTGCGCCTCCAGCACCGCGACCGGCGCGAAGTTCTCGGAGGCGATCATCTCCAGGGTGGACTGCTGGCGGACCAGCTCGGCGTCGACGGCGGCGGCGACCTCGGGGTCGAGCTCGTGCAGGGGTGTGTTCAGAACGGACATCAGGTGTACGACTCCTCAGCCGGCGGTGAAGGCGGTGTACTCGTCGACGGAGAGCAGGTCGGCCGGCTCCTTCGCCACGCGCACCTTGAACAGCCAGCCGCCCTCGAAGGGGGCGGAGTTCACCAGCGACGGGTCGTTGACCACGTCCTCGTTGACCTCGGTGACCTCACCGGTCACCGGGGAGTACAGGTCGCTGACCGACTTGGTCGACTCCAGTTCGCCGCAGGTCTCACCCGCGGTCACATCGGCACCGACCTCCGGGAGCTGCACGAAGACGACGTCACCGAGCGCGTTGGCCGCGTGCTCCGTGATGCCGACCGTCGAGACGCCGTTCTCGGCGCCCGACAGCCACTCGTGCTCCTTGCTGTAGCGCAGCTGCTGGGGGTTGCTCATGGCCTGAATTCTCCTGTACGCGGGGGAGTGCTGATGAGTGGGGGTCTGCTGGAAACGTATGTGAGCAGCGGAAAGTGCGCAGGGTCACGCACGCCGACCGCTTTCGGTCGTCGCTACTTCTGACGCTTGTAGAACGGCAGCGCCACGACCTCGTACGGCTCGTGACTGCCCCGGATGTCCACACCGACACCGGACGTGCCCGGTGTCGCGTGCGCCTTGTCGACGTACGCCATCGCGATGGGCCTGCCCAGCGTGGGGGAGGGCGCGCCGGAGGTGATCTCGCCGATCACCCGGCCGTCCGCGACGACCGGGTACCCGGCGCGCGGGACCCGGCGGCCCTCGGCGACGAGGCCGACGAGGACGCGCGGGGGGTTCTGCTCCGAACGGGTGGCGGCCTCCTGGAGGGCCTCGCGGCCCACGAAGTCGCCCTCCTTCTCGAACTTCACCACCCGGCCGAGGCCGGCGTCGAAGGGGGTCAACGACGTGGAGAGCTCATGCCCGTACAGCGGCATGCCCGCCTCCAGGCGCAGGGTGTCCCGGCAGGACAGTCCGCAGGGGACCAGACCGACGCCCTCGCCGGCCTTGGTCAGGGCCTGCCACAGCTCGACGGCGTGCTCGGGCCTCACGAACAGCTCGAAGCCGTCCTCGCCGGTGTACCCGGTGCGGGCGATGAGAGCGGGGACGCCGGCGACGGTGCCGGGCAGGCCGGCGTAGTACTTCAGGCCGTCGAGGTCGGCGTCGGTGAGGGACTTCAGGACACCCGGCGACTCGGGACCCTGCACGGCGATCAGCGCGTACGCGTCCCGGTCGTCACGCACCTCGACGTCGAAGCCGGCGGCACGCTCGGTCAACGCGTCCAGCACCACCTGGGCGTTGGAGGCGTTGGCGACGACCATGTAGTGAGCGGACCCGGCCTCCGTCTCGGCGAGCCGGTAGACGATCAGGTCGTCCAGGATGCCGCCGTCGGCCCGGCAGACCATGGTGTAGCGGGCGCGGCCGACGCCGACGGAGGCGATGTTGCCGACCAGCGCGTGGTTCAGGAAGGAAGCCGCCTGCGGGCCGGTCACCGTGATCTCGCCCATGTGCGAGAGGTCGAAGAGGCCGGCGCGGGTGCGCACGGCGTGGTGTTCGTCGCGCTCGGAGCCGTAGCGAAGGGGCATGTCCCAGCCGGCGAAGTCGGTCATGGTCGCGCCCAGCGAACGATGCAGGGCGTCGAGCGCGGTGTGACGGGGTGCGGTACTGCTCATCGGACGGTCGTCTCCCAAGGCGATGGGGGTACCTCCCGCGCGAGCTCGTTCGAGCATGAGGGAGGGCGAGGTCGTTCCTCCCCATCTGTCATCGGAACCTGAGAGGTTCGTCAGGACCCCGCGAAGCGGTGATCATGACTTGCACCTTGGGTGGAGCCACTGTCGCAGCGGCCCGCTTTTCAGATGTGCCTCGCCCGCGCGGTAACGGGGGCCTGAGAGATTCAAGGGAGGGACTTGCTCCTTCGGCGCCCGGGCACCCGTACGACGAACGTACGACCCGGAACTCTCCCGCGCGGATTCAAGCGGCCGGTATGCAGTTGGCGCCGACATCATTGCACGCCTCGGTCGACTACGGCAGGGCCGCATCTGTGACCGGCTTGTGGCAGGACGAGCACGAAAACACGAGGCACCGCGCATTACCTTCTCTTTACACTCGACGGGGAGGAAATCTCGTGACCACCCCAGGGGAGGACGATCACGGTGAAGAGGACCACGGCGTACGCGACCACCTCGGCCCTCGCGCTGCCTCAGCAGCCGACGGTCCCGGCCACGGAGGCCTGCGGCCCGCTCAGCGCACCCGTCGTCCGCGACCTCCGTGAGCGCGGTGGCCACAGCCCGCACGCACTGCTTTTTGGCCCCCAGGACCTCGTCGTGATCACCGGCCTGCCCGGCAGCGGCAAGTCCACGCTGATGCGGCGCACGGTCAACGGCCTGCGCATCGACTCCCAGGACGCCCGCGACCGCTGGGCGACGCGGATGCCCCGCTTCCTGCCGTACGCGGTCTACCGCCCACTGGTCCGCCTCGCGCACTACGCCGGTCTGCGTCGCGCCCTGCGCTCCGGCGAGGGAGTCGTGGTGCACGACTGCGGTACGCAGGCCTGGGTGCGCGGCTGGCTGGCCCGCGAGGCGCGTCGCCGGGCCGGCACCCTGCACCTGCTGCTGCTCGACGTCACGCCGGACACCGCGCTGGCCGGCCAGCGCGAGAGGGGCCGCGGTGTCTCGCGGTACGCCTTCCTGCGCCACCGGGGTGCCGCCTCCCGCCTGATCGGCTCCGTGGCCAAGGGCGACCTGCCCCCGGGCTGCGGCTCGGCGGTGCTGGTCGACCGGGACGCGGCGAACGTGCTGCGGCGGATCGGCTTCACGGGGTGACCGGGATCGGGTTCGGTGGCCGGATCTGACCGGCCACCCGTCTCTCATGGGTGCCCCGCACCCGTTAGCCTTTCAGCCACAGCAGGCGGTATGCGGTATCAGGCAGGCGGTAGGCAGGCAGATGGACTTCCCGGCGGATCTCCCCGCTGACTTCCCGGGTTTCCCGGCACAGGCACACCCTCATCCGCACGGCGGATGGCCCGGCAACGAGCTGGAGGAGGTGCTGTCCGCCGCCCTCGGCGTCCCCGGGGCGGGCGGACGGATCATCGAGGTGCTCGGCCGCAGCTTCGTCTGGGTGCCGCTGCCCAACGGCGGCGGCCCGCACAGCGGCCCCCTTGACCTGCCCACCCTGGAGATCGAGGGCCAGGTCCATGTCCCGGTGTTCAGCTCCGAGGAGCAGTTCCGCCAGGTCGTCGGCTCGCATCTGTCGTACACCATCGCTCCCGCGGTCGAGTTCGCCCGCGGTCTGCCGCCCCAGGTCGGCCTCGCGGTGAACCCGGACGGCACGGTCGGTGTCCCGTTGCCGCCGGCCGCCGTCGCCGAACTGTGCCGGGTGGGCCGTACCCCGCTGGACGGCCCCGCGGCCGGCGGCCGGGTCCGTCTGTTCGAGCCGGACTGGCAGGACGACCCGGTCGACTTCCTCGCGGCGGCCTCGTCCGAGTTCGCCGCCACGGGCGTGGTGCTCACCGCCCGCCGCTGCCTCGCCGTCATCGAAACGGCCGATCCGGTCATGTTCGTGGGCGTGGAACTGTCCCAGTGGGAGGGCGACTTGCGGCCCCTGCCGATGGAGGCCCTGGCCCGCGCCCTGGGCGCCAGCCCCGTCCAGTGGCCGGTCAACCTGATCCTCCTGGACGTGGCGGACGACCCGGTGGGCCACTGGATGAGGGAGAGCGTGCGGCCCTTCTACCAACAGGGCTACTGATCTACCAACAGGGCCACTGACACAGCTCAACGGCTCAACCCGGCGGAGCGCCTAAGCTGGGTCCCTATCCAGGGGCCACATCACGAAGGGTCGGTAAAAGGTGAGCGCCAGCGGCACCGCGGCCGGGCAGGTCGAGCACATGCTGCGCCAGGTGACGCCCGGGCGTTACGACGCCTACGAGGCACTCCTGCGCGCGCTCGCCACCCCGTCCTCCGGACAGATCTGGATGCTGCTGTGGCACGGCCAGGCCGGTTCCCCCGACGCCCAGTACGGGAACATGCAGGTCGAGGGGTACGGCTACGCCCCGTGCGTCACCTCCGCCCAGGAGCTGTCGGCCAGTGGCTGGAACAGATCGTACGAAGTGATCGACGGGCTCGACGCGGCCCGCACCCTCTACCCCGACCACTACGGCCTCTGGCTCAATCCGCACGCCCCGGGCGGCGGTGTCGGCATCCCCTGGCTCGACCTGCGCCGCATCGCCACCGGCCTGGAACGCCAACCCGCCGGGCCCCTCAGGCTGTCCGAACCCGGCATCGAGATCCCGCAGTTCTACGCCCTGCTCGCCCAGAACGCCCACCGCACCCCGGCCGTCCGCGCCCTGCGCCGCGCCTGGGTGCAGCCCGCGCTGGGGGCGCCGTATCTCGCCGTCGGTCTCGATGTCTACGACACCAGCCCGCCGGCGGTCGACTCGGTGCGCGCGATGATGCAGCAGTCCATCGGTGCCGTCCCGGACGGGCTGCCGGTGTCGACCGTGGCCATGTCCGACGAGTACGACCCGATCGCCCTGTGGATGCGGACCAACGCCCGCCCCTTCTACGACCGTGAGGCCCACGCCGCCCCGGCCCAGGCCCCGGCGACCGGCTACGGCTATCCGCAGGCGGGTGGCCGGTACTGACCGGTTATGAGCGGCAGTTCGGACTTGTGACATAGGTCACTTTAGGGTTAATGATCTTCCTTTGGTTCGCGGCGACAATCCATGCGCGTAGATTGGCGTCGGGTTACCTCGATGCCGCCCGTTTCGCCCCGGTGTCCCAACTTCCATACGTCCGACAGCTGTTACCCGCTGTTCGGATAACGGAATCACCGGTGGAGCATCACGGTTGCGCATCCATTCACCGCCAAGGCTGGCACCTGATCGCCGAGGCGTTGAAGACTCCCGGTCCAAGGGGGGTTGCCCCTTTGAGTTTCATGGAAGATGAAGCCGCTACAGCGGCATGTGCGGGCCGGTCACCGCCGGTTGAGAGGGGTCCCTGCCATGACGGCGCCATTGCACGACACCGCTGCGGAAGCGGCGCCGACCGCTCCAGTCGACCCCGCGGCCTCAGGCGCCCAGAAGGTCGAAGGCCGGTCCCTGAAGCAGATCGCCTGGCACCGCCTGAAGCAGGACAAGGTCGCTCTCGCGGGCGGTGTCACCGTGCTCGTCCTGGTGCTGGTCGCGGTGTTCGCCCCGCTGATCGTCTCGCTGCTCGGACACCCGCCGAACGAGTTCCACCAGGAGGAACTCGACCCGCTGACCAACCTGCCGCAGGGTGCCTGGGGCGGCGTGAGCGGTGACTACCTGTTCGGCGTCGAGCCCAACAAGGGCCGCGACGTCTTCAGCCGCATCGTCTACGGCGCCCGCATCTCGCTCCTCGTGGCGTTCCTCGCCGCCGTGGTCGCGGTGGTGCTCGGGACGCTCTTCGGGATCGTCGCCGGCTACTTCGGCGGCTGGGTCGACGCCGTGATCAGCCGCACCATGGACGTGCTGCTCTCCTTCCCGCAGCTTCTCTTCATCATCTCCCTGGTCTCGGTCCTCCCGGACGACCTGCTGGGGCTGACCGGCTCGGGCGTACGCATCGCCGTCCTGGTCGCGGTCATCGGCTTCTTCGGCTGGCCCTACGTCGGCCGTATCGTCCGGGGCCAGACGCTGAGCCTCCGTGAGCGCGAGTACATCGAGGCCGCGCGCAGCCTGGGCGGTGGCAGGCGGTACATCCTCTTCCGGGAGCTGCTGCCCAACCTGTTCGCGCCGATCATGGTCTACGCGACGCTGATGATTCCGACCAACATCCTCACGGAGGCGGCGCTCAGCTTCCTCGGTGCGGGTGTGCGGCCGCCGACCGCGTCGTGGGGCGGCATGCTGCGCGACGCCCTGCAGACCTACGAGCACGACCCGATGTTCATGGTCTTCCCCGGCGCGACGATCTTCATCACCGTCCTGGCCTTCAACCTCTTCGGTGACGGACTGCGGGACGCTCTCGACCCCAAGGGGACCCGCTGACGCACGACTTGCCCCTGCCGCACCGTCAGGTGGCTCTTTCCATGGTTCTCCGGCACAGGACCGGAACCGCGAATCTCGGAGGATACGAGAAAATGCCCACAGGTTCCCCGAAGCGGCGGCTCGCTGCTGGCGCAGCCCTCGTTGTCGCGGCGCTGGTGACCACCACGGCGTGCGGCGGCGGAGACAGTGACGACAAGGGCGAGAAGGGCGCCGGCTACAGCGCGGCGCTGAACAAGGTCGTCAACGCGTCCACCAAGAAGGGTGGGACGCTGAAGTTCGTCGGCAAGCAGGACTTCGACTCCCTTGACCCACAGCGTACGTACTACGGCATGACGTGGGACTTCATGCGGTTCTTCACCCGCACCCTGGTCACGTACGACACCAAGCCGGGCGAGGCCTCGAACAAGCTGGTCGGCGACCTGGCCACCGGACCCGGCGAGGTCTCGGCCGACGGCAAGACCTACACGTACAAGCTGCGTGACGGCCTCACCTGGGAGGACGGCTCCGCGCTGACCTCCAAGGACATCAAGTACGGCATCGAGCGCATCTGGGCGACGGACACCATCACCGGTGGCCCGGCGTACATCAAGCAGACGCTCGACCCGAAGGGCGAGTACAAGGGCCCGTACAAGGACAAGTCCAAGGACAAGCTGGGCCTGAAGGCGATAGAGACGCCCGACGACCAGACCATCGTCTTCAAACTGCCCAAGCCCAACGGTGACTTCGAGCAGTTCCTGGCCATGCCCACCGGTGCCCCGGTGAAGCAGAGCAAGGACACCGGCGCCAAGTACACGCAGCACCCGTTCTCCTCCGGCCCGTACAAGATCCAGTCGTACAACGCCAACAAGAGCGTGGTGCTGGTCCGCAACACCGCCTGGAAGAAGGCCTCGGACCCGCTCCGCCAGGCCCTTCCGGACAAGATCACCGTGACGATCTCCGCCAACCTGGAGGAGAACGACAAGCGGCTGATGGAAGGTGACTACGACCTCGACGTCAACGGCACCGGCATGACCCAGTCCGGCCGGGTCAGCGCCGTCCAGGACCACAAGTCGAGCGTGGACAACCTCCAGACCTCCTTCGTCCGCTACGTGGCCCTGGTCCAGACGGCGAAGCCGTTCGACAACGTCGACTGCCGCAAGGCCGTCTTCTACGCCACGGACTTCGCCGGTCTGCAGCAGACCCGTGGTGGCGCGATCGCCGGTGGCGACATCGCCAACTCCGTCTTCCCGAAGACGATCCCGGGCTACAGCGACTACGACCCGTACGGCGTCGTCGCCCGCAAGGGCAAGCCGGACGTCGCCAAGGCCAAGGAGTCGCTGAAGGCGTGCGGCAAGCCGTCCGGCTTCTCCACCAAGCTGACCGCCCGCACCAACCAGCCGGGTGAGGTCGACGCGGCCGAGGCCCTGCAGGAGCAGCTCGGCAAGGTCGGCATCAAGGTCGAGGTCGACCCGATCGACGGCGCCCAGTCCTCCAGCATCACCGGCTCGCCGAAGGTCGTGAAGGAGCGCGGCTACGGCATGACGATGAGCGGCTGGGGCCCCGACTTCCCGACCGGCCAGGGCTACGCGCAGCCGCTGTTCGACAGCCGTTTCATCTTCGAGAACGGCAACTACAACGAGTCGCAGATCAAGAACCCGAAGATCGACCAGATCTTCGACGACGCGATCGCGACCACTGACCAGGCCAAGTCCAAGGAGCTGTACGAGCAGCTGAACAAGGTGCTGCTCGACGACGCCGACTGGATGCCGTTCATCTACGAGAAGAACATCTCGTGGCGCGGCAGCCGCCTGACGAACGTCTACTCGTCCGCCGCGTACAACGGCCGCTACGACTACGTGTCCCTGGGCGTCGTGAAGTAGTAGCCGATCGACGTTGCTTGATCCCTTGCCGCCGAATCCCGCCAGTCCGAAGGGCAGGTGATGGCTCTGGTGGCGGTCGGGACCTCCCACAAGGAGGTTCCCGGCCGCCGCCGGGCCGCGCACAGTGCTTGCTTATCTCATCCGGCGTCTGGTCGCCGTTGTCATCATGGTGCTGGTCGTACTGCTCGCGACCTTCACCGTCTTCTACATGCTGCCCAAGTGGGCGGGACAGGACATCGCCGTCCTCTTCGCCGGCAAGGCAACCGGAGCCGAGCAGGTCGAGGGCATCCGAACCAAGCTGGGCCTGGACGATCCGTTGTTCCTCCAGTTCTGGGACTTCGTCAAGGGCATTCCGCTGGGCCGGGACTACGCCAACGGCAGTGACGTCACGCACTGCCCGGCCCCCTGCTTCGGCTACTCCTTCGTCACGGAGGAGCCGGTGTGGAACACGCTGAAGGAGGCGCTGCCGGTCACCGCCGCGCTCGCCGCCGGTGCGTGTGTCCTCTGGCTGATCGCGGGTGTCAGCACCGGCGTCCTCTCCGCGCTCAAGCGGGGCTCCGTCTGGGACCGCGCCGCGATGATCGGCGCCCTCGGCGGCGTCTCCCTGCCGATCTTCTTCACCGGCATGGTGGCGATGGGCATCTTCGTGCACAGCCTCGGGTGGGTGCACATCCAGGACAGCCTCAGTACCGACGACTCCATCGGCGTCTGGTTCGAGACCCTGTTGCTGCCATGGATCGTGCTCGCCCTGCTGAACGCCGCGATGTACGCCCGCCTCACCCGGGCCACCATGCTCGACGTGCTCGGCGAGGACTACATCCGCACCGCCCGGGCCAAGGGGCTCGGGGAACGCGTGGTCATCACCCGGCACGCACTGCGGTCCGCGATGACGCCGATCCTGACCGTCTTCGGTCTCGACATCGGCGTACTGCTCGGCGGCGCCGTCCTGACGGAGTCCACGTTCAACCTCCCCGGCCTCGGTCTCGCCGCGGTCCAGGCCATCAGCAGCAAGGACCTGCCGGTGATCCTCGGGGTGACCTTGTTCGCGGCCCTCGCGATCGCCGTCGCCAACCTCGTCGTGGACCTGCTGTACGCCGTCATCGACCCGCGAGTGAGGCTGGGATGACCGACCTGCACAAGACCGGAGCGGCCGTGGGGGAACCCGTGGCCGGCCGGCCCGCACCCACCGCCTTCCTCGAAGTACGTGACCTGAAGGTGCACTTCCCGACCGACGACGGCCTGGTCAAGTCCGTCGACGGGCTCAGCTTCCAGCTGGAGAAGGGCAAGACCCTCGGCATCGTGGGCGAGTCCGGCTCCGGCAAGTCGGTGACCTCGCTCGGCATCATGGGGCTGCACACCGCCGGTCAGTACGGCAAGAAGAAGGCGCGGATCTCCGGCGAGATCTGGCTGGACGGCACCGAGCTGCTGAGCGCCGACCCGGACGAGGTGCGCAAGCTGCGCGGCCGGGAGATGGCGATGATCTTCCAGGACCCGCTGTCCTCGCTGCACCCGTACTACACGATCGGCCAGCAGATCGTGGAGGCGTACCGGGTCCACAACGACGTGGACAAGAAGACCGCCAGGCGCCGTGCCGTGGAGATGCTCGACCGGGTCGGCATTCCCCAGCCCGACAAGCGGGTGAACAGCTATCCGCACGAGTTCTCCGGCGGTATGCGCCAGCGCGCGATGATCGCGATGTCACTGGTCAACAACCCCGAGCTGCTGATCGCGGACGAGCCGACGACCGCCCTCGACGTGACCGTCCAGGCGCAGATCCTCGACCTCATCCGGGACCTGCAGAAGGAGTTCGGCTCCGCGGTCATCGTCATCACCCACGACCTGGGAGTCGTCGCCGAGCTGGCCGACGACATCCTGGTGATGTACGGCGGTCGCTGTGTCGAGCGGGGTCCCGCCGAGGACGTGTTCTACGAGCCGCGGCACCCGTACACCTGGGGTCTGCTCGGCTCGATGCCGCGCCTGGACCGTGAGCAGCAGGAGCGGCTCATCCCGGTCAAGGGATCCCCGCCCTCGCTGATCAACATCCCGTCCGGCTGCGCCTTCAACCCGCGCTGCCCGTACGCCGACATCCCCAAGGACAACGTCACCCGCACGGTCCGCCCCGAGCTGACCGAGGTCGGTGGGCGGCACTGGGCCGCCTGCCACATGACGCACGAGCAGCGGGAGCGTATCTGGATCGAAGAGATTGCGCCGAAGCTGTGAGCGACGAGAAGGCCGAGAAAGCGGGGACGATTCCCGCGCAGAGCGATGGCAGGCGTCCAGGTGGCGAGGTGCTGCTGAAGGTCACCGGCCTGCAGAAGCACTTCCCGATCAAGAAGGGCCTGCTCCAGCGGCAGGTCGGCGCCGTGCACGCGGTCGACGGCATCGACTTCGAGGTCCGCTCCGGTGAGACCCTCGGGGTCGTGGGCGAGTCCGGCTGCGGCAAGTCCACGATGGGCCGGCTGATCACCCGGCTGCTCGAACCGACCGCCGGCACCGTCGAGTTCGAGGGCAAGGACATCACGCACCTCGGCGTGGGCGGGATGCGTCCGCTGCGCCGTGACGTGCAGATGATCTTCCAGGACCCGTACTCCTCGCTGAACCCGCGCCACACCATCGGCACCATCGTCGGCGCCCCCTTCAAGCTCCAGGGCGTCTCGCCCGAGGGCGGGGTGAAGAAGGAGGTGCAGAGGCTGCTGTCGGTGGTCGGTCTCAACCCCGAGCACTACAACCGGTATCCGCACGAGTTCTCCGGCGGTCAGCGTCAGCGCATCGGCATCGCCCGCGCGCTCGCGCTCAACCCCAAGCTGGTGGTGGCGGACGAGCCCGTCTCCGCGCTGGACGTGTCGATCCAGGCGCAGGTGGTGAACCTGCTGGACGACCTCCAGCAGGAGCTCGGGCTGACGTACGTGATCATCGCGCACGACCTCTCGGTCGTCCGGCACGTCTCGGACCGGATCGCGGTGATGTACCTCGGCAAGATCGTCGAACTCGCCGACCGTGACGCGCTGTACAAGGCGCCGATGCACCCGTACACCAAGGCGCTGATGTCGGCCGTGCCGATCCCGGACCCCAGGCGCCGGGCGGCCAAGAGCGAGCGCATCCTGCTCAAGGGCGACGTGCCCTCGCCGATCTCCCCGCCGAGCGGCTGCCGTTTCCACACCCGGTGCTGGAAGGCGACGGAGATCTGCCGGACCACGGAGCCGCAGCTCGTCGAGCTGAAGCCCGGCCAGCGGGTGGCCTGCCATCACCCGGAGAACTTCGAGGACCAGGCCCCGCAGGAGACGGTGCTGCTCTCCGCCGCCAAGGAGGCGGCGGAACTGGTGCCGGAGGCGGTGCTGGAGGAGTCGGCGGAGACGTCGGCGGCGGTGGCGGCGGAGGTGTCGGCGGAGGTGGCCGAGCCCGCTGAGGTCGCCGAGTCCGCTGAGGTCGCCGAATCCGCGGAGGTCGCCGAGCCCGTCGCGAAGACCGACGGCGCCACGGAGAGCCAGGAGCCAACCGACAAGTAGCGCATGACGAGTTGGCAAAGTCATGCACATGCCGAAACGGGAGAGTGCAGAGTCGTCCGTGTCCGACTTATCGGTACACGTTCGAAGGGACGACTCATGACGCTCTCCCGTTCGGCGCGGTTAGGGGTCCTCGCGACCGCGGCGGCCTCCTTCCTGGTCATCGCCGCCGCCCCCGCACCCGCCCCGGGCACGCCCGGCATCGGTGACTCCTACTTCCCCGACCTCGGCAACGGCGGCTTCGACGCCCTCCACTACTCCCTCGACCTCGCCTACGCCCCGGACACCGACCGTCTCGACGGCCGTACGACGATCACCGCCCGCGCCACCCGAAGCCTGTCCTCCTTCGACCTCGACCTGCAGAAACTGGAGGTCACCAGAGTCGAAGTGAACGGCAGACGGGCCCAGTTCACGCGCGCCGGTGACGAACTGCGCATCACTCCGCGCGCGTCCCTGAGCAAGGGCCGTACCTTCAAGGTCACCGTCACCTACGGCGGTGTCCCCGAGCCTCTCGGTGGCCCCATCGTCTTCGGCTCCGACTACGGCTGGATGAAGACCGACGACGGTGTCTTCGTCGCCTGCGAACCCAACGCCGCCTCCACCTGGTTCCCGTCCAGCGACCACCCCTTGGACAAGGCCGCCTACGACATCCGGATCAAGGCCCCCAAGGGGTTGACCGCGGTCTCCAACGGGCGGCTGGTGTCGACGTACGACAAGGGCGGCTCGACGTACACCCACTGGCGCGAGAAGAAGCCCATGGCGACCTACCTCGCGACCGCGACCATCGGCAAGTTCGACGTGCGGACCGGGAAGACCCCCTCCGGCATCCCGATCTACGTGGCCATCGACCCGGTGCTCGCGAACGCCAACTCCGTCGACGTGTACGGCGTGACCGCCGCCGCGACCGACTACTGGGCGCAGGTCTTCGGGCCCTACCCGTTCGAGGAGACCGGCGCGATCGTCGACGACATGCCGCAGGCCGGGTTCTCGCTGGAGGTGCAGTCGAAGCCGGTCTACTCGGCGGTGCGCAACGAGTCGACCATCGTGCACGAGCTGGCCCACCAGTGGTTCGGCGACTCCGTCTCGGTGGCGCACTGGAAGGACATCTGGCTCAACGAGGGCTTCGCCACCTACGCCCAGTGGCTGTGGGCCGAGCACCAGGGCACCCGCACCGCCCATGACTCGTTCCTGGCCGGGTACAACTCCCGCCCCGCCGACAACGCCTTCTGGCAGACGGTCGTCGGCGACCCGCAGCGCGACACCATGTTCGCCTCCGCCGTCTACCAGCGCGGCGCGATGACCCTCCAGGTGCTGCGCGAACGCATCGGCGACACCGCCTTCTTCAAGCTGCTGCCGACCTGGACGAAGCTGCACCGGTACGGCAACGCCGACACGGACGACTTCATCCGCCTCGCCGAGCGGGTCTCCGGACAGCAGCTGGACGACCTCTTCCAGACCTGGCTGTTCACTACAGGGAAGCCCGCCCTGTAGGTCCTGTGAGCCTTGTGGTCCTTGTATTGCAAGGTGCACCCACCTTCTGAGTAACAATGTGGGGTGCTCCAGCAACTGTTCAGCCCCTCCGTCCAGCACACGCTCGACGTCGTCGGCATCTTCGTGTTCGCCATCTCCGGCGCGCTGCTGGCCGTCCGCAAGAACTTCGACATCTTCGGCATAGCCGTCCTCGCCGAGGTCACCGCGCTGGGCGGAGGGCTGTTCCGCGACCTGGTCATCGGGGCCGTGCCGCCCGCCGCCTTCACGGACCTCGGCTACTTCATCACCCCGCTGTTCGCCGCCCTCCTCGTCTTCTTCCTGCATCCGCAGGTGGAGCGCATCCAGTCGGCGGTCAATGTCTTCGACGCGGCCGGCCTCGGCCTGTTCTGCGTCGCCGGCACCACCAAGGCGTACGAGTACGGCCTCGGCCTCACCTCGTCGACGGTCATGGGCCTGGCCACCGCGGTCGGCGGCGGCGTCCTGCGGGACGTGCTAGCCAACGAGGTGCCGTCGCTGCTGCGCTGGGACCGCGACCTGTACGCGGTCCCGGCGATCGTCGGCGCCACGATGGTCGCGCTGTGTATCCGCTACGGCGCCCTCACCCCGCTCACCAGCGCGTTCGCCGCCCTCACGGCCTTCCTGCTGCGGCTGTTCGCGATGCGCTTCCACTGGCGAGCTCCGCGTGCCTGGCACCGGCGGTCGACGGTACAAGAGGAGTAGTGCCCGCCGCGGGGCGGCTCTGGCCCATCTCCACGGTCAGCCAGCGGAACGAGGGGACCACCTGGGGCCGCCACAGCGCCATGGTGTGCCCGCCCGCGCTCTTCGGGACGTAGACCACATGCACGGTCGTCGGCGCCTTCGCGCTCTGTTCGAGGGCCACGGCCGCCTCGTAGCCGTCGTGCGGCTGGCCGGAGAGGTAGAGCGCGATCCGGGGCGGGGTGCGGGCCTCCCTCAGCCTCACGAGCGGGTCGTTGGTGTTCCGCAGGGCGGGGTTCTGCGCGGTCAGCGAATTGCGTTCGCCGATCGGGTCGTTGTAGCCGGACAGGCTGACCGCGGCCCGGTAGCGGTCGGGGTGGGCGACGGCGAGCTTCGTCGCGCAGTGCGCGCCCGCCGAGTACCCGGCGACCGCCCAGCCCGCCGGAGCGCGCTCGGCGCGGAAGTTGTCCATGACCATCTTCGGCACGTCGACACTGAGCCAGCTGTCGGCGTTCACCGTGCCCGGGATGTTGGCGCAGCCGGTGTCCACCCCGGCCAGCAGGTTGGTGCGCGGCGCGACCAGGATGAACGGCGCGACCCGGCCGTCCCGCATCAGCGGCAGCAACTGCTCGTGCACACGCAGGGATCCGAACCAGGCCTTCGCCGAGCCGGGATAGCCCGGCAGCAACTCCACCACCGGGAACCGGTGATGACGGTAGGCGGGCTCGTCGTACTGCGGCGGCAGCCAGACGTAGACCTCGGCGTTCACGCCCGACACCCGGCCCTTGAGCTGGGTGACCCGCACCCCGCCCGCCGCGCGCATCCCGGACCCGCCGGCCTCCTCGAACGTCTGCCGCACCTTGGGCAGGCGGTGCAACGCGATCCCGCCGGTGCCGTCGGCGCCCAGATCGGCGGCCTGCTGGACGTGGTCGCCGGTGCCGAGCACGTCGCCCCAGTTGTCGTAGAGGTTGTTCTCGTTGTTGACCAGAACGAGGACCAGGGCGACCGCCGTGCCCTGGGCGAACAGCAGCATCAGCACGCGAGCCGCGGCCCGCACGACCCTGGGCCCCCGCAGCCGTGACCACAGCACGAGCGGCAGCACGATCGCGACGACGGCCAGGGCGATCAGGGCGTAGAGGAAGGAAGTCCCGGTGAGGCTCATGCCCCTACAGAGGGAAAGCCGGGGCCATGGGTTTACGGACGAGTACGGACACTTACCGAGATATTGCCGAGGCCTCACCTGGAGAGCGTCACGCGCCCGAAACAGCCAAAGCTACCGCTTAGTAATCAACTGTTGTACCGTTCAGGCATGTCAGAAGCAGCTACCGCGCGCGCCGTGGTCGGCGACAGCGAGTTCGACCGGGACACCGCGCTCACCCCGCGAGAGCCCGGGGTCTACGACATCGACCTCTCCGCCGGCTGGACGATCATCAACGCCGTCAACGGCGGCTATCTGCTGGCCGTCCTCGGGCGCGCGCTCGCGCACGCCCTGCCGCACGACGACCCGTTCACCGTCTCGGCGCACTACCTGACCGCCTCTCGGCCGGGCCCCGCGGTGGTGCGCACCGACGTCGTCCGTACCGGCCGCACGCTCTCGACCGGCCAGGCCTCGCTCTTCCAGTACGACGACCAGGGCCGCGAGATCGAACGCATCCGCGTCCTCGCCTCCTACGGCGATCTGGACTCCCTCCCCGACGACGTCCGTACGACCGCCAGGCCGCCCGCGATCCCGCCCGTCGAGCAGTGCTTCGGCCCCGAGGACGGACCCGCCCCGATGGACGGCAGCTCGGCCATCGCCGACCGGCTGATGCTCAAGCTCGACCCGTCGACGCTGGGCTGGGCGCTCGGCGCGCCCTCCGGCAAGGGCGAGATGCGGGCCTGGTTCGGGCTCGCCGACGGCCGCGACGCCGACCCCCTCTCGCTGCTGCTTGCGGTCGACGCGCTGCCGCCGACCGCCTTCGAGCTCGGGCTGTCCGGCTGGGTGCCCACGGTCGAGCTGACGGTCCATGTCCGCTGCCGCCCGGCGCCGGGCCCGCTGCGGGTGTCGATCACCACGCGCAACCTGGCCGGCGGCTTCCTGGAGGAGGACGCCGAGGTGTGGGACAGCGCGGACCGGCTGGTGGCGCAGTCGCGGCAGCTGGCCAGGGCCAGGCTCGGCTGAGGAAGAACTCGGCCGGTTGTGGGTCGAGTTCCGGCGGCCGGCCGAACGCGGCCGGCCGCGGCGGGCGCCTCTGTCACGGACCTGTACCAGCGGATAGGTGAGGTGTCCGGGGAGAAGTGCAGGTCAGTGCGTTCCCTTTAGAGGCACTTGACCTGGCGCACAGACCCGACACAGGGCAGCCCCAAGGAAGGCCTAAGCGGCGTTGGTTGAGTGCCCGCCTCAGGACTTCCTCATCTTCCTTGGAGTTGTTTCTCATGCAGCGTGTGCGTCTCGTCCCCGCGGTGGCCCTGCTGGCGCTCTCGCCCCTGATCCTGGTGGCCTGCGGCTCGAGTGACTCCTCGTCGTCGGACAGCGGCAACTCCGGTCAGCAGCAGTCCTGTCAGCCGCCGTCCGGAGCGCCGAGCGGCAACCCCTCGGGGAGGCCGAGCGGCGCCCCGTCGGGGGCTCCGTCGGGCGCTCCGTCGGGCGCCCCCACCGGCAATGCGACGGCGAAGCCGACCGGCACGCCGTCGGGGATGCCGAGCGGTGCGCCGGGCGGCGGGCAGGGCGGCCCCGGAGGGGGGCAGGGTGGCGGCTGCGGCGGACCGGGCGCGGGCGGCGGTGGTGGCGCGGCGCCCAGCGGTACCCCCAGTCAGTAGGCACAGCAGGGCTGACGACCGCGCGGGTCGCGCGCAGGGGCGGAACACCCGGCCGACGGGTGGGCCGCCCCTGTGTGGTGTCCGGATCCGGCCCCGTGCGCGTTGTCCGGGTCCGGTCCCGCTCAGTCCAGCCAGTGCCGGCGGCCGATGCTGATGAGCCGCATCTGGCGCTGTGCCACCTGTGTGACCCGCTCCCGTTCCTCCTCCGAGGACTCCTGGGCCTCCAGGAACAGCGAGGCGGTGATCAGCATCTGGTCGACGTAGAGGTTGGCGAGCATCAGGAGGTCGTCGTCGTCCCAGCCGGCGGACTCGGGGTCCTGGGCCAGTTCGTCCCTCACCTCCTGGCCGAATCTCGACAGTTGCTCCCGTATCGCCTCCCGGACCGGCTGGACCCCGCCGTGCCGCTCGCGGGCGATGAACCGGACGTGCGCGGGGTACGCGTCCACGTGATCGGCGATCAGCTCGATGGCGCGCGCGATGCGCTCGCCGCTGTCGTCCGCGCTGGACACCGTCCTCCGGATCATCGGGTGCAGGCTGCCCAGCGCCTCCTCGACCAGGACCACGCCGAGATCCGCGATGGAGCGGAAGTGCCGGTAGAAGGCGGTCGGAGCGACGCCGACGGCGCGCGTGACCTCGCGCAGCCCGAGGCTGCTCAGGCTCTGGTCCTCCAGCAGGGCCAGCGCGGCGTCCAGGAGCGCCTGGCGGGTCTTCTGCTTCTGGACCTGCCGGATGCCGAGAGTGTGACTCATACCATGCAGTTAACAACTGTTCTCTGGAATTGAAAAGTCATGAGGCACGCTAGGGTGGGAAGTCAGTGAACAACTGTAACTACAACCGTTCACCCAAACGTAACGGAGGGGGATCCCCACCATGCTGTTCCTCGTCGCCGCACTCCTGCTGCTCGGCGTGGTCATGGGCACCGTCGCCCACGCGCCGCTGTCCTTCACCCTGATCGCCGCCGCCGTCATCGCCGCCTGGCTCGGCGTCTTCGCGATCCGCGAGCGCCACGGCCGCCGTCGCGGGACGTCCGCGAACTGACGCGACTGACACGACTGACGCGACTGACGCGAACCGGCCAGCCGTCCGCCGTCCGCCGTCCGTCCCGATCGCCCCAAGGAGCTGAACCGTCATGCAACTCACCGCACCGGCCACCGAAACCGCCACCACCACGCGCCGCACCGGCGCCCGCGACGCCAACGGCATGGCCGTCGCGTCCTTCATCCTCGGCCTTCTCGGACTGCTGGTCCTCAACCTCTTCCTCGGCCCGATCGCCATCGCCCTGGCCGGAGCGGCCCTGTGGCGCGGCACGACCCGCAAGGGCCGCGCGTACCTGGGCCTGGGACTGGGCGTGGCGGACCTCGTGGTCCTCGTCACCTTCATGGAGATGGACAACACGGTGTCCTGGAGCTTCTGAGGCCGGCCGAGGAGTCTGTCCGGCTGCCCGGAGACCGCCCGCCGGCGACCCGTAGAATCGGGGCCACCATGGCATACCTCGACCACGCCGCGACCACCCCGATGCTCCCCGAGGCGGTCGAGGCACTCACCGCGCACGTGGGTACCACCGGCAACGCCTCCTCCCTCCACGCGTCCGGCCGTCGCGCGCGGCGATCCGTCGAGGAGGCCCGGGAAACCCTCGCGGAAGCGCTCGGCGCCCGCCCCAGCGAGATCGTGTTCACCTCCGGCGGCACCGAGGCCGACAACCTCGCGGTCAAGGGCCTGTACTGGTCCCGCCGCGACGCCGACCCGGCCCGCACCCGGGTCCTCGCCAGCCCCGTGGAACACCACGCCGTCCTGGACGCCGTCCACTGGCTCGGCGAACACGAGGGCGCCACGGTCGAGTACCTCCCGGTCGACCCGCACGGCCGAGTCCACCCCGAGGCGCTGCGCGAGGCCATCGCCCGCAACCCCGACGACGTGGCCCTCGCCACCGTCATGTGGGCCAACAACGAGATCGGCACGATCCTGCCGGTCCGTGAACTCGCGGCGACCGCGGCCGAGTTCGGCATCCCCCTGCACTCCGACGCAGTCCAGGCCTTCGGCCAGATCCCCCTCGACTTCACCGCCTCCGGCCTCGCCGCGATGACGGTATCGGGCCACAAGGTCGGCGGCCCCTACGGCATCGGCGCCCTGGTCCTCGGCCGCGAGTACACCCCCGTCCCCGTCCTGCACGGCGGCGGCCAGGAGCGGCACGTCCGCTCCGGCACACTCGACGTGCCCGCGATCGCCTCCTTCGCGGTGGCCGGCCGGCTGGCCGCCGAGCAGCGCGAGTGGTTCGCCCGGGAGATCGGCACCCTGCGCGACAGCCTGATCGAGGCGGTTCGTACGGCGGTCCCGGACGCGATCCTCGGCGGCGACCCCGTCGACCGTCTCCCGGCCAACGCCCACTTCACCTTCCCGGGCTGCGAGGGCGACTCGCTGCTGCTCCTGCTGGACGCCCAGGGCATCGAGTGCTCCACCGGCTCCGCCTGCACCGCGGGTGTCGCCCAGCCCAGCCACGTCCTCCTCGCCACCGGCACCGATCCCGACCTGGCCCGCGGCACCCTCCGCTTCTCCCTCGGCCACACCTCCACGGAGGCCGACGTGGAAGCGGTCGCCAAGGTGATCGGCCCGGTGGTGAAACGGGCGCGGGCCGCCGGGCTGACGTGACGTCGCGCCCCACAGAACGTCGCAGCCCCACAGACCTGGCCCGCCATGCGCTGCGCCAGGGGCTGCCGCCGGCACTTCCACTGCCGGCGGCAGCCTGCTCAGGAGGCGGGAACGACTGGCCGGCCCGCTGGGTCCGGGCTAGCTGTCCGTGACCATGAGGGACGCCATCATGCCTTCGTCCTCGTGCTGGAGGAGATGGCAGTGGAGCATGTACATGTACGTGTCGTCGGCGAAGTCGGTGAACTTCATCGCGATCTTGATGGAGCCGCCGCCGACCACTTCGTAGGTGTCGAACCAGCCGAGGTCGACGCCGGTGGGCGTCTCGCCGTTGATCTCGATCAGCTGGTACGGCACGTCGTGCAGATGGAACGAATGCTCCAGCTGCGTCGCGTTCTTGATCGTCCACACCTCCTCGGCGTCCAGAGTGGTACTGATCATCGTCATCGCGGCCATGGTGAGGCCCGCCGCGCCGTCGATGGTCATGGTCGCGCCGGTGCCCTGGCCGAGGGTGATCGTCCGCTCGGTGAAGGCGCTCGTGTCGTACCGGGTGATGGTGTTGAGCGTGCTCGGCAGGTCGGCCGGCGTGTCGGTGGCGTCCGGTGTCACGGTCAGGAAGTCGTACGTGCCGCTTCCGCCGCGGATCCAGCCGGTGGTGACGACGGCCTGGAGCGTGACCGCGTCCTCGAGGTCGAGGACGAACTCGGCGCGGGCGCCGGCCACCAGCCGGATCGTGGTCACCTCGGTGGCCTCGGTGAGGTAGCCCTGGTCGGTGGCGATCTGGGTGAGTGTCCCGCCGTCGCCGCGCTGGACGGTCATGATGTCGGAGGGGGAGGCGTTCAGGACCCGGAAGCGGGTGCGCTTCTTGGTGGCGGTGAAGCCGAGGGTCGTCGAGTCCACGTTGGTGCCGTTGACCAGCACCGGGAAGACGACGCCGGAGGTGCGGTAGCCGGCGGCCTCGTACTTGATGTCGCCGGCGGCGTCGACCGCCAGACACTGCAGGATGATCGGGATGTCGTCGACGCCGTACTCGCTCGGCAGCGCGGCCGAGACGTCCGAGTCGTCCTCCACGATGATCATTCCGGCCAGGCCTTTGACGACCTGCTCGGCCGTGGTGCCCAGGGCGTGCGGGTGGTACCAGAGGGTCTTGGCCTCGTCCAGGACCTCGAAGGTGGGCGACCAGGTCACGCCGTCCGCGAACGCGTTCTGCGGGCCGCCGTCCATCTTTGGCGGGATGTGGGCGCCGTGGAAGTGGACCGTGGTGTCGGCGCCCAGGCTGTTGGTGATGTTCAGCAGGGCCGTGTTGCCCTTGGTCCACTTCATGGTCGGGCCGAGGTACGACCCGTTGTAACCGGCCGTGGTGCTGGTGACGCCGCTGAGCACCTCGCTCGTGCCGGTCTGCGCGGTCAGGGTGTAGGTGGTGGTGGTGCCGGAGGTGGTGCCCTCCAGCAGCTCGGGAATGGTGAGGGTGCCGCTGGCGTCGGCGGCCGAGGCCTTGCTGTTGTTGCCCCCCGTCAGCATGGAGAAGGTCACCCCGGCGGCGCCGACGGCGGCCAGCCCCGCCGCCCCGGCCATCCCGCCCAGGAACTTCCGTCGGTGCAGGCCCTTGCCGCCGGAGCCCCTCGACTCCTTCGAGTGCCCGCCCTTGTCGTTCCCGCCGACTCTGGCGTGGGCGCCCCTACCCTGCCGGTCCGCGCCTGAGCTGGGTTCTGTGGTGTGTGTCATGAGCGTGGAGCCTTGGCCTAAGGGCTATGTAAAGACTGAGGCGAACTTAGGTGCGAGCCCGGGAGTCTGTGGAGCGGCCTGTGTGGTCGGCGGCCGTCAACTCCCTTGAACGAAAGCCAAGTTGACCGACCGCAGGTCAAGGTTCGGGTGCGGGACACATCGGACGAACGGCTCTCACGAATTCTTCACCATGTGCGTTCATGTGATGTGCGTCACATTCGCCGTCCAGTCGGCGGCCGGACGGCGGGCGGACGCGGGCGGAGTATCAGGCGGAGCATCACGCGGAAGCGGTGAGCGCCTTCCGTACAAGCGGCAGATACCGGTCCCAGTCCCAGTGCTTCCCGGGGTCGGTGTGGTCCGTCCCCGGCACCTCCACGTGGCCGATGATGTGCTCCCGGTCGACGGGGATGTCGTAGCGCGCGCAGATCCGGGCGGTGAGCCGTGCCGAGGCCTCGTACATCTCGTCCGTGAAGTCCTCGGGCCGTTCCACGAATCCCTCGTGCTCGATGCCGACACTGCGTTCGTTGTAGGCGCGGTTGCCCGCGTGGTACGCCACGTCCAGCTCGCGGATCATCTGTGCGACATGGCCGTCCTTGCCGACGATGTAGTGGGCGGCCGCGCCGTGCTCCGGGTCCTGGAACACCTGCACCGCGCTGGCGAAGCTGCCCTGGGTGACATGGATGACCACCATGTCTATGCCGTAGTCGTCGGGGCGGTCCGCGCGCCGCCAGTTCGCGTCGGACGCGGCCACCCACTTCGCGCCCGCGTAGTCGACCTCGCCCTCCGTGCGCGGCTTCTCCACGCCGGGCACGCGCCACCACAGGCGCGCCAGCTCGTCACGGGCCAGCACCGCCGTGCCCGCCGCTGCCGCCGTCCCGCCGACGAGCAGGGCCCGCCGCCCGATGCGCCGGTCCGTGTCCGTGCCGGTGGCCTTGTCCTTGGCTGCTCGTCTCGCCCCCATGTGATCGTGAACGGATACTCGGCGGCCCCGGTTCCCGCGCCCCCTTACCCTGGAGGGGTTATGACTGACACCACGCAGCCCACCCGTCCGCTCCGCGTCCTCGCCGCCATGTCCGGCGGGGTCGACTCCGCCGTCGCCGCCGCCCGCGCGACCGAGGCGGGGCACGACGTGACCGGCGTCCATCTCGCGCTCTCCGCGAACCCGCAGTCGTTCCGCACGGGCGCGCGTGGCTGTTGCACCATCGAGGACTCCCGCGACGCCCGCCGCGCCGCCGACGTCATCGGCATCCCGTTCTATGTGTGGGACCTCGCCGACCGCTTCCGCGAGGACGTCGTCGATGACTTCGTCGCCGAGTACGAGGCCGGCCGCACCCCGAACCCCTGCCTGCGCTGCAACGAGAAGATCAAGTTCGCCGCCCTGCTCGACAAGGCGCTGGCCCTCGGCTTCGACGCGGTCTGCACGGGCCACTACGCCCAGGTGATCGTGCGCGCCGACGGCACGCGCGAACTGCACCGCGCCTCCGACATGGCGAAGGACCAGTCGTACGTCCTCGGCGTCCTGGACGACCGGCAGCTCGCCCACGCGATGTTCCCGCTCGGCGACACCGTCACCACGAAGGACGAGATCCGGGCGGAGGCCGAGCGCCGTGGCCTCGCCGTCGCCAAGAAGCCCGACTCGCACGACATCTGCTTCATCGCCGACGGCGACACCCAGGGCTTCCTCGCCAACCGCCTCGGCAAGGCGGAGGGCGACATCATCGACGAGTCGGGGGCCAGGCTCGGCACGCACGAGGGCGCGTACGGCTACACCATCGGCCAGCGCAAGGGCCTCAGGATCGGCACCCCGGCCCCCGACGGCAAGCCGCGCTACGTCCTCGACATCTCCCCGGTGGACAACACGGTGACGGTGGGCCCGGCGGCCGCACTGGACGTGACCGGACTGACGGCGATCAAGCCACGCTGGTGCGGGGCCGCACCCGTCGGCCCCGGCACCTACACCGCCCAGCTGCGCGCCCACGGCGGCGAGACCGAGGTCACCGCCGAACTGGTCGACGCCACCCTGGAGGTGACGTTCACCGAGCCGGTCCGCGGAGTCGCCCCCGGCCAGGCGATCGTGCTGTACGACGACACCCGCGTGGTGGGGTCGGCGACGATCGCGGCGACGGTACGGGCGACGGCCGGGGTCGCGTGAACCGACGGCCCAGGTGGCCCGACCCGTACCTCTACTGACCGAGGAACTCCGCCAGCAGAGGTGCCAGGGCCTGCGGGTCCACCATGTGGGTCTGCCCCTCCAGCACCCGGTACGTGCCCTCGGGTGCCGCCTCGGCGACCGCCTGGGCCGCCTCGCGCAGCCACTCCGGACTCGCGCCGCCCGCGGCGGAAAGCACCGGGACGGTGAGCGACGCCAGCAGGTCCCGGGGTACCAGGCCGTCGCCCATCACGGTGTTGTCGTGGGCGAGGCTCGGTGCGATGGCCTCCATGCCGGGCCACATGGGGGAGTGGCGGGCGCCCTGGATCATCTCCTCGGCCAGGCCGGTCAGCCTCAAGAACAGCTCCACCGCGTCCCCGCGCCGGTCGTGCGCGAGCGCGTCCTCCAGGCGCTCGGTGTACTCGGCGCGCTCCTTGGCGCCGCCCTCGTACACGGCGAACGGCACCTCGTACACGGCGACCCGGCGCACCGGCAGCCCGCTCGCCGCGGCGTGCAGCGCCAGCGCGCCGCCGGACGAGACGCCGTACAGCGCCGCCTCGCCGCCCAGCAGCTCGATCAGCGCGGCCAGGTCCTCGACCTCTCGGTCCACCGCGTAGGGGGCCTTGTCGCCGCTCTCGCCGCGGCCCCGGCGGTCGTACACGACGACGTCGAAACGGTCCGACAGGGCCGCGGCCAGCGGCCGCATCGTGCCGCCCGTCGACATCGCGCCGCTCACCAGGACGACCGCCGGGCCCTGTCCGGTGCGTTCGTACGCGACGGGAGTGCCGTCGCGCGAAAGGGTCTTCTTGTCCATGCCTCAGAAGACTGCCCCACAGCACCGGATTAATCGGTCACCACACCGCTATGCCGCTTCTTCCACTTCGTAGAAGCAGAGGTGGTCCTTGATGCCGGCCACGTCCGGCTTCGGGTCCGGGTAGGCCCACACCAGGTCCGTCGCGTCCGGCAGCGACCAGTAGGAGGCCGTGCCCTTGAAGGGGCAGTACGTGTGGGTGTCGGAGGGGGTCAGCAGGTCGAGCCGTACGTCCTCGGGCGGGAGGTAGTACCGCACCGGACAGCCTGTCTCCCGCAGGAGAAGGGGCCGTTCGCTCTCCGCCAGCACCTGGTCGCCATGGACGACCCGTACGCGCCGCGTGCCCTGCTCGATGGTGATCTTGTGTCCTGTCACATGTTCATCGGCCATACCGGAAAAGCGCTCACGGGCCCCTGGTTCTTCCCGCGTACGGTGACCGTATGCGAATCTGCGTCTTCCTCTCCGCCGCCGACCTCGACGACCGCTACACCCGCCCCGCGCGGGAGTTCGCCGAACTGCTCGGCAAGGGCGGCCACACCCTGGTCTGGGGCGGCTCCGACGTCGGGCTGATGAAGGTGGTCGCGGACGGGGTGCAGGAGGCGGGCGGCCGGCTGTGCGGGGTCTCCGTGGACTTCCTGGCGGCCAAGGCACGGCAGGGCGTCGAGGAGATGGTGATCGCGCGTGACCTCGCCGAGCGCAAGAAGCTGCTCCTGCAGAAGGCCGACGCGGTGGTCATCATGGTGGGCGGTACCGGCACGCTGGACGAGGCCACCGAGATCCTGGAGCTGAAGAAGCACGGGCACACCGACAAGCCGGTGGTCCTCCTCAACACCGCGGGCTTCTACGACGGTCTCAAGGAGCAGTTCCGCCGCATGGAGGACGAGGGGTTCCTGCCGAGGCCGCTGACCGACCTGGTGTTCTTCGCCCAGGAGCCGGTGGGTGCGCTGGCTTACCTGGAGGAGAGTCAGGGCATCGAGTGAGGTGGACGCGGCGCCCGGCCGGGGTGATGCGAGCATGGCGGACATGGCTACACATGTGATCACCGGGGCCGGCTCCGGCATCGGCGCGGCCGTGGCCCGCCGGCTGCACGCGCGCGGGGACGATCTCGTGCTGCACGCGCGCGACGCGGGCCGCGCGAAGGAACTGGCGGCGGAGTTTCCCGGAGCGAGGACGCTGGTCGGCGATCTCGCGGACCCCGACAAGCTGTCCTGGGCCTTCTCCCACCAGACGCTCCCGGACCGGGTGGACTCCCTCCTGCACATAGCGGGCGTGGTCGACCTCGGACCGGTCGGCGAGCTGACCCCCAAGTCCTGGCACCATCAGCTCAACGTCAACCTCGTCGCGCCCGCCGAGCTGACCCGCCACTTCCTGCCCCAACTCCGCACCGCCCAGGGCCACGTGGTGTTCGTGAACTCGGGCGCGGGGCTGCGGGCGAGCGCCGAGTGGTCCGCGTACGCCGCCTCCAAGCACGGCTTGAAGGCGCTCGCCGACTCGCTCCGCAACGAGGAGCACGACAACGGCGTCCGCGTCACCACGGTCTACCCCGGCCGCACCGCCGGCCCCATGCAGGTCAAGGTCCACCAGCAGGAGGGCAAGGAGTACGACCCCGCGCGGTGGATCGACCCCGAGTCGGTCGCGACGACGATCCTGCTCGCCCTCGACCTGCCGAGGGACGCGGAGATCAACGAACTGACGGTGCGGCCGGGCCGATGAGGGCGGCTTCGCGGGCGAGGGGGGCTTCGCGGGCGAGGGCACCCCGAGTCGTACGTAGGCTTCACCCGTGAACGCACACTTCAGCTTCGGCCCCGCCACCGGTATCGGCTCCATGCCCGGCGGTGACGCCCGCGAGGCCGCCAGGACCGTCACCGGGTCCTTCGAGGACTTCCCGTTCCTCGCCGAGCTGCCCGCCCGGGGGCCGGGCGCCGACATGATCGGCCGGACCGCAGGCCTGCTCGTCGAGCTCTACGCGCGCGTGGAGCCCAGCGGTTGGCGGATCGGCGACCACCCGGGACGGGACACCAAACGAGCACGGTCCTGGCTCGGCGAGGACCTGGACGCGCTGGAGGAGTTCACCCAGGGATACGAGGGCCCCCTGAAGGTCCAGGCGGTCGGGCCCTGGACCTTGGCCGCCGCCCTGGAGCTGAGGAACGGCGAGGTCGCCCTCTCCGACGCCGGCGCCTGCCGTGACCTCGGCGCCTCCCTCGCCGAAGGGCTGCGCCTGCATCTGGAGGAGGTCCGGCGCAGGATCCCCGGCGCCCAGGTCGTCCTCCAGCTCGACGAGCCGTCCCTCGTCGCCGTACTGCGCGGCCAGGTGAGGTCCGCCAGCGGCTACCGCACCCACCGTGCCGTGGACCGGCAGGTGGTCGAGGCCACGCTCCGGGATGTCGCCGGGGTTCACGGGAACGGGCCGGTCGTGGTCCACTCGTGCGCACCGGACGTCCCGTTCGCCCTGTTGCGCCGGGCGGGCGCGGCCGCGGTCTCCTTCGACTTCTCGCTTCTCACCGAGCGTGACGACGACGCGATCGGTGAGGCGGTGGAGGCGGGGACCCGGCTCTTCGCCGGTGTCGTGCCGGGCACGGACGGCCCATTGTCAGACCCTGCCGGTAGCGTCATGGGTGTCAGAACGCTGTGGCGCAGGCTGGGGCTGCATCCGGGGCTTCTCACGGAGGCGGTCACGGTGACTCCGGCGTGCGGTCTCGCGGGAGCTTCCCCCGCGTACGCACGCGAGGCTCTCGCCCACTGCGTCCGGGCGGCGAGATCCCTCGCGGACAACCCTGAGTAACGGGAGGACAACACGGTGGCCGGCGAAAAGCAAGCGGAGACGACGGTGCCCACGCAGGCACGGGAGAAGCACGCGCAGCTCGCTGAGCAGATCGAGGAGCACCGCTTCCGGTACTACGTGAAGGACGCTCCCGTCGTCAGTGACGCGGAGTTCGATCAGCTCCTGCGCACCCTGGAGGCGTTGGAGGAGGAGTATCCGGAGCTGCGGACCCCCGACTCGCCGACCCAGAAGGTCTCCGTCGAGTACGAGACGGACCTCGCCGAGGTCGAACACCGCGAACGCATGCTCTCCCTCGACAACGTCTTCGACGACGAGGGCCTCGCCGCCTGGGCCGACCGCGTCGCCAAGGACGTCGGCACATCCGGCTACCACCTGCTGTGCGAGCTCAAGGTCGACGGCCTCGCGGTGAACCTGACGTACGAGGACGGCAGGCTCACCCGGGCCGCGACCCGGGGCACCGGCCGGATCGGCGAGGACATCACGCCCAACGTCATGACGATCGCGGAGATCCCGCACCGGCTGCACGGCGACCGCGTCCCGCGGCTCGTCGAGATCCGCGGTGAGGTCTACTTCCCGATGGATGCCTTCCAGGACCTCAACGCCCGCCGGGTGGCGGCCGGCGAGAAGCCGTACGCCAACCCCCGCAACTCCGCCTCGGGTTCCCTGCGCCAGAAGGACCCCAAGGTCACCGCGACCCTGCCGTTGCACATGGTGGTCCACGGCATCGGCGCCCTGGAGGGCTTCGACGGCATGACCCGGCTCTCCCAGGCCTACGACCTGCTGAAGACCTGGGGCCTGCCGACCTCCCCGCACAACAGGGTGGTCGACGACCTCGACGGCGTACGGGAGTTCATCGCGTACTACGGCGAGAACCGTCACTCCGTGGCGCACGAGATCGACGGCGTGGTCGTCAAGCTCGACGAGATCCCGCTCCAGGGGCGCCTCGGCTCCACCTCGCGCGCCCCGCGCTGGGCGATCGCGTACAAGTACGCGCCCGAGGAGGTCAACACCAAGCTCGTCAACATCCGTGTGGGCGTGGGCCGTACGGGCCGGGTCACGCCGTACGCCCAGGTCGAGCCGGTCACGGTGGCGGGTTCGGAGGTCGAGTTCGCCACCCTGCACAACCAGGACGTCGTCAAGGCCAAGGGCGTGCTGATCGGCGACACCGTGGTGCTGCGCAAGGCCGGTGACGTCATCCCGGAGATCCTCGGCCCGGTGGTCGACCTGCGCGACGGCGACGAGCGCGAGTTCGTGATGCCGGGCGAGTGCCCCGAGTGCGGTACGGCGCTCAGGCCGATGAAGGAGGGCGACATCGACCTGCGCTGCCCGAACGCCCGCAGCTGCCCCGCCCAATTGCGCGAACGCCTGTTCTACCTCGCCGGACGCAAGTCGCTGGACATCGAGCATTTCGGCTATGTCGCCGCCGCTGCCCTCACCCAGCCGCTGGAACCCGCCGAACCGCCGCTCACCGACGAGGGCGACCTGTTCGACCTCACCATCGACCGGCTGCTGCCGATCAAGGCGTACGTCCTCGACCAGGACAGCGGGCTGCCCAAGCGTGACCCGAAGACCGGCGAGGAGAAGGTCGCCACGGTCTTCGCGAACCAGGAGGGCAGCCCGAGGAAGAACGCGCTGGCGATGCTGGAGAACATCGCGGCCGCCAAGGAGCGTCCGCTCGCCCGCGTGCTCACCGGCCTGTCGATCCGTCACGTGGGCCCGGTCGCCGCCGAGGCGCTGGCCCGCGAGTTCCGCTCCGTCGAGCGGATCGACCAGGCCACCGAGGAGGAACTGAGGAACACCGACGGCGTCGGCCCGATCGTCGCCGCCGCCGTCAAGGAGTGGTTCGCCGAGGACTGGCACCGCGAGATCATCCGAAAGTGGCAGGCCGCGGGCGTCCGGATGGAGGCGGAGGGCTCCGGCGAGGACGAGGGACCGCGTCCGCTCGAAGGACTCACCGTCGTCGTGACCGGCACGCTCGAACACTTCACGCGGGACGGCGCCAAGGAGGCGTTGCAGACCCGTGGCGCGAAAGTGACCGGTTCTGTTTCGAAGAAGACGTCGTTCGTCGTTGTGGGTGACAATCCAGGATCGAAGTACGACAAGGCGATGCAGCTGAAGGTTCCGGTTCTGAACGAGGACGGGTTCGCAGTCCTGCTGGAACAGGGCCCCGAGGCGGCAGCCGAAGTGGCCCTTCCGGCAGAGGAGTAGCGAGGAACAGCGGTTGAAGGCCACCCGATCGGCGCATACCAGATGCATACGGGTGGCTGGGGCGCATTCAGGCAACCGTCGACGACCGCTGCCCGTGGAAGCCTTCCGCGGCCTACTGTTGAGATGTGCGCCTGCCGTGCCCAGCTGCGGTGGGGGCATCCCTTTGCTCTTGAAGCGCCTTCAGGAGCAGCGGGAAGGGTTGACCAACGCGGCGCCGTCGAGGGTTGTTGTCGGGCACCGGGCCGCGTGGCGTGGGCACCGCCGGCTGTGAGAGGGACGGGAATGGAACCCAGCGAGAGCGCCGCCCCGGACTCACGGCTGCGCATGCGCCGGATGGTCGGCGCATGGCGGGAGAGCCGGTGGGCCGGGCTGACCGGAGACCGTCCGGGCGCCGAGGGGCATGCCGCCGGACAGTACCCGGCCGGACCCTACACGGCGGCCGAAGGACTCAGCGCCTCCCCGCGCACCGCCAACGGCCCCCCCGGACTGCCCGGCGAGGAACCGGACCGTCATCTGTCCTGGCCCGCGCTGCCCGCCGCGATCGTCGCGGCGGCCGGATTCGTGCTGGGCGCCGGCTTCTACCGGGCCTTCACCGGCGGCCACGCGCTCTTCCCGTCCGGCACGGTCGGCTGGGCCCTGGCCGTACTGACCGGCGTCATAGTCGGCCATCTGGTCGCACTCGGCCGCGCCCGCTGGTGGGGCGGTACCGGCTCCGGCGCCGCCCTCACCCTCGCCGTCCTGCTGCTGTACGGCTGGGTGTCGGCCGGCATGGTCAGCCTGACCGTCGTCCTGCTGGTCGGTGTGGCCCGCCGGCACCGGTGGCGCCAGGGCGTGCTGCACGGGGCGGTGGACATCCTCGGCATCGCCACCGGTGCCCTGCTGCTCGGCGCGTTCGGCCGGGTGCCGTCCGTCGAGCGGCCCTGGAACTCCGACACCTGGACGTTCTACACCGCCCCCCAGGTGGTGCTGGTCGCGATCGCCTATCTCGCGGTCACCCGCATCCTGAGCTGGTATCTCCACGCCCCGCGCTCCGGCGGCCTGCCCACCGTCGCGCGCACCGCCCTGGTCAGACAGGGCCTGGTCGCCGTCGCGCTGCTCGGCATCGCGCCCCTGATCTGCGTGGTCGCCGCCGCCGAGCCCATCCTGCTGCCGCTGTTCGCCATCCCCCTCATCGCCCTCGACTCCACCCTCTGGATAGCCAGGGCCCGGGCCGAGGAGCAGCTGCGCGATCCGCTGACCGGGCTTCCCAACCGCCAGTGGCTGCTGGAACGCATCTGGACGGCCCTGGACGACGCCGAACGCATCGGCGCCCGCTCCGCCCTGATGCTCATCGACCTGGACCGCTTCCGGTCGGTCAACGACACATTGGGCCACCTCGCCGGTGACCGGCTGCTGCTGCAGATAGCCGACCGGCTCCGGCTGGCGCTGCCCCGAGGAGCGGAGGCGGCGCGGCTCGGCGGTGACGAGTTCGCCGTCTTACTGCCGGTCGCCGACTCCACCACCTCCGCGACCCGGGTCGCCCGCGGCCTCGTGGCCGCCCTCAGCTCCCCGCTCGACCTCGACGGCCTCACCCTCGTGCTGGAGGCCAGCGCCGGAGTCGCCGTCTTCCCCGACCACGCCCTCGACGCCGAGGGACTGCTGCGCCGCGCGGACGTGGCGATGTACCAGGCGAAGCGGGACCGTACGGGCGTCGAGGTCTACGAGTCCAAGCGGGACTCCAACACCCCGGACCGGCTCGGACTGCTCGGTGATCTGCGCCGGGCCCTGGACGCGCACGAGGTCCAACTGCACTACCAGCCCAAGGTCCGCTTCGACGGACAGGTGGCCGGGCTCGAGGCCCTGGTCCGCTGGGTGCACCCCGAGCGGGGCAAGGTCCCGCCGGACGAGTTCATCGCCATCGCCGAGTCGTCCGGACTGATGCCCCATCTCACGGAGTACGTCCTGGACACGGCCCTCGCCCAGGTCGCGCGGTGGCGCTCGCAGGGGCTGTTCGTCCCGGTCGCGGTCAATGTCTCCCCGCGCGATGTCCACACCCCCGGGTTCGCGGGATCGGTGGCCGCCCGGCTGGCCCGTCACGGAGTCCCCGCGGGAGCGCTCCAACTGGAGATAACCGAGCACGTCCTGCTGGAGGACCCGCAGCGCGCCGCCGACACCCTCGCCGGGCTGACCGCGCACGGCGTGAAGATGTCCCTGGACGACTTCGGCACCGGCTACTCCTCGCTGGTGCATCTGCGCCGGCTTCCCGTCAGCGAGCTGAAGATCGACCGGTCCTTCGTGGCCCGCCTCGCCATCGACAACGAGGACGCGGAGATCGTGCGCTGCACGGTCGACCTCGCGCATTCCCTGGGGCTCCTCGTGGTCGCCGAGGGCGTCGAGGACGACGAGACCTGGGAGCGTCTGCGTGACCTGGGCTGTGATGCCGTACAGGGCTGGCTGGTCGCGGCCGCGATGCCGCCGGAGGAGATGACGGCGTGGCTGCTGGCGAGGGGTTCGCGGGGCTGGCAGCGGCCGCGCGCGGCGCTGCCGGCCGCCGAGTAACCGCGGGTACGGCGTCAGGACGAGCGGTGCTCGCGGAGTGCGGTCGGGGAGCGGCAGCGCCCGAGGCGTCAGCGGTGCGGGGAAACCGTTTAACAGGCACGGGCCGCCGCCCCATAGGATTGGCTCCAAACCACACTCACTCACCCCAGAGGATCGCTGCATGCCTGGCATCACGCGCGAGGAGGTCGCCCACCTCGCCCGGCTGGCGCGTCTGGAGCTGAAGCCCGAAGAGCTCGACCACTTCGCGGGACAGCTGGACGACATCATCGGCGCGGTCGCCCGCGTCAGTGAGGTCGCCGACCAAGACGTACCGCCGACCTCGCACCCGCTCCCGCTGACGAACGTCATGCGGGCGGACGAGGTCCGTCCGTCGCTCACCCCCGAGCAGGCGCTCTCCGGCGCCCCGGCCCAGGAGCAGCAGCGTTTCAAGGTGCCGCAGATCCTGGGGGAGGACTAACCGCCATGACGGACAACGTCAACATCATCAAGCTCACGGCCGCCGAGACCGCCGCGAAGATCGCCTCCGGCGAGCTCACGGCCGTCCAGGTCACCGAGGCGCATCTGGCGCGCATCGAGGCCGTCGACGAGAAGGTGCACGCCTTCCTGTACGTCGACCGGGAGGGCGCTCTCGCGCAGGCCCGTGCCGTCGACGAGAAGCGGGAGAGGGGCGAGAAGCTCGGTCCTCTCGCCGGCGTCCCGCTCGCGCTCAAGGACATCTTCACCACCGAGGGCATCCCGACGACCGTCGGCTCGAAGATCCTCGAGGGCTGGATCCCGCCGTACGACGCGACGCTCACCAAGCGGCTGAAGGCCGCGGACGTGGTCATCCTCGGCAAGACCAACATGGACGAGTTCGCCATGGGGTCCTCCACCGAGAACAGCGCCTTCGGACCGACCGGCAACCCCTGGGACCTCACCCGTATCCCGGGCGGTTCCGGCGGTGGCTCGTCCGCCGCGCTCGCGTCCTTCCAGGCCCCCCTCGCCATCGGCACCGACACCGGTGGCTCCATCCGCCAGCCGGCCGCCGTCACCGGCACGGTCGGCGTGAAGCCGACCTACGGGGCGGTCTCCCGTTACGGCATGGTGGCGTTCTCGTCCTCCCTCGACCAGGGCGGGCCCTGCGCCCGTACGGTCCTGGACGCGGCCCTCCTCCACGAGGTCATCGCCGGGCACGACCCGCTCGACTCCACCTCCGTCGACGTCCCGGTCCCGCCGGTCGTCGAGGCCGCCCTGAGCGGCAGCGTGGAGGGCATGCGGGTCGGTGTCGTGAAGCAGTTCCGCGGCGAGGGCTACCAGGCCGGCGTCATCCAGCGCTTCGACGAGTCCGTCGCCCTCCTCAAGGAGCTGGGCGCGGAGATCGTCGAGCTGGACTGCCCGTCCTTCGACCTCGCCCTGTCGGCGTACTACCTGATCGCGCCCTCCGAGTGTTCGTCCAACCTCGCCCGCTTCGACGGCCTGCGCTACGGCGTCCGTACGGGCGACGACGGCACCCACTCGGCCGAGGAGGTCACCTCCCTCACCCGTGAGGCGGGCTTCGGCCCCGAGGTCAAGCGCCGCATCATGCTCGGCACCTACGCCCTGTCGAGCGGGTACTACGACGCGTACTACGGCAGCGCCCAGAAGGTCCGTACGCTCATCACGCGGGACTTCGAGAAGGCGTTCGAGCAGGTGGATGTCATCGTCTCGCCGACGACGCCGACCACCGCCTTCCCGATCGGCGAGCGCGCCGACGACCCGATGGCGATGTACCTCGCCGACCTGTGCACCATCCCGACCAACCTGGCGGGCAACGCGGCCATGTCGCTGCCCTGCGGTCTCGCCCCGGAGGACAACCTCCCGGTCGGGCTGCAGATCATCGCCCCGGCGCTGAAGGACGACCGTCTTTACAAGGTCGGCGCCGCCGTCGAGGCCGCCTTCGTGGAAAGGTGGGGTCACCCGCTGATCGAGGAGGCTCCGTCGCTGTGAGCGCACTGACCAAGGCCAAGGGCTTCAAGAAGTCCAAGTCCGGTACGTACCTGTCCATCGCCGGGACCGCGTTCGGCGCGTTCGGCGTCGCCAAGCGGCTCAAGAAGGCCCGCGCCGACAAGGACACCCTGGTCCTGATCGACGCCACCGTGTCCGCCGTCGCCATCGTCACCGGCCTCGCCATCCTCTACCGCGAGCTGAAGCGGCTGGGCGACGACGACGTCCTGCTGGGCTGAGAGGGAAGTTCACCGTGACCACCACGACCGACCTGGTGTCGTACGAGGACGCGCTGGCGTCGTACGACCCCGTCATGGGCCTTGAGGTCCATGTCGAACTCGGCACCAAGACCAAGATGTTCTGCGGGTGTTCGACCGAGCTGGGCGCCGAGCCCAACTCGCAGACCTGCCCGACCTGCCTCGGCATGCCGGGCGCGCTCCCGGTCGTCAACGCGATCGGTATCGAGTCCGCGATCAGGATCGGTCTCGCGCTGCACTGCGAGATCGCCGAGTGGTGCCGCTTCGCCCGGAAGAACTACTTCTATCCGGACATGCCGAAGAACTTCCAGACCTCCCAGTACGACGAGCCGATCGCCTTCAACGGCTACCTCGACGTCCAGCTGGAGGACGGCGAGACCTTCCGTGTGGAGATCGAGCGCGCCCACATGGAGGAGGACACCGGCAAGTCGCTGCACGTCGGCGGCGCGACGGGCCGTATCCACGGTGCCTCGCACTCGCTGCTCGACTACAACCGTGCCGGCATCCCGCTCATCGAGATCGTCACCAAGCCGATCGAGGGCGCGGGGGAGCGCGCTCCCGAGGTCGCCAAGGCGTACGTGGCGGAGCTGCGCGAGCTCATCAAGGCGCTCGGTGTCTCGGAAGCCCGTATGGAGCAGGGCCAGATGCGCTGCGACGTGAACCTGTCGCTGCGCCCGCACGGCCGGGAGAAGTTCGGCACGCGGAGCGAGACCAAGAACGTCAACTCCCTCCGCTCCGTCGAGCGTGCGGCCCGCTTCGAGATCCAGCGGCACGCCGCGGTCCTCGACGGCGGCGGCACGATCATCCAGGAGACCCGCCACTTCCACGAGGACACGGGCTCCACGACCTCGGGCCGGGTGAAGGAGGAGGCGGAGGACTACCGCTACTTCCCCGAGCCGGACCTCGTCCCCGTCGCCCCGCCCCGCGAGTGGGTCGAGGAGTTGCGCGCGAGCCTGCCCGAGCAGCCGCTGGCGCGCCGCAACCGGCTGCGCGAGGAGTGGGGAGTCAACGCCCACGACATGCAGTCGATGCTCAACGCCGGTGCCATCGACCCGATCGTCGCCACCATCGAGGCGGGCGCCGACGCGGCCTCCGCGCGCAAGTGGTGGATGGGCGAGCTGGCACGTGGGGCCAACGAGTCGGGCGTGTCCCTGGACGCGCTGGCCATCACCCCCGAGCAGGTCGCCCGCGTGACCGCCCTGGTCAACGAGGGCTCCCTCAACGACAAGCTGGCCCGCCAGGTCATCGACGGCGTCCTCAAGGGCGAAGGCACCCCGGACGAGGTCGTCGACAAGCGCGGCCTGAAGGTGGTCTCCGACGAGGGCGCGCTCACCGCCGCCGTCGACGAGGCCATCGCCGGCAACCCGGGGGTCGCGGACAAGATCCGCGGCGGCAAGGTGGCCGCGGCGGGCGCGCTGGTCGGCGCGGTCATGAAGGCCACGCGCGGCCAGGCCGACGCGGCCCGTGTCAAGGAGCTGATCCTGGAGAAGCTGGGCGTCAGCGAGGGCTGAGGCCCGCTGTAGGACAACAGCCCGGGGGGACGCGTCGGTTGCGACGCGTCCCCCCGGGTGGGTGATCAGACGCGGCGACCCACCACCCGCGCGAAGCCCAGCGCGCGGCCCTGGTCGGCGTGCATCAGCTCCACCGACTCACGGGCCATGTCGGCCATCCACGGGTAGGGGCTCTCCTCGGCGCAGACCTCGCTCCACAGCAGCCAGTCCTTCCAGCCGTCCGTCAGCCAGTCCGCGGTCTCGACCTCCACGGCCCCGCTGCGGGTCCAGTGGCGCCGCCACCAGGCAGGGGAGTGGAAGGCCCAGAATCCGGGGTCCCAGAACGGCTTGAGGTGCGCCGGCGGCTGGTCGCCCTCCGGCTCCTCCCGCAGCGCGGGTACGACGACACCGATCCGCCCGCCCGGCCTCAACAGCCGGGTCAGCGTGGGCAGATACAGGTCGGCGGTGCCGAAGTACTGGTACGCGTCGATGCTCACGACCGCGTCGAAGCTGCCCTCGGCGAACGGCAGGTCGTGCGCCTCGGCGTGCACGGGCAGCACGCGGTCGGCGACGCCCGCCTCGGCGACGCGTACGGCGTTGTCGTCGGGCTTCACCCACAGGTCGGCCGCGGTGACCTGGACGTCATACTCCTTGGCGAGGAACACCGAGGTCATCGCGCGGCCACAGCCCAGGTCGAGGACCCGGGCGCCGGGGGGCAACGTGTCCAGACCGAGGGCGGGGGCCAGCCACTCCAGCAGCCACAGCGCGTGCGGGCCCATCTGGTTCTCGATGGTCCAGCGGGCGTCGTAGCGGCTGCTGCGCGGACGGCGCGGGTGGGCCAGTCGGCTGGTGAGGTCGTCATTCGAGGTCGTGATGTCGGGTGAGGTGTCGGGTGAGGTGTCGGACATCGGTGAACGGGCTCCTTGAGTCCTTCGTAGGGAAACGTGATGCGTAGGAGCTCGGACGGACCTTCAAAAAATGCACCTGCTTCGATCGGCGGCGATGTGCCGGAGACGACGGACGCCGGGACGCTAGCAGTGCGCCGCGCCGCCGCGCACCCGGATTCTCAGCCGGAGGCGCTACCCTCGCCCGCCATGAGCGGACGTGGCGATTCCGAGACATCCGATGCCCTGGATGGCATGACGGACGACTTCGCGGATCCGGCCGAGGACGCGCGGCGGGCGCGCTGGACGGCGGCCGCGACCGGGGCGGTACTCGCGCTCGCGGGTCTGGCCGCGTCGACGCTGCGGCTGACCGGTTCCGCCCCCGCACTCGTTCCGGTCGCCTACGCCTTCGGGGCGATGGTGTGCGCGCTGGCGTCGGTCCTCGGCTCCCGGGGACGTACCCGACGGGCCCTGTGGCTGCTGGTCGCCGGTGCCATGGTGATGGCGTTGGGTGATCAGTTCGACTGACTGACAGAGTGACCGTTACTGTCCTGTGATCTGGCTCCTATTCCTGTGAATAAGCGCACGAACGACGTAAAAGATCACTTCCTGCTGCGACAGTGGTCGTCACATTGTTCATGCGTTCTTTGCGGGCCGTTCACATCATGAATGTTCATGAACGTTTATTCCCGGCCAAAGATCCATAAAGTCCTCTGGGAGCACGTTCGTGGCAGCCCTCGCACGCTGGTGTGTCCGGCGACGTCTGGTCGTCGTCCTGCTGTGGCTCCTCGCCCTCGGCTCGCTCGGTACGGCCGCCGTCGTCACCGGCTCCGACTACTCGAACGACTACCAGGTCCCCGGCACCGAGTCGGGCCGCGCCACCCAGCTGCTCCAGGACGGCTTCCCGGACCTCGGCGGTGACAGCGACACCGTCGTCTGGCACACCGAGTCCGGCACCGTCCGCGCCGTCGACGTCGAACAGACCATGGCCCGAACCCTCGACCGGATCGAGGCCCTGCCCGGCGTCGCCTCCGTCTTCGGCCCCTACGACAGCCAGGGCGGCGGCCGGATCAGCGCGGACGGGCACACCGCGTACGCCACGGTCACCTTCGACGACCCAGCCGAGAACATCGACGCGTCCGAGGCACGGGCCGTGGTGCGGGCGGCCGAGGACGCCGAGAGCGGCGGGCTGCGGGTGGAGCTCGGCGGCAGTGCCATCCAATCCACCGAGTCGTCCGGCGGACATCTCGCCGAGGTGGTCGGCGTGGTCGTCGCCGCGGTGGTGCTGTTCCTCGCCTTCGGCTCGCTCGCCGCCTCGCTGCTGCCCATCGCCACCGCGCTGGTGAGCGTCGACGCCGCGTACGCCGGGATCGTGCTGCTCGGCCACGTCATGAGCGTCGCCGACTTCGCGCCCATGCTCGGCATGCTGATCGGGCTCGGCGTCGGCATCGACTACGCGCTGTTCATCGTCACCAGACACCGGCGCGGTCTGAAACGGGGGCTGTCCGTCACCGAGGCGGTCACCAACGCGGTCGCCACGACCGGACGAGCGGTCGTCTTCGCGGGTGCCACGGTTTGCATCGCGCTGCTGGGGATGCTGATCCTCCGGCTCGGCTTCCTCAACGGTGTCGCGATAGCCGCCTCGCTGACCGTCGTCCTGACCGTCGCGGCCTCCGTGACCCTGCTGCCCGCCCTGCTCTCCCTCATCGGCCCGCGCGCCCTCAGCCGGCGCGAGCGGCGCCACCTCGTGGACCACGGGCCGCAGCCCGAGCTGCCGACCGGGTTCGCCGCCCGCTGGTCGGCGTTCGTGGAGCGCCGTCCCAAACTGCTCGGCGGCCTCGCCCTGGGCGTCATCACCCTCCTCGCGCTGCCCACGTTCTCCCTCCACCTGGGCACCTCCGACCAGGGAAACAACCCGCGGACGTCGACCACCCGACAGGCCTACGACCTTCTCGCGGACGGCTTCGGCCCCGGCGTGAACGGGCCCCTCACCCTGGTCACGCACGTCGTCGGGGCCGAGGACAAGCTCGCCCTGGACAACCTCGACACCACCCTCCGCGGCACCAAGGGCGTCGCGTCGGTGACGCCGGTGACGTACGACACCGGCGGCGACACCGGGTACCTCACGATCCTCCCGGAGTCCTCCCCGCAGTCGAAGAACACCAGTGACCTCGTCGACCGACTGCGCACCGAGGTGCTGCCGCGCGCCGAGACCGGCACCTCCCTCGACGTCCAGGTCGGCGGCGTGACCGCCGGCTACGACGACTTCGCCGACATCATCGTCGGCAAGCTGCCGTTGTTCGTCGGCGTTGTCGTCGGGCTGGGCTGTCTGCTGCTCCTGCTCGCCTTCCGGTCCGTCGGCATCCCGCTGAAGGCCGCCGCGATGAACGTGGCCGCGGTCGCCGCCGCCTTCGGTATCGTCGTCGCGATCTTCCAGTGGGGCTGGGGCAGCGAACTGCTGGGCCTGGGGCGCGCGGGCCCGATCGAACCCTTCCTGCCCGTGATCATGGTGTCCGTACTCTTCGGTCTCTCCATGGACTACCAGGTGTTCCTGGTCAGCCGGATGTACGAGGAGTGGCTGGAGACCGGCGACAACCGACGGGCCGTCCGCGTCGGCCTCGCCGAGACCAGCCGGGTGATCAACTCCGCCGCGGTCATCATGATCTCCGTCTTCCTCGCCTTCGTGCTCAGCGGCGACCGTGTGATCGCCATGTTCGGCATCGCGCTCGCCGCCGCCGTCGCCCTCGACGCCTTCGTCCTGCGCACGCTGCTGGTGCCCGCCCTGATGCATCTGCTCGGCGGCGCCAACTGGTGGCTGCCGGGCTGGCTGGAGCGCCGTATGCCCCGCATCAGCATCGAGCCGCCCGAGTGCCGCGCCGCCCATGAGAGGCTGGCCGCTGCGACGGACGCCGCAGTGGCGGACGTACTGGCGAAGGAGCAGCAGCGGGATGTACGCGATATCCCTGGGTGACGACGGAGCGGAACTGCGTCCCCTGGAGCCGTGGCACGCCGAGGAGTTCCTGGCCCACCTGGATCGCGGGCGCGAGTTCATCAACCGTTTCGTTCCGTTCGGCGAGAAGGCCACGGACCTGGACGGCGCCCGCGACATGCTCCAGCGGTACGCCGACCTGCGCGCCGCCGACACCGCCTCCCTGCACGGCCTGTGGCTGGAGGGGAAGCTCGTCGGCGGGGTGCTCTTCCTGAACTTCGACGCGGAGAACGGCAACTGCGAGGTCGGCTGCTGGCTGGAACCCGCCGGCACCGGCCACGGTCTGGTCACCCGGGCGATGCGGGTACTCCTCGACTTCGCGGTCGAGCGGCGCGGCATCCACCGGGTCGAGTGGATCGCCGCCGTGGACAACCGCCCCAGCCTTAACGTGGCCCGGCGCCTGGGCATGTCCCGGGAAGGGGTGCGGCGGTCGGGCTACCCGCACCACGGCGTACGTCTGGACCTCGAGGTGTGGTCCATCCTTGCCCCCGAGTGGCGCGCGGCCCGCGCGCGTGGTGCTCACAGGGATCATTAAGAAACTTCTCAGACAGGATCCGTACGGTGCGCAACATGGGAACCAAGACAGCTGACGAGACCGGCGCCAAGACGGGTGCCGAGGCCACGACCGACGAGGAGAAGGTGAACGTCACCAAGACCGACGAGGTGACGGAGTCCGAAGCCGACGCAGGCGCCGACACGGCGGCCGAGGACGCGGATGTCGAGGATCTCGCTGCGAGGGACAACGAGAGCGAGCGTCCCTCCGGTGTCGCCCAGGGTGCGGGTGCCGTCGTCTCCGCCGCGCTCGGCTTCGTCTCGCTGACCGGCAGCTGGGTCGGCACGATCGCGGCCGCGCGGCAGTCGCTCGTCGGTCAGATGGAGGCACAGTCCACGTCCTCCTCCGACATCGCCAAGCTCCTCAAGGACGGCTACGGCGACGCCTGGCACGCCACCGCGCTGTGGGGCGGCGTCTTCGCGCTGCTCGCGCTGGTCGTCGGTGTCGTGGTGCTCGCCCGTCCCGCGTTCGGCGCCCCTGGCAGGCCGCAGGCCGTGTGGATCAAGTCGGTCTCCTGGGGCGGTGTCGCCCTCGGCGTCATCGGCCTGCTCCTGGCCGTCCTGAAGTACACCGACGTCCTGCTCGGGCTGCCGTCCGTGCCGGCCGCCGGCTGAGTCACCGCAGGTCCTGAGGGGCCTTAGGGAATCCGTGAGTACCTTACGGAGCTCCCTGAGGCCCCTCTCGCGCGTCTAAGGCCCCGTCCCTCGCCGAAGATGCGGAACTCTCCCGATGTGGCGCACCCCCCTGGGAGACGAAGGTGGAGGCATCGCAACGAGCGAAGCCGAAACCGACCTCACGAGGGACACACCATGTACGAGTACGAGCTCCAGCGACTGCGTTCCGCCGAACTGATCCGCCGGGCCGAGCAGGAGCGGCTGGCCCGCCGGGCCGTCCTCGGCAACCGCGCCGCCCGCCGCGAAGCGGCCCGACGCGCCGCCGAGAGTGATCCGCATACCGGCCGCCCACGCCGGCACTGGTTCGTCCCCACCGCGTGAGCGCCGGGGCAGGGACGGGCAGCCCTACGACGCAGCCGCCCGTCCCCGTGCGCGCCGACGCCGTCGAGGTTCCGCCGAGGACGGGTGCCGGGTCGTCGGATCCGTCCAGGACGAGGGCCGGGCGGCCGGGAGTGGCGACAGCACGTGCGGCGCTGACGGATCTGTCGAAAACAGGTGCCGCGTTGTCAGACCCGCGTGCGATGCTCGGGCCCGTGGAGACCAGGTCCGTCAGTCCCGTGTTCGTCGGCCGCGCCGATGAACTGGACACGTTGAACGACGCGCTCGCCCGTGCCGCCGCGGGCGAGCCGCAGGCGTTACTGCTCGGCGGTGAGGCCGGGGTCGGCAAGACCCGCCTCGTCGAGGAGTTCGCCACCGCCGCCTGCCACCGGGGTGCCGTCGTCGCACTCGGCGGCTGTGTCGAGATCGGCGCCGACGGACTGCCGTTCGCCCCCTTCTCCACCGCGCTGCGCGCCCTGCGCCGGGAACTGCCCGACGAACTCGCCGCCGCGACCGCCGGCCAGGAGGAGGAACTGGCCCGGCTGCTGCCCGAACTCGGCGAGACGAGCCCCGGACGGCACGACGAGGAGGGCATGGCCCGCCTCTTCGAACTCACCGCCCGGCTGCTGGAACGCGTCGCCGCCGACCGCACGGTCGTCGTCGCCCTGGAGGACCTGCACTGGGCCGACGCCTCCACCCGCCACCTCCTCGCCTACCTCTTCCGCACCCTGCGCACCGGCCGCCTCGTCGTCCTCGCCACCTACCGCGCCGACGACATCCACCGCCGCCACCCACTGCGCCCCCTGCTCGCCGAACTCGACCGGCTGCGCACCGTCCGCCGCATCGAACTCGGCCGCTTCAACCGCGCCGAGGTCGGCCGCCAGATCGCCGGCATCCGCGCCTCCGAACCCGACCCGGTCCAGGTCGACGACATCTTCGAACGCTCCGACGGCAACGCCTTCTTCGTCGAGGAACTCGCCGTCGCCGCCCACGAGGGCAGCTGCAGCGGCCTCACCGACTCCCTGCGTGACCTGCTCCTGGTACGGGTCGAGGGACTGCCCGAGAGCGCCCAGCGGGTCGCCCGGATCGTCGCCGAAGGCGGCTCCACCGTCGAGTACCGGCTACTCGCCGCCGTCGCCCGGCTCACCGAGGACGACCTCATCGAGGCCCTGCGGGCCGCCGTGGGCGCCAACATCCTGCTCGCCGCGCCCGGCGGCGACGGCTACCGCTTCCGCCACTCCCTGGTCCGCGAGGCCGTCAGCGACGACCTGCTGCCCGGCGAACGCTCCCGCCTCAACCGCCGCTACGCCGAAGCCCTGGAGGCCGACCCCACGCTCGTCCCCGCCGGTGAACGCGTGATGCGCCTGGCCAGCTACTGGTACCACGCCCACGACGCCGCCAAGGCCCTGCCCGCAGTCCTGGACGCCTCCGTCACCGCCCGCCGCCGGCACGCCTACTCCGAACAACTGGGGCTGCTGGAACGCGCGATGGAACTGTGGGACACCGCCCCCGAGGACGTCCGCGCGCGACTGCGCCCCGTCGACTACACCGAGGTCTATCCGCCCTGCGGCTGCGACCCCGCGACCACTCCGCTGCGCTACCTCGACCTGATGGCCGAGGCCGCGGTCGCCGGACGACTGTGCGGGGAACGCGAACGCGCCCTGATGATCATCAAGCGGGCACTGCGACTGCTGGTCGAAGACGGCGACCCGCTGCGCGCCGCCTGGTTCTGGACCCAGCGCTCCCGCCTTGTCCAGTCGCTGTCCCGCGGCGACGGCTGGGCCGAACTGGCCACCGCCCAGGACCTCGTACGCGGCCTGCCGCCCTCGGAGGTGCACGCCGAGGTCCTCGCCAGCGTGGCCAACTGGTCCATGGTGCACGCCCCCGGCCCCGGCGCCTTCACGGCCGCCGAACGCGCCGTGGAGTACGCGCGGATGCTCGGAGTCCGCGACACCGAGATGAACGCCCGCCTCACGCTCGGCGGCCTCATGGTCGAGGCCGGCGACGTGGCGACCGGGCTCGCCGAGATGGCCGAGGTCAAGGACCGAACGGTCGAGTACGGCATCTCCACCATCGCCGGCCGCGCCTATGTGAACCTGCCCTCCGCCCTCGAATCCGTCGGCCGTTCCAAGGAGGCCGTGCCGATCCTGGAGGCGGGGCTCGCCCACTCCCAGAAGTTCGGCCTGCTGGACACCGAGGCCTGGATCTGGGGCAACCTCGCCGAGACCTTCTACTCGCTGGGCCGCTGGGACCGGGCCGCCGAAGCGGGCACCAAGGCCGAACACGTCGGCCAGAGCACCAAGCCCCGCGGCTTCCACGCCACCCTCCGCGCCGAACTCGCCCTCGACCGAGGGGACCTGGCAGCCGCCGCAAGCCATCTGGCCGCCGCCCGCGGCCACTTCGGGAGTCATGACCGCGCTCCCCAGCACGAACTGCCCCTCGTGCGCATCGCGATCGGCATCGCCGCGGCCGAGGGCCGCCTCCTCGACGCCCGCGCCGAACTCGCACGCGCTCTGGACGCCGGCTTCCCGCCTGGCACCCAGCGCTACGTCTGGCGGATGCTGCTCACCTCGGCCGCCGCGGAAGCCGACGCGCGCGACCTGCCCACCGTCGGCCCCGGCCGCCCCGAGATCCTCGAACGCATCCGCGCCACGGCCAAGCCCCTGGCCACCCATGTCCCGGTATGGCAGGCCTACGAACGCTGGGTCCGCGCCGAACTGCTACGAGCCGAGGACGGCGCCCGCGCGGACACCTGGACGGAGGTCGTCACCGCCTTCGAGGCCCTGGAGCGCCCCTACGACCTCGCCCGCGTCCGGCACCGCCTGGCCGAAGCCCTGTTGCTGTCGGGGGAGAGCGGCGACGAACGCGACCGCGCCACGGAGCTGCTGCGCCTGGTCCACGCCGCCGCCGAACACCTCGGCGCGCGTCCCCTCGCCATAGCCACCGCCCGCCTGGCCCAGCGCGCCCGCCTCAGCCTCACCGGCGCCCGCCCCCTGAACGGCGGTAGCCGGACCGCCACCGACGGCGCGGCCGAGCCCGGCACCCCGGAAGACCCGGCCCGCGCCCTCGGCCTCACCGGCCGGGAACGCGATGTCCTGCGCCTGGTCTCCGCCGGCCGCACCAACCGCCAGATAGCGGAGGCGCTGTTCATCTCCCCGAAGACGGCCAGCGTCCACGTCTCGAACATCCTGGGCAAGCTCGGTGTCGCGGGACGGGGCGAGGCGGCGGCGGTGGCGCATCGCCTGGGGCTGTTCGCGGCCGACGTCTCCCAGGTGGAGACATCCGGTTGAGGCGTACGCTGCAAGAGACGCGCAGGGAGGCGCCGTGTTCAACATGTTCGAGGAACTGTTCGCACCCGGCCGCAAGCACACCCGCGACGAGCAGAACCGGCTGGAACTCACCCGGGAGGACGTCGGGGACGGCGATCCCGGGCGCGGGCCGATAGACCTCACATCCGGGAAGGTCGTCGTACGACCGCAGAAGCCGGACGAGGAGTCCTCCTCGCAGGAGTGAGCGGGGTGAGTGGGGTGATCGCCGGGGCCGGGGCAGGCCCTCAGCGGACCTGTATCTCCAGGATCCGGTCGTCCCCGTCCCTCGGGTCTCCGCGGCCGTCCGTGTTGCTGGTCACCAGCCACAGCTTGTCGCCGCCCGCCGCGACCACCGTGCGCAGCCGGCCGTACTCGCCCTGGAGGAAGGCCTGCGGGTCGGCCGAGGTCGCCGTGCCCTTGAGGGGGATGCGCCACAGACGCTGGCCCTTCAGGCCCGCCATCCAGACGGAACCCCCGGCATAGGCGATGCCGCTCGGGGAGGCGTCGTCCGTGCGCCACTGGGCCACCGGGTTCTGGTACTTGGAACTGTCCGACCTGCCCTCGGCGTCCGGCCAGCCGTAGTTCGCGCCCGGCTTGATCGCGTTCAGTTCGTCCCAGGTGTCCTGGCCGAACTCCGAGGCGAACAGGCGCTGCTTGGAGTCCCAGGCCAGACCCTGCACATTGCGGTGGCCGTAGGAGTACACGGGGGAGTCCGGGAAGGGGTTGCCCGGCGCCGGTTCGCCCTCCGGGGTCAGCCGGAGGATCTTGCCGCCCAGGGACTTGGTGTCCTGGGACAGGCCGGTGTCCCCGCTCTCGCCCGTGCCCGCGTACAGCATCCGGTCCGGGCCGAAGGCGATCCGGCCGCCGTTGTGGATCACACCCTTGGGGATGCCCTTGAAGATCGTGTCGGGCGCGCCGAGCTGCTCGCCGGACGGCTTCTTCTCGTCGTACAGCATGCGGACCACGCGGTTGTCCGAGGCCGAGGTGAAGTAGGCGTAGACCATGTGGTCCGAGGCGTAGTCCGGGGAGATCGCGATGCCCAGCAGGCCGCCCTCACCGGCCGGGGAGACCCCAGGCACCTCGCCCAGCTCGGTCTTCTTGCCCGACTGTCCGTCGATCCGGGTGATCGTGCCCTGGTCGCGGGACGAGACGAGCAGGTCGCCGTCTTGGAGCGGGGCCAGGCCCCAGGGGGTGTCGAGGCCTTCGGTGACGGTGCGCACCACCTTCACCGAACCCTTGGCCGGGGGCGTCTCCTCCGCGGCTTGCCGGGAGGGCGACGACCCCGAGGCCGTACGACTCGGTGTGGCGTTGTCGGCGCCGGCAGACGGTCCGCCGCCCGCTCCGTCGGACGAGCATCCGGCCGTCAGCAGGAGAGCGGCTGCGGCCAACGCGGCCGACACAGCTCGATGTTGCACGATTTTGGTCCCTTCGACGGGCGGTCTCGCGGCAGGTTCTACTTGTCATACACCGCTCGCGCCTCAGAGGTTCCCGATTCCCGGTGCCTGCCACGGCACTAGTCCCAGGCACTAGTCCCAGGATCCCTGTGCCCGTGGCAGCTCCGCCACCTCCGCCAGGTCCTGTGCCGTCAGACGCAGGGTCGCCGCCCGTGCGTTGTCCGTCACCCAGCGCTCCTGCTTGGCTCCGGGCACCGGGACCACGTGCCCGGCCTGGGCGAGGACCCAGGCCAGGGCCACCTGGGCCGGGGTGACGTCCGGGCCGTGGCGGCGGGCCACCCGGCGCAGGCCGACCACGATCGGCTGGTTCGCGGCCATCATCTCCGCGGTGAAGCGGGGGTGGCGGGCCCGCACGTCGTCCGGTTCGAAGCCCTCGCCGGGAGTGAGCGTGCCGGTCAGGTACCCGTTGCCGAGCGGCATCGCGGCCAGGAAACCGATGCCGCGGGCCTCGCACCACGGCAGCAGCGACCGCGTGGCCTCCGGCGACCACACCGAAAGCTCCGCCTGCACCGCGCTCACCGGGAAGACCTGCTGCACCCTCCGCAGCTGCCGGAGCGTCGCGTCGTGCAGCCCGCCCCCGGACCGGCGGCCGCCCCGCGCGCCCACCGCGCACAGCCCCAACGACCGCACCTTTCCGGCCCGGACGAGGTCCGCCATCGCACCCCAGGTCTCCTCGACCGGAACCTCGGGGTCCGCCCGGTGCAGCTGGTAGAGGTCGATGACGTCGGTCTGCAGTCGGCGCAGGGAAGCGTCGCAGGCCCGTCTCACATAGCCCGGGCGGCCGTTGGCCACGATGTGCTGCTCGCCCACCAGCAGACCGACCTTGGTCGACACGAAGGCGTCCTGACGCCGTTCCTTCAGCGCCCGCCCGATCAGCAGCTCGTTGGTGAAGGGGCCGTACATGTCGGCCGTGTCCAGGAGCGTCGAGCCGAGGTCCAGCGCCCGGTGCACGGCCCTGAGCGACTCCTCGCCGCGCTGCCGTGACCCGCTGTACGCCCAGCTCATCGGCATGCACCCGAGTCCGACGGCTCCCACCTCGAGCGCCGCCGCGCCGATCGTCCTGCGCTCCACCTGCTCGTGACCCTCCCTCTCCTGGCCCCCCAACCTAACCTCTGCGCTGCCGCGTCCCTGACATAGCCTCCTGACCATGACTGCTGCTGATGTGTGGCTCCCCGTTCCGCCGGAGGAGATCGAGGGACTTCCCGAGAGCCTGAACTACCGTTTCTGGAACGGCGAGGAGGACTTTCCCGCCGATCCCGAGGACTGCGTCTACTACGTCGTCCCCTACATGAAGCCCGTCGAGGTCGGGCTGCGCCCCGTGCCGCGGCTGAGCTCCGTGCAGGTCGTGCAGACCCTGTCGGCGGGCACCGACGCCGTCGAGCCGGGCCTCAAACACCTGCGCCCCGGCGTGCGGTTGTGCAATGCCCGCGGGGTGCATGAGGCGAGCACGGCCGAACTCGCGCTCACGCTGATCCTCGCCTCGCTGCGCGGCGTACCGGGCTTCGTCCGCGCCCAGGACCGGGAGGAGTGGCTTGGCGGGTTCCGGCCCGCGCTTGCGGACCGGAACGTCCTCATCGTGGGGTACGGCTCGATCGGAGCAGCGATCGAGGACCGGCTCGTTCCGTTCGAGGTGGCGCGGGTGGCGCGCGTCGCGCGCTCTGAGCGCACCACGGCGCGCGGCCCGGTGCACCCACTCACCGAACTCCCCTCCCTGCTGCCGGAGGCGGACGTCGTGATCCTGTCCACGCCGCTCACCGAGACCACCCGCCACCTGGTGGACGCCGACTTCCTGGCCCGTATGAGGGACGGCGCGCTGCTGGTCAACGTGGCCCGCGGCCCCGTCGTCGACACCAAGGCGCTGCTCGCCGAGCTGGAGAGCGGCCGCCTCACCGCCGCCCTCGACGTCACCGACCCCGAGCCGCTGCCCCCGGGCCACCCCCTGTGGCACGCGCCCGGCGTGCTCGTCAGCCCCCATGTCGGCGGACCCACGTCCGCGTTCCTGCCGCGCGCCAAGCGGCTCCTCGTGGACCAGTTGAACCGATTCGTGAACCGGGAGCCGCTGCGCAACGTGATTCTCACGACGGGCGCAACCGGCGCCTGACGCCCACGGGTCGAGCCCCGCGCGCGATCCGCGCGACGGGCGCGACAGGCGCGCGATCCGTTTCCGGCACCCTCCGCAGTCTTGCGGACGCGGTCCGTGCCCGCATCGCCGCTGGTCGTCACGGAGCGTAGAGGAACTATGTCCCTGAGTGACGAGACTGGTGTATCGTCCCGACAGGGGCTGCGCCGTTCACCGTTCGGCGCCGGGGATGGACATTGCAGACTGTGAGGGGGGCGACGGGCGATGCACGGCCTATGGACGAACGATCCGACGCGGCGAGGCCGCCGACGACGACCCTGGAACACGGCCGCGCGCGGACGCGGTCACCATGGCGGCCACCCCTGCGGGCATGCCGGACACCACAGCCATCACGCTCACAGCCACCACCCCCGCGGGCACAGCAGCCGCAGGAAGCACGCGCACCCAGCGCACCGGGACCCGTGGGACCCGGGGGCGGCGCGGACCGGGAGGGCCCGGTGAGCTCGCCCCCGTCTTCCACGACCACCCTCGACTCGGTGCCGCGGGTCCGTCCCGTGCCCGGTCCGTCGCCGACCCGCCGACCGGCTTCCGGCAGCGGGTCGAGCCTGGTCCGCCAACTCCTTCTGGCCCTGGTGTGCGCGGGATACGCCCTGGGTTCCGCGTTCGGCTGGGGCTCGCGCCAAGTCGCCCTGATCATGGGTGACTTCGGGCTGAGTGCCGCGGCGGGCGCCGCGGCCGTGTCCTGCTTCCTCTACGCCCGCAGCCGACGGGTCCGCTTTCGGCCCGCATGGCTGCTGTTCGCCCTCTCCTCGATGATGGCGGCCCTGGGCAACCTGATCTGGGGGTGGTACGAGGTCGTCCTCGGTATCGAGGTGCCCAGCCCCAGCTACGCCGACCTGTTCTTCCTGTGCTTCGCGCCGCCCGCCATCGTGGGCCTGCTGGTGCTCGCCAAGCGACCGGTGACGAAGGCGGGTTGGGTCTGCCTCGGCCTGGACGCCTGGCTGATCGGCGGCTCCCTGCTCACGCTGTCCTGGAGCCTCGCCCTCGCGCAGGCGGCCAGGTCCGAGGGGTCGAGCGTGTCGCACGCCGCGCTCTCGCTCGCCTACCCGCTGCTGGACATCGCCCTGGTCAGCATGGTGCTCGCCCTGCACTTCAGGCGCTCGGCGGTGAACCGGACAGCGGTCAACACCGCGATCGGGGCGCTCGCCCTGACCGTGATGTGCGACGCGCTGTTCACCTCGCCACTGCTGCACCACACCTATCGCTCCGGACAGCTGCTCGACGCGGGCTGGTTCGCCGGCTCGCTGCTACTCGCGTACGCCCCCTGGGCCGCGTCGAAATCCGGAGCCGACGCCGACCGGCCACCTCTGCCCGGGGGTACCCGCGTGGTGCGTGAGCACCTGCCCGGACAGCACACCGGCCCGCAGCACCACCCGCCCGCGCCGGGAGGTGATCACAGCCGGTACCCCACGGCCCGGCCCACGGCCGGCTCCCTGGCCGCCCTCACGCCGTATCTCGCCGCCGCCGTCTGCACCCTGGGGATCCTCTACAACGTCCTCAACGGCCGCAGCGTCGACCGTGTGGTGCTGCTCACCGGCGGCACGGTGGTGCTCGCCCTCGTGGTGCGCCAGGGCATCATGCTGCTCGACAACATCACCCTCACCCAGGAACTGGCGCAGAAGGAGAACCACTTCCGCTCCCTGGTGCAGGGCTCCAGCGACGTCATCATGATCGCCGCGCCCAACGGCATCCTGCGCTACGTCTCCCCGGCCGCCGCCGGAGTGTACGGGCGCCCGGCCGAGGAGCTCGTCGGCACGGAACTGGCCGGACTCATCCACCCGGAGGACCTGGGCTGCGTGGTGCACGAGGTGCGCCGCTTCCTCGCCGCCAGCCCTCTGGTGGAACCCACCACGCGCATCGAATGCCGCTTCCGGTCCGGTGACGACGGCTGGCTCAACGTCGAGTCCACCGTCAACCGTCACCACGGCGGCCTCATCTTCAACAGCCGGGACGTGACCGAGAGAGTCCGACTGCAGGCGCAGCTCCAGCACAACGCCGAGCACGACCCGCTGACCGACCTGCCCAACCGCGCTCTGTTCACCCGGCGCGTCCAGCAGGCCCTGTCCGGCCGCCGTTCCTCGGACCGGGGCGCCGCCTTGCGCGGCACGGCCGTGCTCTTCATCGACCTGGACGGCTTCAAGGCAGTCAACGACACGATCGGGCACCAGGCCGGCGACGAGCTGCTGGTCCAGGCCGCTCGCAGACTCCAGGACGCCGTGCGGCACGGGGACACCGCGTCCCGGCTCGGCGGCGACGAGTTCGCCGCCCTGATCGTCGGCGACGGCACCCGTGACCGCTCCGCCCGCGAACGTCACATCATGGAGCTCGCTGAGCGCCTGCGGACCACCCTCTCGCAGCCCTACCTCATCGACGGCAACGATGTCCGCGTCAACGCGTCCATCGGCGTCGCGTTCGCCGAACCGGGTCTCGGCGCGGGTGAACTGCTGCGCAACGCGGACCTCGCGATGTACCGCGCCAAGGCGGGCGGCAAGGGCAGGGTCGAGCTGTACGCCCCACAGATGCAGCAGGACGTCGTACGGAAGGCGGAGCTGGCCACGCGTCTGCGGGCGGCGCTGCACGACGGCGAGTTCACGCTGCTGCACCAGCCGGTGGTGTGCCTGGAGGACGGCCGGATCACGTCGGTCTCCGCCCAGGCGCGCTGGCGCTCCTCCCAGGGCGTGCTGTTCACGCCCGCCGAGTTCCTGCGGGTGGCCGAGGACAGTGACAAGACCGCCGAGCTGGGGCGCTGGATGCTGGAGGAGGCCGTCGAGCAGGCGGCCGAGCGGGCGTCGACCGGGCTGTCCGTGCCGGTGGCGGTCCGGATGGGCGCGCGCCGGCTGCTGGACCGCTCGATGCCGCTCGGCTCGACCGAGGCCCTGCTGACCCGGCACGGGCTGCCGTCCGGCTCCCTGGTGATCGAGCTGTCCGACATCGACCCCCGGGTCTCCCTGGACGAGCTGGAGCGTCGACTGAGCGCGTTGCGCAGGCTCGGCGTCCGGATCGCCCTGGACGGCTTCGGAAGCGGATACGCGGCGATCACGGCCCTCAGGCGACTCCCGGTCGACGTGCTGAGAATCGACCGCGGTCTGGTCGAGGGTGTCGTCGAGTCCGCGCGACTGCACAAGATCACCAGTGGGCTGCTGCGGATCGCCGGGGATCTCGGGCTGCAGTCCGTGGCGGACGGCGTGGACCTGCCGGAGCAGGTCGTGGCGCTGCGCGCGATGGGCTGCACCCATGGGCAGGGCATGGCGTTCTCGGGTCCGCTGGACGAGTTCCGGCTGCGCCGGGCACTGAGTTCCGGCCACTATCCGGTGCCGCACGGCCCGGCCGAGCCCGTGTTGGCGGGCGGCGGCGCGGGGGTGTACACCGCAGGCGTGGCCGCGGTTCTCGGAGGCGGGACGGCCCTTCGCTCACATAATGAGACTCCCGTCCCACCCACTTGACAGTGAGTGCGTGCCGGGGAGAGGGTCAGTGCCATGCGCACCCGAATTCTCGTACTTGGAAAGCGCGTCGGCTGACGCTGGTGACCTCCGGACGGACCCGGAACTCACAGCGACCCCACCCGGCGCGCTCCCCTCGCTTGCCTTATGGCACGAGGGGTTTTTTGTTGCACGGGCACCGTCCGTGCACCATTCAAAAACCGCACAAACTTCGCAAAAACCCTCAGCATCGAGAAGAGAATGCCGATGACCGAGCAGGCCACCGGGGCCCATCACCCGCAGCCGCGGCCCCGTTCCGGAGGACATCAGTCCGCCCCCGAGCACGTCACGGGTGCGCAGTCCCTCATCCGCTCTCTCGAGGAGGTCGGGGCCGACACGGTATTCGGCATTCCCGGCGGTGCGATCCTCCCCGCGTACGACCCACTCATGGACTCCACCCGGGTGCGCCACGTCCTGGTCCGCCATGAGCAGGGCGCAGGGCACGCGGCCACCGGTTACGCGCAGGCCACCGGCAGGGTCGGCGTCTGCTTGGCGACCTCCGGCCCCGGTGCGACGAACCTGGTGACGCCGATCGCGGACGCCCACATGGACTCGGTGCCGCTCGTGGCGATCACCGGGCAGGTGGCCTCCAAGGCGATCGGCACGGACGCCTTCCAGGAGGCGGACATCGTCGGCATCACGATGCCGATCACCAAGCACAACTTCCTGGTCACCAAGGCCGAGGACATCCCCCGGGTGATCGCGCAGGCGTTCCACATCGCCTCCACCGGCCGGCCCGGCCCGGTCCTGGTCGACATCGCCAAGGACGCCCTCCAGGCGCAGACGACCTTCTCCTGGCCCCCGGTCATGGACCTGCCCGGCTACCGCCCGGTGACCAAGCCGCACGCCAAGCAGATCCGCGAGGCCGCCAAGCTGATCACCGCCGCGAAGCGGCCCGTCCTGTACGTCGGCGGCGGCGTCCTGAAGGCCAAGGCCACGGCCGAGCTGAAGGTCCTCGCCGAACTCACCGGAGCGCCCGTCACCACCACCCTGATGGCGCTCGGCGCATTCCCCGACAGTCACGAGCTGCACGTGGGAATGCCGGGCATGCACGGTGCGGTCACCGCCGTCACCGCGCTGCAGAAGGCCGACCTGATCGTCGCCCTCGGAGCCCGGTTCGACGACCGCGTCACCGGCAAGCTGGACAGCTTCGCCCCGCACGCCAAGATCGTCCACGCCGACATCGACCCGGCCGAGATCGGCAAGAACCGCGCCGCGGACGTGCCGATCGTCGGTGACGCCCGCGAGGTCCTCGCGGACCTGGTCCAGGCCGTGCAGAAGGAGCACAGCGAGGGACACCGGGGCGACTACAGCGCCTGGTGGATGGACCTCAACCGGTGGCGCGAGAACTATCCCCTGGGGTACGACCAGCCCGGGGACGGATCCCTCTCGCCGCAGCAGGTCATCGAGCGCATCGGCCAACTCGCCCCAGAGGGAACGATCTTCACGGCGGGCGTCGGCCAGCACCAGATGTGGGCCGCCCACTACGTGCAGTACGAGAAGCCGGCGACCTGGCTGAACTCCGGCGGCGCGGGCACGATGGGCTACGCGGTCCCGGCCGCGATGGGCGCCAAGGCCGGCGTGCCCGGACAGACCGTCTGGGCGATCGACGGCGACGGCTGCTTCCAGATGACCAATCAGGAGCTCACCACCTGCGCCCTGAACAACATCCCGATCAAGGTCGCCATCATCAACAACGGCGCCCTCGGGATGGTCCGCCAGTGGCAGACCCTCTTCTACAACCAGCGCTACTCGAACACCGTGCTGCACTCGGGCCCCGGGGCCAGCGGCAAGGAGCCGAGCGCCGGCACCCGCGTCCCCGACTTCGTGAAGCTGTCGGAGGCCATGGGCTGCTACGCGATCCGGTGCGAGTCGCCGGAGGACCTCGACAAGGTCATCGAAGAGGCGAACTCGATCAACGACCGCCCGGTCGTCGTGGACTTCATCGTCCACGAGGACGCGATGGTGTGGCCGATGGTCGCCGCCGGCACCTCCAACGACGAGATCCTGGCCGCCCGGGACGTCCGCCCCGACTTCGGCGACAACGAAGACGACTGAGCGAGAGAGACCCAAGAGACATGTCCAAGCACACGCTCTCCGTCCTGGTGGAGAACACGCCGGGCATCCTGGCCCGGATCGCCGCCCTGTTCTCCCGCCGCGGCTTCAACATCGACTCGCTCGCCGTCGGTGTCACCGAGCACCCCGACATCTCCCGCATCACCATCGTGGTGAGTGTCGTCGACGAACTGCCGCTGGAGCAGGTGACGAAGCAGCTCAACAAGCTCGTCAACGTGCTCAAGATCGTCGAGCTGGAACCCGGATCGGCCGTTCAGCGCGAACTCGTTCTGGTGAAGGTGCGCGCCGACAACGAGACGCGCTCCCAGATCGTCGAGATCGTCCAGCTGTTCCGCGCCAAGACCGTCGACGTCTCCCCGGAGGCCGTCACCATCGAGGCCACCGGCTCCAGCGACAAGCTGGAGGCCATGCTGAAGATGCTCGAGCCGTACGGCATCAAGGAACTAGTGCAGTCCGGCACGATTGCGATCGGACGCGGTGCCCGTTCGATCACGGACCGGTCGCTGCGCGCCCTGGATCGGTCGGCGTAAGACATCGGAAACGGGCGGTCGGCTTCGTCGGCCGCCCGTATACCGAGACCCCGAAACTTCCCTTCCGCCCTCCGTCATACGGTGGGACGCAACACCTGCACACCAAGGAGAGAACCCAAAGTGGCCGAGCTGTTCTACGACGCCGACGCCGACCTGTCCATCATCCAGGGCCGCAAGGTCGCGGTCATCGGTTACGGCAGCCAGGGCCACGCCCACGCGCTGTCGCTCCGTGACTCGGGTGTCGACGTGCGTGTCGGTCTGCATGAGGGCTCCAAGTCCAAGGCGAAGGCCGAGGAGCAGGGCCTGCGTGTGGTGAGCCCGTCGGAGGCCGCCGCCGAGGCCGACGTCATCATGATCCTCGTCCCGGACCCGATCCAGGGCCAGGTCTACGAGGAGCACATCAAGGACAACCTGCAGGACGGCGACGCGCTGTTCTTCGGCCACGGCCTGAACATCCGCTTCGGCTTCATCAAGCCCCCGGCCGGTGTCGACGTCTGCATGGTCGCCCCGAAGGGCCCGGGCCACCTGGTCCGTCGCCAGTACGAGGAGGGTCGCGGCGTTCCCTGTATCGCGGCCGTCGAGCAGGACGCCACCGGCAACGGCTTCGCGCTGGCCCTGTCGTACGCGAAGGGCATCGGCGGCACCCGCGCCGGCGTCATCAAGACGACCTTCACCGAGGAGACCGAGACCGACCTGTTCGGTGAGCAGGCCGTCCTCTGCGGTGGCACCGCGGCTCTGGTCAAGGCGGGCTTCGAGACCCTGACCGAGGCGGGCTACCAGCCGGAGATCGCCTACTTCGAGTGCCTGCACGAGCTGAAGCTGATCGTCGACCTCATGTACGAGGGCGGCCTGGAGAAGATGCGCTGGTCGATCTCCGAGACCGCCGAGTGGGGCGACTACGTCACCGGCCCGCGGATCATCACCGACGCCACCAAGGCCGAGATGAAGAAGGTCCTCGCCGAGATCCAGGACGGGACCTTCGCCCAGGCCTGGATGGACGAGTACCACGGCGGTCTGAAGAAGTACAACGAGTACAAGCAGCAGGACGCCGAGTCCCTGCTGGAGACCACGGGCAAGGAGCTGCGCAAGCTCATGAGCTGGGTGAACGACGAGGACGCGTAACACTGGATGTGGATCGGCCGCGACATCGGGTCCGCCCGACGCCACGGCCGAACCGTCCACAGGGGTCCGACGCGGGGCTGGTCCCCGGACCCCGCCGCACGCCAAGGGGCCGGCTTTCCCGTCCGAGTGATCCTTTCTCGGGCGGCGCGAGACGGCCCCGGCCGCGCCACTACACTGCCGTACTACATACGCGTCAGGCCCACAGCGTCGTGCGTCTTCCACGCGGCTAGCACCCTCCACCGCCTGCGGCCGTCGGGACGGCCGTCCGCACGCAATGGACTTGTGAGGACTCACGTGAGCTCGAAACCTGTCGTACTCATCGCTGAAGAGCTGTCGCCTGCGACTGTCGACGCGCTCGGCCCGGACTTTGACATCCGGCACTGCAACGGCGCCGACCGGGCCGAGCTGCTGCCCGCCATCGCCGATGTCGACGCGATCCTGATCCGGTCGGCCACCAAGGTCGACGCGGAGGCGGTCGCCGCCGCGAAGAAGCTCAAGGTCGTCGCGCGAGCCGGCGTCGGCCTGGACAACGTCGACGTCTCCGCCGCCACCAAGGCCGGCGTGATGGTCGTCAACGCCCCCACCTCCAACATCGTGACGGCCGCCGAGCTGGCCTGCGGTCTGCTGCTCGCCACCGCGCGCCACATTCCGCAGGCGAACACCGCGCTGAAGAACGGCGAGTGGAAGCGCAGCAAGTACACGGGTGTGGAGCTCGCGGAGAAGACCCTGGGTGTCGTCGGCCTCGGCCGCATCGGCGCGCTCGTCGCCCAGCGCATGTCGGCCTTCGGCATGAAGGTCGTCGCGTACGACCCCTACGTCCAGCCTGCCCGGGCCGCGCAGATGGGCGTGAAGGTCCTGTCCCTCGACGAGCTGCTCGAGGTCGCCGACTTCATCACCGTGCACCTGCCGAAGACCCCCGAGACCCTGGGTCTCATCGGTGACGAGGCCCTGCACAAGGTCAAGCCGTCGGTGCGGATCGTCAACGCCGCGCGCGGCGGGATCGTCGACGAGGAGGCGCTGTTCTCCGCCCTCAAGGAGGGCCGGGTCGCCGGTGCCGGTCTCGACGTGTACACGAAGGAGCCCTGCACGGACTCCCCGCTGTTCGAGCTCGACCAGGTCGTGTGCACCCCGCACCTCGGCGCGTCGACCGACGAGGCGCAGGAGAAGGCCGGTATCGCCGTCGCCAGGTCGGTGCGGCTCGCCCTCGCCGGTGAGCTGGTCCCGGACGCGGTGAACGTCCAGGGCGGGGTCATCGCCGAGGACGTCAAGCCGGGCCTGCCGCTCGCGGAGCGCCTCGGCCGTATCTTCACCGCGCTCGCGGGCGAGGTCGCGGTCCGCCTCGACGTCGAGGTGTACGGCGAGATCACCCAGCACGACGTGAAGGTGCTGGAGCTGTCCGCCCTCAAGGGTGTCTTCGAGGACGTCGTCGACGAGACGGTGTCGTACGTCAACGCCCCGCTGTTCGCGCAGGAGCGCGGCGTCGAGGTGCGGCTGACCACCAGCTCGGAGTCCAGCGAGCACCGCAATGTCGTCACCGTGCGTGGCACTCTCAGCAGCGGCGAGGAGGTGTCGGTCTCCGGCACGCTGGCCGGCCCGAAGCACCTGCAGAAGATCGTCGCGGTCGGTGACTACGACGTCGACCTCGCGCTCGCCGACCACATGGTGGTGCTGCGGTACGAGGACCGGCCCGGTGTCGTCGGCACGGTCGGCCGGGTCTTCGGCGAGGCCGGGATCAACATCGCCGGTATGCAGGTCGCCCGGTCGGCGGCCGGCGGCGAGGCGCTGGCGGTGCTGACCGTCGATGACGCGGTGGCCGCCGGGGTGCTGGCGGAGGTCGCGGAGGAGATCGGGGCGACGTCCGCGCGTGCGGTGAATCTGGTCTGAGGGGTTTGTCGCCTCCGGGGGCTGCCGCCCCCGGACCCCCGCTTCGGCCCTGAACGGGCCTTGTCCTCCAACTCCCCCAGAGGGGGGACCCCCAGACGGGCTGAGGTTTCTCAGCCCGTCCGGCGTTTTCCGTGAACGCGCTTCCTCAGGCCGTGGCCCGCTCCGGCTCAGCCGTCTTCGGCACCTGCCGCACGCTGACGCGACGCAGTGTCACCGTCGTCAGTGCCGCCGCTCCCGCCAGCACCAGCGCACCCGCGATCGCCGCACCCTGCATCCCGCTGGTGAACGCCTCTCGCGCCACCGCGGCCAGGCCCGGGACCCGATCCGCCACCGCCAGCGCCCCGCCCAGCGTCTCGTGGGCCTCAGCCGGCGCCGAGGCCGGGATCTCGTGGCGGTAGACCGCCGTGCCGATGGAGCCGAGGACGGCCATGCCGAGGGCGCCGCCGAACTCCGTGCCCGTCTCCATCAGCGAGGACGCGGTGCCCGCCCGTTCCACCGGGGCGGTGCCCATCGCGAGGTCCATGATCTGGGACATCACGATGACACCGCCGACCGCGAGGACGGCGCAGGACGCCAGCACCAGCCACATCGAGTCCGTGCCGACGAGGGCCAGCAGCGCGAAGCCGCACGAGGCGATCGCGAAGCCCGCGGTGATGACGTGTGCGAGGTTGACGCCCCTTTGGACCAGGGCGGTCGCGACCGGCGCCGCGGCCCCGATCGGCAGCGACGGCAGCAGCGCCCACAGGGCCGCCTCCAGTGCGCTCTTGCCGAGCACCGACTGCAGGTACTGCGTGGTGAAGTAGGCCGACCCCATGATCCCGAACGTCGAGACGAGGTTCAGGGCGACGGACGGCGCGAAGCCGCGGCCACGGAAGAGGGCCGGGTCGATCATCGGCGAAGCCGCGGTGCGCTGGCGGCGTACGAAGAGGACCGCGAAGAGCAGGCCGACGGTGATCGAGACGACGTAGCGGACGTTCCAGCCCTCCGAGGGGATCTCCTTCAGGCCGTAGATCACGGGGAGCACCGCGGCCATCGACAGCGGGACGCTCAGCCAGTCGAAGCGGCCGGGCGCGGGGTCCTTCGACTCGGGCAGCAGGATCGGGCCGAGGGCCAGCAGCAGGGCCATCGCGGGCAGGTTGACCAGGAAGACCGAACCCCACCAGAAGTGCTCGACGAGCACGCCGCTCATCACCGAGCCGAGCGCGATACCCGCGGTCATGACGCCGGACCACAGGCCGATCGCCTTCGCCCGCTGGCCCGGGTCGGTGAACATCGTGCGCAGCAGCGCCATCGTGGACGGCATCAGGGTCGCGCCGCCGATGCCTAGGACCGCGCGGGCCGCGATCAGGGTCTCGGCGCTGTTCGCGTACGCCGCGACCAGTGAGGCCGCGCCGAAGGCCGCGGCGCCGAACAGCAGCAGCCTGCGGCGGCCGATGCGGTCGCCCAGCGAGCCCATCGTCATCAGCAGGCCGGCCAGCACGAACCCGTAAATGTCGAAGATCCACAGCTGCTGGGTGCCGCTCGGGTCCAGGTCGGCGCTGATCGCCGGGATGGCGAAGTAGAGGACCGAGACGTCCATCGAGACCAGCAGCAGCGGCAGCATCAGCACGCCGAGGGCGGTCCATTCACGGCGGCCGGCTCGGGCGGGGGGCGGGGTGGTGCTCGTCGGGTTCGTCGTCATGCCGAGGAATGTACGCGCGTCTTAAACGCTTGTCTAGAACGACTGTGTAATACGTGCGTCTAGGACGACTGTATGGGGCGGCGGTAGGGTGGACCGCATGGGACACCGTGAGGATCTGCTCGAGGGCGCCAAGCGCTGCTTGCTGCAGAAGGGCTTCGTGCGGACGACGGCGCGCGACATCGTCAAGGAGTCGGGGACCAACCTGGCCTCGATCGGCTATCACTACGGCTCGAAGGGCGCGCTGCTGGCGCAGGCGTATGTGTCGCTGGTCGAGGCCATGGGTGACGCCTTCGAGGGGGACGGGACCGCCCTGAGCGCCGAGCCCGGTTCCCTCGAACGGTTCCAGGAGGTGTGGTCGAACGTCATCGCCACCATGCGGGAGCCGGGCTCGCTCTGGCACCTCAGCATGGAGATCGTGGTCATGGGTGACCAACTGCCCGACGTGCGGGACCACTTGTCGCGGGCTCAGCGGGAGGCCGGGCGTGGGTTCGTGCCGATGCTCATGGGTGGACGGGAGGAGGACGTCTCGGACGAGACCGTCGACACCCTCGGCATGTTCTACGTGACCCTGATGACGGGCCTCATCGCGCAGTGGACCTTCGACCCGAAGACCGCGCCTGGCGCGGAGCAGATCGCGGAGGGGCTGCGTCAGGTGATCGCCGCGGCTACGAACAGGTAGCCGAGGCTGAGCTGGGGCCGACCACCTGGTGGATGGCGGTGGCTGTGTCCCGGGCGATGCGGGTGGGCCGGTAGTCGACCTCGGTCCACGGCCGGCCGCCCGACACCCACACGCTGTGCGCGTCGACGCACATCGCGCCCCGGACGTCGGCATGCGGTGAATCGCCGATCATCCAGGCGCCGTTGAGCTGTGCGCCGACCAGGGACGCGGCGGCCTGGAAGATCTCCGGAGCGGGCTTCTTGTGGCCGACGGCCTCGGAGACCACCCAGCCGTGGACGAGCCGGTCCAGCCCGGTGATCCGGATCTTCGTCTCCTGCTGGGCGACGCGGCCATTGCTGACGATCACACAGGTCCAGCCGCCCGCGACGGCCTCGTCGAGGGCGCGGCGGGTCGGCTCCGGCAGGGTGACGCGTTCGGCGGCGCCGTGGTCGAGGAGGGCGTGCACGGCGGAGCCGGGGACGGTGGCGCCGTAGCGGTCGATCATGGCTCGGGCGACATCCGCGCGGGGCGTGTAGCCGCTCGCGTCGAGGGCGAGCAGCCGGGGGAGATCGTCGGCGGGCAGCGCGTACTCGACCAGGAACGACGCGACCGCCTCCCGGAAGGCGGAGTCCCGGTCGACCAGGGTGTTGTCGAGGTCGATCATCAGCAGGGGCATGCCTTGAGGATCCGTGGCCGTCCCGGACATGGCTACAGCCGGGCCCCCTTCAACACCATGTGCAGCAGCAGTCGGTCCTCACCGTCGTCCAGGTCCAGGCCGGTGAGCTTCTCGACCCGGGACAGGCGGTAGTAGAGGGTCTGGCGGTGGATGCCCAACTCGGCGGCGGTGCGGGCCGCCTGGCCGGCGCAGTCGAGGTAGATCTCGGTGGTGCGGGCCAGTTCGCGGTGGGCGGGGGAGAGGAGCGTACGTACGGCGGGGTCGTGGGCTGCCTCCGGGGGCAGCGAGGTCAGCAGGCGGTACGGACCGATGTCCGCCCACTCGGCGACCGGCCCGAAACGGGTCTCCGCCAGGGCCGCTCGGGCGGCGGCCGCGGCCTCCCGCCAGGCGACGCCCAACTCGGCGAGACCGACGCGGGCGACAGCGATACCGGCGGCGACCCCACCGGCACGGTCGGACCCACCGACGGACGCCACGGGGGCCACCGGCCTGCTTCCCGCAGCGGCACCGGTGCCGGGTGGCCGCCCCCCGGCACCGCCGCCCGCGACCGGCGGCCCGCCCCCGCTCGGCCCGCCCCCGCTTCCGGTCTGTGATCCCGCCCGCTCCAGCAGCCGTCCCGCCGCCGACGTCGCCGGTGTCAGGACGTCCGGTGCGCGGAGCCGGACCAGCAGGGCGAGGGAGTGGGCCGTCGTTCCCCACGGGACCGTGCACAGGGCCGTCGCACCCGGGACCGTACGGACGGACGGGGCGTCCTCCGGGTCGGCCGACGGCCAGGGAGCCACACAGACCATCGTGTGCAGGGTGTCCGCGCGCGGGCCGAGGGCCGTGCGGAGTTCGGCGACGGCCATGTCGTGCTGCCAGCCGCGCTCGGCGGTGAGGACCGCCCGCAGTTCCCTGCTCAGATCCGCCCCGTGCTGCGCCTCGTCCGCGAGCAGCGCGCCGATGCGGGTCGTCACCCCCATCGCCGCCGTCAGCTTCTCCTCGGTCGGCCCCGGGTCGTCGTCCAGCAGCCAGACGTAACCGAGGACGACGCCCCGATGGCGTACGGGGAGACAGATCCGTCCCCGGTTGACGCCCGCCTCGGGGGTGGGCGGGATGCGGACCGGCCCTGTCGCCCGGGTGATGCCGAAGCCCTCGAACCACGAGCGGACGGCGGCCGTGGAGCGCCGGGCGAGGATCGAGCGGGTGCGCACGGGGTCCAGCGCCGACGCGTCCAGGTCGCCCTCACTGTCGTACGCACCGAAGGCGATCAGCTCGAAGTCCCGGCTCTCCAGGGTCGCGGGGGCGCCGAGGAGCTCGGAGATCTCGTCGACCAGCTCCTGGTAGTCACCCACGTTCTTGAAAGGCGCAGCATCCGACGTCACCCGGGCATTCTCCCCCATTTCCGGGGGCCTTCATACATCTGTCTGAGATCCAGGGCACGGATGCGTGACAGCTGTCGATGGCAGACGATCGGAGGGATCCTTAGGTTTCACGGTGGTTCCCCGTGCCGTACCCGAATCTTCGGGAATCGGCCTCATCAGGGTTGGTATGTGGAGGTGCCCCGTGCTGGGTCCCGTGATTCTCGCCGCGTCGCGCAGCGACCTGATCCGACGCCTGATCTCGGCGGCCCCGGTCACCAAGCAGGTCGTGGACCGCTTCATCCCCGGTGAGTCCGTCGACGACATCGTGTCGATCGTCCAGGAGCTGACCGACAGGGGTCTGGAGCTGACGATGGACGTCGTCGGCGAGGACATCACCACGCCCGAACAGGCCGCCGCCGCCCGGGACTCCTACCTGGAGCTCGTGGACCGGCTCAAGCGGCTGGAGCTCGGCCCCCGCGCCGAGATGTCCGTGAAACTGTCCATGTTCGGCCAGGCGCTCGACGGCGGTCACGAGCTGGCCCTCGCCAACGTCCGTCCCGTCGTAGAGGCCGCCGCCGCCATCGGGACGACCGTCACCCTCGACGCGGAGGACCACACCACCCTCGACTCGATGTTCGCCATCCACGAGGAGCTGCGGAAGGACTTCCCGCAGACCGGCTGCGTCATCCAGGCCTACCTCTTCCGCACCGAGGCCGACGCCCGCCGCCTCGCCGCGAGCGGCAGTCGCGTACGGCTGGTGAAGGGGGCGTACAACGAGCCCGCCGAGGTCGCCCACCAGCGGAAGCACGAGATCGACAAGGCGTACGTCCGGATCCTGAAGGTCCTGATGGAGGGCGAGGGGTACCCGATGGTCGGGTCCCACGACCCGCGCCTCATCTCCATCGCCCAGGAACTCGCCCGGCAGGCCTGCCGCAAGCTCGACGAGTACGAGTTCCAGATGCTGTACGGCATCAGGGGCGACGAGCACCTGCGGCTCGCCGCCGAGGGCCACCGCATGCGCGTCTACACCGCCTACGGCACCGACTGGTACGGCTATTTCATGCGCCGCCTCGCGGAGAAGCCGGCCAACCTGCGGTTCTTCGCGCGAAGCATGATCACCAAGGGCTGAGCCCCGGAAACACACCGCTCAAGAAGGAGTTCAGGAACCATGGACGCTGTAACCCAGGTCCCCACCCCCGTCAACGAGCCGGTGCACGGCTACGCCCCCGGCTCGCCGGAACGCGCGCGACTGGAGGCGAAGCTCAAGGAGCTGGCCGACAACCCCGTCGATCTGCCGTGCGTCATCGGCGGCGAGAGGCGACTGGGCGGCGGTGAGCGTATCGACGTCGTGCAGCCGCACAACCACAAGGCCCGCCTCGGCACGTACGGCAACGCCACCCGGCAGGACGCCCAGGACGCCGTCGACGCGGCCCTGGCCGCCGCGCCCGCCTGGCGTGCGATGTCCTTCGACGACCGCGCGGCGATCATCCTGCGCGCCGCCGAGCTGCTGGCCGGTCCCTGGCGCGAGACGCTGGCCGCCTCCACCATGCTCGGCCAGTCGAAGACCGCCCAGCAGGCGGAGATCGACACCCCGTGCGAGCTGATCGACTTCTGGCGCTTCAACGTCAAGTACGCCCGTGACCTGCTCGCCGAGCAGCCCCCGGCGAACTCCCCGGGCGTCTGGAACCGCCTCGACCACCGCCCGCTCGAGGGCTTCGTCTACGCGATCACGCCCTTCAACTTCACGGCGATCGCGGGCAACCTGCCCACCGCGCCCGCGCTGATGGGCAACGTGGTGGTCTGGAAGCCGTCGCCCACGCAGACCCACGCCGCCGTGCTGCTCATGGGGCTGCTGGAGGAGGCCGGGCTGCCCAAGGGCGTCATCAACCTCGTCACCGGTGACGGCATCGAGGTCTCCGAGGTCACCCTGAACCACCGCGACCTCGCGGGCATCCACTTCACCGGCTCGACCAGGACCTTCCAGCACCTGTGGAAGACGGTCGGCGCCAACATCGAGAAGTACCGCACCTACCCGCGTCTGGTCGGCGAGACCGGCGGCAAGGACTTCGTCGTCGCCCACCCGAGCGCCGACCCCGCGATCCTCAAGACCGCGCTGACCCGCGGTGCCTTCGAGTACCAGGGCCAGAAGTGTTCCGCGACCTCCCGGGCGTACGTCCCGGCGTCGATCTGGAACAGCGGCTTCCGCGAGGAGTTCGCCGCCGAGGTCGACTCCATCGCCATGGGTGACGTCACCGACCTGTCGAACTTCATCGGCGCGGTCATCGACGAGCGCGCCTTCGCCAAGAACAAGGCCGCCATCGACCGTGCGAAGTCGGACCCGAACTGCGCGATCGTCGCGGGCGGTTCGTACGACGACTCGGTCGGCTACTTCGTCCGGCCGACCGTCATCGAGTGCGGCGACCCGGAGAACGAGGTCTTCACGACGGAGTACTTCGGCCCGGTTCTCGCGGTCCACGTCTACGAGGACGACGCGTACGACGAGATGCTGACCCAGATGGAGTCGGTGTCCGACTACGCGCTGACCGGCTCGGTCATCTCGGCCGACCGCGCGGCGGCGGCGTACACGATGGACAAGCTCCGCTACGCGGCCGGCAACTTCTACATCAACGACAAGTCGACCGGCGCCGTCGTCGGCCAGCAGCCCTTCGGCGGCGGCCGGGCCTCCGGTACCAACGACAAGGCCGGCGCCCCGCAGAACCTGATGCGCTGGACCCTGACCCGCGCCATCAAGGAGATGCTGGTCCCGCCGACCGACTACCCGTACCCGCACATGGGCTGAGCCCCCGCGCACAGGGAACGGGCCAGGTCTTCGACCTGGCCCGTTCCGCGCGTTCGCGACGCGGACGCGGTGCAGGTCAGCGCGGTGCGGGGGAGGACGCCGTCTCAGATAGTAGGAAGTCCGAGTAATTGTGGAGACAGACAGGACCTCCTCCCTTAACTTTGTAGGAGCCGAACGTCTCGCTCGATCCAGCGAATGGCGGTCGTGAGCCGGGCCCCGTGCAGGCAATCCCTGCGGCACCGCTCGCCGCCTCTTCCGGCGTCTCGTACCCCCTTTTTCCGCAGCGCGGAATCTCGAAGGAGTCGATTCCCCATGGCCGAGACGACCGCCCGCCGTCGAGTCCGTCACATCTCCCGTACGAGCGAGTCCGACCGAAAGAACGCCGCCGCCGCACTCCAGCGCGCCCTCGACCGCCGCGACAACGGCGGCGCGACCGGCCACTGACCGGTGAGAGCCGCACCCGTATGACGAGAGCCGCACCCGTATGAGGTGCGGCGCGGAATCACGCACCGCGCCGCACCTCGAAACGGTCGATGCGCTTCCCGCTCTGCGCCAGTGCCGACACCGTGAGCTTCGGGCGCGTACCGCTCTCCGCCTCCACCGAGAGGAAGGAGAACCCGCGGTAGCGCACCCGGGACCACTCGACGGTCTCCTTCCTGGACTGCTGCGTCTTCGTCCATTGGAAGGAGTCCACGGACTCGCGGTCCTTGACGTGTCCCTCGTAGCTCTCCTTCACGCCCGCCGGGAAGCCGTACAGGTCCCTGCCGCCGCCGCCCGCCGTGACGTACACGATCCCGTCCCGCGTCGGGTCGGTCGTCGCGCCGATCGGGACCGGCCGGCCCACCTCGCCGTTCCTGATGGCGTCCGTGCGCTCGTAGACGTGGTTGTGGCCGTTGATCACCAGGTCCACCTGGTGCTTGGCGAACAGTGGCAGCCACTCCGTGCGCACGCCCCCGTCGGAGGCGTGCGAGGAGGTCGAGTAGGCGCAGTGGTGGAAGAAGACCACGATGAAGTCCACTGCGGCGTCCGCCCGCAGCTCGGCCAGCTTCCGGTCCAGCCACGCCGTCTGCTTCCCGCCCGTGTAGCCGAAGTTGGCGGGGATCTCGTACGAGACGTCGTTCGCGTCCAGTGCCACGCAGGCGACGTTGCCGTAGGTGAACGCGTACACGCCCGGTGCGGTGCGCGGGTCGAAGCCGTTGTCCGGGAGGGACCAGCGGGCCAGTTGGCCGCCGTAGCCCTCCGGTGAGTACCAGGCCTCCATGTCGTGGTTGCCGGTCGTCACCATCCAGGGGACCGACCTCGCGACCGGCTCGTTCTGCTTGAGGAACAGGTCCCAGTAGGCGGGGTCGTAACCGTCGGTCTTCTCACCGTGGCCGGTGCCGTCCGCGTAGCAGAGGTCGCCCGCGTGCAGATGGAAGGCGGGCTTCTGACGCAGCAGGACATGGTCGTTGGCGGCGGCCGCACGGCTGACCCCCTGGTCTCCGAACGCGGTGAACACGAACCGTTCCGGTGCCGTCGGAGCCGTACGGAACGAGCCGATCGTCGACCGGTGGGCGGGCGAGGCCGGGTCGAAGCCGTCGTGACCGACGCCGTAGTAGTACGTGGAACCGGGAAGCAGACCGTCCAAAGCCGCGTGTACATAGAACTGGTCGAGCGCCAGGCGCACCCCGCTCACCCCCGGCGTGTGCAGGTCGCGCACCTCCGCGTCGATCTTCCGGCTCAGTTCGTCGGGCCGGGTGCCGATCCGGACGTACGGCCCCCGCACCGCGCCCGGGACCTGCCAGGAGATCCGCATCCCGGTCCTGGGGTCGGCGCCGAAGGCGAGATGCCGGCCGAACGGGACGACGGCCGAGCCGTGCGCCGACGCGGACGAGGGTGAGGTGGAGGTGGCCGTCGCACTGGCCGCGGTACGCGGTGAGCCGACGCTCGAACAGCCCGTCAGCAGTCCGCCCGCCACCGCGCCCGCCGTCACCAGCGTGCGGCGCCGGGACAGCTTCGTGCGCAGGTACTCGTGCTGCTCGGCCATGCTCATCCGGCGCGCGAGCTCGGGCGGGATGCCGCAGTCGGGTGTCTCCATAAGGATGAACTTCCCACCGGACCTCAACACCCGTCATACGTACGGGTGAACGCGTGGCAACGGGGTGGCGTGCACGTGCTCCCAGGCAGTGCTCCCGGATGTCCGTATCGCGGACAACGCATGTCATCCCATGGGACAAGGAGTACGGTGCCGACATGTCTCGCAGCCTCAATCTCGCAGTGATCCCCGGTGACGGCATCGGCCAGGAAGTCGTGGCCGAAGGCCTGAAGGTCCTCTCCGCCGTCCTTCCGCAGGATGTGAAGCTGGAGACCAAGGACTACGACTTCGGGGCCAAGCGTTTCCACGCCACCGGGGAGACCCTCACCGACGCCGACCTCGACGCCCTCAAGCAGCACGACGCGATCCTGCTCGGCGCGATCGGCGACCCGTCGGTGCCGTCGGGTGTCCTGGAGCGCGGCTTCCTGCTCAAGCTCCGTTTCGCCTTCGACCACCACGTCAACCTGCGTCCCTCGAAGCTGCTGCCGGGTGTCGCCACCCCGCTGGCCGGCGAGCCGCAGATCGACTTCGTCGTCGTCCGCGAGGGCACCGAGGGCCCGTACACCGGCAACGGCGGCACCATCCGCACGGGCACCGAGCACGAGGTCGCCACCGAGGTCTCCGTGAACACGGCGTTCGGTGTGGAGCGTGTGGTCCGGGACGCCTTCGCCCGCGCCCAGGGCCGCCCGCGCAAGAAGCTCGCGCTGATCCACAAGAACAACGTGCTGACCTTCGCGGGTCACCTGTGGACGAACGTCTTCAACAGGGTGGCCGCCGAGTTCCCCGAGGTCACCACCGAGTACATGCACGTGGACGCGGCGACCATCTACCTGGTCACGCAGCCCGAGCGCTTCGACGTGATCGTCACCGACAACCTCTTCGGCGACATCATCACCGACCTCGCCGCGGCCGTCTCCGGCGGCATCGGCGTCGCCGCGAGCGGGAACATCAACCCGTCCGGCGAGTTCCCGTCCATGTTCGAGCCCGTGCACGGCTCGGCCCCGGACATCGCCGGTCAGGGCAAGGCCGACCCCAGCGCCACTGTCCTGTCCGTCGCCCTGCTCCTGCGCCACCTCGGCTACGAGTCCGAGGCCGCCCGTATCGACGAGGCGGTCTCCGTCGACCTCGCGGAGCGCACCGGCAAGCCGGCCCGCAGCACCTCCGAGATCGGCGACGCGCTCGCCGTACGAGTAGCCGGCTGACCCGCCGCGCTTCACACAAGCCGCCGGGTCACTCCGTACCCGGCGGCTTTCGCATGTCCCCGCCGGGTGCCACCATCATCCCTGGGTCGCGTTTTCACGCCGTTTCCTCCCCCACGGCCGCAAGGACGTGGGCGGTACCCCCATCGGTCTCCCGCTTGCGATAATCGAACGTGGAGCCGCGGAATGAGGGAATGCTCGGACGTCCTAGCACTGGCCACTGGCAGTCCGGACGTGAGCGCGGCCCGTCACTCAACAACCGGTGAAGGACAACCACTCATGACGACGCCCACGATCGAGCTCAAGCCGTCCGCCAGCCCGCTCTCCGCCACCGAGCGCGAGGCGATCCTGGCCAACCCCGGGTTCGGCCGCCACTTCACCGACCACATGGTGACGATCAAGTGGACGGAGGGGCGCGGTTGGCACGACGCGCAGCTCGTCCCGTACGGGCCGATCTCCCTCGACCCCTCCACCCACGTCCTTCACTACGGCCAGGAGATCTTCGAGGGCCTCAAGGCGTACCGCCAGTCCGACGACTCGGTCGCGGTCTTCCGCCCCGAGGCCAACGCCCGCCGCTTCCGTAACTCCGCCCGCCGGATGGCCATGGCCGAGCTGCCCGAGGAGCTGTTCATCGAGGCCCTCGACGCGCTGCTCGGGCAGGACGCCGACTGGGTGCCGCCGCACGGCGGAGAGGACTCCCTCTATCTGCGCCCGTTCATGTTCGCCACGGAGGCCGCGCTCGGCGTGCACCCGGCGAACGAGTACCTCTTCATGCTGATCGCGTCCCCCTCCGGCGCCTACTTCGCCGGCGGCGTCAAGCCGGTCACCATCTGGGTCTCCGAGGACCACGTCCGTGCCGTCCCCGGCGGCACCGGTGACGCCAAGACGGGCGGCAACTACGCGGCCTCCCTGCTGCCCCAGGCGGAGGCCGCCCGCAACGGCTGCGACCAGGTCGTCTACCTCGACGCGGTGACCCGCACCAAGGTCGAGGAGTCCGGCTCGATGAACATCGCCTTCGTCTACGGCGACCGCATCGTCACCCCGTCGCTCACCGGCTCGATCCTGGAGGGCATCACCCGCGACTCGCTCCTCCAGGTCGCCCGCGACCTCGGTTACACCGCCGAGGAAGGTGTCGTCACGCTGGACCAGTGGCGCGCGGACGCCGCCTCGGGCGCCCTCACCGAGGTCTTCGCCTGCGGCACCGCGGCCGTGGTCACCCCGGTCGGCCACGTCAAGACCAAGGACTCCGCCTGGACCCACGGCGACGGCGCCCCCGGCGAGGTCACGCTGCGGCTGCGGGAGGCCCTGCTGGGCATCCAGAGGGGCGTCAACGAGGACAAGCACGGCTGGATGCACCGGCTCGGCTGAGCCCCGCGGACATACCGGAGCCCGCCGCGTCCTGCGGCGGGCCCCGGTTCTCCCGCTCTCCGGTTCTCCCGTCTTCCCGCTTCCTCGCGCACGCGACGGCCGTATCGCGCACGGCATGGGGCAGGCGAGGCCGGGACCGCCTTCGTCCGCCGGGTGCGCTGAGCCGCCCGCCGACACTCCCCAGGGAAGATCGCGGGCTCGCATTCTGAGACGGACGGTGAGCACCGGGGCAGGTTGTGCCAAACTGCCTCCGTGCTCTCGTTCGCCATGATTATTGGCAGCAGGCGCGCCGGTCCGCAGTGACCGCCACGTACGACCAGGTACGGGCGGACACCGTCGTCCTCGACCCGCGCGCAGACCTCTCGCACCCGCGAGGGGTTTTTCGCTTTTTCTGGCCCACCCGCAGCCGGAGGCGAGAGCGCGAGGGACCATGTGGGGACGGTGGAGCCGGTCATTCCGGTAGACCGAGATCCAACACAGGAGCCTTGACACCATGACCGAAACCAGCGAACTCGACGATTCGTTCCACGTCTTCGACACCACCCTGCGTGACGGCGCGCAGCGGGAGGGCATCAACCTCACCGTCGCGGACAAGCTGGCCATCGCGCGGCACCTGGACGACTTCGGCGTGGGCTTCATCGAGGGCGGCTGGCCCGGCGCCAACCCGCGCGACACCGAGTTCTTCGCCCGCGCCCAGGAGGAGATCGCCTTCAAGCACGCCCAGTTGGTCGCCTTCGGTGCCACCCGCCGGGCCGGCGCGAAGGCGGCTCAGGACCCGCAGGTCAAGGCTCTCCTGGCCTCGGGCGCCCCGGTGATCACGCTGGTCGCGAAGTCGCACGACCGGCACGTGGAACTCGCCCTGCGCACCACGCTGGACGAGAACCTGGAGATGGTCCGCGACACGGTCTCCTTCCTGACGGAGCAGGGCCGCCGCGTCTTCGTCGACTGCGAGCACTTCTTCGACGGCTACCGCGCCAACCCCGAGTACGCGAAGGCGGTCGTACGGGCCGCCTCGGAGGCCGGCGCGTCCGTCGTGATCCTCTGCGACACCAACGGCGGGATGCTCCCCGCGCAGGTCCAGGCGGTCGTCTCCACGGTGCTCGCCGACACCGGCGCCCGGCTCGGTATCCACACCCAGGACGACACGGGCTGCGCGGTCGCCAACACCCTCGCCGCGGTCGACGCCGGCGCGACACACGTCCAGTGCACGGCGAACGGCTACGGCGAGCGGGTCGGCAACTCCAACCTGTTCCCGGTGGTCGCCGCGCTGGAGCTGAAGTACGGCAAGAAGGTGCTGCCCGAGGGCAAGCTCCGCGAGATGACGCGCATCTCGCACGCGATCGCCGAGGTGGTCAACCTGACCCCCTCCACCCACCAGCCCTACGTCGGCGTCTCCGCCTTCGCCCACAAGGCCGGCCTGCACGCCTCCGCCATCAAGGTCGACCCCGACCTGTACCAGCACATCGACCCCGAGCAGGTCGGCAACACCATGCGGATGCTGGTCTCCGACATGGCGGGCCGCGCCTCGGTGGAGCTCAAGGGCAAGGAACTCGGCATCGACCTCGGCGGCGACCGCGAGCTGGTCGGCCGGGTGGTCGACCGGGTCAAGGAACGCGAACTCAGGGGCTACACCTACGAGGCGGCGGACGCGTCCTTCGAACTGCTGCTGCGCGCCGAGGTCGAGGGCAGGCCCCTCAAGTACTTCGAGGTCGAGTCGTGGCGCGCGATCGTCGAGGACCGCCCCGACGGCAGCCACGCCAACGAGGCCACGGTCAAGCTCTACGCCAAGGGTGAGCGCATCGTCGCCACGGCGGAGGGCAACGGCCCGGTCAACGCCCTGGACCGGGCCCTGCGCGTCGCGCTGGAGAAGATCTACCCCCAGCTCGCCCAGCTCGACCTGGTCGACTACAAGGTCCGCATCCTGGAGGGCGTCCACGGCACCCAGTCCACCACCCGTGTCCTGATCTCCACGTCCGACGGGGCGGGGGAGTGGTCGACGGTGGGTGTCGCGGAGAACGTGATCGCGGCGTCCTGGCAGGCGCTGGAGGACGCGTACACGTACGGGCTGCTGCGGGCGGGCGTGGAGCCGCCCGCGTAGCTCCGGCCGAGCAGGCGGGGCCGCCTCAGCAGGAGTCCTCGGCGAGCTTCTCGAACTCGTCGAGGCTCATCGCCCGGTTGTCGGCCCAGACCTGGCCGGGCTTCAGTGCGGCGATGTCCGCGGCCGTGAAGTCGACGGTCCCGTTGTAGGAGTCGCCGGTGTCGTAGTGCCCGAAGCGCAGCGCGTAGTGGTGCTCGGGCAGGAGCCGTTGCGTGCCCAGATGCCGGGCCTGCCAGGTCTTCGGCGGCGAGAACAGCGGGAACTCGGCGTCCCCGCTCAGCTTCTCCTTCCGTACGTCCCACCCCGTGGTGGCCGGCCCGTCCTCGGCGGATCCGGCCCACCCGTCGAGCGACGGCTTCTGGTAGGTGTCGCCCCCGCACGGCCGGATCAGCACGGACGGCGCCCCGTCCGCCCCGACCTCTATCCCGGCCAGCGGCAGATCGACGGCCCCGCACCCGCTGAGCAGCAGAGACCCGGCCACCGCGCTCGCGACGGCCACCCCTGTACGTCTCATGTCCCGCCCTCCCCCCGTCGAGGGCGGGACATGGCCCGCCCTACTGCAAGTGCCACTTCTGGTTGGTTGCTCCCGAGCACGTCCAGATCTGTGCCCGCGTTCCGTTCGTCGACGAACTGCCGGTCACATCAAGGCACTTGTTCGCCGCCGTGTTCACCACATCACCGGTCGTCGCGTTGTACGACCACTGTTGCGCACCGGTCCCGTTGCAGTCGTACAACTGCACCTTCGCCCCGTCCGCCGTGGACGCCGAGGTGACGTCGAGGCACTTGCCGAGCGAGCGGATCGACCCGTCGGTCCCCGCGGTCCACTGCTGGGCCGTCGAGCCGTTGCAGTCGTAGAGCTGCACGGCGGTCCCGTTGGTGGCCGAACCGCCCGCCACGTCCAGGCACTTGCTCGACAGGCCGACGAAGGCACCGGTCTGACCGCCGCCGCCGGACTGCGTGCCGGTCCAGGTGAAGGTGGCCGACGTCTTGCCCGGCAGGGAGTAAGTGGCGTGCTGCCCGCCCCAGTTGATGGTGACCGTCTTCGCGGTGGAGGCGTCGTTGTAGGCGATCAAAGCCTTGGAGCCGTCCGGGTTGCGCCAGGCCACGTTCGGCACGGAGGTGGACGCCGTCGAGGCGATCCGCTGGGCGCCCGGGCGGACGAACTTCGTCAGCTGGCCCATCGTGTAGTACTCGACCGTGTAGTCCACCGTGCCGCTCGCGCCGTCGCCGTTGTGCACGCTGATCAGCCCGGTGCAGGTGCCGCAACCGCCGTTGTGCGGGCCCATGTTCTGGTCCACGGCGAGCGACCACTTGGTCACCGACTTCGCCCAGTTGCGGGTGTAGTCGATGATGTTGTTCATGTCCTCGCGCTGCTGGTTGGCGATCCAGGTGCCGCCGGAGTGCTCGGTGCCGAAGGCGTCCAGCGTGGGGTACTGGTTGTGCACGGTCGTCTGCTTGGCGATGTCACCGCCGTAGCCGTGCCAGGCGATCCCGCCGAAGTTGGGATGCGAACGGACCGCCGCGTCGTCGACCGTCGAGGCCGCGTAGGAGTCGTAGACGTCCCAGTTCCAGTCGTGGGCGAGGACCTTGGTCGTGAGGCCCGCCGCCTGGAGCTTCGGCAGCAGCTCGCTCTTGGTGAAGTACGCGAGCCCGCTGGCGTTCCAGCTCATCGACGGGTAACCCGAGCAGCACGTCGGCTCGTTCTGCGCGGTCACGTACGAGACGTTGACGCCCTGGGCCTTGTACGCCTGGAGGTACTTCACGAAGTAGTTGGCGTATACCCCGTAGTCCTCCGACTTCAGCCAGCCGCCGTTGAGCGAGCCGCTGTCCTTCATCCAGGCCGGCGCCGTCCATGGCGAGGCCATGACAGTCAGAGAGGGGTTGAGCGCGAGCGCCTGCTTGGTGAGCGGCACGACGTCGGCCAGGTCGTGCGCGATGGAGAAGCTCGTCAGGTTGGGGTCCGTCTGCCCGGCGGGTATGTCGTCGTACGAGTACCCGTACCGCGCCAGGTCGGAGGCGCCCATCGGATTGCGCAGGAACGACAGTCCGATGCCGTCCGTCGGCGAGAACAGCTTGGTCATGGTCGCGTTCCGGGTCGACGCGGACAGCGCCCCGCTGCTGTTCATCAGCCAGGCCGCGGTGTCCGTGAAGGACGCGCCGCCGCCGGTGAAGGTCTGGTAGCGGGTGTTCTCGTCGACGGTGATGTTCTCGCCGGTGCCGCCCGATCCGGACTGGAAGGCGAACGGCGTCTGGGCCTGGAGGCCGCGGGTCACATGGCGGCCGGCGGCGTCGTCGGTGGTGGTGAGCCACGCGGTGACCTGTTCACCGGCGGCGTGTGCGGGAGTAGTGGCCGCGGTGAAGCCGGCCGTGGAGAGCAGACCGGCCAGCAGCAGCCGGATCGCGCGGGGGGTTCTCCTCATGCTGGTCGCCCTTCCCGAAATGTCTGACGTGGCGTCTTGACGGGTGTGTGGGCCGTTAGTTAACTCACGGCGTGATCTAAGTCATGAGTGAACCAGAGAGTCGAGGAATGGTCTATGCCAAGAGCCGCTCTGCTCGTCACCACCGCCTTGCTGACCGCTCTGCTGTCACCGAGCGTGTCCCAGGCGGCCGGCGACCCCGCCCCCGTCGCCGTAGACCGCTTCGAGGGTGAGGTCCCCTTCGCGGCCCAGCCCGCCGACGGCATCTTCACCTGGGGCGGCGACAACGACGACCCGCCCCAACTCCGGTTCGCCGACCGCGCCGACGCCCCCGAGGGCGCCAAGGTCCTCTCCGGCACCTACGACATCAGCGGCTACGGCGGCTTCACCCACGACTTCGCCGCGACCGAGCCCGCCCACGACTGGTCGGCGCACAAGGGCATCCGCTTCTGGTGGGACGGCCGGAACAACGCCAAGAAGATCACCTTCGAACTCAAGGACGGGGGCGTCCACGGCGAGGCCTCCGAGCTGTGGACGACGTCCTTCACCGACGACTTCAGCGGCTGGAGACAGATCGAGATCCCCTTCACCGACTTCGTATACCGAACCGACTACCAACCCGTCGGCGGCATCGACCACGTCCTGGGTCTCACCGGGATGTGGGGCTACGCCGTCACGCTCCCCGTCGGCGCTCCCGGCCAATTCGCCATGGACGACGTCGAGTTGTACGGCAAGGCCGACCAGTCCCTGCGCGCGAACGTCACCACCGACGCCGCCGTCTACCCGGTCGAGGAGGGCGGCACGGCCGACGTCCGGCTCACCGTCGCCACCACCGGTTCCGCCCCGATCGACGAGCCGGTGACCGTCGGCTACGAGACGACCGGCGGCACCGCCTCGGGCAGCGACTACACGCCGCTCAGGGGCGAGGTCACCTTCCCGGCCGGCACCGCCTCCGGCACCTCCCGCACCGTGCGGGTCCGCACCCTCAAGGACAGGTCCGCCGAGTCCGCCGAGACGATCCCGCTCAAGCTGACCGTCACCGGCGCCAAGCCGCCCGCCGAGACCCCGAAGGTCGTCGTCGACGCCCACGGGCTGCCGTATCTGAACAGCGGGCTGCCGGTGAAGAAGCGCGTCGCCGATCTCCTGTCCCGGATGTCCCTGGCGGAGAAGGCCGGTCAGATGACCCAGGCCGAGCGCGGAGCCATCACCTCCCCGGGAGACGTCGCCGCGTACGACCTCGGCTCGCTGCTCTCCGGCGGCGGCTCCACCCCGACGCCCAACACCGCCGAGGCCTGGGCGAAGATGATCGACGCCTTCCAACTGCGGGCACAGGCCACCCGGTTCCAGATCCCGCTGATCTACGGCGTCGACGCCGTGCACGGCCACAACAACCTCGTCGGCGCCACGATCATGCCGCACAACATCGGCATCGGGGCGAGCAGGAATCCCCAACTCGCCCGCAGGACCGGCTCGGTGACCGCCGCCGAGGTCCGCGCCACCGGCATCCCCTGGGACTTCGCGCCCTGCCTGTGCGTCACCCGCGACGAACGCTGGGGCCGCACCTACGAGTCCTTCGGCGAGGACCCCGCCCTGGTTCAGGCCATGGAGACGGTCATCCAGGGTCTCCAAGGCGACCGCGACGGCAAGGACATGAAGGACGACGACAAGGTCCTCGCCACCGCCAAGCACTTCGTCGGCGACGGCGGCACCGAGTACGGCTCCTCCACCACCGGGACGTACACCATCGACCAGGGTGTCACCAAGGTCACCCGGCAGCAGTTGGAGGCCGTCCACCTGGCGCCGTACCAGACGGCCGTGGACCGCGGGGTCGGTACGGTCATGCCGTCGTTCTCGTCCCTCGACATCGCGGGCGACGGACAGGGCCCGGTGAAGATGCACGCCCGCGCCGACATGATCAACGGTGTGCTGAAGGGCCGGATGGGCTTCGACGGCTTCGTCATCAGCGACTGGGCCGCCATCGACCAGATCCCCGGCGACCGCGCCTCCGACGTCCGCACGTCGGTCAACGCGGGCCTCGACATGATCATGGTCCCGTACGCGTACCAGGACTTCCACAGCACCCTCGTCGACGAGGTCGAGGCGGGCCGTGTCAGCGAGCGGCGGATCGATGACGCCGTCTCGCGCATCCTCACGCAGAAGTTCCGGCTGGGGCTCTTCGAGAAGCCGTACGCCGACACGGACGGCGCCGCCGCGATCGGCTCCGCCGGGCACCGCGCCGTGGCCCGTCAGGCCGCGGCCGAGTCGCAGGTGCTGCTGAAGAACTCCGCGGGCCTGCTGCCGCTGAGGAAGAGCCAGAAGGTGTACGTCGCCGGGTCGAACGCCGACGACATCGGCAACCAGACCGGCGGCTGGACCGTCACCTGGCAGGGCTCCTCCGGTGACATCATCCCGGGCACCACGATCCTGGAGGGGATGCGCGAGGCCGGCGGTGACGTCACCTACTCCAAGGACGCCTCGGCATCGACGGACGGATACGACGTCGGCGTGGTCGTCGTCGGCGAGACCCCGTACGCCGAGGGCGTCGGCGACGTCGGCAACGGCCACGACCTGGAGTTGTCCGCCGCCGACCGGGCGGCCGTCGACAAGGTGTGCGCCGCGATGCGGTGCGCGGTGCTGATCGTCTCCGGGCGTCCCCAGCTGATCGGCGACCGGCTCGGCGACATCGACGCCCTGGTGGCCTCCTGGCTGCCCGGCACGGAGGGCGACGGTGTCGCGGACGTCCTCTACGGCAAGCGGGCCTTCGCCGGACAACTGCCGCTGACCTGGCCGAAGTCCGAGTCCCAGCTGCCGATCAACGTCGGCGACCCGGTGTACGACCCGCAGTACCCGTACGGCTGGGGCCTCACCACGCTGACCAAGGTCCCGGAGGGCGGCCTGGAGACGCTGCGGGCGCTGGGCGTGAAGGCCAGGGCGGCGGAGCGGGCCGGAGACGGCGAGACGGGCCGCGGGCTCGTCACCCAGGCCCGGCTGATCGTCCAGCGGACGGTGGGCCGGCACATCACCGCTGCGGTGGCGAAACCCTTCGCCGACGCGGACCATCTGCTGTTGACCGGGCGGAACGCAGAGGCGGTGGAGCGGCTGACGGCGGCGTACCGGGCGGCCTGAACGCCTCATCCTCCGGCGTGTCCGATTGGGCGCCTTTCGGGTAGTTTCAAGGTATGAAGGCCGCACTGTCGACACGAGGCCCGACCCGGTTGCTGCTCGCACCGGCGCTCGTCGCCCTGGCCCTTCTGACGGGCCTGGCGGCGGGCGCCCCGAGCGCCGGCGCGGCCCAGCGCGCCACGGCGGCGACGAGCGTGACGGCGGCGACGAGCGCCACCACGGCCACGCGTGTCACCACCGCCACAAGTGTCTCGGCCGTCGCCGAGGCCCTGCGTGAGAGCCCGGTCTATGTCGACCCGGCCGCGCGTGCACAGCTCTCGGCCGCCGAGGCCGACACCTTGGCCCGGCAGATCAAGGACGCCGACAAGCCCCTGTTCGTCGCCGTGCTGCCGGCCGGCTACCCGACCCGGGACCTCTTCACCGACCTGCGCACCGCCACCGGGGTCACCGGTCTGTACGCGATCCGTCTCGGCACCGGCTTCGACGCCCGGGCGGACGCCGCGGTGATGCCCCGGACGGCCGTACGGAACCTCGTGACCAGCGTCAGGGGCGAGAGCGACACCCAGACCCAGCTCGACGACTTCACCGACCGGGCCCTCACCAACATGGCCGGCTCGGCGCCCTCCACCTGGGGTTCCTCCGACGGCGGCGGCGGGGTGTCCACCGCCGCGCTGATCACCGTCGGCGCGGTGCTGGTGGCGGGCGGCGCGGGCGCCTACACGGTGGTCCGGCGCAACCGGCGGCGTCACGAGGAGGAGCAGCGGGCCGCGCTGGAGAAGCTGCGGGTCGTCGTCGACGAGGACATCACCGCGTTCGGCGAGGAACTGGACCGCCTCGACTTCCATCCGGCTGAGGCGGGCGCGGACGACTCCATGCGCGCGGACTACGAGCGGGCGCTGGACGCCTACGACCGGGCCAAGTCGACCATGGCTCAGGCCGGGAAGCCGGAGGACGTGCGGGCCGTCACCGAGGCCCTGGCGGACGGCCGCTTCTCGCTCGCCGCACTGGCCGCCCGCCGCGAGAGCCGGCCGCTACCCGACCGCCGACCGCCCTGCTTCTTCGATCCGCGGCACGGTCTGTCGGTGGCCGACGCGAGCTGGACGCCCCCGGGCGGCGCGACCCGCGAGGTCCCCGTCTGCGCGGCCGACCGGACCCGGCTGGCCGACGGCCGCGATCCGGTGGTCCGCGAGGTCGACACCGAGTACGGCCGCCGCCCGTACTGGGAGGCGGGTCCCGCCTACGGCCCCTGGGCGGGCGGCTACTTCGGCGGCGGCATCCTGCCGGGCCTGCTCGTCGGCACCCTGCTCGGCAGCATGATGGCCACCCCGGCGTACGCGGCCGACTACGGCTCCGGATACGGCGACTTCGGCGGTTACGAGGGCGGCGACGTGTCCGGCGCGGACTTCAACGCGGACGACTTCGGCGGCGGCTTCGGCGGGGGAGGGGACTTCGGCGGCGGCGACTTCGGCGGAGGCGGGGACTTCGGCGGCGGGTTCTGACGCCCGGACCAGGGTGAACGGGGCGGGCTGAAGGGGGGCGGGCTGAAGGGTCGGGTGCGGGCCCGGCGCGTCATGGCGCGCCGGGCCCGTGGACGTCGTACGAGAGCGGGGACGCGTCAGAGCGTGGACGCGGCCGAGGCGATGGCGGAGGCGAAGGTGGAGACCTCGGTGTAGACGCCGGGGGCGTTCGGCCGGGCGCAGCCCTCGCCCCAGCTGACGATGCCGACCTGGATCCAGGCGTTGGCGGAGTCCCGGCGGAACATCGGGCCGCCGGAGTCGCCCTGGCAGGTGTCGACGCCGCCCGCGGCGAAGCCGGCGCAGATCTCCTCGCCGGCGACCAGGCCGCTGTAGCTGCCGCCGTACCCCTTGCAGGTGGCGTCGCTGATGAACGGCACCGTGGCCTTGAGCAGGTACCGCTGCTGGGCGCCGCCCTCGCTGGCCGATCCCCATCCTGCGACGGTGAAGTCGCCGGTGTTGTACTGCGTGGTGGTGGCGATCTTCAGCGTGGGCAGGTTGATCGGCTGGGCGAGCTTGATGAGCGCCCAGTCCTTGCCGGTGCCGTTGTAGCCGGGAGCCTGGAGGACCCTGGTCGACTTGACCTGGACCCGACCAGTGGTGGACTGCAGGTCGACGACTCCGGCGGTGGCGGTGATGCTGGTGTTGGCGCCGGAGCCGCTCACACAGTGCGCGGCCGTGAGCACTATCTGCTGGGTGTAGAGCGCGCCGCCACAGCCCATCGAGAGCCGGACCATGAACGGGAACTCGCCCTGCGTGGCGCGGGTGCCGCCGACGACGGGCGAGGGGGCGGCCTGCGCGGCCGAGACGGGCTGAAGACTGGCGACCGCGAGGGCGACGGCGCCGACGGCCGCGCATCTCTTGAGGGCCGTGAGGAGTCTCTTCAAGGTGGTGCCCTTCCGTGGGGGGTTGAGCTGCGGACCGGTGCGTCCGCAACACAGAATTGGCGTGCACATGTCATAGCAGACAGCAAAAACGCCCAATTACTGGCATGGGCAGGACAATTTCTGCTGCTGGATTATGAGAACGCTGTGAGCACTCACACAAGGGGCCTGATCCGGCCACCGCTGTCCGGATCGGCCGGGCCCGTGGTCGGCAAAGCCCGTCGCCCACCCGGTGACGGGCGGGCGACGGGCTCATGGGGCGGCGTGGCCGCCGAACGTACCGCCGTGGCGACTCAGGCGTTCCTGATCGCCGAGATGTCGAAGTTCAGCTTGATCTTGTCGGAGACCAGCACCCCGCCCGTCTCCAGCGCGGCGTTCCAGGTCAGGCCCCACTCGGAGCGCAGGATCTCCGACTTGCCCTCGAAGCCGACGCGCTCGTTGCCGAACGGGTCCGTCGCGGCGCCGTTGAACTCCAGGTCGATGGTGAGCGGCCTGGTGACGCCGAGGATCTCCAGGTCACCGGTGATGCGGTAGTCGTCGCCGCCCAGGGCTTCGGCCGAGGTGGAGCGGAAGGTCATGGTGGGGAACTCGTCGGTCTTGAAGAAGTCCGAGCTCTTGAGGTGTCCGTCGCGGTCCGCGGAACCCGTGTCGATGCTCGCCATCGTGACGTCGAGGGACGCGGTGGACGCGGACGGGGTGCCGCCGTCCAGGTGCAGCGAGCCGCTGAAGTCGAGGAACTTGCCCTTGACGTTCGTGACCATGGCGTGCCGGGCCACGAAGCCGAGGGTGGAGTGGGCCGGGTCGATCGTGTAGTCGCCGGTCAGTGCGGCCAGGGCCGGGTTCACGGCGGCGGGCGCCGCGGTGGTCGTGTCGGCGGTGTCCTTGCGGCCGAAGATGCTCATGCTCTGCTCCCTTGGGTGGAGGATGTTCAACGTTCAACGAAACCAACAGGGACGACCGTAGACCTATTCCGTCCGCGCTTCAATGTGTTCCGCGAAGTGTTGGCGTGCCGAAGTGTTGGCGTGCCGGGGTCGAGGTGATAGAGGACGGGGCATGACTCCCCAGCGTCGGGTCCCCGTTTCCACGCGGCCCACTCGCAGAGCCCTCCTGCTCACGGCCGCCCTCATGGCGACGACCGCCGCGGCGACCCCCGGCTCACGGCCCGGGGGCGACCCGGCCGACCCCGACGACGACCCCTACACGGCCCTGCGCCGCCGCTGGCTCGACATCGCCCTCGGCGCCGGCTTCGACCCCGCCGCCGAGCCGTACGCCTCCCGCCTGGCCGAGACCGGCGTGCTCGCCCGCGGCTTCCGCGCCACCATGGCCCCCACCGCCACCTCCCTGTGGCCGGGCCGGCCCTACGACCCGCCCGCCGGCATCACCCAGAGCTACGGCCGGCTGTGGACCATGGCCCAGGCATACGTCCGCGAGGGCACCGGCGCGACCGGCGACGAGGGGCTCCTCACCGACGTGCTCCGGGGCCTCGACCATCTCTCCGCCACCGTCTACAATCCCTCCACCACCCGCTACGGCAACTGGTGGGAATGGCAGATCGGCAGCCCCCGCCTGCTCATGGACATCACGGCCGTCCTGTACGACCACCTCACCGACGACCGGCGACAAGCCGCCTGCGCCGCGATCGACCACTTCATTCCCGACGCGCTGCTGACCGACTACTCCGGCACCTCCACCGGCGCCAACCGCGTGGACCTGTGCCGGTCCGTCGCCCTGCGCGGCATCCTGGGCCGCGACCCCACCAGGATCGCCCTCGCCCGGGACGCGCTCTCGCCGGTCTTCCCGTACGTCACCCAGGGGGACGGCCTCTACGCGGACGGCTCGTTCGTCCAGCACACCTGGGTCGCCTACTCGGGGACGTACGGCCAGGTCATGCTCGACGGACTCGGCCGCCTCTTCGCCCTGCTGGCCGGTTCCGCGTGGGAGGTGACCGACCCCGGCCGGCAGATCATCCTGGACAGCGTCGAGCACGCCTACGCCCCGCTGATCCACGACGGGTTGGTGATGGACGCCGTCAACGGCCGTGCCATCAGCCGGGGTTACCTCTTGAGCGACGACCGCCACGTCATGCGCAGCGACCACTACCACGGACAGGGCCTCATCGCCGCCATCGCCCTGCTCGCCGCCGGCGCGAGTCCCGCGGAGCGCGATCGCTGGTACGCCCGCGTCAAGGGCTGGATCGAACGGGACACGGTGACACCGGTCCTGACGGCGCCTCAGTACGATGTGGCCGACCTGGCCCGACTGCACTCGGTGGTCGACTCCTCGGTGCCGGCCGCCCCCGAACCCGTCGGCCACCGGCTCTTCCCCGCGATGGACCGGGCGGTCCACCGCCGTCCCGCCTTCACCGCGAGCATCGCCATGGCGAGCGACCGCATCGCGTCCTACGAGTGCGGCAACGGCGAGAACCCGCGCGGCTGGCACACGGGCGCCGGGATGCTCTCCTGGTGGCCGACGGGCCGGGGCGGCCGGGCCGATCAATACACGGACTGGTACTGGCCCACCGTCGACTGGTATCGCCTCCCCGGTACCACCGTCTCCACCAAACGGCTCCCCGACCGCGCCGGTGGCGAGTGGGGCGCGCCCAAGCCGGACGTCCGCTGGGTCGGCGGCACCACCGACGGCGAGTACGCGGCGATCGGCCAGCACGTGAAGGGGCTGGACTCCACCCTCCAGGCCCGCAAGTCCTGGTTCTGTGTCGCGGACGCGGTGATCTGCCTCGGGGCGGGCATCACCTGCGCCGACGGCGTCCCGGTCGAGACGGTCGTCGACAACCGCAACCTGGGGGAGGACGGCACGGCGTCCTTCGTACGCGGCCACGGCTGGGCCCACCTGGAGGGCCACGGCGGCTGGGTGATCCGCGGGGACGGTCTGCGGACGCTCCGTGAGGACCGCACCGGTTCCTGGTCCGACATCAACACCACCAGCACGGCCGAGCGCCGCACCCGCCGCTGGCAGACCCTCTGGCTGGACCACGGCACCGACCCGACGGACGCCACGTACGTCTACGTCCTGCTCCCCGGAGCCTCCCGCCGTACGGTCGCGGCCCGCGCCGCCGACCGGCACTGGCTGTCGGTCCTCGCCAACGACGCCGCCTGCCAGGCGGTCCGCGTCCCCTCCCTGGGCCTCACCGCCGCCAACTTCTGGCGGTCCGGTACGGCGGGCGGGCTGACCGCGTCCGCCGGCGCGAGCGTGCTGCTCCGGCGCCGCGGGCGTACCGTCACTCTCCGCGTGAGCGAGCCGCCCCGAACGGGCGAGCCCCTGGAGATCACCTGGGAGCACCCGGTGCGCGAGGTGATCCGGGCGGACGACACGGTCGAGGTGCTCTCGACAGACCGCCGACTGGACCTCCGTGTCACTCCGGGGAGGGCATCTGCCACACATGAATGTGAGGTGACTCTCAGCTGACGACTTTGTGCAACCTCTACAAGCTGAACGCCCCCTGAGCAGTCCGAAGGGGTGTATGCCGCCGAGGTTCTGTTCAGTGGTACCAGGAAAACGGTCCGGAGACTGTACGGAGTCGACGGCGAGCTTTTCGCGGTCTGCTTCGTATGGTCGCTACATGACCGTTTTGGATGAGGCGCCGGGTGAGTCGACGGGTGAGCCGACGGACGCGCGGGGACGAGTGGCCGAGCTGCACGAGATCCGTGCGCGGGCGCTGGCCGGCCCGAGCGAGAAGGCCACCGAGGCGCAGCACGCCAAGGGCAAGTTGACCGCGCGGGAGCGCATCGAGCTGCTCGTGGACCCGGGTTCCTTCCGGGAGGTCGAGCAGCTGCGCCGGCACCGGGCGACCGGGTTCGGCCTGGAGACGAAGAAGCCGTACTCGGACGGTGTGATCACCGGCTGGGGCACGGTGGAGGGCCGTACGGTCTTCGTCTACGCCCATGACTTCCGTATCTTCGGCGG
>NZ_JBFAGK010000027.1:0-115509 GCF_040660135.1 Streptomyces sp. NPDC050997
GAACGGACGCTTCCTTTGTACTCACCCGAGAGACTCTCTCGCGGCTTTCCTCCGGGCGCTTCCCTTCGGTCTTGCGTTTCCGACTCTATCAGATCCTTTCGGGCCCGATTCCCTGTCGGAGGGGATTTGCCGTTAGGCTTTGGCTTTCGCCTGTCGGCCTTTCGACATTCACTACGTTAGCCGACTCCCCAGCCAACTCATAATCGAGTTCCGCAGGTTCCGAATTCAGACGTGCGGACACGCCGAACTCGCCCCCGCTGAAGGGAGTCATAGGTAGTGGGTTGGCCGCTTCCGGCTGCAGGCGAACGCCGTACCCGGGTCAAGCGGCTCGGGCTACCTTACGCACCTTGGGAAGGTGCGTCAACTTCGGCGACGCTTGGGCACGTGGGCCCGATAGGGGCTCACGGTCGGGTCGTTGGCGATCCAGAAGCGCCAGGGGTGGACACCTCCGTCGCCGGCCACCCCGGTGCGGGGGCCGTTCAGTACCTGGTCGGAAGTGACGGGCGTACCGGTCAGCATCCGTAGCGGGGTGTCCTGCGGGGTGCAGGCGTCCGTGCCGTCCAGGGCGCGGTCCACGCCCAGGGCCGTGGCGAGGCGGGCGGGCCCTTTGGCCAGTTCCTTGTCATTTCGGGCCGATAGTCGACGTTTGCGCGCCAGTTCGGCGCCCTCGACGATCTCGCCGGCGCGGAGCAGAACAGCACTCGCCCTGTCCTCGGGACCGCACACCAGGTTCATGCAGAACCACATGCCGTAGGTGAAGTAGACGTACACGTGTCCGGGGGGACCGAACATCACATCGTTGCGGGCCGTGCGGCCCCGATAGGCGTGGGAGCCGGGGTCGCTCGGACCGTCGTAGGCCTCGACCTCCGTCAGGCGGAGGGCGATCGGACCGTCCGGCGTGGTGCGTACGAGGGTGCGGCCCAGGAGGTCGGGGGCGACTTCCAGGACAGGTCGGTCGAAGAACTCCCTGGAGAGGGGCGTACGGTCGGGGGTCGCGATCATGCCGTCCGAGGGTAGTGCAGACGGGTGGGCGCAACGGGGTGGTGCGGGGGCGTTCGCCTTGCCAGGGTGAGGACACGGAACCGGCCGCGACCGGAACGCGTTTCTAAGGATCAAGGATCCACACGAGAGGGAGAGACATGGCGTTCAAGAAGCTGCTCGCGAGCCTGGGGGCCGGCGGGGCTTCGGTGGAGACGGTGCTGACCGAGGTCAACGTCGTTCCGGGTGGTGTCGTCCAGGGTGAGGTGCGGATCCAGGGTGGGTCCGTCGACCAGCAGATCGAGGCGCTGTCGGTCGGTCTGCAGGCCAAGGTCGAGGTCGAGAGCGGTGACCAGGAGTACAAGCAGGACATCGAGTTCACCAAGGAGCGGCTCGGCGGCGCCTTCGAGCTGAAGGCGGGCGCCGTTCATACGGTCCCGTTCGGGCTGGAGATCCCGTGGGAGACGCCGATCACGACGATCGACGGGCACTCGCTGCCGGGGATGCACATCGGAGTGAGCACGGAACTGGAGATCGCCCGGGCGGTGGACTCCGGTGACCTCGACCCGGTCAACGTGCACCCGCTGCCCGCGCAGAAGGCGATCCTGGACGCCTTCATCCAGCTGGGCTTCCGGTTCAAGAACGCGGACATGGAGCGCGGCCACATCCGGGGTACGCGACAGAGGCTGCCGTTCTACCAGGAGATCGAGTTCCTGCCGCCGCAGCAGTACCGGGGGCTGAACCAGGTCGAGCTGAGCTTCGTCGCCGACGCGAGCGCGATGGACGTCATCCTGGAGATGGACAAGAAGCCGGGTCTGTTCAGCGAGAGCAGCGACACCTTCCGGTCGTTCCAGGTGGGTCTGCACGACTACCAGGGCACCGACTGGGCGGCTTACCTCAATCAGTGGCTGTCCGAGGTCGGCAGCAAGCGCAACTGGCTCTAGGCTCGGAATCACAGACTCCAGAACCGATCAGGAGGTACCGAGGTGACCGAGCTCAAGAGGCGGCCGCTCCCCCACGACTTCCATCCGCCCGTGCCGTCGTTCACGGTGGCGAGCGAGGACGTCACGGAGGGCGTGACACTCAAGGACGCTCAGGTCCACGCGGCCGGCAACACCTCGCCGCAGCTGCGGTGGGAGGGCTTCCCGCCCGAGACCAAGAGCTTCGCCGTGACCTGCTACGACCCCGACGCTCCGACCGGCAGCGGGTTCTGGCACTGGGTCCTTTTCGACATCCCGGCCTCGGTGACCGAGTTGCCGTCGGGTGCCGGCAGCGGCAAGTTCGAGGGCCTGCCGAAGGGTGCCGTACAGGCGCGGAACGACTACGGGACGAAGGAGTTCGGTGGTGCCGCGCCACCGCCAGGGGACGGACCGCACCGGTACGTGTTCACGGTGTACGCGGTGGACCAGGAGAAGCTCGGTCCCGACTCGGACGCCTCTCCCGCTGTTGTGGGCTTCAACCTGCGGTTCCACACGATCGCGCGTGCCCAACTGGTCGGTGAGTACGAGGTGCCCGCCCAAGAAGCCTGACGTTCGTAGAACGTTTGCCCGTCCCTGGTCTTGGAAGTGATCAGGGGCGGGCACTTTTTATTTCGTTGTCCATCTCGGCGTGCCCGGCCAGAGTTGATCCCAGTCCGTCGAGGGGCGGGCGGGTGCACACGGGAGGTGGGCTGGTCATGCGGGACACGCTGGTACTGAACGCGAGCTTCGAGCCGCTGTCGACAGTGACGTTGAACCGAGCCGTCGTTCTGGTGCTGCAGGACAAGGCCGTCGTCGAGCAGTCCCACCCCGAACTGCGTATGCGGGGAGCCGCGGTCGACATACCGGCGCCCCGGGTGATCAGGCTGTGCAGGTACGTGAGGGTGCCTTTCCGAAGACAAGCCCCGTGGTCCAGGCGGGGTGTTCTGGTGCGGGACAGGCACAGGTGCGCGTACTGCGGCAGGCGGGCGACGACCGTGGACCACGTGGTGCCGCGGTCGCAGGGTGGTCAGGACACCTGGTTGAACACGGTGGCCTCGTGCGCGCAGGACAACCACCGCAAGGCGAACCGGACTCCGGAGGAGGCGGACATGCCGCTGCTGCGACTGCCGTTCGAGCCGACGCCGGCTGACGCGATGCTGTTGGCGCTGGGCAACGAGAACTTCGGTGCGTTGCCGGAGTGGCTGGCGCGGGAGGCCGCGTAGCGTCTGCCGGGATCGGTTGTGTTGCGGCTGCGGGTCCGTTGTGGCTGGTCGCACAGTTCCCCGCGCCCCTTGGGGGGTGCGGGGAACCTTTGTTTTGAGGCGACGTCAGTCGATCGGCGGATTCTCTCGGCGTTCCGTGGCGCCGTTACCGGAGTTGCCTCCGCCCGAACCGCCGCCCATGCCACCGAAGTTGCCCATGGCGCCGGACAGGCCCTTGAGGGCGTCGCCGATCTCGCTGGGCACGATCCAGAGCTTGTTGGCGTTGCCCTCGGCGATCTTCGGGAGCATCTGGAGGTACTGGTAGGAGAGGAGCTTCTGGTCCGGGTCGCCGGCGTGGATCGCCTCGAAGACCGTACGGACGGCCTGGGCCTCGCCCTCTGCGCGCAGGGCGGCGGCCTTGGCCTCACCTTCGGCGCGCAGGATCTGGGACTGCTTCTCGCCTTCGGCGGTGAGGATGGCGGCCTGGCGGGTGCCTTCCGCGGTGAGGATCGCGGCGCGCTTGTCACGGTCGGCGCGCATCTGCTTCTCCATCGAGTCCTGGATGGAGGTGGGCGGTTCGATGGCCTTCAGTTCCACGCGGTTGACGCGGATGCCCCACTTGCCGGTGGCCTCGTCGAGGACACCGCGCAGGGCCGCGTTGATCTCCTCGCGGGAGGTCAGTGTCCGCTCCAGGTCCATACCGCCGATGATGTTGCGGAGCGTGGTGACGGTGAGTTGCTCGATCGCCTGGATGTAGCTGGCGACCTCGTAGGTCGCGGCCCGGGCGTCGGTCACCTGGTAGTAGATGACGGTGTCGATGTTGACGACCAGGTTGTCCTGGGTGATCACCGGCTGCGGCGGGAACGGCACGACCTGTTCACGCAGGTCGATGCGGTTGCGGATGGTGTCTATGAACGGGACGACGATGTTGAGGCCCGCGTTGAGTGTCCGGGTGTAGCGGCCGAAACGTTCGACAATGGCCGCGCTCGCTTGCGGGATGACCTGGATCGTCTTGATCAAGGCGATGAAGACCAACACCACCAGGATGATCAAAACGATGATGACCGGTTCCATCGTGTTCCCCGAACCCTTCTCCGCCTCGGCGTTTTTGGAAGATCTTATGGTTGTTGAAGATCTTGCTGGTCGAGTCTGACAGACCGTCGCGTGCCTCGTGGCCGTTCCGTCCAGTTACGTCATGCGGTTACGTCATGCCCCAACTGGCAAAGTCACATGACGATCGCAGTCGCGCCCTCGATCTCCACGACATCCACTTCCTGGCCTACTTCGAAGGCGATGCCGGTGTCGAGGGAGCGGGCCGACCAGACTTCGCCGGCGAGCTTGATCCGGCCGCCGGAGCCGTCGACGCGTTCCAGGACGACGGCTTGTCTGCCTTTCAACGCGTCCACGCCGGTGGCGAGTTGGGGTCGCTGTGAGCGGTGCCGGCTGGCGATGGGCCGTACGACGGCGATGAGGGCGATCGAGACGATCACGAAGGTGAGCACCTGGACGACCACGCCCGCGCCCAATCCGGCCGCGACGGCGGCGGCCACCGCACCCACCGCGAACATGCCGAACTCCGGCATCGCGGTCACCACGAGCGGGATTCCGAGCGCTGCCGCGCCGACGAGCCACCACACCCACGCGTCGATGTCGTTCACGTGGTCATGGTAGGGCTGCAAGTCCTGCCGCCGACAGGGCGCATGGCGCCTTGGAACAGCTTCTTACCCGGGTTTTCACATGGTCCGGACGGGGTTTCAGGACAGCGGGAGGCCCTGTGCGGTCCAGCGGTCGCCGAGTTGCTCGACGACGAGCGGGAGACCGAAGCAGAGGGAGAGGTTGCGGGAGCTGAGTTCGAGCTCCAGCGGGCCGGCCGCGAGCACCCTGCCCTGACGGATCATCAGGACGTGGGTGAAGCCGGGGGCGATCTCCTCGACGTGGTGGGTGACCATGACCATCGAGGGCGCGATCGGGTCGCGGGCGAGACGGCCGAGGCGGCGTACCAGGTCCTCGCGGCCGCCCAGGTCGAGGCCGGCGGCGGGCTCGTCGAGGAGCAGCAGCTCGGGGTCGGTCATGAGCGCGCGGGCGATGAGGGTGCGCTTGCGCTCGCCCTCGGAGAGCGTCCCGAACCTGCGGTCCACGTACTCGGTCATGCCCAGGCGGTCGAGGAAGGCGCGGGCGCGCCGCTCGTCCACGTCCTCGTACTCCTCCTGCCAGCCGGCGGTCATGCCGTAGGCGGCGGTGAGTACGGTCTGCAGGACGGTCTGGCGCTTGGGGAGCTTGTCCGCCATGGCGATGCCGGCCATGCCGATGCGCGGGCGCAGTTCGAACACGTCGGTGCCGGGGGTGCCGAGGGTCTCGCCGAGGATGGTGGCGGTGCCCTTGCTGGGGTAGAGGTAGCTGGACGCGACGTTCAGGAGGGTGGTCTTGCCGGCGCCGTTCGGGCCGAGGATGACCCAGCGCTCGCCCTCCTTCACCGACCAGGAGACCTGGTCCACCAGAGCCCGGCCCTCGCGGACCACGGATACGTCCTGAAGCTCCAGAACATCGCTCATGAGCGCGTTGTCTCCCCTTGCTGTGTGGCCGGTCTCGGCTGTCGCGTTCGGCTGTGGCTCGATCCGCCGCGCCGGTGGGCGCAGCCCTCGAAGAAATCTACGCCACCGGTCGGCAGCTCCATTCCATCGGTCCGGTCCTTAGGGTGGAGGCATGCTTTCGGAACCACGTTCAGGACGCCTTGCCGCCTGGGGAAATGCCCTGTTGGCCGGACTTGTCTCGCCGGACGACGCCGTACTCGCCATCGTGGGCGAGGACGCCGTGCACCGGGTGGAGGGGCTGCCGGGTGAGTCGGTGCCCGTCGGTCTCACGCTCGCGCTGGGGCGGCTGCGGTCGCTCGGGGTGGCGGGGCTGCGGGTCGCGCTGCCCGCGTCCGGGCATCCGCTGGGGCTGAGCGGACCGCCGGAGTTCAACGCGCGGGCGTTGGACGCGGAGGAGGCCGTGGTCTGTCATGGGGCCGCGCTCGGGCTGGTGCCGGAGGTGTACGAGGTCGGGCCCGAGGGTGATGTGCATGCCGAGGTGGTGTGGCATGTGCTTCCCGTACGGGAGGCGCCGCCCGCGGACGTGCCGTCGCTCGGGGAGGCCGAGCGGGAGCTGGCGGAGGCGCTGCGGGATGCGACCGCGGTGCTCACGCGACTGGACGTGGCCGGGTCGGGGCCGGTGGCGGAGGCCGCGGTCGAGGCGTACCGGGCGCGAGTCGAGGGGGCGGCGCGCAGCGCCTCGTTGAGGGGCGGTGGTCGGGCGACGGGCGGGAGGGGTCGGGAGGTGCTGGCGCCGGGGTATCCGCCGCGGGCGGTGCGGGTGCTGGAGTTGGCGCAGCGGGTGGGGCTGCTCGTTTCCCTGGCGTACGAGAACGGGCATGGGGGCGCGGTCAGCTCCGCTGAGATGGGGGCGCGTTCCGAGGCTCTGCGGCCGGTGGAGCGGACGGCTCGGCGGGCGGTTGTCGCCGCGTACAACGCGTTTGTGGAGGAGCGGGAGAGGGGCGTGCGGTGATCGGTCGTTGGTGTGGGCGTTCATAGCTGATCCGAAGGTCGATACGGGGATTCGACCGCCGCTGCCCGTTCGGATCGTTCGCACGACAAAAGGACCGGCCTCCCGGGTGGGCCCGGGAGGCCGGAGGTCATTGCCCGTCGGCGACGGGTGTCAGCGGTTGATGCCGAGGTTGCCGAAGGCGGGGTTCAGCACGCCGATGACGTTCACGCTGTTGCCGACCGCGTTCACGGGGATGTGCACCGGGGCCTGGACGAGGTTGCCCGAGGCGACGCCCGGGGAGCCCACGGCCTTGCCGTCGGCGTGCGCGTCGGTGGCGGAAGCCATTCCGGCACCGGCGGCGATCAGTCCGCCGGCCACCATCGTCACGGCCGCTGCCTTCTTCAGGTTCTTCACTTCTGAGCCCTCCCTAGCGATTGCCGCGGCAGTCGCCGCAGCACGCACTGGAGAACGGCGGAGATCGGCGAAGGATGCGCCATCCGGGGGACATTCCCACGACGGTATGAATCTCAGACCGGAGTGGAACGCTCCGTATTGCCGCGGGGAGTGCCCGCCGGGCGCGTTTCAGCCGGTCACACCATGGCGTACGGCCCACAGGGCCGCCTGGGTGCGGTCGGCCAGGTCGAGTTTCATCAGGATGTTCGAGACGTGCGTCTTGACGGTCTTCTCGGACAGGACCAGGGCGCGGGCGATCTCTCGGTTGGAGCGGCCGTCCGCTATCAGCCCGAGCACCTCCCGCTCCCGCTCCGTGAGCGAACCGCCCCTGCCCTGGCCCGAGTTGCTGACCTCCTGTGACAACAGGGCGCCCGCGACCTCCGGTTGGAGGAGGATGTGGCCCGCGTGGACGGAGCGGATGGCGCCGGCCAGGGCGTCGGGGTCGACGTCCTTGTAGACGTACCCGGCGGCGCCGGCTCGTAGGGCCGGGACGACCGTGCGCTGCTCGGTGAAGCTGGTGACGACGAGGACGCGCGCGGGGTTGTTCAGTTCGCGGAGTTTGCGCAGCGCCTCGACGCCGTCCATGACCGGCATCTTGACGTCCATGAGGACCACGTCGGGTTTCAGTTCCTCGGCACGGGCGACGCCCTCGGCGCCGTCGGCCGCCTCGCCCACGACCTCGATGTCGTCCTGGACCTCCAGGAACGTGCGCAGCCCCCGGCGGACCACCTGGTGGTCGTCGACGAGCAGCACCTTGATTGGGTCAGCCACCGGGGACCTCCAGCTCGATCGTGGTGCCCTTGCCGGGCGCCGATTCCACGGTCAGTGTGCCGCCGACCCCGCTCGCCCGGTCCCGCATGGAGACCAGGCCGAGGTGGCGCCCCGCGCGGCGTACGGTCTTCGGATCGAAGCCGCTGCCGTCGTCCGTCACCCGGAGCACGGCACCGCCGTCGCGTCGGTCGACGGCCACCTGGACGTGTTCGGCACCCGAGTGACGCAGGGCGTTGTGCAGTGCCTCCTGAGCGACGCGGAGCGCGGCTTCCTCCTGGGCGGCGGGCAGCGCGCGGACGCCGTGGCTGACGAAGGTCACGCGCGCGGTGTGCGCCCGGTCGAGGACCTGGACGTGGGTGCGGAGGGTCGCGACCAGGCCATCCTCATCCAGTGCCGCCGGGCGCAACTCCACGACCGCGGCGCGCAGTTCGTCGGCGGCCTCGGCGGCGAGCACGGCCACCTGCTGGAGTTCGCCCTTGGCGCGGGACGGGTCTCGGTCGATCAGGGCTGCGGCGGCCTGGGCCGTCAGGCGCAGGGAGAACAGCTTCTGGCTGACCGCGTCGTGCAGCTCATGGGCGAGCCGGGAGCGTTCCTCGGCGATGGTCAGCTCGCGGCTGCGTTCGTACAGGCGGGCGTTGGTGAGGGCGATCGCCGCGTGCTGGGCGAGGATCCCCAGGAGTTCCGCGTCCTCCTCGGTGAAGCCGCACCGGCTCTCCGGCTCGGGGCCCCGGAGGTCCCCCTCCCCGGGACGCAGTTTGTTCGCGAGGAACAGGGCGCCGATGACCTCGTCGCCGTCGCGGATCGGCAGGCCCAGGAAGTCCGACATCTCGGGGTGGGCGGAGGGCCAGCCCTCGAAGCGGGGGTCCTTGCGCACGTCGGCGAGGCGCTCCAGGCGGGCCTCCTGCAGCATGGCCGCGAGGATGCCGTGCTGGCGCGGGAGCGGGCCGATGGCCTTCCACTGGGCGTCGCTGACGCCGTCCACCACGAACTGGGCGAAGCCGCCGTGATCGTCGGGGACGCCGAGCGCGGCGTACTGCGCGTCGAGCAGTTCACGCGCGGAGGCGACGATCGTCTTGAGGACGTCGCGCACCTCCAGGTGCCTGCTCATGGCCAGCAGCGCGGAGCTCACCGCTGCGAGGCCGGACCGGGGTCCTTGACTCATGCCCTCACGGTACCGGCGGGGTGTGACAGTCCGTATCGGACCTGTGGCGGCCGTCGCCTAGGGCGGGGGACCTAGGGCGAAGGGCCTCACCTGTCTGCGGCCCGCGTCCGAGGCGGCGGGGGTGACCCGGTTCCTACGTTGGGGGCACGTCGATCAGGAGACGTCGAGGACGAGGGGACGTGTGTCATGCCGGTAGCGATCATCACGGGGGCCTCGAAGGGGCTGGGACGGGCGCTGGCCGACGCCCTGGCCGGCCGGGGCTGGGATCTGGTGCTCGACGCCAGGGGCGCCGAGGCCCTCGCGGAGGCGGCCGAGGCCGTGTCCGCGCACGGGACGCGCGTGACGGCCCTGCCAGGGGACGTGACGGACGCCGCCCATCGCGGCGAGCTGGTGGCGGCGGCCTCCAAGCTCGGCGGGGTCGACCTGCTGGTCGGCAACGCGAGCGCGCTGGGTGCCGAACCGCTGGTCCGGCTGGCGGAGCTGCCGCTGGAGGGACTGCGGCGGGCGCTGGAGGTGAACGTGGTGGCCGCGCTCGGCCTGGTCCAGGAGGCACTGCCTCTGCTGCGGGCCTCCGCGGCGGGCACGGTGATCACGGTCAGCTCGGACGCGGCCACGGAGGCGTACGAGACGTGGGGCGGCTACGGGGCGTCGAAGGCGGCCCTGGACCATCTCGCGGCGGTGCTGAGCGAGGAGGAGCCCGGGTTGCGGGTCTGGGCGGTCGACCCCGGGGACATGGCGACGGACCTGTACGCGGCGGCCGTACCGGAGGACGAGGACCCGCGGCCGGAGCCGGTGACCGTGGTGCCGGCGTTCCTGCGGCTGCTGGACGAGCGACCCGCGAGCGGGCGGTACGGGGCTGTCGCGCTGCTGGAGTCACGATGACGCTTGCCGTGCGAGTGCCGGAGAAGTTGTCGGCGCGGGTGCCGGCCGAGCAGCGGGGGCGCGGGCGGGACCGGGACGCCGTACGACTGCTGGTGTCGCGGGGCACGGAGGTGTCGCACCGCGTGTTCGTGGAGTTGCCACGGCTGCTGCGGGCGGGGGATCTGTTGATCGTCAATACGTCCCCCACGCTGGCGGCGGCCGTGGACGGGCGGATCGGGGACGCGCGCGTGGTGGTGCACTTCTCCACGTTCGGGGACGACGGGCGGTGGGCGGTGGAGCTGCGGGATCCCGACGGAACGGGCACCACGCGCGCGCGTGCGGGTGGGCCCACGGGGACGGAGGTGCGGCTGCCCGCGGGGGTGCGGTTGGTGCTGGAGGAGCCGGTGGGCGCGGGGAGCGAGCGGCTGTGGTGGGCTCGGGTGTCGGCGGCGAAGGGCTCGGGGGTCCTCGGGCTGATGCGGGAGTACGGACGGCCCATTCGTTACTCCTACACGGAGCGGGACCAGCCGTTGTCCGTGTACCAGACGGTGTTCGCGCTGCCTTCGCCGGACGGGTCGGGCAGTGCGGAGATGCCGAGCGCGGCGCGGCCGTTCACCGCACGGCTGGTGGCGGAGCTGGTGAGCCGGGGTGTCCGGTTCGCGCCGGTCGCGCTGCACGCCGGGGTGGCCTCGGCGGAGGCGCACGAGCCGCCGTATCCGGAGCGGTTCGCGGTGTCGGAGGCCTCGGCGGAGTTGATCAACGCGGTGAGGGCGGGGGCCGGGCGGGTGGTGGCGGTCGGTACGACGGCCGTACGGGCCGTGGAGTCGGCGGCCGGGCCCGACGGGGTCGTCCGCGCCCGTGCGGGGTGGACCGATCTCGTGGTCACCCCGGAGCGCGGGGTGCGGGTGGTGGACGGGCTGCTGACCGGCCTCCACGAGCCGGAGGCCTCGCATCTGCTGATGCTGGAGGCGATCGCCGGACGGGCCGCGGTCGAGCGCGGTTACGAGGAGGCGCTGCGCGGGCTCTACCTGTGGCACGAGTTCGGGGATGTGCACCTCGTCCTCCCGGGGGAGAACCCTCACACACAGCATTGCGCCAGCAACGGTTGGTGAGACTTCTATGCGCTCGATGTGAGCCCGGACATAGGGCGCACATCACGTACGAGGAGAGATAGGAGACAAAGGGTTCCTACCTGAACGGGGCAGACGTTCTAGTCTGTCCCGTTTTGCCCTTCCCCGATCCACTACTCGGGGTCGTACGTCACACCTTTGCCTGGGCATTTTGCGGCCGCTAAGAATGGCTGCCGTCGCTCAGCGCCGTGGGTTCGTCCGCGGCGTTTGTGCCAGAAGCACCCGTCCCTCACCGGACGACGAGCGACCTCCGCGCTATTCGAAGAGGTCCATTCGCATGCTCCAGAACATCAAGTCCCGAAGTCGCGCCCTGACCCGCACGCACAAGATCGGGATCGCCGGTGCCGCCACGCTCAGCGCCGCCGCGATCGCGTTCACCGCGGTTCCGGGCGGACAGACGACCACGTCCGAGGCGGCCTCCGCCCCCGCACACGTGGCCTACAGCTCCGAGCAGCTCAAGGGCCTCCAGTCGGGCGCCACCGAGCAGCTCACCGGTGCCGGCTCGGGCAAGGCCGTCGAGGCGAAGACGGAGGCCAAGGCCAAGGCAGAGGCCGAGGCGAAGGCGCAAGCCAAGGTGAAGGCGGTAGCCAAGGCCAAGGCGGAAGCCAAGGCGAAGGCAGAGGCCAAGGCCAAGGCCGCCGCGAAGAAGAAGGCCGCCGAGGCCGCCGCCAAGAAGGCCGAGCAGGCGCGCGAGAAGAAGGCCGCGAGCCGGGCCGCCAAGCGTCCGCACGTCAAGGCCGTCGCCGCGAAGACCTACACCAACAACCTCGACGGCTGGATCAGGGAATCCCTGGACATCATGAAGTCCAAGGGCATCCCGGGTTCGTACAACGGTCTGTACCGCAACATCATCCGGGAGTCCTCGGGCAACCCGAACGCGATCAACAACTGGGACATCAACGCCATCAACGGCATCCCGTCGAAGGGGCTGCTCCAGGTCATCCCGCCGACATTCCAGACGTACCACGTCTCGGGCACGTCCTGGAACATCTACAACCCGGTCGCCAACATCACCGCCGCCGCGAACTACGCGGCCGACAAGTACGGCTCGATGGACAACGTCAACAGCGCGTACTGAGGCCGCGCGGACCTCTTCACGCCGAAGGGCGGCACCCTCACCGGGTGCCGCCCTTCACCGTCGTAAAAAGACACTCACTTGCGCATGACCTCGGGCTCGTGGCGGCGCAGGAAGCGGGCCACGAAGAAGCCGCAGATCACACCGAGGACGATCAGGGCGGCCATGTCCATGCCCCAGGCGCCGACCGTGTGCTCCCACAGCGGGTCGCTGTCGCCGCCGTCCTTGGGCGGACTGATCTTGTTGAAGTCCAGCGTGGCGCCCGCGGCGGCGACCGCCCAGCGGGACGGCATCAGATACGAGAACTCGTTGACGCCGACCGCGCCATTCAGGGTGAACAGGCAGCCGGTGAACACGACCTGGATGATCGCGAACATGACCAACAGCGGCATGGTCTTCTCGGCCGTCTTCACCAGCGAGGAGATGATCAGGCCGAACATCATCGAGGTGAAGCCCAGCGCCATGATCGGGATGGAGAGCTCGACCATGGTGGCGCTGCCGAGGACCAGGCCCTGTGTCGGGATCTCCCGGCTGGCGAACCCGATGACACCGACCAGCAGGCCCTGGAACACGGTGATCAGGCCGAGCACGAACACCTTGGACATCAGGTACGCGGAGCGGGACAGGCCGGTGGCGCGTTCCCGCTCGTAGATGACCCGTTCCTTGATCAGCTCACGGACGGAGTTCGCGGCGCCCGCGAAGCAGGCGCCGACCGCGAGGATCAGCAGGACGGTGGTGGCCGTGCCGTTCGGGACGATCCGGCCGGTCTTCGGGTTCGCCGGGTTGGGCAGCAGGCTGTTGCCCGAGTCGATGAGCAGGCTCACCGCGCCGAGGACCGCCGGCAGGATCACCATCAGGGCCAGGAAGCCCTTGTCGGAGGCGATCACCGAGGTGTAGCGACGCACCAGGGTGACGAACTGGGACATCCAGCCCTGCGGCTTCGGCGGCTTCATCGCCTGCATCGGCGGCATCTGTACGGACTGTGGTGCGACGGCGTCGATGTCCGCGGCGTACATCTGGTAGTGCTGCGAGCCCTTCCAGCGGCCCGCCCAGTCGTAGTCGCGGTAGTTCTCGAAGGCGGAGAAGACGTCGGCCCAGGTGTCGTAGCCGAAGAAGTTCAGGGCCTCCTCCGGCGGACCGAAGTAGGCGACCGAGCCGCCGGGCGCCATCACGAGGAGCTTGTCGCAGATCGCCAGCTCGGCGACGGAGTGCGTGACGACGAGGACCGTACGGCCGTCGTCGGCGAGGCCGCGCAGCAGCTGCATGACGTCGCGGTCCATGCCCGGGTCGAGGCCGGAGGTCGGCTCGTCCAGGAAGATCAGCGATGGCTTGGTGAGCAGCTCCAGAGCCACCGAGACGCGCTTGCGCTGGCCGCCGGAGAGGGAGGTGACCTTCTTCTCCTTGTGGATGTCCAGCTTCAGTTCGCGCAGTACCTCGTCGATACGGGCCTGGCGCTCGGCGCCCGTGGTGTCGGCGGGGAAGCGCAGCTTGGCCGCGTACTTGAGGGCCTTCTTGACGGTCAGTTCCTTGTGCAGGATGTCGTCCTGCGGGACCAGACCGATGCGCTGGCGCAGCTCGGCGAACTGCTTGTAGAGGTTCCGGTTGTCGTAGAGGACGTCGCCCTGGTTGGCGGGCCGGTACCCGGTGAGCGCCTTCAGGAGCGTCGACTTGCCGGAACCGGACGGACCGATGACCGCGATCAGCGACTTCTCCGGGACGCCGAAGGAGACGTCCTTGAGGATCTGCTTGCCACCGTCGACCGTGACGGTCAGATGGCGGGCCGAGAAGGACACCTCACCGGTGTCGACGAACTCCTCGAGACGGTCCCCGACCAGGCGGAACGTGGAGTGGCCGACACCGACGATGTCGTTCGGGCCGAGCAGTTGCGTGCCGCCCTTGGCGATCGGCTGGCCGTTGACGTACGTGCCGTTGTGCGAGCCCAGGTCACGGATCTCGAAACGGCTGTCGGGCGTGGCGTGGAACTCCGCGTGGTGCCGGGAGACCTGGAGGTCGGAGACGACCAGCTCGTTCTCCAGCGCGCGGCCGATCCGCATCACGCGGCCCAGCGAGAACTGGTGGAACGTGGTGGGGCTGCGGTCGCCGTACACCGGCGGCGCCCCCGCGCCACCACCGGGAACCTGCTGCGCGTACGGCGCGCCCTGGCCCTGCTGCTGCGGGACCTGCGGCACGCCCTGCTGCGGCTGCTGCCAGCCGGGCTGCGCGGCCTGCTGGGGCGGCACCTGCTGAGGCGGGGCCTGCTGGGGCGGGGCCGCCGCCCAGCCGGGACCGGCGCCCTGGGCCGCGTACGGCTGCTGCTGGGGCTGGGCCTGCGGCGAGTCGACGGCGGCCGCGGCCGCGGCACCGGAGAGGTTCAGGCGCGGTCCGTCGGTCGCGTTGCCGAGGTGCACGGACGAGCCGGGGCCGATCTCCATCTGGTGGATCCGCTGCCCCCGCACGAACGTGCCGTTGGTGCTGCCGTGGTCCTCGATGACCCAACTGCGGCCACTCCAGCTGATCGTGGCGTGCCGCCACGACACCCTGGCGTCTTCGAGTATCACGTCCCCCTGCGGATCACGTCCGAGGGTGTATGGCCTGGACGCATCGAGCGTCCAGGTCCGTCCGTTCAATTCCAGTACGAGTTCCGGCACTCCATGCCCCACTGAGTAGTCCCCCGAGTTACCCCCATCACAGGGAGTCTAGGGATGTCGAACATCGTCGGGAACTATTTCAGGCTCGGCCCCCTGACCGAAAGTCGGGCCTTGGGAAGGCGGAGTACGCCGGCTTCGACTGTTTCCGTTGACGGGGTTGAAACCGGCCCGGAGAGTGGTAATCCACGCGAGGGGGACATGCGCGGCGACTCGGCCGCGCAGCGGATCGGGGGGTCTGCCATGAGTGCGTCCATGAGCGTCGAGACCACGAAGCCGGGCACGAGGCTGCCGTGGGTCGACATCCTGCTCTCCGCGATCGCCTCCGTGAGCTGGGCGTTGATCGGGATGGCGGGTACGGCGGCGCTCGGTCTGCATCTGCTCGAGGCCGATACGGCGAGCTCGCTCGGCCCGATGACCGCGGCGGTTGTGGCTCTCGGTGCGGGTGGTTCTGTCACTCCGTCCGGCGATGTGTCCGCGTTCGGCCTGACGGGCGCGGAAGCGGCGACTGCCATAGAGATCACGCCACTGGGAGTGAGCCTGGTGGGCGGGCTGCTGTTGTCGTGGTTCTTCCTACGGTCCCTGCGCACGGCCGGAGTTGTGATCGCCCCGTCCGAACTCCTCGCGCGCGCGGGCGCGGTGATCGCGGTGTTCGTGGCCACGCTGGGCGGGCTGGCCTGGGCGGGGCACGACGTCATCACGATCGACGGGAGTTCGCTGGGTCTGGACGACCTGACCGGCGGTGGCGGTGGCGGGGGCGGCGGCATCGAGATTCCCGGGGTGGGCGACATCGGGGACATCGGGGGGCTGCTGCCGGACCGGATCGGCGGCCTCATCGACGCGAAGGCGGCGGTCGGCTTCACGGTGGACACCGCGGCGACCCTGCTCGGCGGGCTCGGCTGGTCGGCCGGGATCCTGCTGATCGCGCTGCTGGCCTCGCGCCGGACCCCGCTGCCACGCGGCTGGGAGGTCGTGCACCGGGTGGTCCGGCCGGCCGCGTCCGCCCTCGTCACGGTGCTGCTGGTGGCGGTGGCCGCGGGGTTCGCCGCGGCGGCGTACGCGGCGATCGGGGACGACCATCCGAAGCGGATCGCGGGAGCGGCGCTGCTGGGCGCGCCGAACGGGGTGTGGCTGGGCGTGCCGATCGGCCTGTTCGTGCCGTGGGACGGCAGGGCGACGGGCGAACTGACCAGGGTCCTTCCGGCCCCCCTGGACGACCTCTTGGGCAACGGCTCGAACCAGTCCATCACACTGGGCCGCCTGGCCGAACTGGACGGTCGGGTGTGGCTGTTGGGCATCGCGACGGCGCTGATGATGCTGTTGGCGGGGGTCCTGATGGCTGTGCGGACTCCGGTGGGGGCGGGGTTCGCTGTACGGGGCCCCGGGGCCCTCGGTTTCGCGGGGCGGTGTGCCCTACGGCTGGGGATCGCGACCGCGTTGACGCTCCCCCTGCTCGCCTGGCTGACGGAGGTGTCGGTGGACGCCTCGCTGTCCGTGCTGGGCTTCGACGCGTTCGGCGCCGGAATCGACCTGCACGGGCATCTCGGTATGGCGTTGCTTCTCGGCGCGCTGTGGGGTGCGGTCGCCGGAGCCCTCGGCGCGCTGCTCGCCCGTGCGACGGGAGCGGCGGGGCAGCGGGCGGCGCCGCTGGCACGGGGGGACGTGGCGGGGGTGCGGAGTGTGGGGGCTCCGGGGACGGAGGACGGGGGGCGTGTTCGGTACGGGGGTGAGGGCGGCGGGCCGTACGGGGGTGAGCCGGGGAGGCCGGAGGGTCGGTATGTGGCCGGGACCGGGGCCGGAGGGCCGTACGCCGGTGGGGCCGGGCAGGCGTACGGGGGTGAGCCTGGGCGATCCCACGAGGGTGGTCCGGCGGATCCGTACGCGGCTGAGCGTGGAGGGCCCTACGCGGGCGGGCCCGGGGTGCCGCCGCCCCCAGGTGCGCCCGGGGTGCCGCCGTACCCAGGTGAGCCCGGGATGCCGCCGCACCCAGGTGAGCCCGGCGCGGGATCGAAGCCGTACCCGGCGGAGCCCCGAGGTCCGCACGCGGGTGAGTCCGGGCCCTACTCCCCCAGCGAGCCGCACCGGCCGCCGAACCCGGCCACCAATCCGTATCTGCGGGTGCCGGAGGAGATGCGGGAACCGCAGGACGCGCGACCGCCGCAGACAAGGCCGGCACCTGGGGCTGGGGCGGTGCCCGGGGCGGGGCGCCCGCCCGGTGCCGACATGTACGGCGCGCCCACGGTGGCCCGGCCGCTCGGGCCGCCTCCACGGGCACCCCGCAGGCCTCCCGAGCCGAGGTCCGAAGAGCGCCCGCCGTCCACGCCGGACGACGGGCCACCGCCACCGCCACCGCCGCCCCCGCCTCCTCCCCCGCCGCCGAGGAGGCCGAAGCGGGGACGAGACTGACCCGCGCGCCCGAGCGGCCCCGGCTCCTAGGGCCCCATGCGATGCCGTGGTCGCACCGTCTTCGACAACGGAGTCGCCCCGTGACCGTCGCCGCGGTGGTCCGCGCCGCGCAACGATGGTCGAGTCGTAAGGTCAGGTCCACCAGGCCGCCATCGAGTGTTCCGTGTCCGTCAGACGGACCTCGGGAGCGGGAGGCACTGGGTGCCGGTTACGGTGGAACCACCATGAGCGCTTCGCAGACCTCGTCCTATGAGTCCTCTGACGCCCCCACCCTTCTCGTCAAGATCTTCGGGAAGGACAGGCCAGGCATCACGGCCGGACTCTTCGACACCCTCGCCGCCTACTCCGTCGACGTGGTCGACATCGAGCAGGTCGTCACCCGTGGTCGGATAGTGCTGTGCGCCCTCGTGACCGCGCCGGACCGCGGTCTCGACGGCGATCTGCGCGCCACCGTCCACAGCTGGGCGGAGTCGATGAAGATGCAGGCGGAGATCATCTCCGGCCACGGCGACAACCGGCCGCGTGGGCTTGGGCGTTCCCTGGTCACCGTGCTCGGACATCCGCTGACCGCGGAGGCGACGGCGGCGATCGCCGCTCGTATCACCCGGGCCGGCGGCAACATCGACCGTATCTTCCGACTGGCCAAGTATCCCGTGACGGCCGTGGAGTTCGCGGTGTCCGGGGTGGAGACCGAAGTCCTGCGCACCGCCCTGATGACCGAGGCGGCGGCGCTCGGCGTCGATGTCGCGGTGGTCGCGGCCGGTCTGCACCGGCGGGCGCAGCGCCTGGTCGTGATGGACGTCGACTCGACGCTCATCCAGGACGAGGTGATCGAGCTCTTCGCCGCGCACGCCGGCTGTGAGGACAAGGTCGCCGAGGTGACCGCGGCGGCGATGCGCGGTGAACTGGACTTCGAGCAGTCGCTGCACGCACGCGTGGCGCTGCTGGAAGGGCTGGACGCCTCGGTGGTGGACAAGGTCCGCGCCGAGGTGCGGCTGACGCCCGGGGCGCGCACTCTGATCCGTACGCTGAAACGGCTCGGCTTCCAAGTCGGCGTGGTGTCGGGTGGGTTCACCCAGGTCACCGATGATCTGAAGGAGCGGCTGGGGCTCGACTTCGCCCAGGCCAACACGCTGGAGATCATCGACGGGAGGCTGACCGGCAAGGTCACCGGCGAGATCGTGGACCGCGCGGGCAAGGCGCGGCTGCTGAGCCGGTTCGCCGCCGAGGCGGGCGTACCGCTGTCCCAGACGGTGGCGATCGGTGACGGTGCCAACGATCTGGACATGCTGAACGCGGCCGGACTCGGGGTCGCCTTCAACGCCAAGCCGGTGGTGCGGGAGGCCGCGCACACCGCGGTGAACTTCCCGTTCCTGGACACGGTCCTGTATCTGCTGGGCGTCACCCGCGAAGAGGTCGAGGCGGCGGACGCGCACGTGGAGGACTGAGCAGGACGTCGTGCGGGAACTGAGCAGGACCGCATGCGAAGAGGGGCCCGGCACTGCCGGGCCCCTCTTCGCATGTCTCGCGGGGGTCGGTCAGTCGGACGGTGCCCAGTAGTCGAGGAGGGTCGCCACGCCCGGCTCCAGGGCCTTCCAGGAGCCGCTGAAGGACAGGACGGCGAAGGCGGCGGCAGGGAAGCCGCGCAGGCTCATCCGGTCACGGGCATCGCCCTCGGCCGAGCCGGCGAGGATGTCCGCGAGGCCCTGCACACCCGGGTTGTGGCCGACCAGGAGGACGCGCTGCGCGTCGTCGGGGGTTTCGTTCAGCAGGGCGATCAGCTCACCGGGCGAGGCCTCGTAGATCCGCTCCTCGTAGACCGTCTTCGGTCGCTGCGCGAATTCCTGGACGGCGAGCTTCCAGGTCTCACGGGTCCGGATCGCGGTGGAGCACAGGGCCACATCGAAGGAGAGGCCGGTGTCGGCCAGCCTCCGTCCGGCTTCGGCCGCGTCCTTTCGGCCACGATCGGCGAGCGGCCGCTCATGATCGGCGACCTGTGGCCAGTCGGCCTTCGCATGCCGGAAGAGGACGATCCTGCGGGATTCTGCGACGCTCATGGGATCCAGCTTCGCATGAAACAGGCCATGGGGCGCGAGGAGTTGACGGGCGGCTCCGGCCGTGCTCAGCGCGATATCAGCTGCTGGACGTGCTCGAAGAGCCGGGTGACGGCGGGGTCCCCGGTCGCCGCCTGGGCGTCCGTGGGGTTCAGGATCAGCGCCAGCAGCACGACGAAGGCGAGCGTCGGCAGGGCAAGCGCCCACCAGGGCAGCCGGATGTCGAGACCGTCCCGAGGGGCCGAGTGGGGCCGGGTGTGCATAGGGGCCGACATGGGTGCCTCCGCTGCTCTTCGAGTGGTCCGTGGTCCGCCTTTCGCGGCCACATCTCGAAGCTACGGAATCCGCGCCTGTCAACCCATCCGGTGATCCACCCAGTTGACCCTGACACTCACCCCCTAGGGGATGGTGGGGCTAGCCCCACCCCTGGGCACAACGATCAGTTCACGGCGAGGCGATCGTCGCGATGATGGCGATGATCACGAAGATGGCGAAGAACGAGCCGAAGACCAGCAGCATCTTCTTCTGGCCGTTCTGGGGGTTCGGGTCGAGCACTGGCATACGGCAAGTCTCGCACCGGTCCCCCGCGACGGCTCCCCCGGGGTGAGGTCAGGGGTTCCCGCACCGGATCAGCGGGCCGCCTCGTCCTCCACCGTGCGGTTGCGTCCCGCGAGGACGCCCACCACCATCTGCGGCAGCATCAGGGCCGCCATCAGGGCGATCGGCAGGTCCCAGCCGCCGCTGCTCTGGTAGAGCACGCCCACCAGGAGCGGGCCCGGGATGGAGATCAGGTAGCCGGTGCTCTGCGCGAAGGCCGACAGCTGGGCGACGCCGGCACCGGTCCGGGCCCGCATCCCGACCATCGTGAGGGCGAGCGGGAAGGCGCAGTTGGCGATGCCGAGCAGCACGGCCCAGGCCCAGGAGCCGGCGGCCGGCGCGAAGTACAGGCCCGCGTACCCCGCCAGGCCACAGACGCCGAGCACCAGGACGACCGGCCCCTGGTGCGGCAGCCGGGTGGCGACGCGCGGGATGACGAAGGCCAGCGGCACGCCCATGGCCATCGTGACGGCGAGCAGCAGTCCGGCCGTGCTCGCGGGCACGCCCGCGTCCCGGAAGATCTGCGCCATCCAGCCCATGGTGATGTAGGCGGAGGTGGCCTGGAGGCCGAAGAAGACGGCGAGCGCCCAGGCGGTACGGCTCCGGGTGATCCGTATCGCGGCCGGTGCCTCCTCCCGCTTGGGTTCGGCCGTCGCGGAAGCGGGCGAGCCGGTGCTCCGGTCCCGTACGAGCGGAATCCACGGCAGGACGGCGGTCGCCGCCAGGACGGCCCACACGGCGAGCCCGGAACGCCAGCTGCCGCCGAGCGCCTCGGTCATCGGCACGGTCACGGCCGCCGCGGACGCCGTGCCGAGCGCGAGGGCCATCGAGTAGAGGCCGGTCATGGAGCCGACCCGGTCCGGGAACCAGCGCTTGACGATGACGGGCATCAGGACGTTGCTGACGGCGATGCCCATGAGGGCGAGGGCGCTGGCGGCCAGGAATCCGGCCGCGCCGCCCGCGTACGGCCGTATGAGCAGGCCCGCGCTGATGGCGACCATGCCCGCGCACACCACCGCGCCCGCTCCGAAGCGGCGGGCCAGTCGCGGGGCCATGACGCCGAAGACGCCGAAACAGAGCGGGGGTACGGAGGTGAGGAGTCCGGCCACGCCGCCGCTCATGCCGAGTCCGTCGCGGACCTCTTCGAGGAGCGCGCCGAGACTGGTGATGGTGGGGCGCAGGTTCAGGGCGGAGAGCACGATGCCGACGACGACCAGACGGGTCGCCCACGCGCGCGTGGTGCCACCTGCGGGCACGGCGGCTCCCTGGAAGTCGCTCGTGGCCGATCCGCGTGAACCGGGTGCGTTCGGCGCATCGCGTACGTTCGGGGCGTTCGTCGTCCGGGTTTCCTCGCGTGGCATGCCGACCATCATAGAATCATGGGATGATTGGTTGTCCACTTCCGGGTCGCCCGCATCGGCCCCGCCCGTGCGAAGGTGTGCCATGCCTCTGAGCCATCCCCGCCGGTCGGCACTGTCCGAGCAGGTCATCGCCGCGCTGCGGCACGAGATCACCTCGGGCGAGTGGCCGGTCGGCTCCCGGATCCCGACGGAGCCCGAACTGGTCGAGCAGCTCGGTGTCGCGCGCAACACCGTCCGCGAGGCCGTCCGAGCGCTCGCGCACAACGGTCTGCTGGACATCCGTCAGGGTTCGGGCACCTTTGTCGTGGCGACCAGTGAGCTGGCGGGTGTGATGCAGCGCCGCTTCGCGGACGCGGACCCCCGGCACATCGCCGAACTGCGGTCCACGCTGGAGTCGTCGGCCGCGCGGCTGGCCGCCGAGCGGCGCACGGAGAAGGACCTCAAGCAGCTCGACGCGCTCCTGGTGCGACGCGAGGTGGCCTGGGACTCGGGCGACGCGGAGGCCTTCGTGACCGCGGACGCGACCTTCCACCTGGCGGTGGTGGCCGCCTCCCACAACGACGTGATGTCCGCGATGTACGCCGACCTGGGCGAGGTGCTGCGGGACTGGCTGCGTGAGGATGTCGGCGCGGAGCTGACGCCGGAGGCGCACATGGACCACGCACGGCTCGTCGACGCGATCCGCGCGGGTGACGCCCCGGCGGCGGCAGCGGAGGCCGCGAGCTATCCGTTCCTGTGCCGTCCGGGCCGGTTCAGCGAGCCGGCCGTTCCTTCCGGTCCTGCGGCCGCTGACGGTGGCTGACCCACACCGAGCGGACCTCCTTCCAGCAGCGGCCGGTCAGGCGCACGGTCTGCGCGGGCCCGGCCGCGACCGCGGCACCGTCACTGTCGAGGTCCCACCAGCGGTCGCACTCGATGTGCAGGCTGACGTGGTCGACCGGCACATACGGGTTGTGGCAGTAGGCGGTCACGCGGGAGCCGGTGATCCGGCTGCGGCAGGTGGCGCCGAACGGTTCCGGGGCGACGGCCGTGCGTGCGTGCACGCGCGCGTGCGGCGTCGCGTCGTACGGCAGGGACAGCACGAGACAGACGGCGACAGTCACTGAGGCCAGGCTGCGGGACAGGCGCACAAGGGGACCTCCTCGGCCGGGCTGGGGAGGGGAGCGTATGAGGAACGCCTACTCCAGAGTGCGCGGTTGTGGCCGCTGCCCGCCCGGTCGAATGAGCCGAACGGCTGAGGGGTGCGGCCCGCTGTCCTTTCGGACGCGGGCCCGCACCCCTCAGCCGTGTCGTGGTGGCGTTGTCAGGCGCCGACCGCGTGCAGTCCGCCGTCCACGTGGACGATCTCGCCCGTGGTCTTCGGGAACCAGTCGCTCAGCAGCGCGACGACGCCCTTGCCGGCCGGCTCCGGGTCCTTGAGGTCCCACTCCAGCGGGGCGCGGTTGTCCCACACGGAGGCCAGCTCAGCGAAGCCCGGGATGGACTTGGCGGCCATCGAGCCGATCGGGCCCGCGGAGATGAGGTTGCAGCGGATGTTCTGCTTGCCCAGGTCGCGCGCCATGTAGCGGCTGGTGGCCTCAAGGGCGGCCTTGGCGGGGCCCATCCAGTCGTACTGCGGCCAGGCGTACTGGGCGTCGAAGGTGAGGCCGACGACGGAGCCGCCGTTCTGCATCAGCGGCAGACAGGCCATGGTCAGCGACTTCAGGGAGTACGCCGAGACGTGCATGGCCGTGGCGACCGACTCGAAGGGCGTGTTGAGGAAGTTGCCGCCGAGCGCGTCCTGCGGCGCGAAGCCGATGGAGTGGACGACGCCGTCGAGCCCGCCGAGCTCCTCACCGACGATGTCGGCGAGCCGGCCGAGGTGCTCGTCGTTGGTGACGTCGAGCTCGATGACCTTGGTGGGCTTCGGCAGCTTCCTGGCGATGCGCTCGGTCAGGGTGGGCCGCGGGAACGCGGTCAGGATGATCTCGGCGCCCTGCTCCTGAGCCAGCTTGGCGGTGTGGAAGGCGATGGAGGACTCCATCAGCACACCGGTGATCAGGACGCGCTTGCCCTCGAGGATTCCACTCATGGTGATCAGTGACCCATTCCCAGTCCGCCGTCAACGGGGATGACGGCTCCAGTGATGTACGAGGCGTCGTCCGAGGCGAGGAACCGCACCGTCGCGGCGACTTCCTCCGGCCGCGCGTACCGGCCGAGCGGCACCTGCGCCACGATGCCGGCGCGCTGCTCGTCGGTGAGGATCTTCGTCATGTCGGTGTCGACGAAGCCGGGTGCGACGACGTTGAAGGTGATGTTGCGGGAGCCCAGCTCACGGGCGAGGGAGCGGGCGAAGCCGACCAGGGCGGCCTTGGAGGCGGCGTAGTTCGCCTGCCCCGGGGAGCCGTACAGCCCGACCACCGAGGAGATCAGTACGACACGGCCCTTCTTGGCGCGCAGCATGCCGCGGTTGGCACGCTTGACGACCCGGAAGGTGCCGGTGAGGTTGGTGTCGATGACCGAGGTGAAATCCTCCTCGGACATCCGCATCAGGAGCTGGTCCTTGGTGATGCCGGCGTTGGCGATCAGCACCTCGACCGAGCCGTGCTCGGCCTCGATCTCCTTGTAGGCCTGCTCCACCTGCTCGGGGTCGGTGATGTCGCACTTGACTGCGAGGCAGCCCAGCTCCGTCAGGGCGGCCGGCGGCTCGCCCGAACGGTAGGTGATGGCGACCTTGTCGCCGGCGTCGGCGAACGCGCGGGCGATGGCGAGGCCGATGCCCCGGTTGCCTCCGGTGACGAGAACCGAGCGGCTCAACGGATCACCCTTTCGATAGCGGTCTGACACACCCGCCCGGACACCTGGATGACAGGCGGCTTCTCCCCGAAAACCTATCGGTCGCGGCCCGCGCGCGGACAATCGGGCGCCCACAGTGGCTCAGGGGCCGCGCTGTCGGATCCCTACAGAAACATGCGGGCGCCGGTCGGAAACGTATGGTCCGCGGGCGGGACGGCACGACATGATCGGAGCGACCACGGACCACGGATCACGACCACGGACCACGGACCACTGACCACGACCATCACGTCGACAGAAAGAGACGCAGGTGCCTCATAGCATCGACGAAGCCTTCACGGCACTCCCTCTACGCGCCCTCGCCGACGCCGCGCTCGCCCGCGCCCGCGCGCTGGGCGCGCAGCACGCGGACTTCCGGTTCGAGCGGGTGCGCAGCGCGTCCTGGCGGTTGCGGGACGCCAAACCCTCGGGCTCGTCGGACACCACCGACCTCGGGTACGCGGTGCGGGTGGTGCACGGCGGGACGTGGGGATTCGCGTCCGGGGTGGATCTGAGCCTCGACGCCGCCGCCAAGGTCGCGTCGCAGGCCGTCCAGATGGCCAAGCTGTCCGCGCAGGTGATCAAGGCGGCAGGTTCGGACGAGCGGGTCGAGCTGGCCGACGAGCCCGTGCACGCCGAGAAGACGTGGGTCTCGTCGTACGAGATCGATCCATTCAGCGTGCCCGACGAGGAGAAGTCGGCGCTGCTGGCCGAGTGGAGCGCGCGGCTGCTGGCGGCGAACGGGGTCAACCATGTCGACGCCTCGCTGCTCACCGTGCACGAGAACAAGTTCTATGCCGACACCGCCGGGACCGTCACCACCCAGCAGCGGGTACGGCTGCACCCGCAGCTGACCGCCGTGTCGGTGGACGAGTCGAGCGGCGAGTTCGACTCCATGCGCACCGTCGCGCCGCCCGTGGGGCGTGGCTGGGAGTACCTCACGGGCAGCGGCTGGGACTGGGACAGCGAACTCGAGCAGATCCCCGAGCTGCTCGCCGAGAAGATGCGCGCGCCGAGCATCGAGGCGGGGCTGTACGACCTGGTCGTCGACCCGTCCAACCTGTGGCTGACCATCCACGAGTCCATCGGACACGCGACGGAACTGGACCGGGCGCTGGGCTACGAGGCCGCCTACGCCGGCACCTCCTTCGCGACCTTCGACCAGCTGGGCAAGCTGCGCTACGGCTCCGAGCTGATGAACGTGACCGGCGACCGCACCGCCGAGCACGGCCTGGCGACCGTCGGGTACGACGACGAGGGTGTCGAGGGCCAGTCCTGGGACCTGGTGAAGGACGGCACGCTCGTCGGCTACCAGCTGGACCGGCGGATCGCGAGGCTGACCGGGTTCGAGCGGTCCAACGGGTGCGCGTTCGCGGACTCCCCCGGGCATGTGCCCGTGCAGCGGATGGCCAACGTGTCGCTCCAGCCGGACCCGGCCGGGATGTCCACGGAGGATCTCATCGGGAGCGTGGACCGCGGGATCTACGTCGTCGGTGACCGGTCCTGGTCGATCGACATGCAGCGCTACAACTTCCAGTTCACCGGGCAACGGTTCTTCAGGATCGAGAACGGGCGGATCACCGGGCAGCTGCGGGACGTCGCGTACCAGGCGACGACCACCGACTTCTGGGGCTCGATGGCCGCGGTGGGCGGTCCGCAGACGTATGTGCTGGGCGGCGCCTTCAACTGCGGCAAGGCCCAGCCGGGGCAGGTCGCGGCGGTCTCGCACGGCTGCCCGTCGGCTCTCTTCAGGGGCGTCAACATTCTCAACACCACGCAGGAGGCCGGTCGATGAGCGTCAAGTCCGAGATCGGCTGGGGGTCCGGGGGTTACCCCTTGGGAAAGCACAGTCTCAACACCACGCAGGAGGCCGGTCGATGAGCCCTCGTACGAACAAGCCGCACGAGATCGTCGAGCAGGCCCTCGCGCTGTCCCGGGCCGACGGCTGTGTGGTGATCGCCGACGAGCGGTCGACGGCGAACCTGCGCTGGGCGGGCAACGCGCTCACCACCAACGGTGTCACGCGCGGGCGCACCCTCACCGTCATCGCGACCGTCGACGGCCAGGAGGGCACCGCCTCCGGGGTCGTGTCGCGGTCCGCCGTGACCGCGGCGGAACTGGAGCCCCTGGTGCGGGCCGCCGAGGCCGCCGCGCGCGGTGCCGGGCCCGCCGAGGACGCACGGCCGCTCGTGACCGGCGTACCGAGCTCCCCCGACTTCCAGGACGCGCCCGGCGAGACCTCGTCCGCCGTGTTCGCCGACTTCGCGTCGGCGCTCGGTGAGGCGTTCGCACGCGCGCGTGCGGGTGACCGCGAGTTGTACGGCTTCGCCAACCACGAGCTGGTCTCCAGCTACCTCGGCACGTCCACGGGACTGCGGCTGCGGCACGACCAGCCCAACGGGACGCTGGAGCTGAACGCCAAGTCGCCGGACCGTACGCGTTCGGCGTGGGCGGGACGGTCCACACGGGACTTCAAGGACGTCGACCCGGCGGCGCTGGACGCCGAACTCGCCGTACGCCTGGGCTGGGCCGAGCGGCGGATCGCGCTGCCCGCCGGACGGTACGAGACGCTGCTGCCGCCGACCGCCGTGGCGGACCTGCTGATCTACCAGATGTGGTCGTCGTCGGGCCGGGACGCGGTCGAGGGGCGCACGGTGTTCTCGCAGCCGGGCGGCGGCACACGCGTGGGCGAGAAGCTGAGCGAGCTGCCGCTGACGCTGCGCAGCGATCCGAACGAGCCGGGTCTGGAGTCCGCGCCCTTCGTGCTTGCGCACTCCTCCGGGGGCGACCAGTCGGTGTTCGACAACGGTCTGCCGCTCGCCCCCACCGACTGGGTGCGCCAGGGAGAGCTGGGCAACCTGCTGACCAGCCGGCACAGCGCGGAGCTGACCGGGCTGCCGGTCGCACCGGCGATCGACAACCTGATCCTCGACGGGGGTGCGGACCGCTCCCTGGAGGAGATGGTCGCGAACACCGAGCGCGGACTGCTGCTGACCTGCCTCTGGTACATCCGCGAGGTCGACCCGGCGACGCTGCTGCTCACCGGCCTGACCCGGGACGGCGTGTATCTCGTGGAGAACGGCGAGGTGAGCGGCGAGGTCAACAACTTCCGGTTCAACGAGTCCCCGATCGGTCTGCTGGGCCGGGCCGCCGAGGCCGGGCGCACCGAGAAGACCCTGCCGAGGGAATGGAGCGACTACTTCACCAGGGCCGCGATGCCCGCGCTGCGGATCCCCGATTTCAATATGAGCTCTGTCAGTCAGGGCGTATAACCTCGTAGGCGGCTGTCACCCGACTGCCCCGAGATCATTTCGACTGCACGAAGATCCTCCAAGGAGATACGAGAACCGTGACGGACATCGTCGACGAGCTGAAGTGGCGTGGGCTGTGGGCCCTGTCCACTGACGAGGACGCTTTGCGCAAGGCGCTCGCGGACGGTCCCGTCACGTTCTATTGCGGTTTCGACCCGACCGCGGCCAGTCTCCACGTCGGCCACCTGGTGCAGGTCCTCACCATGCGCCGGCTCCAGCAGGCCGGCCTGCGTCCGCTGGCCCTGGTGGGCGGGGCGACCGGCCAGATCGGTGATCCGCGTCCCACGGCCGAGCGCACGCTGAACGACCCGGAGACGGTCGCGAACTGGGTGACCCGGCTGCGCGGACAGATCGAGCCGTACCTGTCCTTCGAGGGCGAGAACGCCGCGGTGATGGTGAACAACCTGGACTGGACGGCCGGTCTGTCCGCCATCGAGTTCCTCCGTGACATCGGCAAGCACTTCCGCGTCAACAAGATGCTCACCAAGGACTCCGTCGCCCGGCGCCTGGAGTCCCAGGAGGGCATCAGCTACACGGAGTTCAGCTACCAGCTGCTCCAGGGCATGGACTTCCTGGAGCTGTACCGCCGCTACGGCTGCACGCTCCAGCAGGGCGGCAGTGACCAGTGGGGCAACCTCACGGCGGGTCTCGACCTGATCCACAGGCTGGAGCCCGAGGCCGAGGCGCACTGCCTGGCGACGCCCCTGATGGTCAAGGCAGACGGCACCAAGTTCGGCAAGACCGAGGGCGGCGCCGTCTGGCTGGACCCGGAGATGACGACGCCGTACGCGTTCTACCAGTTCTGGCTGAACGTGGACGACCGGGACATCTCGACGTACCTGCGCATCCTGTCCTTCAGGTCCCGCGAGGAGCTGGAGGAGTTGGAGAAGCAGACCGAGGAGCGTCCGCAGGCCCGTGCCGGCCAGCGCGCGCTGGCCGAGGAGCTGACGACGCTGGTGCACGGCGCCGACCAGACGGCCGCCGTGATCGCCGCGTCCAAGGCCCTTTTCGGTCAGGGCGAGCTGGCGGAGCTCGACGAGAAGACGCTGGCCGCGGCCCTCTCCGAGGTGCCGCACATCCAGGTCGCCGAGCTCGCTCCGGTGGTCGACCTGTTCGCCGAGGTCGGCCTGGTCGCCAGCAAGTCGGCCGCGCGGCGGACGGTCAAGGAGGGCGGTGCCTACGTGAACAACGCGAAGGTGGCCGCCGAGGACGCCGTCCCCGCCAAGGAGGACCTGCTGCACGAGCGCTGGCTGGTGCTGCGCCGGGGCAAGAAGAACCTGGCGGCGGTCGAGGTCACGGGAGTCTAGGCAGCACGACGGGGGTGGCCTTCCTGAGGGAGGGCCGCCCCCGTTGTCGTACCGCCGGCGTTGTCGTACCGCCGGCTGTCAGGTCCGCTCCTTGTTGCGGCCGAGCGTCGCCATGTACGCCATGTCGCCCAGGGCGACGATGACGATCGCGGCGACGAGCTGGAAGAGGTGCCGCCACCAGTCGATGCCTGAGGTGGCTTCGACGCCCGCCGCGCGCGCGATCGCGTTGCCGACGATCGCTCCGAGAATGCCGCAGATGGTGGTCAGCCAGATAGGGCTGTGCTGCTTGCCGGGGATGATCGCCTTCGCGATCAGACCCAGCACGAATCCCACGATGATCGCCCACAACCAGCCCATGGCTGCCTCCTCGTACGGCTCGACGTGAGCATTAGGCCCAGTGTCGGGGCGCCTGCGGTACGCCGCATGTCGGGTACCGCCTTACGCGGCACGACCGAAGCCGCTCGTCCCGAATGGATGTGCCCCGGTCTCGTAGGCGGCGCAGCCACGGCGTAGCGTGGGTGTTGTCCGGGTTCTGCTCCGCGACCGGGGGCGGACCTGGGGAGGGCGGGGAGCGCCGATGCGGGCGGATGGTGGAATGTGATGCAGAAGCAGCATGGCGGCGGCAACGCCCAGGTGTTCCGGATCACCGGAGCCCGGACGGGGCTGGAGGAGGACGTACGGGGACGGCAGCGCCGGTACGTCATCTCGATGGCGATCCGTACGTTGTCGGTGATCCTCGCGGTTGTTCTCTGGAACGTGGAACGGCACGTCGCGATTGTCGCGCTGGTGCTGGGCGCGGTCCTGCCGTACATCGCCGTGGTCGTCGCCAACGCGGGGCGGGAGAAGGCGCCGTCGCTTCCGTCGACGTTCGTGGCCGTGCCGACGCGGCCGATGATCACACCGCCGGGGGCCGATGAGGGGTTCGCGGAACCCGGTGTGGAACCCCGCGCGGAAGACGTCAAGGCCGACTCCGGGCAGGGTGTGCGGAACGAGCCGCGCGACCGGGCGTGATCATGGCGCATCCCCGTCGGGTGCCTAACAACCGGAAGTCAGCCCCCCACCAAGCTCAAGAAAAGCTCAGATCAATCATGTTGTTCCGGTGCCGGGCGACGGGTGACCCGTGACATACTTCGTAGGCGCTCCGCATCCCCCGTCGGAGCGACAGACCGACGCCGGGCAGCTCCCCCCGTGGCTGCTCGGCGTCGCCTTTTCTGTCTGCTGATCGGGTTAGGGTCGGGCTGTGATGGTCCCTGATCCCGAAACGCCGATCTGTTCCGCCAAGGGCTGCCGTGCCGCCGCCCTGTGGGTGCTCGCCTGGAACAACCCCAAGATCCACCCGCCGGAGCGCCGCAAGACGTGGCTGGCGTGCGAGGAGCACCGGGAGCATCTGTCGCAGTTCCTCGGGGTGCGGGGGTTCCTCAAGGACGTGGTGACGTTCGAGGACTGGGAAGCGCGGGAGAGCTCCTAGGTTTTCGCCGCCGTGGCACCGGTGTCGTGGCACCAGTGCCGTGGCGGGCAATGTTCGCCCCGGCACTAGCCGCCGATCGCGGACATCGGCCGGTCCGGCTGGACGAACGTCGGGTCGTCCAGGCCCGCGCCCGCCTTCTTGCCCCACATCGCGAGGCGCCAGATGCGGGCGATCTCCTCGTCGGGGGCGTCGGAGCGCAGGGCCGCGCGCAGGTCGGTCTCCTCACGGGCGAACAGACAGGTGCGTATCTGGCCGTCGGCCGTCAGGCGGGTGCGGTCGCAGGCCGCGCAGAACGGGCGGGTGACGGACGCGATGACACCGACGCGGTGCGGACCGCCGTCCACGATCCAGCGCTCGGCGGGGGCCGAACCGCGCTCGTCGGAGCCCTCCGCGGTCAGGTCGAAGCGGGTGCGCAGGGAGGCGAGGATGTCCCCCGCGGTGATCATGCCGTCGCGCTTCCAGCCGTGCTGGGCGTCCAGGGGCATCTGCTCTATGAAGCGCAGTTCGTAGTCGTGCTCCACCGCCCAGGCCAGAAGGTCGGGGGCCTCGTCGTCGTTGAGTCCCGGCATCAGGACCGAGTTGACCTTGACCGGGGTCAGGCCCGCGTCACGGGCGGCTTCCAGGCCCGCGATGACGTCCTGGTGGCGGTCCCTGCGGGTGAGGGTCTTGAAGACGTCCGGCCGGAGTGTGTCCAGGGAGACGTTGACCCGGTCCAGGCCGGCCGCCTTCAGGGCCGGCGCCGTGCGCCTGAGGCCGATGCCGTTGGTGGTGAGGGACATCTGGGGGCGCGGCTCCAGGGCGGCCACCCGCTCGACGATGCCGACCAGTCCGGGACGCAGCAGCGGTTCACCGCCGGTGAAGCGGACCTCCTCGATACCGAGGGAAGTGACGGCGATGTCGATCAGACGGACGATCTCGTCGTCCGTGAGCAGGTCCGGCTTCGCCAGCCACTGCAGGCCCTCCTCGGGCATGCAGTAGGAGCAGCGCAGGTTGCACCGGTCCGTCAGCGAGACCCTCAGATCGGTGGCCACTCGGCCGTAGGTGTCGATGAGCACGTGGGCCCCTCCCTCCGCGGATCACAGATTTTCCGACACCTGCGAGCCTACGCGACAGTACTGACATCCAAAGAGCCCGATCCCACGAGGTACGAAACGGCCGCGTCGTAGGGAGCTACGACGCGGCCGCTCAGGGGGCGTACCGGGGCTGGGTCAGTGGGCGCCGGTGCCGGTGAGGGACCGGACCTCCAGCTCCGCGTACTTGGCGGCGTCCGGCTCCTCCTTGGACAGGATCGTGCCGAGCCAGCCCATCAGGAAGCCGAACGGGATCGAGATGATGCCCGGGTTCTTCAGCGGGAACCAGGCGAAGTCGACGTCGGGGAACATCGCCTTGGGGTCACCGGAGACTACGGGCGAGAACAGCACCAGGGTGACGGCCACGACCAGGCCGCCGTAGATCGACCACAGGGCGCCCTGGGTGGTGAACCGCTTCCAGAACAGGCTGTAGAGGATCGTCGGCAGGTTGGCGGAGGCCGCGACCGCGAAGGCCAGTGCGACCAGGCCGGCGACGTTCAGGTCTCGGGCGAGGGCGCCCAGGAGGATGGAGACCGCACCGATGCCGATGGTCGCCAGCCGGGCCGCCCTCATCTCCTCCTTCTCGGTGGCCTGTCCCTTCTTGATGACGTTCGCGTAGATGTCGTGGGCGAACGACGAGGACGAGGCCAGGGTGAGGCCGGCGACCACGGCCAGGATCGTCGCGAAGGCCACCGCCGAGATCGTGGCGAGCAGGATCGCGCCCCAGGTCGAGTCGACGCCACCGAGGTGGAGGGCGAGCAGGGGTGCCGCCGTGTTGCCGGACGGGTTGGACGCGATGATCTCGTCCTGGGAGATCAGCGCCGCGGCGCCGAAGCCGAGGGCGATGGTCATCAGGTAGAAGCCGCCGATGATGCCGATGGCCCAGTTCACGGACTTCCGGGCGGCCTTGGCGTTGGGCACCGTGTAGAAGCGGATCAGGATGTGCGGCAGGCCGGCGGTGCCGAGCACCAGGGCGATGCCGAGGGAGATGAAGTCCAGCTTGGTGGTGCCGGTCGCGCCGTACTGGAGACCGGGCTCCAGGAAGGCCGAGCCCTTGCCGCTGTTCTCGGCGGCCGTGCCCAGCAGGTCGGAGATGTTGAAGTTGAACTTCAGCAGCACCAGGAAGGTGATCAGGATGGTGCCGCTGATGAGCAGCACGGCCTTGACCATCTGGACCCAGGTGGTGCCCTTCATGCCGCCGATGGAGACGTACACGATCATCAGGACGCCGACCAGGGCGACGATGCCGATCTTGCCCGCGTCGGAGGTGATGCCGAGCAGCAGCGAGACGAGGACGCCCGCGCCCGCCATCTGGGCCAGCAGGTAGAAGATCGAGACGACGATCGTGGAGGTGCCGGCGGCGGTGCGCACCGGGCGCTGGCGCATGCGGTACGCGAGCACGTCGCCCATGGTGTAGCGGCCGGAGTTGCGCAGTGGTTCCGCGACCAGGAGCAGGGCCACCAGCCAGGCGACCAGGAAGCCGATGGAGTAGAGGAACCCGTCGTATCCGAAGAGGGCGATGGCGCCCGCGATGCCGAGGAAGGACGCGGCCGACATGTAGTCGCCGGACACCGCGAGGCCGTTCTGGAAGGCGCTGAACTGTCGGCCGCCGGCGTAGAAGTCGGCGGCGTCCTTGGTCTGGCGGCCCGCCCAGACGGTGATGACGAGCGTCGCGAGGACGAACACGGCGAACAGGGAGATGATCAGCGGCCGGTGCTCGCTTGCCTCGCCGGCCGCCAGGGTGATCGCGGGGCTCATGCGCCGCCCTCCATTCGGGACTTGATGGCCTCGGCCTTGGGGTCGAGCTTCGTGGCGGCGTGCCGCGAGTACCACCAGGCGATGAGGAACGTGGTGAGGAACTGGGCGAGGCCGAGGAGGAGGGCCACGTTGATGTTGCCGAAGACCTTGGTGCCCATGAAGTCGCCCGCGTAGTTCGACAGCAGGACGTACAGCAGATACCAGGCGATGAAGCCGATGGTCAGCGGGAAGGCGAAGGAGCGGTGGGAGTGGCGCAGTTCACCGAACTCCGCGCTCTCCTGCACCTCGGTGAACTCCTCGGGTGAGGGGAGTTTGTGTGTCTCTTTCGAGGGTGGCGGTGCGTCGGTGGCCACGGAGTCTCCTCGCGTTGCGGATGCGGTTGTGACGGGGATCGGGGGCGAGTGTCCTCGCGTTCCCTGCCCAAGGTCACGGCGGCGCACGAGGACCGGTTCAACAACGAGGTCGTCTTTCCGAAGTCACCTCGGGTAAGTCATTGCTGGCCAGCGACTTCGGAAGATAGCTTCGGGCTGCACCACCCGTCATGTACCTGCCCGAGCAGCACCCGCGTCTCGGGCCGGTTTCGTTTCCGGATGATGTGGAGACCCCATGCCTCATCTGCGTTCCAGACGCCGACTCGCCCTCGCCGTCCCCGTCGTGCTCTCGCTTACGGCCTCGCTCGGCTTCCTGCCCGCGGCGGCGTCGGCCGCGCCGAGTGTGGAAAGTGCCGCTCGGGCGACGGACGCGCCCGACCTGGCGTATGTCGTCAACACCAAGCTGGACCCCCGCACGATCGCGTCGGTGAAGAAGGCCGTCCCGGCGGCCGGCGGCACCGTCGTGACCACGTACGAGAAGATCGGCGTGATCGTCGTCCACTCGTCGAACCCCGAATTCGGCAAGGAGATAAGGGCCGTTCGCGGGGTGCGGTCGGCGGGTGCCACCCGTACCACGCCGCTGACCGCGGCGGGGACGACGGACGAGGGCGCGGCCCGGTTCCTGTCGAAGGAGCAGGCCGCGAAGGTGGCGAGCGTCTCCGCCGACACTCCGGGCAGTGAGCCCCTGGAGGCCGATCAGTGGGACCTCCGCGCGATCGGCGCCGACAGGGCCGCGCAGATCAACCCGGGCAGCCGCAAGGTGACCGTCGCCGTGATCGACACCGGCGTCGACGACACCCACCCCGACCTCGCCCCGAACTTCTCCGCCGACCAGTCGGCCAACTGCGTCGGCGGCGTCGCGGACACCAGCGCGGGCGCCTGGCGCCCGTACACCGCGGAGGACTACCACGGCACGCATGTGGCCGGTGAGATAGCCGCGGCCCGCAACGGCATAGGCGTCGCCGGAGTCGCCCCCGGAGTCAAGGTCTCCGGTATCAAGGTGAGCGACCCGGACAACGGGCTCTTCTATCCCGAGAGTGTCGTGTGTGCCTTCGTGTTCGCCGCCGACCACGGCGTGGAGATCACGAACAACAGCTACTACGTTGATCCGTGGCTGTACAACTGCATGGACGATCCGGATCAGAAGGCGATCGTCGACGCGGTCAACAGGGCGCAGACGTACGCCCAGAAGAAGGGCACGCTCAACCTGGCCTCGGCGGGCAACTCGAACGACGACCTAAACTCCGACGCGATCGTCGACGACAGCAGCCCCGACGACTCCACGCCGGTCGAGCGGACCATCGACCCGCACGAGTGCTTCGACGTGCCGACGCAGTTGCCCGGTGTCGTCACGGTCAGCGCGACGGGCGTACAGAACCTCAAGTCGTACTACTCCTCGTACGGCAAGGGTGTCGTGGACATCGCGGCGCCGGGCGGCGACCGGCTCTACCAGCTCCCGGACACGCCCTCCAAGGACGGCCGCATCCTGTCGACGATGCCGAACGGCGCGTACGCCTTCCTGCAGGGCACGTCGATGGCCTCGCCGCACGCCGCCGGTGTCGCCGCGCTGCTGAAGTCGAAGTACCCGCACGCCACCCCGGCGGTGCTGCAGGCGCTGCTCAAGGCGCAGGCGGACAACCCCGGTTGCCCGGCGTCGTACGACCAGAACGGCGACGGAACGCAGGACGCGGTGTGCGAGGGCGGCAAGCGCGTCAACGGCTTCTACGGGTACGGCATCGTCAACGCGCTGCGCGCGGTGAAGTAGACCCCTTCCCGTGGCATCCCTTTTCCCTGGACATCCCCGCCGCTTCGGACTTCCCGCACGGCCTGCTCGTACCCCCAACGAACTGGAGATCCTGACACCATGACCGCGCCTCACCCGCGTTACCGCCGCGCGCTCACCGTTCCGCTCGGAATGGCCATGGCCACGGCGGTGGCGTTCCTGCCCAACACCGCGGCCGCGGCGGACGCGCCCGGCACCGTCGCCGGCGTCACCGGTGCCGTGAACGACGTCCTCGCCTCGGCCACGGGGGCGGACGCGTCCGCGCTCAGCTATGTCGTCAACGTCCGCCCCGGGCACGGGCCTTCGGCGCACGTGAAGAAGGCCATCGCCGAGGCCGGCGGCACGATCGTGACGTCGTACGACCAGATAGGCGTGATCGTCGTCCACTCGTCGAACCCGGACTTCGCCAAGGCGGTCCGCAAGGTACGGGGGGTCGACTCGGCCGGCAACACGCGCAACGCGCCGCTGCCCGCGCAGTCGACGACCGACCTGGGCGCGCCGAAGGCGCTCAGCGCCACGGAGGTCGCCGCCGCCGAGGCCAAGTCCGCCGCCGGGCAGGACCCGCTGGAGTCCCTGCAGTGGGACCTGCCGGCCATCAAGGCGGACAAGGCGCACGAGAAGTCGCTGGGCAGCAGCAAGGTGACGGTCGCGGTGATCGACACCGGTGTCGACGACACGCACCCCGACATCGCACCGAACTTCGACCGTGCCGCGTCCGTCAACTGTGTGACGGGCAAGCCGGACACGGCCGACGGGGCGTGGCGGCCCAGCTCGGCGGAGAGCCCGCACGGCACGCACGTGGCCGGTGAGATCGCGGCCTCGAAGAACGACGTCGGCATGACGGGCGTGGCGCCCGGGGTGAAGGTCGCCGGCATCAAGGTGTCGACCACCGCCGGCTACTTCTACACGGAGGCCGTGGTGTGCGGCTTCGTGTGGGCGGCCACGCACGGTGTCGACGTCACCAACAACAGCTATTACACCGACCCCTGGTACTTCAACTGCACGAACGACCCGGATCAGAAGGCGCTCGTGGACGCCGTCTCGCGGGCCTCGCGGTACGCGGAGAAGAAGGGCACGGTCAACGTCGCCGCGGCCGGAAACGAGAACTACGACCTCGCGGCCGACGAGATCACCGACCCGTCCTCACCGAACGACGGCACACCTTCGGACCGGGTGGTCGACCCGTCGAAGTGCCTTGACATTCCGACCCAGTTGCCGGGTGTCGTGACGGTCGCGGCGACCGGTGCGAAGGGCATCAAGTCGTCCTTCTCCAACCACGGACTGGGGATCATCGACGTCGCCGCTCCCGGCGGCGACTCCACGAGCTACCAGGCGCCGGCGCCGCCCGCGACGAGCGGACTGATCCTGGGCACGCTGCCCGGCGGCAAGTGGGGCTACATGGCCGGCACGTCGATGGCGAGCCCGCATGTGGCGGCCGTCGCCGCGTTGATCAAGTCGACGCATCCGCACGCCTCGCCTGCCCTGGTGAAGGCCCTGCTGTACGCCGAGGCCGACGCGACGCCGTGCACGAAGCCGTACGACATCGACGGCGACGGCAAGGTCGACGCGGTGTGCGAGGGCTCGAAGAACCGCAACAGCTTCTACGGCCGGGGTGTGGTGGACGCACTGGACGCGGTGACCAGGTAGGTCCACATATTGATTGAGTCAATACTGCTGGTGCAGTCATGACTGCGATCAAGTCCGCATGGTCCGCGGTGGGCGGCGACCCCGCCCACCGCGGCCGTGCGTCGGTAGTCGAGCGGGAAGGCGCTCCGCAAGGGCGCCTTCCCGCACGGGAGTTGGCGCGGGCCTGCGTGGGCGCGTGCGCGGCGGCCCAGTCATACCCCCGCCGCTCCCAGCAACGCGCCCGCCGCGTAGGTCACCCCCATCGCCAGCGCGCCGCCCGCGACGTTGCGCAGCATCGCCCAGCCCGGTCTCGCCGCTCCCAGCCGGGCGCTGCTCCAGCCGGTCAGGGTGAGCGCCGCGAGGACGGACACCACCGTGACCGGCACCCGCCAGTCCGCGGGCGGCAGCACGATCGCCAGCAGCGGCAGCAACGCCCCGACCGTGAACGCGAGGAAGCTCGCCCACGCCGCGTGCCACGGATTGGTGAGCTCGTCCGGGTCGATGCCGAGCTCCACGCGCGCGTGCGCCCGCAGCGCGTCGCGTTCCGTCAACTGGACGGCGGCTTCCCGGGCCACCTCCCGGGTGAGCCCCCGTTCCGCCAACAGCTGGGTCAGCTCCTGCAGCTCGGCCTCGGGCTGCTCGCGCAACTCGCGCCTCTCCAGCGCCAGGGCCGCCTTCTCCGAGTCGCGCTGGGTGGAGACGGACACGTACTCCCCCGCCGCCATCGACATGGAACCGGCCAGCAGACCCGCGAGGCCGGCCGTGAACAGCGTGGCGCGGTCCGCCGTGGCGCCGGCCACGCCGACCACGAGACCGGCGGTGGAGACGATGCCGTCGTTCGCGCCCAGGACCGCCGCCCGCAGCCAGTTGAGGCGCGCGCCGAGCGCTCCGCCGTGGGCCTCGTCATGAGTGGGTTCGGTCACACCCAAAGGATCGCACTCCGGTGCTCGGCCGCCCCGCACCTACGCGGATCGGCGTCGGGGGTCCGAGCGGCGGGCCGCGCACGGGACCGTAGCGGGGAGGCTCCGGGGCCGGCGGCCGGGCCGAACCTGCCGCCGCACAGGGGAACTTCGGCGCGCGACGGCCCGACCGCTCCGTCGAGACTCGAACAGACGGGCGCGGCCCGGTACCTGACGGACGGGTACGGGACGGCGCTGTCAGTCGTGGCCCGTATCCTCAGGGACCATGCTCGAAGACCTCACGACCGCAGCGTCCTCCGCCACGGGGTGGCCGGCCGCGTATCCGAAGGGATACGCGGTCGTTGACGTGGAGACCACCGGTCTCGCCCGCCACGACCGGATAATCTCCGCGGCCGTCTACCGCCTGGACGCGCGCGGCGAGGTCGAGGACCACTGGTACACGCTGGTCAACCCGGAGCGCGAACCGGGCCCCGTATGGATCCACGGCCTGACGAACGACGTGCTGGAAGGCGCGCCCCTCTTCACGGACATCGCCGAGGAGTTCTCGACCCGCCTCGACGGCCGGGTGCTCGTCGCGCACAACGCGGTCTTCGACTGGCAGATGATCGCCCGGGAGTACGCGCGCGCGGAGCGCGAGGCTCCGGTGCGGCAGCGACTGTGCACCATCGCGCTGTCCAAGGAGCTGGGCCTGCCCCTGCCCAACCACAAGCTGGAGACCCTCGCGGCGCACTTCGGCGTCGTACAGCAGCGTGCGCACCACGCGCTGGACGACGCGCGCGTGCTGGCGGAGGCGTTCCGGCCGAGCCTCAAGGCCGCGGCCACCGGCGGTGTACGACTGCCCCTGCACGAGTGCCGGCCGCTGACCGAGTGGTCGGACCTGGCCACGCCCCGGATCGGACAGCAGGCGGGCGCGAGCGGCTACGGCAGCTACCGGCCGACCAGTTGGCGCCCCGCCCGCAAAAGGCCCGCATGCCCCTATCCCAACCCGGGCCGCTACGAAGAGAGCAAACCGCTCAAGCAGGGCATGCGGATCGCCTTCTCCGGAGACACGTCCATCGAGCGCGATCTCCTGGAGGACCGCGCGACCGAGGCCGGACTGCATGTCGCCACCAGCATCTCCCGGCTGACCAGCCTGCTCGTCACCAACGACCCGGACTCGGGCACCTCGAAGGTGGTCAAGGCCCGGCAGTACGGCACCCCGGTCGTCGACGAGGCGGCGTTCGGTCAGCTGCTCAGGGATGTCGAGCCGGCCACCGAGTCGTGACCGTACGGACGGGTGATTGCCGGGCGACTCGCCCGGTGTCGTCTCGCCCCCGCGGCACGGACGGCCCACCCTGTGGCGCATGGCGACATGTGAAGTCTGCGGCAACAACTACGGAATGAGCTTCGAGGTGCACGCGCAGGGCTCGGTGCACGTCTTCGACTGCTTCGCCTGCGCGATCCACCGCATGGCCCCCCTCTGCGAGCACTGTCGTGTGCAGATCATCGGCCAGGGCGTCGAGGTAGAGGGCCACTGGTACTGCGGCGCCCACTGCGCCCGCGCGGAGGGAAAGGCGGGCATCGTCGACAAGGTCTGACACCGAACGGTACGAAGCGGCCCCCACCGCCAGGCACCCCACGACCGAGTTGTACGGTCGTGGGGTGTACCGCTTCCTTCTGTCCCGGCAGTGGGTGATCCTCACGCTGGTCGCCCTCCTCCTCATCCCCACGATGATCAGGCTGGGCATCTGGCAGATGCACCGCTACGACGAGCGCAGCGCCCGCAACCGGCTGGTCTCGAACGCGCTGTCCGCCGAGCCGGTGCCGGTGGAGAAGCTGACGTCCCCCGGACACGTCATCACCACCGCCGAGCGCTACCACAACGTGATCGCGAAGGGCCGTTTCGACACCGATGACGAGGTCGTCGTGCGCCGCCGCACCAACTCCGACGACGAGGTCGGCTACCACGTCCTGACCCCGTTCGTCCTCGACGACGGCAAGGTCCTGCTGGTCAACCGGGGCTGGATCCCCGCCGACGGCCCGACCCAGACCGCGTTCCCCAAGATCCCCGCACCGGCCGGCGGGGAGACCACCGTCACCGGGCGGCTGATGCCCGACGAGACGACCGCGGCGAGCGGCATCAAGAACATCGAGGGACTGCCCGACCGGCAGATCATGCTGATCAACAGCGAGCAGGAGGCGCGCCGCCTCGGCGCGGAGGTGCTCGGCGGCTACATCGCGCAGACTGCGCCGCAGCCGAAGGGCGACACCCCGGAGCTGGTCGGCAGGCCCGGCAACGAGGACGCGGCGCTGAACTACGCGTACGCCATCCAGTGGTGGCTGTTCGCCGCGGGCGTCCCGGTCGGCTGGCTGGTCCTGGTCCGGCGCGAGCTGCGCGACCGGCGCGAGGCGGAGGCCGAACCGCAGGCCACCGAGGAGACGGAACCGGCGGCGGTGTAGACGCCCGCCCGCCCCACCCCACCATCTCTCGAAGCCCGCCGTCACACGGCCTCGCAGGGCGCATCACTCGCCCGGCCCCGCCCCGGATTGCCGCGCCCGAAGCGCGGGAACCCGCACTGCGTGCACCCCCGTATCGAGGACTACGCCGTCATCGGCGACGAACAGACCGCCGCCCTGGTCGGCCTGGACGGCTCTGTCGACTGGCTCTGCCTGCCCCGCTTCGACTCGGCCGCCTGCTTCGCCAAGCTCCTCGGCGACGCGGAGAACGGCCACTGGCGGATCGCCCCCAAGGGCGTCACAGGCCACTGCGCCCGGCGCGCCTACCGCCCCGACACCCTTGTCCTCGACACCGAGTGGGAGACCGACGAGGGCAGCGTGCGGGTCACCGACCTGATGCCGCAGCGTGAGCGCGCCCCCGACCTCGTACGCGTCGTGGAGGGCCTCAGCGGCCGGGTCACCGTGCGCAGCACACTACGGCTGCGCTTCGACTACGGCGCGGTCGTGCCGTGGATGCGCCGGTCGGACGGCCATCGGGTGGCCGTCGCGGGACCCGACTCGGCGTGGCTGCGCAGCGAACCCGCGGTGCGCACCTGGGGCGAGGACTTCGGCACGCACTCGGAGTTCACGGTCGCCGAGGGCGAGAAGGTCGCGTTCGTGCTCACCTGGCATCCCTCGCACGAGCCGCGCCCGCCGCTGGTCGATCCGTACGAGGCCCTGGAGACCAGCGTCGCCGACTGGAGGTCGTGGGCGTCCCGCTGCCGCTACGACGGCCCGTACCGGGACGCCGTGGTGCGCTCGCTGATCACCCTCAAGGCCCTCACCTACGCGCCGACCGGCGGCATCGTGGCCGCCGCGACCACCTCGCTGCCCGAGGAGGCCGGCGGGGTGCGCAACTGGGACTACCGCTACTGCTGGCTGCGGGACTCCACCCTCACCCTGGGCGCCCTGCTGTCCTGCGGCTACCACGAGGAGGCCGAGGCCTGGCGGAACTGGCTGCTGCGCGCGGTCGCCGGCGACCCGGCGGACCTGCAGATCATGTACGGCCTGGCGGGTGAGCGGCGACTGCCCGAGTTCGAGCTGGCGTATCTGTGCGGCTTCGCCGGCTCCAGGCCCGTCCGGATCGGGAACGGAGCCGTCGACCAGCTCCAGCTGGACGTGTACGGCGAGGTCATGGACTCGCTGTCGCTGGCGCGGGCGGGTGGTCTGTCCGCCACGGGGGACATGTGGGCACTGCAGCGCGCCCTGATGACGTTCCTGGTGTCGGCCTGGCGGCAACCGGACGAGGGGCTGTGGGAGGTGCGCGGGGGCCGCCGCCACTTCGTCCACTCGAAGGTGATGGTGTGGGTGGCCGCCGACCGTGCCGTGCGCACCCTGGAGGCGAGCCCGGAGCTGCACGGCGATCTCGACGACTGGCGGGCGATGCGCGACGAGGTGCACCGGGAGGTGTGCGAGAAGGGCTACGACCCGGAGCGCAACACCTTCACCCAGTCCTACGGCTCACGCGAACTCGACGCGGCGCTGCTGCTGATCCCGCGCGTCGGCTTCCTGCCTCCCGACGACCCGCGCGTGATCGGCACCATCGACGCGATCCGCGAGGAACTGGGCCACGGCGGCCTCCTGCGCCGTTACGGCGTCGAGGAGAGCAATGTCGACGGACTGCCGGGAGGCGAGGGCACGTTCCTGGCGTGCTCGTTCTGGCTGGCGGACGCCCTGCACATGACGGGCCGCACGAAGGAGGCCCGGGAGCTGTTCGAACGACTGGTCGGGCTCGGCAACGACGTGGGCCTGCTGTCCGAGGAGTACGACCCCGTGGCGGGCGTCCAGCTCGGCAACGTACCGCAGGCGTTCAGCCACATCGGCCTGGTCAACACCGCGCTCGCCCTGTTCGGGGGCGAAGAGGCAGGATAGGGGCCATGGATCTTGGACTGAAGGACCGGGTGTACGTCGTCACCGGGGCCACCCGCGGCCTCGGCAACGCCGCCGCGCGCGAGCTCGTCGCGGACGGGGCGAAGGTGGTCGTCACGGGGCGGGAGGAGAAGAGCGTCGCCGAGGCGGCCGCCCGGCTCGGGCCGAACGCGGTGGGGCTCGTCGCGGACAACGCCGAGCCGGAGGCGGCTCAGCGGCTGATAGCGGCGGCGCGGGAGCACTTCGGTGGGTTCGACGGTGTCCTCATCAGCGTCGGAGGCCCGGCGGCGGGGTTCGTCGCCGACACCACGGACGAGCAGTGGCAGACGGCGTTCGAGTCGGTGTTCCTGGGGGCGGTGCGGCTCGCGCGGGCGGCGGCGGCCGAACTGGAGGCCGGTGGTGTCATCGGGTTCGTGTTGTCCGGGTCGGTGCACGAGCCGATTCCCGGGCTGACGATCTCCAACGGGCTGCGGCCGGGGCTGGCCGGGTTCGCGAAGTCGCTGGCCGACGAGCTGGGGCCGCGGGACATCCGGGTGGTGGGCGTGCTGCCGGCGCGGATCGACACGGATCGGGTGCGTGAGCTGGACGGGTTGTCCGCGGATCCGGAGGCCACTCGGGCGGCCAACGAGTCGCGGATTCCGTTGCGGCGGTACGGCAGGCCCGAGGAGTTCGGGCGGACGGCCGCGTTCCTGCTGTCGCCGGCGGCCTCCTACCTGACGGGAATCATGGTGCCGGTGGACGGCGGGATGCGGCACGGGTTCTGAGGCCGCGTGCCGCACCTGTGTGCCGAGGCCGCGGGGCGACGGAGAACGTGGGTCAACCGACCCTCTCCGCACGGTGCTTGACCGCGTTCAGTCGGACCTCCGCCGGCAGTGACGCCAGGCCCGCCGAATTCCGGGCGCGTTCGAGTGCGCCCTCGGTGAGGTCGTGCAGGGCCGTCCCGGGATCCACGTGCGGTTCCAACTGGAGACGTACGCGGGCCTCGGGGGCGGTCGAGCGGCCGGTGAGGTGCGCCTGAGCGCGCGCCACACCCTCCAACTCACCTGCCTGGCCTGCCAGTACGCCCTCCAGGGCGCGGCCCCGCAGCAGCGCGCCCTCACCGTCGCCGGTGTCCACGAGTACCTCGGTGAGACGGCGTCGGCGCAGTACCGCCGTCAGCCACCACAGGGCGAGCAGGACGAGGACGGCGAGCACCGCCAGGACGGTCGGCCACCACCAGCCGGAGTCCCGCCAGCGCGTCCGCTCGGCGTCGCTGAGCAGCACGTCATGCCGGCTGTCGTGGATCCACCAGGAGGGGGGCGAGGCTCCCAGTCCCACGGCGAGCACGGAGCCGCCGAGGAGCACCAGGACAAGGCCGACGACTCCGAGCAGTACGCGGTTGACGGTCCTGAGCACCGTCCTCACCCCTTCCGTCCGGGTCGTGCCACATGCACCGACAGCTTGGGCGGGCGGGCCACTCCCAGTCCGCGGATCGCTTCGGCGAGCGCGTCGTCCAGGTCGGCGCGTACGTCGTCCAGCTCGCGGAAGTGGGAGACCGCGCGGACATCGGCCCGGGCGCGGCGCACCCGCACCCGTGCCGACTGCACGCCGGCCACCTCCATGGCCCGGTCCCGCAGCGCCATGGCCGCCGCGGTCCGGTGCAGTCCCGCGCGGACGTCGGTGTGGGGGCGCCGCATCGGGAGCACGGCGCGCAGGCCGGGGGTGACCGCCAGCACGATCAGCCACAGGCCGAGGGCGGCGGCGACGCCCGCGCCGACGAGCACCCAGATGTCGTCCAGGGGACGCTCGGCGAGCTGGTTGGCGAGGCCCCGGCGCCAGGCCATGGCGTCCCAGTTGGCCCGTACGGCGGCGACGTCGTACAGGAACGCGCCCGAGACGACCAGGAGCAGCAGCGCCACGATCCCCGCGGGGACGCGGCGCGCCGACCAGAAGCGGCCGCTGCCCCGCGCCTCGTCCGTCTCGGTGGCCGGCGCCGGTGGAGCCTCGTACTCCCCGCCTGTGCCCGCCGCCTTCTCGATGACCGGCAGTCGTCGTGTGGTGCCCTCGGAGCCCTGGGGCTCGCTCATCGCGTCCTCCCCTGTGCCGTGCCGTACGCCGTCGCCGGGTGCAGCCGCTCCACTTGCACGGCGACCTCCGGCACTTCCATGCCCACCAACGCGCCTACCCGCTCGACGACATGTCGACGCACCCCACCGCATCGGGCGCCGATGTCGCAGGGATAGTCGAGTTCCAGGTGCACGCGGACACGGGCGGCTCCGTGGTGGACGACGACGGAGGCATGCGGGGGCGCGGCGGCGGCGGGCAGTTCGCCGAGTGCCTCGCGCGCCGCCTGTCCGGCTACCTTCGCGACAACCCGGTCGGCGATCCTGGTCGCACCCCGCTCGCCCGGCGGAACGACGGTGAGGGGTCTGCGGAGCTCACCGGCCCCACCGGTCTCACCGGCCCCACCGGCCCCACCGGCCCCACCGGCCCCACCGCTCACGGAGGTCATCTCGGCCGGTCGCGTCGGTCGTCACGGGTACGGAAGAGGTCGCCGAGGTCCAGGTCCCCCTCGAGGAACCGGCCGACGACGAACCCGATGGCGCCCAGGGCGGCGACCAGCAGGAAGGCACCGAACCCGCCGAAGTACCCGGCGAAGCCCAGCGCCATGCCGGCGATCAGGCCGACCACGGCCATACTCATGGCCACTCCGTTCGATTGTCAGTCGTCAGTCGTCAGTTGTCGGTCGTCAGTTGTCGGTCCTCAGTGCGTCACTGGATCCGGGTTTCCGGCTCCTCGTCCTCTTCCTCGGGCAGCTTCACGTCGCTCACCGCGATATTGACCTCGACGACCTCAAGGCCGGTCATCCGTTCCACCGCCGCGATGACGTTCTCCCGTACCGCCTTGGCCACGTCCGCGATCGATACGCCGTAGTCGACGACGATCTCCAGGTCGAGCGCGGTCTGCACCTCGCCGACCTCGACCTTCACCCCGCGTGTCGCGGCCTTGGACCCGCCGGGCACTCGGTCCCGTACGGCACCGAAGGTGCGGCTCAGCCCGCTGCCCATCGCGTGCACGCCGAGGACGTCCCGGGCGGCGAGTCCGGCGATCTTCTCCACGACGCCGTCGGCGATGCTCGTCCGGCCCCGGTCGGCCGGGTTCCCGCCGCCCCGCCGTACGGTCTTGCGGGTCTGTACGTGCGTGTCACCCTCGGAGTTCTGATTCCGGTTCTGCTCCGTCATGTCACTCATCGCCGTACGTCCCTTCCGATCGTCCTTTGACCACCGTAAGTGGGGTTGCGCGATCGCGCGCCGGGGATGCGGCAGGCTGGGGCAATGACAGTGGACCGGTGGACGCAGACCGTACGGCATCAGCTGGGGCTGGGCAGGTTGCTGCCCCTGGGGGGCGCGGGGGACGGCGCGTGGATCTCGGAGTCGGCGGCCGACGCGGTGCTGCGGCGCGCGGCCGCGAGCATGCGGGACGTGCGGCTGGGCCCGGTACGGATCGGGCTCGCGGACCCCGAGGACAGCCACGAGTCCGTCGTACCGCCGCCGCCGAGTGCCCTGCCGCCGGGCCCGCTGCGGGTGACGGCTGAGTTCGCCGCCACGGCGAACGAACCACTGCCGGCCGCCGGGGCGCGGCTGCGCGCGGTGCTGATGGCCGCGGCGGAGGGCCTCGGTCTGGCGGTGGCGGAGGTGGACCTGCGGGTGACGGCTCTGATCGATGCGGCGGACGAGGGACCGGAGCCTCTTCCCGTACGACCGCCGGAGCCGGCCCCCGCCCTGTCGAGCGGGGGCACCGACGAGGGCCGCGCGGCCGACGTGGCCCTGTCCGTTCCGGGCGTGGCCCATCTGACCGGCACGCTGGGGCGCCCGGTGCACATCGAGGAACGTCGGATGGAACCGGCCGCCGCTCTGCCTCGCCGCCATGTCCGCGTGGAACTGGCGGTGCGCGCGGACCACCACCGGGCACTGGTCGTGGCCCGGGAGGTCCGCGCGAGGGTGAAGCAGGCGTTGCCGGATCACCCGACGGTTGCGGTGCTGGTGACCACGGTCCGGTGAGGACCGGCGGTCGAGGACGTCCTCCCGGTCCGATGAGGACCGGGCGATCGAGGGCGTCCTCGGCGACGCGGGTGGGAGATCGGCGGCTGCCGAACGTTGGCTACTGTCGAAGTCTTATTCGCCCACGCCGGCCAGGTCCCGCAGCCGTCGGGCCTGCGCGGCCCGCTCCGCGGTGCGCTGCTCCTCGTAGGTGCGGCCCGACGCCCCGCGCAGCAGGGCCTTCGTCTCGATCACCGCGTCCCGGGGCGCGGCAAGGATCGCCGAGGCGAGGTCCCCTACCGCTCCGTCCAGCTGGTCCGCGGGCACGGCGACATTCGCCAGGCCCGTGCTCACGGCTTCCTCGGCGTGCACGAACCGCCCGGTCGCGCAGATCTCCAGCGCGCGGGCATAGCCGACCAGTCCCACCAGCGGATGCGTACCGGTCAGGTCCGGCACGATTCCGAGGCTGGTCTCGCGCATGGCGAACTGCACGTCGTCGGCGACGACGCGCAGGTCGCAGGCGAGCGCGAGCTGGAAGCCCGCCCCGATGGCATGCCCCTGCACCGCGGCGATGGACACAAGGTCGCTCCGTCGCCACCAGGTGAAACCCTCCTGGTACTCGGCGATGGTCGCGTCCAGCTCGGCGTCACCGCTCCGTGCGAGGTCGACGAACGACGGTTCGCCGTCGAAGCCCTCGGGCGTGAACGCCTGCCGGTCCAGTCCGGCGGAGAAGGACTTGCCCTCAGCACGCAGCACAACGACACGGACCGACCCCGGCAGGAGCCGCCCGGCTTCGGCCAACGCCCGCCACAGAGCGGGATTTTGGGCGTTGCGCTTGGCCGGGTTGGTCAGCGACACCGTCGCGATCGCGTCGTCGACGGTGAGCCGTACGCCGTCCTTGTCGAATGCGGGAACTTCGGGAACAACGTCCTGGTCGGACGAAGCCATGGGGCGCCTCCGGTGAGTGCGGTCAACAGAGCGATGCTAAGTGACTGCACAGTAACCACCCGGACGATCAATCGACCGACCGGGTGGTCACCATCGAAGCCGATGGGCCTCCCGGGTTCAGGACGACGCGGCCTTCTTGCCCCGCGTCGCCCCGCCACGCCCACGAAGCGTGACGCCGGATTCGCTGAGCATCCGGTGTACGAAGCCATACGAGCGGCCGGTTTCCTCGGCCAGTGCCCGAATGCTCGCACCGGAGTCGTACTTCTTCTTCAGGTCTGCCGCGAGCTTGTCGCGCGCGGCGCCGGTTACCCGGCTGCCCTTCTTCAGAGTCTCGGCCACCCGTGCCTCCTCATGGGAAGTGCGCTCTGGTCTCCTCATGATCACCCCTCCGGGCCTTCATGGCCACCCATTCGGCAAGGTCCGTGCCACAAGGTTTTGACGACAGGAGCACGTCCCCACATACGGAACCTGTGATTCCAGGACTTGGCATTCGTACCGCCGAACGGGTTCTTTCGCGAAGTGCCAGGTCACAGACGTGCGACGGCCGAGCCCTTGTCGATAAAGGGCTCGGCCGGGAAATTGATGTAGGACACACTTCGGTACGAGGAGATCTCACACAGATGATGGATCACGGATCGGCCGAATGATCCATACGCAGTGGATCACCCCTTCGATCAAGCGTGCCGACCGTCAGGCGAGGGCGACGAGATCCGCGTAGTCGGCACCCCAGAGGTCCTCGACACCGTCGGGCAGCAGGATGATCCGCTCCGGCTGGAGCGCCTCGACGGCGCCCTCGTCGTGGGTGACCAGCACGACCGCGCCCTTGTAGGTGCGCAGCGCGCCGAGGATCTCCTCGCGGCTGGCCGGGTCGAGGTTGTTCGTCGGCTCGTCCAGCAGCAGGACGTTCGCCGACGACACCACGAGGGTCGCCAGCGCCAGACGGGTCTTCTCACCACCGGAGAGGACCCCGGCCGGCTTGTCGACGTCGTCGCCGGAGAACAGGAACGAGCCGAGCGTCTTGCGGACCGCGACGAGGTCCAGGTCGGGGGCGGCCGAGCGCATGTTCTCCAGGACCGTGCGCTCGGGGTCCAGGGTCTCGTGCTCCTGGGCGTAGTAGCCGAGCTTGAGGCCGTGGCCCTCGATGACCTGGCCGGTGTCGGGCTTCTCGGCGCCGCCGAGAAGCCGGAGCAGGGTTGTCTTGCCCGCGCCGTTCAGGCCCAGGATGACGACGCGGGAGCCCTTGTCGATGGCCAGGTCGACATCGGTGAAGATCTCCAGGGAGCCGTACGACTTGGACAGCCCCTCGGCCATCAGCGGGGTCTTGCCGCACGGGGAAGGCTCCGGGAAGCGCAGCTTGGCGACCTTGTCGGACTTCCGCTCGGCCTCAAGACCGGCAAGGAGCTTGTCGGCGCGGCGGGCCATGTTCTGCGCGGCGACGGTCTTGGTGGCCTTGGCGCGCATCTTGTCGGCCTGCGTATGGAGCGCGGAGGCCTTCTTCTCGGCGTTCTGCCGCTCCCGCTTGCGGCGCTTCTCGTCGGACTCGCGCTGCTGCTGGTAGAGCTTCCAGCCCATGTTGTAGACGTCGATCTGGGAGCGGTTGGCGTCCAGGTAGAAGACCTTGTTGACGACCGTCTCCACCAGGTCCACGTCGTGGGAGATCACGATGAAACCGCCGCGGTACGTCTTGAGGTAGTCGCGCAGCCAGATGATCGAGTCGGCGTCCAGGTGGTTCGTCGGCTCGTCGAGCAGCAGCGTGTCCGCGTCGGAGAAGAGGATCCGGGCCAGTTCGATACGACGGCGCTGACCGCCGGAGAGCGTGTGCAGCGGCTGGCCGAGCACCCGGTCGGGCAGGTTGAGCGCGGCGGCGATGGTGGCGGCCTCGGCCTCGGCGGCGTACCCGCCCTTGGTGAGGAACTCCGTCTCCTGGCGCTCGTACTGCCGCATCGCCTTCTCCCGGGTGGCGCCCTGGCCGACCGCGATGCGCTGTTCGTTGTCGCGCATCTTGCGGATCAGTACGTCGAGGCCGCGCGCGGACAGGACGCGGTCACGGGCGAGGATGTCGAGGTCGCCGGTGCGGGGGTCCTGGGGGAGGTAACCGACCTCGCCGGAGCGGGTGATGGTGCCGCCGGCGGGGGTGCCCTCGCCGGCCAGGCACTTGGTGAGGGTGGTCTTGCCGGCGCCGTTGCGGCCGACAAGGCCGATGCGGTCACCCTTGGCGACACGGAAGGTGGCGGACTCGATGAGGACGCGCGCACCGGCGCGCAACTCGATACCGGAGGCGGAGATCACGGACAGGCTCCAGGGCGGATGGGGGCGGGATGGGCGGCTGCGGACGTTCCCGCCGTCTATTGCGCGAGGAGAATGGCCATGAGGCCAGTCTAACGGGGTCGTGCAACCACTTTTTCTGCGTTCAGGTGTTCGAGTGGCGCGCTCGGGGGTCGTCGCGTCCCGGACGGTGGGACGTCGTCGCCTCCGGTGAGGCGTTGTCAGTGGTCGCTGCCAGACTGGGCAACGGATGGGATTTCCGGCAATTGGCCACAAAGGAGTGATCGGGATGGCAGGCACGAGCTCAGGACGTCCGAGCATCTACCCGACCCTGCTCTACGCGGACGCGAAAGCGGCGATCCGGCAGCTGACGGAAGCCCTGGGCTTCACAGAGCTGTCGGTGTACGAGGGCGAGGACGGCTCGGTGATGCACGCCGAGCTGGTGCAGGGCAACGGTGCGATCATGGTCGGCTCGAAGGGCCGCGGCGGCCTCTTCGACGCGGCCATGGCGGACTCGGGCAGCACAGGGGTGTACGTCGTCGTGGACGACGTCGACGCACACCACCGGCGAGCCGTGGACCACGGCGCGGAGATCCTCATGCCTCCGACGGACCAGGACTACGGCTCACGGGACTACATGGCCCGGGACATCGAGGGCAATGTGTGGAGCTTCGGCACGTACGCCCCCGAGACAGGGGGCTGACGGCCCGGCGGTTCAGCTGCCTCCGGTGTGCACCTGGAAGGCGGCGCGGCGCACTGCCTTGGCCAGGGCCGGGTCGGGGTGCGCGGCGGCGAGCGCGACCAGGACCTGCACGGTGCGGGGGTGACCGACGGCACGCACCTCGTCGAGGAGCGCGGGGACGGTCGCTTGCAGCGCGGACTCCAGGTGCCGTACCAGCATCGGGGCCTCGCCGTGGTCGGCGACGGCGGCGGCGGTGTCGACCCACAGCCAGGTGGCCTCGTCCCGGGTGAGGACCTCGTGGGCGTCCTCCGGGTCGATCCCGTCGTGCTCGGCGAGCCACAGCAGGGCGTACGGGCGCAGCGTGGGCTCGTCGGCCACGGAGCGGACGTCGGGCTCGGCGGGGGCGCCGACGACGCGCAGGGCCTCGAAGGCGAGGCCGCGCAGCAGGGCGTCCTCGCCGCGGGCGGCGCCGAGCAGCTCGGTGACAGCGATGCCGACGGGGCGGGCAGCGAGCCAGGCTCTGTACTCGGCGCGGGCCGCGTTGGGGCGCAGTTGGGCGCAGCCGCGGAGCATGCCCTCGGCTGCCTGCTCGATGTTCCCGGCGGGGCTCTGCGCGGCCACGCAGATCTGCTCCAGCTTGACCCAGACCGCCCAGTTGCCGAGCGGGGTGAGCGTCGCCTGTCCGTCGCCGTAGGTGAGCGCGCCGACGGAGGCCAGGGCTCGCAGCGCCCATTCGAGGAGAGGGGCGAGGGGGGCGTCGGCGACCGGGTCCGGCTGGGGCGGTTCGGGGCGAGCCGCTTCGGGCTGGGGCCCGAAGGGGATCTCGCAGCGCTCCGTGCGCAGCTCGGTGACCCGCTGCTCCAGGAGGTCGAGGAGCTGTTCCACGGGGACGGGGCCGGCGGACAGCTGGAGGAAGGAGAGCACCTGAGGCATGGCCGAGACGACCTCGGCGACGGCGGCCGGCTCGTGGCCGGAGGGCTCCGGGCAGGCGAGCGACCAGGCGTCGAAGAGGGCGACCCAGCCGCGCAGTACGGCGCTGTCGTCGCGGTTCCAGGCGCGCAGCCGCCAGCCGGGGCGGGCGCTGTCGCCGTGCACCTCGATGAGGCCGGCCAGGCGGGCGGTGTCCCAGTCGGCGCGGATCTGATTCGGTGTCAGGCCCAGGTCGGCCGCCGCCCGTTCGGCGGTGTCGCCGGCGAGGGTGCCCTTGCCGTCGGGGCTGGCTCCGTCGCGGCCTGGGCGGAGTGCGGCATCGGCCCAGCGCGCGACGCGGGCCGCGGCGGCCAGACCTGAGCGCGCCATTCTGGCCAGTTCCGCGGGGGCCGGGGTGCCCTCCGGCGGGCGGGGTGCGGGGCGGCTCGGGCGCCGCTGGTTCACAGCTCGGGGGGCGGCGGCCAGGGGTCGCGGGCGGACGAGTCGAAGCCTGGAGTCGCGCGGGATACGGGACGTCACGGGTGCAGTCTTCCGGTTGACGGTCCGAAAACCCAAACGGAATGCCGCGGTGGGCTACGGGGAGGGCCGATGAAGGGGCCTGGTGTGCGGACGGAAGCCGAGATCAGGCCAGTGGTACGGCGTTAAACGGAACCTGTGGCACCGGGGTTGGCGGGGGCGGGGCGACAAGGGGGCGGCAGCGCGAGCCGGCGGTGAAGGGGCGGCCGAGGTTGCGGTGATCGCGGCGGACGTGTCACATCAGCGGGGTCAGGAAGCGGCGCAGTGCCTCTTCGTAGGCCTCCGGGTCGGCGTTCCACATGGCCGCGTGCGGGGCCTGGCGGACGGTGTGGAGGGCGACGCGGTCGGGGTGGGCGGCGGCGAGGCGGCGGGAGGGGCCCCAGGGGGCCACCTGGTCGTCCGGGCCGTGGATGATCAGGGTCGGTGCCATGGGGCGGCCGGGCGCGGCGACGTCGAGGCCGGCGAGGCGGTCGGCGGACATGCCGGTGCGGCCCTGCGCGGCGCGCACCGCGAGCGGCAACAGAGCGCCCGGGGTGCGGCGGGCGGCGGCGAGGGCGCGCACCGTCGTCTCCCAGCTGAGCACCGGGGAGTCCAGGACGAGCCCCGCGATGCGGTCGCTCAGTTCCGAACGCGCGGCGGCACGCAGCGCCATGGTGGCGCCGGTGGACCAGCCGTACAGGACGACCCGGCGGGCGCCACCCGCCACGGCGTACCGGATGGCCGCGTCCAGGTCGCGCCACTCGGTCTCGCCGAAGTGGTTCAGCCCGTCCGGCGGGCGGGGGGCGCCGAGGTCGCCGCGGTAGGCGAGGGTGAGCACCGGGAAGCGGTGGTGGTGCAGGAACTCCATGATGTTCATGGGGTGTTCGCGGGTGGTGCCCAGGCCGTGCACGGCGATCACCCAGGTGTCCCGGATCCCGGGCACGAACCAGGCGGGCAGGGTGCCGAGTTCGCCGGGGATGTCGACGTCGGTGTGGTCCAGGCCGAGGGCTTCGGCCGGGTCGCCGACGTGGAGGTTCGGGGTGAGCCAGACCTTGTCGCCGGGCTTCAGCGTGCCGTACGTGACGCGCTCCAGGCGGCGTACGACGGTGTCCGCGGAGTGGGACTCGGCGCCGAGGACGGGGCCGACGACCGCGTGCGATGCGTCGCCGCCGAGGCCGTAGGTTCCCGGGCGCAGGGCGGCCAGGTCGCGGGTGACGACGATCCGGCCGGCGGCCGTCGCGTGCACGGTGAGCCGGGGTTCCGTGGGCAGGGGGCGGCCGGGAGGCGCCTTGAGCGCGGCGTCGCCGGCGAGTCGGCCGACGACGACGCTCGCCGCGCCGGCGGCGAGGACTGCGGTGACGGCAGCGGCCGTCGCTTTGACTGTACGCACCCGTCCAGTGTCCAGGCGGACCCCGTTACGGGCCAGCGGGAGGACGGCTCGGAATGCCCGCTTCACGCCGGACATCCGGACGTCCGGGCGCCCGCGTCGCTCGGAGCCTCAGCCCCGCGCCCCGAACCTCAGCCCCGCTGCCCCGAACCTCAGCCCCGCTGCCCGTACCCCCGCAGCCGCTCCCCCGCCTCCGTCACCTGCGCCTCGGTCAGCAGCGTCGGCGACAGCCCCGGCACCGAGGACGCCGTCAGCCACAGCCTGCACATCCACTCCAGCTGGGCCGTGCGGTCGTAGGCCTGGTCGAGGGTGGCGCCGTGGGTGAGGGTGCCGTGGTTCTGAAGGAGGCAGCCGGAACGGTCGACGAGGGCGTGGAGCATGTTCTCGGCCAACTCGTCGGTGCCGTACGTGGCATACGGGGCAACCCGGACGGGGCCGCCGAGCGCGACGGTCATGTAGTGGACCGCCGGGAGCTCGGGGACGAGCGTCGAGACGGCCGTGGCGTGCACGGCGTGGGTGTGGACCACAGCGCGGGCGTCGGTGGAGCGGTAGACGGCGAGATGCATGGGCAACTCGCTGGTGGGGACGAGCGTGCCGAGTTCCTGGCGGCCGTCGAGGTCGACGCCGGTGACGTCCGTCGGCGTGAGCCGGTCGTAGGGCACGCCCGAGGGCGTGACCAGCACGGTGTCCTCGACGCGCACGGAGACGTTGCCGGAGGTGCCGACGACCAGTCCGTCGGACACCGTCCGGCGGGCGGTCGCGACGAGCGCCTCCCAGGCGTGTGCCTCCTCGGGGCGCACGCTCCTCCCCTGTGGCTCCCGCACATCCCGTGCGCCCTCACGCGCGTCTCGTACGCCCCGCGGGTCCCGCTGATCCTCGACCATGAGCCGATCCTGCCAGCCCCGGCGTCAACTCGCCGCCGGGCGAGGGCACTTTAGGCCGGAATCCGCCACTCCGACAGGGCGCATATGGGCGTACACGGCCCCTTTCAACCGCTTGGCCGGAGATCGCCGAGGATTCGATGATCTTCCAGTAACCTCTGGGTGATTTGTCGTGCACGTCGCCATTCCGGGGGGACATATGGCCCGTGATCGCACACCGTTCCGCCGCCGCGGGAGCGCCCTCGCGGCGTCCGTGGCGGCGCTCACCGTAGGGGGTACCGCACTCGCCGCGGCACCGGCCTCGGCGGCGGGCCCACCGAAGGGACACGACGTCTCTTCCCACCAGAAGGACATCGACTGGCCGAAGGCCAGGACGAAGGGCGCCAGGTTCGTCTACGTCAAGGCGACCGAGTCCCACACCTATCGCAGCCCACACTTCGGCCGGCAGTACAACGGGGCGCGTGACGCCGGCATCATCCGCGGGGCGTACCATTTCGCGCTGCCTGACAAGTCGTCGGGCAGGACACAGGCGGCGTACTTCGTACGCAACGGCGGCACCTGGAGCGCCGACGGCTGGACGCTGCCGCCCGCGCTCGACATCGAGTACAACCCGTACGACAAGCGGCACAAGTGCTACGGCCTGAGCAAGCCCGCGATGGTCAGCTGGATCAAGTCGTTCAGCGACGAGGTGAAGCGGCTCACAGGCCGCCGTCCGGTGATCTACACCACCACCCACTGGTGGAACACCTGCACCGGCGGCAGCCGCGCCTTCGCCTCGAACCACTCGCTGTGGGTGGCCCGCTACAACTCGGCGGACGCGGGAACGCTGCCCGCGGGATGGTCGTTCTGGACCCTCTGGCAGTACGACAACAGCGGTAGCCTGCCGGGCGACCAGAATCTCTTCAACGGATCCCTGAACCAGCTGAGAGAGTTCGCCAAGGGCACGTAGCCAAGGGGCACTTGGGCCGCGTGGGTCCGGTGGGGCCCGGCCGGGCCGGGCGGTGCGATAACCATCGCTCCCGGACACCGTGCGGCCTGCTTCAGTTCATCTTCCGTTCATCCAGGTTACCTACGTTCGTCCGGCCAATGACTTCGAACGATTGCCTGGGTAAATGGAAAACTTCTCGCTGATCCTCGCGATTGTGGTCGTAACCGCGCTCGCGTTCGATTTCACGAACGGTTTCCACGACACAGCCAACGCGATGGCCACGACCATCTCGACCGGCGCGCTCAAGCCCAAGGTCGCGGTGGCCATGTCCGCCGTGCTGAACCTTGTGGGTGCCTTCCTCTCCGTGGAGGTCGCCAACACGATCTCCAAGGGTCTCGTCGACGAGAGCGGCATACGTCCCGAGGTCATCTTCGCCGCCCTGGTCGGCGCGATCCTCTGGAACCTGCTGACCTGGCTGGTGGGCCTTCCCTCCAGTTCCTCGCACGCCCTCATGGGTGGTCTGATCGGCGCCACCATCGCCTCGGCGGGCATGGGCGCGGTCCACGGTGACGTGCTCGTCACCAAGGTCCTGCTCCCGGCGATCGCGGCCCCGATCGTCGCGGGCCTCGCCGCGATGCTGGCCACCCGTCTGTCGTACTCGCTCGGCCGGAAGGCCGAGGGCAAGGCCGCCGAAAAGGGCTACCGCGCCGGGCAGATCGCCTCCGCCGGCCTGGTCTCCCTGGCCCACGGCACCAACGACGCGCAGAAGACCATGGGCATCATCACCCTGGCCCTGGTCGCCGGCGGTGCCGTCGCCCCCGACTCCGACCCGCCCACCTGGGTCATCCTGTCGGCGGGCATGGCCATCGCGCTCGGCACCTACCTCGGCGGCTGGCGCATCATCCGCACCATGGGCAAGGGCCTGACCGAACTCCAGCCGCAGCAGGGCTTCGCCGCCCAGACCAGCGCGGCCACGGTCATCCTGGCCTCCTCCCACCTCGGCTTCTCCCTCTCCACCACGCACTCGGTCTCCGGCTCGGTGATGGGCGCGGGCCTCGGCCGCAAGGGCGGGGTCGTCCGCTGGTCGACGGCGACCCGGATGTTCGTGGCGTGGGGTCTGACCCTGCCCGCCGCGGCCTTGGTCGGCGCGCTCGCCGAGTACGTGACCGGGCTCGGGAACTTCGGCACGGCCCTCGTCGCCGTCTTCCTGATCGCCTCCAGCGCGGCCATCTGGAAGGTCTCCCGTCGCGAGGTCATCGACGCGAACAACGTCAACGAGCCCGAGGAGACCGGGGAACCGGCCGGCGTGGTGACCACCGCGATCGCCGCTGTGGCCCCGCCCCCGGCGGGCAACGTCACCGAGGACCTCACGGCCACGATCCCGGCCCCGGCCGCCCAGGCCACCGACCCCGCGGCCCCGTCGGCCGCGACCACCGTCTGAGCCCGGCCACCCAGGCACCCACCGGCATGAAGGAAGAAGCAGCATGAAGATCGACTGGGCGGCCCTCGGTTCCGTCTTCGGCGTCAGCCTCGTGGTCACCGTGGCCCTCGTGGCCCTGTTCACCCTCGGCATCATGGGCCTGTCGCACCGCGAACGGGCCACGGCCCAGGGCGACTCCGCCACCCTCGCGGTCACCGGCGCGTACGTGTGCTTCGCGGCGTGCGCGGCGGCGGTGGCGTACGGGATCTCGCTGATCGTCGTCTGACCTGCGACACCAGGACACCACGTGGGGTGGGGGGGGGGGGGGCCGCCCCCCCCCCCCCCCCCCGGGGGGGGGGGGGGGCCCCCCCCCCCCCCCCCCACCCCACGTCGTCTGTGACGGCTGTGACCACTCGCGTGTGGGTCTCAGCACACTCTCCCTTCGCAGGTCAACGGCAAGTTGACGGCCCTTCCAACCCCGTGGTGGACTGCCGGGGCCATGTACGGAGGCAGAAGAGGAAGCCGGTGAGATTCCGGCGCGGTCCCGCCACTGTGACCGGGGAGAAAGCCCCGGGAGCCAGGAACTCTCGCCGCCGGTCTCGTCGAACCAGGGCGTGGACACCCTGAGTGAGGACATATCGCCATGCTCGGCTGCCGTTCGAGATGCAGTAGCAGCGCCCCGTCTGTCACAGCGGTCGGCTGAGTCCATGCGTGCCGATCGCGTCTTCGCGTACGGCGCCGCCGCCGGCCTCCTCGGTGACCTGCTCCTCGGCGATCCCCGCCGTGGGCATCCGGTCGCCCTGTTCGGGCGGGCCGCCGGTGCCGTGGAACGGGTGTTGTGGCGGGACCACCGGGGATGGGGCGCGCTGCACGCCGCCGTGTGCGCCGGTGGCGCCGTCGCGCTCGGGGCCGCGGCCGCTCGTGCCGTACGTACCTCACCCGCCGCTTCCGTCGCGCTGACCGGCGCCGCCACCTGGGCCGTCGTCGGCGGGACTTCACTCACGCGGGAGGCCCGGAGCATCGGGCGTGCGCTGGAGGCGGGGGACGTCACCGGGGCGCGGGCGCGGCTGCCGCATCTGTGCGGGCGGGATCCGCAGGCGCTCGACGCCGACGGGATCGCGCGCGCGGTCGTGGAGTCGGTCGCCGAGAACACCTCCGATGCCGTGGTGGGGGCGCTGGTGTGGGGAGCCGTGGGCGGGGTGCCCGGGCTTCTCGGGTTTCGGGCCGTCAACACCCTCGACGCGATGGTCGGCCACAAGTCGCCCAGATACCGGCGCTACGGATGGGCGTCCGCGCGGCTCGACGATGTCGCGGGCTGGCCGGGGGCACGGCTGACCGCCGTCCTCGCGACGCTCGCGGGACCCGATCCGCGCGGCGCCGTGCGCGCCTGGCGGGCCGACGCGGCACAGCATCCGAGTCCCAACGCGGGGCCCGTGGAGGCGTCGTTCGCGGGGGCGTTGGGGGTGCGGCTCGGCGGGACCCTGTCCTATGCGGGGCGGGTGGAGCATCGGCCGGTGCTCAACGGAGAGGGGCGTGCCGTGGCCACACACGACATCGAGCGGGCCGTACGGCTGTCCCGGCACGTCGGTCTCCTGGCTCTCGGCGTCAGCGTCGCCGGGCGGCTGCTCACTAGGGGGCGAACGTCGTGAACGGTGGTCTCCTCGTCGCCGGCACCACCTCTGACGCCGGCAAGAGCGTCATCACCGCGGGGATCTGCCGGTGGCTGGTGCGGCAGGGCGTCAAGGTCGCGCCCTTCAAGGCGCAGAACATGTCCCTCAACTCGTTCGTGACGCGGGAGGGCGCGGAGATCGGGCGGGCGCAGGCCATGCAGGCACAGGCCTGCCGCGTCGAGCCGACCGCGTTGATGAATCCCGTGCTGCTGAAGCCGGGCGGTGAACAGAGCAGTCAGGTCGTGCTGCTCGGGAAGCCGGTCGGGGAGCTCAGTGCGCGTGGCTATCACGGAGGGCGGCAGCAGCGGCTGCTCGGGACCGTCCTCGACTGTCTCGCGGAGTTGCGGGGCACGTATGACGCGGTGATCTGTGAAGGGGCCGGCTCTCCCGCCGAGATCAACCTGCGGCGGACCGACATCGTGAACATGGGCATCGCGCGGAACGCTCGGCTTCCCGTCCTCGTGGTCGGTGACATCGACCGCGGGGGCGTCTTCGCTTCCTTCTTCGGGACCGTCGCCCTGCTCTCGCCCGAGGACCAGGAACTCGTCGCCGGGTTCCTCGTCAACAAGTTCCGGGGGGATGTCAGCCTGCTGGAGCCCGGGCTCGACATGCTGCACGGGCTCACCGGGCGGCGTACGTACGGCGTCCTGCCCTTCCGGCACGGGCTCGGGATCGACGAGGAGGACGGACTGCGCGTCTCGCTGCGCGGAACCGTGCGGGAGTCGAACGTCTCCCCGCCCGTCGGCGAGGACGTGCTGCGGGTCGCCGTCTGCGCGATTCCCCTCATGTCCAACTTCACCGACGTGGACGCGCTGGCAGCCGAACCGGGTGTCGTGGTGCGGTTCGTGGACCGACCGGAGGAACTGTCCGACGCCGACCTCGTGGTGATTCCCGGGACCCGGGGAACGGTCCGCGCGCTGGAGTGGCTCCGCGAGCGGGGACTGGCGGACGCGCTCGTCAGAAGGGCCGCCGAGGGGAGGCCGACTCTCGGTATCTGCGGAGGCTTCCAGATCCTCGGCGAACACATCGACGACGAGGTCGAGTCGCGCGCCGGTCAGGTCGAAGGGCTCGGAGTCCTTCCCGTCCGCGTGCGGTTCGACCGCGAGAAGACCCTCACCCGACCGGTCGGGGAAGCCCTCGGCGAGCACGTCGAGGGATACGAGATCCATCACGGGGTCGCCGAGATCTCAGGAGGCGACCCCTTCCTTGACGGCTGCCGGGTCGGCCAGACCTGGGGCACCCACTGGCACGGCTCGCTGGAGTCGGACGGCTTCCGGCGGGCCTTCCTGCGCGAGGTGGCGGCCGCCGCGGGCCGCCGTTTCGTGCCGGCCGCCGACACCTCGTTCGCCGCGCTGCGCGAGGAGCAGCTCGACCGGCTCGGCGACCTGATCGAACAGCACGCGGACACGGACGCGCTGTGGCGGCTCATCGAGTCCGGTGCGCCGCAAGGACTGCCTTTCATTCCACCGGGAGCGCCCGCATGAGCACAGTGTTGTTGTTGTCGACCGCCGACACGGACCTGTTGGCGGCCCGGGCCGCTTCCGGTGCGTCGTACCGGATCGGCAATCCGACCCGGGTGGACGTCACGGAGGAACTTCCGGGACTACTCGAGGGCTCGGACATCGCCGTCGTACGACTGCTGGGTGGCAAGCGGGCCTGGGAGGACGGGCTGGCGGCGCTGAAGGCGTCCGGGATTCCGACCGTGCTGCTCGGCGGAGAGAGCGTTCCCGACGCGGAGTTGATGGCCGAGTCGTCGGTGCCGGCCGGTGTCGTGGCCGAGGCGCTGCGGTATCTCGTCGAGGGCGGGCCGGAGAACCTGGCCGAACTCGCCCGCTTCCTCTCCGACACCGTCCTCCTCACCGGCGAGGGCTTCGAAGAGCCCCAGAAGATGGCCGAGTTCGGCGTCCACGGCGAGCGTGCCTTCATCGAGGGTCGCCCCACGGTGGGTGTGCTCTTCTACCGGGCGCATCACCTGTCCGGCAACACCGCCTTCGTGGACACCCTGTGCGACGCGATCGAGGCGAAGGGCGCCAACGCCCTTGCCGTGTACTGCGGTTCGCTGCGCGGTGCCGACGCCGGGCTGTACGAGATCCTGGGGAAGGCGGACGCCCTGGTCGCCACCGTCCTCGCCGCAGGCGGCACACACGCCTCGCAGGCGTCGGCCGGCGGTGACGAGGAGGCGTGGGACATCGGCGCGCTGGCCGACCTCAACGTGCCTGTGCTGCAAGGGCTTTGCCTTACGTCGTCCCGCGCGGCCTGGGACGAGTCCGACGCCGCGCTCTCCCCCATGGACGCCGCGATGCAGGTCGCCATCCCGGAGTTCGACGGGCGGCTGATCACGGTCCCCTTCTCCTTCAAGGAGCAGGGTCCGGACGAGGTGCCCGTGTACGTCGCCGACCCCGAGCGGGCCGCGCGGGTCGCCGGAATCGCCGTACGGCACGCGAAGTTGAAGCACAAGCCGAACGCCGAGAAGAAGCTCGCGCTGGTCTTCACCGCGTACCCGACCAAGCACTCACGCGTCGGCAACGCCGTGGGTCTGGACACGCCCGCTTCGGCGGTACGGGTGCTGGACTCGCTCCGGGACGCCGGATACGTCGTCGAGGGCCACCCCGACAACGGTGACGAGCTGATCCACCGGCTGATCAACGCCGGTGGCCACGACGTGGAGTGGCTGACGGAGGAGCAGCTGGCCGGCGCGCCCGCGCGGGTGCCGCTCGCCGACTACCAGGCGTGGTTCGACAAGCTCGACCCTGAGCTGCGCAACGGCATGGTGGAGGCGTGGGGCGAGCCGCCGGGCAATCTCTACGTCGACGGCGACGACATCGTGCTCGCGTCCCTGCAGTTCGGGAACGTCGTCGTGATGATCCAGCCGCCGCGCGGCTTCGGCGAGAACCCGATCGCGATCTACCACGACCCCGACATGCCGCCGTCGCACCACTACATGGCGGCCTACCGCTGGCTCGAGAACAGCTTCGGCGCCGACGCGATCGTCCACATGGGCAAGCACGGCACGATGGAGTGGCTGCCCGGCAAGGGACTTGGGCTGAGCGGTGGCTGCGCGCCCGACGCCGTACTCGGCGAACTCCCGCTCATCTACCCCTTCATCGTCAACGACCCCGGCGAGGGCACCCAGGCCAAGCGGCGCGGACACGCGACGGTCGTCGACCACCTCGTGCCGCCGATGGCGCGTGCCGACACCTACGGCGACCTGGCGAAGCTGGAGCAACTCCTCGACGAGTACGCGCTCGTGTCCGACCTGGACCCGACGAAGGCGCCCGCCGTCCGCGCGCAGATCTGGACGCTGGTGAAGGCGGCCGAGCTGCACCACGACCTGCATGTGGACGACCAGCCGGACGACGCGGCGTTCGACGAGTTCGTGATGCACATCGACGGCTATCTGTGCGAGATCAAGGACGTGCAGATCCGCGACGGGCTGCACATCCTGGGCGGCGGCCCGGTCGGCGAACCGCGCGTGAACCTCGTGCTCGCCGTGCTGCGCGCCTCGCAGGTGTGGGGCGGGCTGGCCAACGCGCTGCCGGGGCTGCGGGCCTCGCTGGCAGCCCATTTCGGGCTCAGCGAGAAGGAGTTGCTGGCCGAGCCGGGTGCGCCGCTGAAGGTGCCGGTGGAACTGAGCGATCTGGTCGAGGGACCGGCGCGTTCGGCCGCCGACGCGATCGATCTGCTGGAGCAGCTGTGCCGCCGGTTCGCGGAGGGCATGGAGGACCGGGAGTGGGACGTCACCGCCGTCCCGGCCCTCGTCCGAGCCGTCATCGGTGCCGAACTCCCGGATGCTGTGGCGGTGTTGGAGTTCGCGTGCGACGAGGTCATGCCCCGGCTCGCCCGCACCACCGACGAGATCGACCACATCCTGCTCGCGCTCGACGGCGGTTACGTCCCGGCGGGACCGTCCGGATCGCCGACCCGCGGACTCGTCAACGTCCTCCCGACCGGCCGGAACTTCTACTCGGTCGACCCCAAGGCCATTCCGTCCAGGCTGAGTTGGGAGGTCGGACAGTCGCTGGCGGACTCGCTCGTGCAGCGGTATCTGCAGGACACGGGCGAGTTCCCGAAGTCCGTCGGCCTCACGGTGTGGGGTACGTCCGCGATGCGCACCCAGGGTGACGACATCGCCGAGATCCTCGCGCTGCTGGGCTGCCGCCCGGTCTGGGACGACGCCTCGCGCCGGGTGACCGGCTTCGAGGTGGTCCCGCCGGCGGAACTGGGCCGGCCCCGCATCGACGTCACGGTCCGTATCTCCGGTTTCTTCCGGGACGCGTTCCCGCATGTCGTCGGACTGATCGACGACGCGGTACGGGCGGTGGCGGAGCTGGACGAGACCGCCGAGCAGAACTACGTGCGCGCGCACGCCGACGCGGACACCGCCGAGCACGGCGACCGTCGCCGGGCCACCTCCCGCATCTTCGGCTCCAAGCCGGGCGCGTACGGCGCCGGTCTGCTGCCGCTGATCGACGCCCGCAACTGGCGCAGCGACGCGGACCTCGCCGAGGTGTACGCGGTGTGGGGCGGGTACGCCTACGGGCGCGGTCTGGACGGTCGGGCGGCGCGCGGGGACATGGAAACGGCGTTCAAGCGGATCGCGGTGGCCGCCAAGAACGTGGACACCCGCGAGCACGACCTCGTGGACGCCGACGACTACTTCCAGTACCACGGCGGCATGGTCGCCATGGTCCGGCATCTGACGGGCACCTCCCCCGAGGCGTACGTCGGCGACTCCGCCACCCCGGACCAGGTGAAGACGCGCACGCTCGGCGAGGAGACGCACCGGGTCTTCCGGGCGCGCGTCGTCAACCCGCGCTGGATGGCGGCCATGAGGCGGCACGGCTACAAGGGCGCCTTCGAGATGGCGGCGACCGTCGACTACCTCTTCGGGTACGACGCGACGGCGGGCGTGGTCGACGACTGGATGTACGAGAAGCTCAGCGCCGAGTACGTCTTCGACCAGGAGAACCGGGACTTCATGAAGAAGTCCAACCCCTGGGCGCTTCGCGGCATCACGGAGCGGCTCCTGGAGGCCGCCGAGCGCGGACTGTGGGCCGAGCCGGACGCGGACACCCTGGAACGGCTGCGGGCCACCTACCTGGAGCTGGAAGGCGATTTGGAGGGCGACGACAAGTGAGTACCCCGTTCCCGTTCACGGCCGTCGTCGGTCAGGACGACCTGCGGCTCGCGCTGCTGCTGAACGCCGTGTCCCCCGCGGTCGGCGGCGTGCTGGTGCGCGGCGAGAAGGGCACTGCCAAGTCGACGGCGGTGCGGGCCCTTTCGGCGCTGCTGCCGGAGGTCTCCGTGGTCCCCGGCTGCCGTTTCTCCTGCGACCCCGCGTCGCCCGACCCTGGCTGCCCGGACGGGCCGCACGAGACCGGCGGCGGTGCCTGGCGTCCCGCCCGCATGGTGGAACTCCCCGTCGGTGCCTCCGAGGACCGGCTCGTCGGCGCCCTCGACATCGAGCGGGCGCTGGCCGAGGGCGTGAAGGCGTTCGAGCCCGGGCTGCTCGCCGACGCGCACCGCGGGATCCTGTACGTCGACGAGGTCAACCTCCTCCACGACCACCTGGTCGACCTGCTGCTCGACGCGGCGGCGATGGGCGCGTCGTACGTCGAACGCGAGGGTGTCTCCGTACGGCATGCCTCGAAGTTCCTGCTCGTCGGGACCATGAACCCCGAAGAGGGCGAACTGCGGCCGCAGTTGCTCGACCGGTTCGGGCTGACCGTCGAGGTCGCGGCCTCGCGGGAGCCCGACCAACGGGTGGAGGTCGTGCGGCGCAGGCTCGCCTACGACGACGAACCGGCCGCCTTCGCCGCGCGCTGGGCGGACGAGGAGTCCTCCGTACGGGCGCGGATCGTGGCGGCACGGGAGCTGTTGCCGTCGGTGCGGCTGGGTGACCCGGCGCTGCGGCAGATCGCGGCCACCTGTGCCGCGTTCGAGGTGGACGGCATGCGGGCCGACATCGTGATGGCGCGGACGGCGACCGCGCTGGCCGCGTGGGCCGGGCGGACGGACGTCCTCGCGGAGGACGTCCGGCAGGCCGCGCTGCTCGCGCTGCCGCACCGCAGGCGACGCAACCCCTTTGACGCGCCCGGACTCGACGAGGACAAGCTCGACGAGACCCTTGAGGAGTTCGGCGGCTCGGACGACGAGGACCCGGATCCTGACGGGTCGGGGCCCGACGGAGACGGCGGGGGCGGCGGACAGCCGCCTTCCGAGGGGCCCGAGGGCGGCGACACCGGTGCGCGGCCCGAGGCCGGGGAGGAGGGCGGGGAGCCGCAGTCCTCCGGTGGCGGCTCGGGTGAGCAGCAGCCGACGCGGGCCTCCGAGCCCTTCCGTACCAAGATGCTGAGCGTGCCCGGTCTCGGTGAGGGCGCCGCGGGGCGGCGTTCGCGGGCGCGGACCGAGCACGGGCGGACGACCGGGGCCCGGCGGCCCCGGGGGGCGCTGACCAAGCTGCACCTGGCGGCGACCGTGCAGGCGGCGGCGCCGCATCAGCGGGCGCGCGGACGGTCCGGGCGTGGGCTGGTCGTGCGGCGGGACGATCTGCGGCAGGCGACGCGGGAGGGGCGCGAGGGGAACCTCGTGCTGTTCGTCGTCGACGCCTCCGGCTCCATGGCGGCCCGGCAGCGGATGAGTGCCGTGAAGGGTGCCGTGCTGTCCCTGCTGCTTGACGCCTATCAGCGGCGGGACAAGGTGGGGCTGGTGACGTTCCGGGGATCGGCCGCCGAGGTGGCGCTGCCGCCGACCTCCTCCGTGGACGCGGCGGCGGTTCGGCTGGAGTCGCTGCCCACGGGTGGCCGGACGCCGCTCGCGGCGGGTCTGCTGCGGGCGCACGAGGTGCTGCGGGTGGAGCGGCTGCGGGATCCGGCGCGGCGGGCGCTGGTCGTGGTGGTGACCGACGGGCGCGCCACGGGTGGGCCGGAGCCGGTCGCGCTCTCCGGGCGTGCGGCCCGTCTCCTCGCGGACGAGCAGATCGCCTCCGTGGTCGTGGACTGCGAGTCGGGGCCGGTGCGGCTGGGGCTGGCCGGACAGCTCGCGGGTGAGCTGGGCGGTACGGCGGTGACCTTGGACGAGTTGCGGGCGGACTCGATCGCCGGGCTGGTCAGGGAAGTTCAGGGCGATTCGAGGAGGGCCGCGTAATGCCGCAGGGACAGCCGAGTGTCGTACCGGAGGACGGACTGACGACCCGTCAGCGGCGTAACCGGCCGCTGGTCGTCGTGCACACGGGCATCGGGAAGGGCAAGTCCACCGCCGCTTTCGGGCTCGCGCTGCGGGCCTGGAACCAGGGGTGGCCGATCGGGGTGTTCCAGTTCGTCAAGTCGGCGAAGTGGAAGGTCGGCGAGGAGCGGGCACTGCGGGTGCTCGGGGACTCCGGCGAGGGCGGGTCCGTCGCCTGGCACAAGATGGGCGAGGGCTGGTCCTGGGTCCAGCGGGACGATCAGATGGACAACGAGGAGAAGGCCCGGGAGGGCTGGGAGCAGGTCAAGCGGGACCTGGCCGCCGAGACGTACCAGCTGTATGTGCTGGACGAGTTCGCCTACCCCATGCACTGGGGGTGGATCGACACCGACGAGGTCGTCTCCGTGCTGCGGGACCGGCCCGGGACCCAGCATGTCGTGATCACCGGACGCAACGCCCCCGAGAAGCTGGTGGAGTTCGCGGACCTCGTCACCGACATGTCCAAGGTCAAGCATCCGATGGACGCCGGGCAGAAGGGGCAACGGGGCATCGAATGGTGACGTCTTCCGTCCCACGGCTGGTCATCGCCGCGCCCTCCTCGGGCAGCGGCAAGACCACCGTCGCCACGGGGTTGATGGCCGCGTTCGCTGCGCGGGGGCTCGCCGTGTCCGGGCACAAGGTCGGGCCGGACTACATCGACCCCGGGTATCACGCGCTCGCGACCGGGCGGGTGGGGCGGAATCTCGACGCGTATCTGTGCGGGCCGGAGTTGGTCGGGCCGTTGTTCGCGCATGGTGCGCGGGGCTGTGACATCGCCGTCGTCGAAGGTGTGATGGGGCTGTACGACGGGGCCGCCGGGGAGGGTGAACTGGCGTCCACCGCGCATGTGGCGAAGTTGCTGCGGGCGCCGGTGGTGCTGGTCGTCGACGCCTCGTCGCAGTCCCGGTCGGTGGCGGCGCTGGTGCACGGGTTCGCCTCCTGGGATCCGGAGGTGCGGGTCGGGGGCGTGATCCTCAACAAGGTCGGATCGGATCGGCACGAGGAGCTGCTGCGGGAGGCGTTGGAGTCGGCCGGGGTGCCGGTGCTCGGTGTGCTGCGGCGGGCGGCTCAGGTGGATACGCCGGCGCGGCATCTGGGGCTGGTGCCGGTCGCCGAGCGGCGGGCTTCGGCGGTGGAGGCGGTTGCCGCGATGGCGGAGCAGGTGCGGGTCGGGTGTGACCTGGAGGCGTTGGCCGCGCTGGCGGGGAGTGCCGGGGCGTTGTCGGGTGCGGCTTGGGATGCGGCTGAGGTGCTGGCTGCTTCGCGCCTTCCCATCCCGTCCCTGGGGGCTGCCGCCCCCAGACCCCCGCTTCGGCCTGAAGGGCCTCGTCCTCAAACGCCGGACGGGCTGGGAAGGGCGGGCCGGCATGGCCCCCAGCGGGTGGGTGGGGGTTCGGGACGGCAGCGGCCTCGTCCTCAAACGCCGGACGGGCTGAGTGAAGCGGACCGGGGATCCAAGGAATTGCCCGGTGTGAGAGTTGCCGTCGCCGGGGGTCCCGCTTTCACCTTCTCCTATGCCGAGCACACCGAACTTCTCAGTGCCGCCGGTGCCGAAGTCGTCGTCTTCGATCCCCTGCGGGACGAGCAACTGCCCGACGGGACAAGCGGGTTGGTGATCGGGGGTGGTTTCCCCGAGGTGTACGCCGCCGAGCTGTCCGCCAACGAACCTCTGCGCAAGTCCGTCGCGGCCCTCGCGGAGAGCGGTGCTCCCGTCGCCGCCGAGTGTGCGGGGCTGCTGTATCTGTGCCGGGAGCTGGACGAGCTGCCGATGTGCGGAGTGCTGGACGCCACCGCGCGGATGTCCGAGCACCTCACGCTCGGCTACCGGGACGCCGTGGCCGTCGGCGACAGCGTGCTCGCCGAGGCCGGGACGCGGATGCGGGGGCACGAGTTCCACCGGACCGTGGTGGAGCCCGGGGCGGGGGATGTCGCCGCCTGGGGTGTGCGCGCCCCTCGACGGCGGCTCGAAGGTTTCGTACAGCAGGGTGTGCACGCGAGTTATCTGCACACGCACTGGGCGTCCGAGCCCGGTGTCGCCCGTCGGTTCGTGGAGAGGTGCCGGACGTCATGAGCAGCAGCAGGTTGATCGGGGTCGGGGTCGGGCCCGGGGATCCGGAGCTGGTGACCGTCAAGGGCGTCAATGCTCTGCGCGCCGCCGACGTGGTCGTCGTACCGGTCATGGCCGCGTCCGATGGAAAGGACGGGGGCGAGCGGGGTCGGGCGGAAGCCACCGTCCTGCACTACGTGCCCGAGGAGAAGGTCGTCCGGGTGGTGTTCGCGCTCAACGAGCGCAGTGACCGGGCGCGGCGGGAGGCCGCCTGGGACGCGGCCGGAGAGCGGGTCGCCCAGCTGCTGGAGGCTCGTGGCTCGGTCGCCTTCGCGACCATCGGCGATCCGAACGTGTACTCCACCTTCACCTATCTCGCGCAGACCATCACCGAGCTGGTGCCGGGCGTGGTGGTGGAGACCGTGCCCGGTATCACCGCGATGCAGGACCTCGCGGCACGCTCGGGGGCCGTCCTCACCGAGGGGACCGAGCCGCTCACGCTGGTGCCCGTCACCGCCGGGGCCGCCGTGCTCAAGGACGCCCTGAACGGGCCCGGGACCGTCGTCGCGTACAAGTTCGGGCGGCAGTCGCGGGAGGTGGCCGAGGCGTTGCGGGAGACCGGGCGGATCGACGACGCCGTGTGGGGGTCGGCGCTCGGGCTGGAGTCCGAGTCCATCCGGCCGGCCGCCGACCTCGACGACGCTCCCCTGCCGTATCTCTCCACACTCATCGCACCCGCGCGGCGCCACGGCGGCCGAGGCGGCAAACTGTGAGCCCGTCAAGAACCCGCCCCTCGAGAACCGGGGTGTCAGCCGGCCAGCCCCACCACCAGCCAGATGAACGCCACCCCCGCGACCGTGCACAGCAGGGTCGAGCGGGCGGGGTGTTCGTGGTGGGCCTCGGGGAGGATCTCGGCGGCCGCGAGATAGAGGAGCGCGCCGCCGAAGAGGCCGAGATAGCCGCCGAGCACCCCCTCCGGGATCGTGAGGAAGACCGTGGAGGCCGCGCCCACGACCGGGGCCGCCGCGTCCGCGAACAGCATCGCGAGCGCTCGGCGGCGGGCGTTCCCGTACAGGCTCGTGATCGTGTACGTGTTGAAGCCGTCCGCGAAGTCGTGGGCGACGACGGCCAGCGCGACCGCCGTGCCCATGCCGCCGCCGACCTGGAAGGCCGCGCCGATCGCGACACCGTCCATGGCGCTGTGGCCGACCATCGCGGCCGCCGCCGTCAGACCCACTTCGGGGGCGCGGCCGGCGCGAGGCCCGGTTTCCTCGGCGCCGTGCGCGGCCTGACGGCCGGCGAGCAGGCGTTCCATCATGTGGGCCAGCAGGAAGCCGGCCACGAAGAGCAGCAGGGCGGCGGGGACGCCGAAGACCTCGGTGCCGGCCGCGTCCAGCGCCTCCGGCAGCAGGTCCAGGCCGACCACGCCGAGCATCAGGCCGCCGGCCAGGCCCAGGACGAGATGGCGGCGGTCGGTCACCCGCAGTGCCGTCCAGCCACCCGCCAGCGTCATCAGGAACGCGCCGAGCGCGACGAAGACCGCCATGTGCCCTTGGTATCCGATCGCACGCCCCTCACGCACATCCGACCCAAGCAGCAATGAACTTCCGTACGAGAGGACCGAACCCATGGCCGATGCCCCCACCGGCAAAGTGACCTTCGTCGGTGCCGGCCCCGGCGCCGCCGACCTGCTGACGATCCGCGCCGCGCGTGCCATCGCCGACGCCGACGTCGTGATCTGGGCGGCCAGCCTGGTCCAGGCGGAGGTCCTCCAGCACGCGCGTGAGGACGCGGAGATCCTCGACTCGGCGACGATGTCCCTGGAGGACGTCGTGGCCGTCTACGAGCGGGCCCTGGAGCGGGGTCTGCGCGTGGCCCGTATCCACTCCGGCGACCCCTCGCTGTGGGGCGGAACGCAGGAGCAGCTCGACCGGTGCGCCCGGATCGGCATCGGGACCGAGGTGATCCCGGGTGTCTCCGCCTTCTCCGCCGTCGCCGCGCTCGCCGGGCGCGAGCTGACCATCCCGGAGGTCGCCCAGTCCGTCGTGCTCACCCGGCTCGGCGGCGGCAAGACGCCGATGCCGCCCGGGGAGGAGGTGCGGGAGTTCGCCAAGCACGGCACCACCATGGCGATCTTCCTGTCGGCCGCGCGCAGTGGTCAGCTCGTGCGGGAGCTGCTGGAGGGCGGCTATCCGACGAGCACGCCGGTCGTCGTCGCCTACCAGGCGACCTGGCCGGAGGAGCTGATCGTGAAGTGCACGATCAGCACCCTGGAGGAGACGGTCAAGGAGCACAAGCTCTGGAAGCACACCCTGTTCCTGGTCGGCCCGGCGCTCGACGCCGAGGGCACCCGCTCGCACCTCTACCACCCCGGTCACTTCCACGGCTACCGCAAGGCCGACCCTGAGGCCCGCAAGGCCCTGCGCGCACGGGGCGCCGGCACGTGAGCGACCGTCCGATCACCGTCGTCGGCACGGGGACGGGGGCACCGCTGCCGCCCGACGCCGCGGCCGCCGTGGCCGGGGCCGGGCTGGTCGTGGGCGGCCGACGGCACCTTGCCGCCGCGCCGGTGGCCGCGGACGCCGAGCAGGTGGTCCTCGGTGCGCTGGCGCCCGCCCTGGACATCATCGAGCGGCATCTGGACGAGGAGCGGCATCCGGACCGGCGGAGCCCGGTCGTCGTGCTGGCCTCCGGCGACCCCGGGTTCTTCGGGATCGTGCGGGTGCTGGCGGAGCGGTTCGGTGCCGAGCGGCTTGACGTGCGGGCCGGTGTCTCGTCCGTCGCCGCCGCCTTCGCCCGGGTCGGACTGCCCTGGGACGACGCGGTCGTCGTCAGCGCGCACGGGCGTGAGCTGCGGACGGCGGTCAACGTGTGCCGGGCCCGGCCGAAGGTCGCCGTGCTGACCGGGCCGGGGGCGGGGCCGGCGGAACTGGGGGCCGCGCTCGGGTCCGACGCGCGGGTCCTGGTGGTCGCCTCCGCGCTCGGCTCGAAGGACGAGCGGGTGGAGCGGGTGACGCCGGCCGAGGCCGCGGCCCGGGACTGGGGATCGTCGGTGAGCGTCGTGCTGTGCCTGGACGAGGCGCGGACGCTCGGCGCCGCGCGTACGGTCGCCGGGCCGCCCGCCGGGCCCGCCGGGTGGGCCCTGGACGAAGGGGACTTCGCGCACCGCGACTCGATGATCACCAAGTTCGAGGTGCGGGCGCTGGCCCTGTCCCGGCTCGGGCCCCGCCTCGGCGATCTGGTCTGGGACGTCGGCGCGGGTTCGGGGTCGGTGGCCGTGGAGTGCGCCCGGTTCGGCGCGGCCGTGACGGCGGTGGAGAAGACCCTCGACGGGGTCGGGCGGATCCGCGCGAACGCCATGGCACACGGGGTCGACGTACGGGTCGTGCACGGGGCGGCGCCGACCGTGCTGTCCGGCCTGGACGATCCCGACGCGGTGTTCGTCGGCGGCGGCGGGCGCGAACTGCCCGCCGTCGTCACGGCGTGCGCGCGGCGGGCCCGGCGGACCGTCGTCGTCGCGATGGCCGCGCTCGACCGGGTGCCGGCCGTGCGGGCGGCGCTCACCGACGCCGGCCTCGACTGCGACGGGGTGCTGTTGCAGTCGTCCCGGCTCGCGCCGCTGCCGGGGGACGTGACCCGGCTCGCGGCGACGAATCCGGTTTTCCTGCTGTGGGGCGTCAGGCCCCCGGCACGGCGTGAAGGAGCTACTAAGTGATCGGCCTCATTTCCGCCACCGCGGCCGGCGCGGCCGCGCGGGACCGGCTGGCCGCGGCCTGGCCTGACCGGACGCGCGTGTACGAGGGTCCGGTGGGGGACGCCGTACGGGCCGCGTTCGCTCAGTGCGAGCAGCTCGTGTGTTTCCTGGCGACGGGGGCGGTGGTGCGGCTGGTCGCGCCGCTGCTGGACGACAAGGCGTCCGACCCGGGTGTGGTGTGTGTCGACGAGGGCGGGCGGTTCGCCGTCTCGCTGGTGGGCGGCCATGGCGGCGGCGCCAACGAACTCGCGTGCGAGGTCGGCGAGTTGCTCGGTGCGCAGCCCGTGGTGACCACGGCCACGGACGCGGTGGGGGTGCCGGGTCTCGACACCCTCGGGTTCCCGGTGGAGGGGGATGTCGCCGGTGTCTCGCGGGCCGTGCTCGACGGCGAACCGGTCGCCCTGAAGGCGGACTTCGCCTGGCCCCTTCCGGCCCTTCCGGTCACCGGGGAAGGCCGGTACACGATCCGGCTGACGGATCGCCTGGTCGAGCCCGCCGAGCGTGCGGTCGTGCTGCGCCCGCCGTCCCTCGTCGTCGGCGTGGGGGCCTCCAGGGGCGCCCCGGTCGAGGAGGTGCTGGGGCTGGTCGAGGCCGCGTTGCTCGATGCGGGACTGTCCGCCCGTAGCATCGCCGAACTCGCCACCCTCGACGCCAAGGCCGAGGAAGCCGGGATCGTCGAGGCGGCCGAGCGGCTGGGTGTGCCTCTGGTGACCTACTCCGCACAGGAGTTGGCCTCCGTGGACGTGCCCAACCCCTCCGACGCGCCGCTCGCCGCCGTCGGCACACCGTCCGTGGCCGAGGCCGCGGCGCTGGTGGGCGGAGGTGAACTCCTCGTCCCCAAGCGGAAGTCGGCGGCGGATCCCGCCATGGCGACCTGTGCCGTCGTACGACGCCCCGCGCGCGGCCGGCTCGCGGTGGTCGGGCTCGGACCGGGCGCCCGGGACCTGCTCACGCCCCGCGCCAGGGCGGAGTTGCGGCGCGCCTCCGTCCTCGTCGGGCTCGACCAGTACGTCGACCAGATCCGCGACCTGCTGCGACCGGGCACCCGGATCCTGGAGTCGGGGCTGGGGGCCGAGGAGGAGCGGGCCCGGACGGCCGTCGAGGAGGCCCGCGAGGGCCGGGCCGTCGCGCTGATCGGCAGCGGGGACGCCGGCGTGTACGCCATGGCCTCCCCCGCGCTCGCCGAGGCCTCCGACGACATCGACGTGGTCGGTGTGCCGGGGGTGACCGCGGCGCTCGCCGCCGCCGCCGTGCTCGGTGCGCCGCTGGGCCACGACCACGTGTCCATCAGCCTCTCCGACCTGCACACACCGTGGGAGGTCATCGAGCGGCGGGTGCGGGCGGCGGCCGAGGCGGACATCGTCGTGACGTTCTACAACCCGCGCAGCCGGGGCCGCGACTGGCAGCTGCCGAAGGCGCTCGCGATCCTCGCCGAGCACCGGGAACCGACGACGCCGGTCGGTGTCGTACGGAACGCGTCGCGGCCGGACGAGTCCGGTCGGCTGACGACACTGGCCACACTGGACCCGGCGACGGTAGACATGATGACGGTCGTGACCGTGGGCAACACGGCGACCCGGCGGATCGCCGGACGCATGGTGACACCGCGCGGCTACCGCTGGCAGGAGAGCCCGCGGGACTCGCAGGAGGAGACCAAGTGAACCGTGTGGTCCACCCGATCGAGCAGGAGTCCTTCCGGCGGCTGCGCGCCCGCCTGGACACCTCGCACTTCCCGCCGCTGACCCGGGCGGTCGTGGAGCGGGTCATCCACTCCGCGGCCGACCTGGAGTACGCGAGGGATCTCGTCATGGCCGAGGACACGCTGGAGAAGGCGCACGCCGCCCTGCACGCCGGGGCGCCCGTGGTCGTGGACGTGGAGATGGTCGCGGCCGGGATCACCCGGCGGGAGACCGTCTGCCGGCTCCGGGACGCCGAGTCCGGGCCCGGGCTGACCCGTTCGGCCCATGCGATCCGGCTGGCGTACGAACAGGTCGGCCCCGGCGCCCTGTGGGTGATCGGCAACGCCCCCACCGCCCTGGAGGAGCTGCTGACCCTGGACGCCTCCCCCGCGCTCGTCATCGGCCTGCCCGTCGGCTTCGTCGGAGCGGCCGAGTCCAAGGCCGCGTTGCGCGAGAGCGGGCTGCCCGCCGTGAGCAACGTGTCCGAGAAGGGCGGGTCGGCGGTCGCCGCCGCCGCGCTCAACGCCCTGCTGTACCACCCCGATTCGCATCCCGAGGAGCACCAGTGACCACCCCGCCGCCCGCCCTGCTCATCGCCGGCCATGGCACCCGGGACGATGCCGGAGCCGAGGCGTTCCGCGACTTCGTTCGGCGCCTGGGCAGCCGCCACCCCGAACTGCCCGTCGCGGGCGGCTTCATCGAACTGTCCCCACCGCCGCTGGGCGACGCGGTCACCGAGTTGGTGGAGCGGGGGGTACGCCGGTTCGCCGCCGTTCCGCTGATGCTGGTGTCCGCCGGACACGCCAAGGGTGACATTCCGGCGGCGCTGGCCCGCGAGAAGGGGAAGCACCCGGGGATCTCGTACAGCTACGGCCGTCCGCTGGGCCCGCACCCCGCGCTGCTGAGCGTGCTGGAACGACGACTGGACGAGGCGCTCGGCGAGTCGGTGCGCACGCCCTCGGACCGGGCCGACGTGACCGTGCTGCTGGTGGGGCGCGGGTCCACGGATCCCGACGCGAACGCCGAGGTGCACAAGGCGGCCCGGCTGCTGTGGGAGGGGCGCGGATACGCGGGCGTGGAGACGGCGTTCGTGTCGCTGGCGGCGCCGGACGTGCCGAGCGGCCTGGACCGGTGCGCGAAGCTCGGGGCGCGGCGGATCGTGGTGCTCCCCTACTTCCTGTTCACCGGCATCCTGCCGGACCGAGTGCGGCAGCAGACGGAGGGCTGGGCTGCCGCGCACCCCGAGACCGAGGTACGGTCGGCCGATGTCATCGGTCCGGAGCCGGAGTTGCTGGACCTCGTGTGGGAGCGGTACGAGGAGGCCGTCAAGGGCGACCTGCGGATGAACTGCGACTCGTGCGTGTACCGGATCGCGCTGCCCGGCTTCGAGGACAAGGTCGGTCTGCCGCAGCAGCCGCACTTCCACCCGGACGACGACCACCACCACGGGCACCACCAGCACGGAGGACATACTCACTCCCATGCGCACTGAGGGACATGATCTGCGCCACCACGGCGACGCCGAGGTGCGTGACGCCGGCTCGGCGGTCGTCGACCTGGCCGTGAACGTGCGTGCGGACACCCCGCCCCGCTGGCTGCGGGAGCGGATCGCCGAGTCGCTGACCGGTCTCGCCGCCTATCCGGACGGGCGGGCGGCGCGGGCGGCGGTGGCCGCGCGGCACGGGCTGCCGGTGGAGCGGGTGCTGCTGACGGCGGGTGCCGCCGAGGCGTTCGTCCTGCTCGCGCGGGCCCTGAAGGTCCGTCGACCGGTCGTGGTGCACCCCCAGTTCACGGAGCCGGAGGCGGCGCTGCGGGACGCCGGTCACACGGTCGGCCGGGTGCTGCTGCGCGAGGAGGACGGTTTCCGGCTGGATCCGGCGGCGGTTCCCGAGGACGCGGACCTGGTGGTGGTCGGCAACCCGACGAATCCCACGTCCGTTCTGCATCCGGCGGCCGTGATCGCCGGACTGGCGCGTCCCGGGCGGACGTTGGTGGTGGACGAGGCGTTCATGGACGCGGTGCCGGGCGAGCGGGAGGCACTGGCCGGGCGGACGGACGTCCCCGGGCTTGTGGTGCTGCGCAGCCTGACCAAGACGTGGGGGCTGGCCGGACTGCGGATCGGTTATGTGCTGGCCGCTCCGGAGACCGTCGCTCAACTGGAGCGGGCCCAGCCGCTGTGGCCGGTGTCCACGCCCGCCCTCACGGCGGCTCAGGCGTGCGTCTCGCCGCGGGCGCTGGCGGAGGCGGGCCATGCCGCCCACCGCGTCGCCACCGACCGGGCCCATCTCGTCGCGGGGCTGGAGGAGTTCGCCCCCGACGGGCTGCGGGTGGCGGGGCCCGCCGAGGCGTCGTTCGTGCTCGTTCGACTGCCGCGCGCCCTCGCCGTACGACGGCATCTGCGCGACCTCGGGTTCGCGGTCCGGCGCGGGGACACCTTCCCGGGGCTGGACGAGGAGTGGCTGCGGCTGGCGGTACGGGACCGGGTGACCGTCAACTCGTTCCTCCAGGCGCTGGACCAGGCGATGGCTCTGGCCCAAGGCTGAGCCTCGGCGCCACCCGCTCCCGTGTGCCGTCCGGGAAGCGGATCTCCACGGTTCCGTCCTCGGCGACCGACGCGCCCGCTCCCGTACGCAGCGCGTCCGGGTCGGCGCTGAGCACCACGAGGGTGACCAACAGGCGGGCGCCGTCGCCCAGTTCGAGCACGGGCGTCGCCGAGTGGCGGCCGACGGCATTGGTGTCGAGGGCCGTCGCGACAGTGCTTTCGGCGCCGTCCCAGCCGTACAGTCCGGTGATCGCGCTGGTCAGGCCGTCCGCGCGGCGGGCCGACGCGCGGCACGGGCCGGTCCTGGCGATCGGCGGGGCGGTGTCGTCGGCGACGGCCCAACTGCCTTCGCGGACCGGGGTTTTGGGCGGGACATCGAGGCGATGGACCCGCACCTCCCAGGGGCCGTGGACCACGCTCACCGTCTCGACTCGGTGTCCCCGCGCCCGGTGCCAGGAGGCGGCACGGCCGCCCGAGGCGCCGAGCGGGTGGATACGGCCGCGTGGGGACGGCGTGCCGTCGGGGGCGAGCAGGGCGAGGTGGTTGTCCGGGCCGGTGCCCGGGGCGTCCGGGGTTTCGGGGGCCGTCGCGCTGGAGTACGCGAACCGGGCGTAGTGCGGGCTCTCCTCGCCGGTCGCCGGCGGGGGCGGGAAGCGGTCGCTGCCGTGGTTGACGAGCCGTACGATCCCGTCGGCGGCGGTGGAGTGCAGGAGCCAGCCGGGGGCCGGGAGGGCGAGGCGCACGTCGGCCGTGTCCACGGGGGCGGGCTCCTCGGGTGCCGTCCACACCGGGTGTTTCTCGGGCAGCAGCAGGCCGAGGAAGGCCTTGCTCGCCCAGTACGGGGAGGCGGGGCCCGAGTAACGCTGCGTGACGGGCAGGAAGGGGCGGTACCAGCCGAGGGTGAGCAGACCGCGCTCGTCCGGCACGCCCCGCTCGGCGAAATGCTTCAGCGCGCCCGAGGCGAGGCGGCGGGTACGGCCGGGCGGCAGCGGGGTGGCGTCGGCGAGGGCGCCCGCCCACAGCGGTGCGGTGGTCGCGAAGCGGTAGGTGAGGGAACGGCCCTGGTGCACCGGGGCGCCGTCGGAGCCGAAGAAGTGCTGGTGGACGGCGAGGAACTCCCGCAGCCGGGCGCGGTGCCGGGCCACCGCCCCGGGGTTCGCGCGCGGGCCCGCGACGCGTGCCCACAGCACCGGGTACAGGTGCAGCGCCAAGGCGTTGTAGTAGTCGAACTTGCGGCCGTCGCCGTCGGTGTACCAGCCGCCGCCCCGGTACCAGTCGTCCAGGCGGGCGAGCCCGGCGTCGATCTCGGCACGGTCGTGCGGGGCGCCGACCGAGGCCAGGAACTCCTCCGTGATGACCTGGAACAGACGCCAGTTGGAGTCGTTGACGTCGGCGCCGACGAAACCGCCCAGCCAGTCGGCGACCTGGTCGCGTACGCGGTCGTCGAGGTGGTCCCACAGCCAGCGGCGGGACTCGTGCAGGGCGATCGCGATCGACGCGGCCTCGACCATGGGCTGGGCGCGGTCGGTGATGGGCGGCCAGCGTTCATCGCCGTGCGGGTCGGTCCCGGCGGCGAGTCCGGCCGCGTACCGCTCGATGAGAGCGGGGCCGACCCGACCACCCGAGCCCGCGATACGGAAGGCCGCGAGCAGAAAGGAACGCGCGAACCCCTCCAGCCCGTCCGACCAGGCCCCGGAGTGACTCGGCGGCCCGGGCAACCGGTACTGCGCGAACCCCGGCGAGGCATACGGCACCAGCCCCTCCAGAAGCCGATCGGCGACCGCCTCCCAGTGAGCGCGGGTCCAGCCGGTGATCGGCGAAAGCAGCGGAGCGGGTGCGGGAAGCTCGGTGAGGTGCGGGGCGGTCATGCGGGGTTCGGTCCTCCATAAGTCGGGGGCAGGCATAGCCCCGTCAGGGGCGCGGGGAACTGCGCGACCAGCCACGAATCACCCGCAGATTCAAAACGGCCCCCCCGGCGGAGCCACACTGCGGCGCACAACGATGTGCGTGCCCAACAGATGGTGGCTCCCAGCCGCGTGCTCAGGATCCCGCAGAGCGATCCGCACGGCCGAACGCCCGAGTTCCTCCGCCGGCGTACGCACAGTAGTGAGCGGCGGATTGAAGTCCTCGGCAAGAGGGATGTCGTTGTACCCGACGACGGACATGTCATCGGGAACGACGAGCCCCGCATCGGCGATCGCCCGCAGCGCACCCGCGGCCACCATGTCGTCCCCGGCGACCACCGCGGTGAACTCCCGTGTCTCCTTCAGGAGTTCGGTCATCGCACGCAGGCCGGCCGCTCGACCGAGGCCACAGTCGATGACCCGCCCGGCCGCCGGAGGCAACCCGTGCTCGGCGAGCGCGGCCCGGTAGCCGGTGACGCGGGCGTCGAGGGCGGTGTTGCCGGGCAGGCCCCCGAGGAAGACGATCCGCCGATGCCCCGCCGACAGCAGATGCCCGGTGACGGCCCGGGCCCCCGCCTCGTTGTCGAACTCGACGACGAGCGCGGGTATGTCGGGCCCCGGGGCCGGCCGCCCGCACAACACCAGCCGCGCCCCGGACGCGTCCAGAGCCTGCGCGTAGTGTGCGACGCGCGAGCGGTACGCGTCGTCCTCGACGACCCCGCCGACCAGGATCACCAGCCGCGCGCCCTCCTCCCGCATGAGCTGCACGAACTCCATCTCGCGCTGAGGGTTCCCGCCGGTCGCGCCGACCACGCACAGCCAGCCCCGGTCGGCGGCCTCCGCCTCCACGCCCTCGGCGACCTGGGCGTAGAACGGGCTGGTCACCTGGCGGACGACGACCGCGGCCATCTTGCGGCCGCCGCCGACCAGGGCGCGGGCGTGCGCGTTGGCGACGTAGTCGAGGTCGCGGGCCGCGCGCAGCACCCGGGCCCGGGTCGCGGCGGGCACCGGGTGGTTGCCGCTCAGGGCGCGGGAGGCGGTGGCCGTCGACACGCCCGCCCGCTCGGCGACCTCCCGGATCGTGACCCGCCGCCTGGACTCCATGTCGTTCCCCATCCCCCGCGTCTCCTCTTCCACTTGCGCCCGGTCACGTGTTGGCCGCGTAGTCCTTCGCGAACTCCTCGGCCATTCTGTCGCCGCCCCGGGACCGCCACTTCTTCACCGCCCCGTCCCACTCCGACAACGGGATGCGCCCGGCGACGATGCCGGTGACAGTGTCGTCGAGGAGCGCCTTGAGGGTCGTGCCCTGGGCGTTCTTGGTGCGGGACTGCAGGCCGTAGGAGGCGTTGCGGATGGCGTGCGGGACGGTCTTGAGCTGCCAGGCGTGCAGGGCCCGTACGGCGTCGGGCATGCCCGGCACGAACAGCACCTGGGGGCCTTCGGCGAGGTACTTCAGCGGCAGGTTGGTGTTGTTCTCCACCTCGCCGAGCTTGGTGGGCTGCGGTGAGCCGTCCTTGCCGCGGGTGAAGTGGGTGCCCTCGACGCCGTAGTGGACGAGTTCCCACTCCTTGCTGCCGAAGGGGGCGGCGAGGTGGTCGAGGATGCGCAGCAGCAGTTCGACGCGTTCCTTCTTCGCCTTCTTCAGCACGGTGTAGCCGAAGGAGCGGCGGGCGGCGACGATACCGCCGGGCTCGCCGCCGACGCTGTACGGCAGCGCTGCGGCCGGGGTCAACTTGCCTTGGGACTCACGGTACTTGGGCAGGTAGGCGCCGAAGCCGTCCTGCATGGAGCCGACCGTGCCGTTGTAGTAGAGGGTGGTCAGATCGATCTGCGAGATGGACGTGGCGTCCGGATGGTAGGAGCCCGCCTCGCGCAGTCCGGCCTGGAAGGCGATCGCCGCCTTGAAGCGCTCGTCGGCCCAGCCCGGCTGGAAGGTGCCGTTCTTGGTGACGGCCCACTCCTGGGGCGCGTTGTGGGCGGCGGAGTGCACGGCGTTGCCGAACAGGGAGCCGGAGGCGGCGCCGAGCGCGTACGTCCGTCCGCCGGTCGCCCGCTTCGCGACGGCGGCGAAGTCGTCGGCGGTCCAGCCCTCCTTCATACCGGCGTCGGCGAACATGCCCTCGTTGAGCCAGAGGGTGGAGCCGGGCAGCGGGCGTTCCAGGGGAATGCCGTAGATACGGCCGCCGATGCGGCCCATGTCGCGCCAGGCATGGGTGGGGACGTTCGCGAGGTTCGGGTAGTCGGTGATCGCCTCGCCGGACAGGTGCGGGGTGAGGTCCTCCGCGCGCCGCTGCACGAACTCGGCCTCTCGCGGCAGGACGAACCCGGAGAAGAGGTTGATGATGTCCGGCAGGGTGTCGGCGTCGCCGGCCATCACCGTGGCCATCTTCTTCTGGTAGTCGGCCTGGGAGATGACCGTGTACTCGATCTTCACGCCGAGGGCCTTCTCCATGGCCGCCCAGAACCGGTTGGCGGAAGCGGGCTTGGGCGGGGTGCCGAAGGACACCGACATGACCTTGACGGTGGAACCGTCTCCGGGGGTGCGGGAGACGGACTTGACCAGGTCGGACGGGTAGGCGGTGTATCCGGCCTGGACGCCTTCGTCGGTGGGAGCCAGGTCCGGCTTGGGACCGGTGGCGGGGCGGTACGCGGGCCAGGGGGCGAGTTTCTTGCCGGCGTTGGAGACGTCGCTGTCGCCGGAGCTGGTGGAGCAGGCGGTCAGCAGGGCGGGGGCGGAGGCTGCGGCGCCGACGGCGGCCGCGGAACGCAGCAGGGTACGGCGGGAGATGCTGGGCATGAGCGGATGACCTTTCTGGACACGGCTCTTGACGGTCTGTCAGCTCTCTTGGACGGGTCGGCTCCAGATGCGCGTCAGCTCTTGATCGCGCCGGTGAGCACGCCCTTCGTGAAGTACTTCTGCAGGAACGGGTAGACCAGCAGGATCGGCACGGTGGCGATCACCAGCACCGCCATCTGCACGGTCTGCGGGGCGGTGACCGTGCCCTCACCGGTCGTCGCGTCGGTGAGTCCGGAGCCCGCCATCACGTAGGTGCGCAGGACCTGTTGCAGGGGCCAGTGGTCGCTCTCCAGGTAGAGCGAGGCGTAGAACCAGGAGTTCCAGTACGCCACCGCGTAGAACAGGCCCACCACGGCGAGCGCGGCCTTGGACAGCGGCAGGACGATCGAGACCAGCACCCGCCAGTCCCCCGCCCCGTCCAGCCGGGCGGCCTCGTACAGCTCCTCCGGGATGCCCTGGAAGAAGCCGCGCAGGACGACGAGGTTGAACACGTTCACCAGGACGGGCAGCACCAGCGAGGCGTAGTTGTCCAGCAGGCCCAGCTCCTTGACCAGCAGGAAGCTGGGGATCATGCCGGGCGGGAAGAGGAAGGTGAAGAGGATCAGCAGCAGCGCGGGCCGACTGCCGAAGACACCGGGGCGGGACAGCGCGTAGGCGAGGGTCACCGTGCAGGCGAGGCTGAGCAGCGTGCCCACGATCGTGACGCCGGCGCTGACGCCGAGGGCGTGGGTGACGATGCCGCCGTCGAGGATGTCGCGGTAGGCGTCGAGTGTCGGCTCGGTCGGCCACAGCACCCAGCCGCCGTTGTCCACCACCTCGTCGGTCGAGGCAAGGGAGGTCGACACGATGACGAGGAACGGCACGCAGACCAGCAGCACGACAGCCACGAGCGCGAGGGCTTTGGCGGCCTGGGTGAGCGGCTTCGGCTTCTCCAGCCAGCCGGGCCGGACGTGGGCACTCACTTGTAGACCCCCTGTTCGCCGAGGCGGTGGGCGACCTTGTTGGCGGCGTAGACGAGGAGGGCGCCGATGACGCCCTTGAACAGGCCCGCGGCGGCGGCGAATCCGTAGTCGCCGCCGACGATGCCCTGGTAGTAGACGAAGGTGTCGATGATCTCGGCGGTCTCGGGGCCGACCGCGTCGCGCTGGAGCAGCATCTGCTCGAAGCCGACGGAGAGGATGTCGCCGAGCCGCATGATGAGCAGCAGGACGACCACCGGGCGGATGGCGGGCAGGGTGACGTGCCAGAGGCGCCGCCAAGGGCCCGCGCCGTCGATCGCGGCGGCCTCGTACTGCTGCTCGTCGACCTGGGCCAGCGCGGCGAGGAAGATGATCGTGCCCCAGCCGGCGTCCTTCCAGATGACCTGGGCGACAACCAGCGGCTTGAAGGCGTCGGGGTTGCCGATGATGTCGGCGGTGTGCAACCCCATGCCGTCCAGCGAGGAGTTGAGCAGGCCGGTGTCGCCGAGCAGTTGCTGGAAGAGGGCGACGACGATCACCCACGAGATGAAGTGCGGCAGATACGCCACCGACTGCACGAACCGGCGCACCGAGCTCCAGGTGAGGCTGTGCAGGAGCAGGGCGAGGCCGAGCGGCACCGGGAAGTAGAAGACCAGCTGGAGGACGGCGATCCAGACGGTGTTGAGCACCGCGTCCCAGAAGGCGCCGTCCTCGAACATCCGCTGGAAGTTGCCCAGGCCGACCCAGGGGCTGCCCCAGAGGCCGTCGAAGGGGACGTACTCCTTGAAGGCGATGACGTTGCCGACCAGTGCGCCGTAGTGGAACAGCAGGAAGTAGGCGAGGCCGGGCAGCATGAGCAGAAAGAGAGCACGTCCCTGTAAGCGTTTTCGCTTCGGATGTGCGCCACCTTCTCGGCGAGGAGCCGCGTCGACCTCCTCTGTACCTGCGTGTTCCCGTAGTACAGCGGCCACGGGTCCCCCTCATGTCTCGAAGTCGGAGTGAGGGGAAGTTAAAACGTTTTCATCGCGCCGTCAACAGCCCTGACACAGAAGGACTGTTGACGGCGGGAGCCCTGATCCGGTCGGTCCGGCCAGGCCGCGCCGGCGCCACCGCTCCTCAACCCGCGATGACCAGGGCGATCGCCCGGACCTCAACCGCACGGAGCCGTCGAGCTGCCGCCGGTCGGATCCAACTCCGTTTCGGCGGGGGCGCGTTGCGGCTTCACGCCGATCGTTGCGGCTTCACGGCGATCGTCGCCCGCCCGATCGTCGCCCGCCCGGTGGTCGTCCTTGCCCGCCCGGTGGTCGTTCCTAGCCCACGACCCGCCCGTTCACCACCACTCGCGACGGCGCCGCCAGCACCCGGACATCCGTGCGGGGGTCCCGTTCGTACACCACCAGGTCCGCCGGTGCGCCCTCCTCCAGGCCGGGTCGGCCCAGCCAGGCGCGAGCATCCCAGGCCGTCGCCGCGAGGGCGTCCAGCGGGGGGATCCCGGCCGTCACCAGCTCCGCCACCTCGGCCGCAACCAGGCCGTGCGGCAGGGTGCCGCCCGCGTCGGTGCCGACGAAGACCGGGATGCCGGCGTCGTAGGCGCCCCGCACGGTGTCGTAGCGGCGTTCGTGGAGCCGGCGCATATGGGCCGACCAGCGGGGGAACCTGGCCTCGCCGCCGTCGGCCAGCTTCGGGAACGTGGCGATGTTGACCAGCGTCGGGACGATCGCGACCCCGCGGGACGCGAACAGCGGGATCAGCTCCTCAGTCAGACCGGTCGCGTGCTCGATGCAGTCGATGCCGGACTCGACCAGGTCCCGCAGGGAGCTCTCGGCGAAGCAGTGGGCGGTGACCCGGGCGCCGAGGCGGTGCGCCTCGGCGATGGCCGCCTCGACCGCCTCCCGCGGCCAGCTGGGCGCCAGGTCACCGAGGTCGCGGTCGATCCAGTCGCCCACCAGCTTCACCCAGCCGTCGCCGCGCCGCGCCTCCCGGGCGATGTACGCGACCAGGTCCTCCGGTTCGATCTCGTGCGCGTAGCCGCGGATGTAGCGGCGGGTGCGGGCGATGTGCCGGCCGGCCCGGATGATCTTCGGGAGGTCTTCGCGGTCATCGATCCAGCGGGTGTCGGAGGGCGAGCCCGCGTCGCGGATCAGGAGTGTGCCGGCCCCGCGGTCGGTCAGCGCCTGCTTCTCCGCCACGTCCTCGTCCACGGGCCCGTCCGGGCCCAGGCCCACATGGCAGTGGGCGTCGACCAGGCCGGGCAGCGCCCAGCCCTCGGCGGTCCGGATGTCACGGGCCCCGGTGGGGCGGTCGTAGGAGATCCGGCCGTCGACGACCCACAGCTCGTCACGGACCTGGTCCTCGTCCCGGCCGACGAGGACTCGGCCCTTCACATGCAGTACCGCTTGGTTCATGCATCGCACCTTATTGAACCCGCCCCCCGCGGGATGAAGGGGCTTTCGGCGCAGAGCGATCAGTCGGCCTTATCAGCCTTATCGGCCTTGTCGGCCTTGTCGGCCTTCTTCGGTGAATCCTCCTCCACCTCGGCCATCGCGGGGTCGAGGATGCGGGAGAGGAAGTGGCGGGTGCGTTCATGGCGGGGGTTGCCGATGACCTGCTCGGGGGTGCCGTCCTCGACGACCGCCCCGCCGTCCATGAAGACGACCCGGTCGGCGACCTCGCGGGCGAAGGTCATCTCATGGGTGACGACCATCATCGTCATGCCCTCGTCGGCGAGCATGCGCATGACGGCCAGGACGTCTCCGACCAGTTCCGGGTCGAGTGCCGAGGTCGGCTCGTCGAAGAGCATCACCTCGGGGCCCATGGCGAGTGCGCGGGCGATGGCGACCCGCTGCTGCTGCCCGCCGGAGAGGGAGGAGGGGTAGGCGTCCGCCTTCTCGGCGAGACCCACCCGCTCCAGGTTCTCCGCGGCCACCTTCGCGGCCTGCGCCTTGCCGCGCCCGAGCACCCGGCGCTGCGGCAGTGTGAGGTTCTCGGTCACCGACAGGTGCGGGAAGAGGTTGAACTGCTGGAAGACCATGCCGATACGGCGGCGTACGGCGTCGATGTCGACGTCCGGGTCGGTGAGTTCGCTGCCGCCGACGAAGACCCGGCCCTTGGTGGGTTCCTCCAGCAGGTTCACGCACCGCAGCAGGGTCGACTTGCCGGACCCGGACGGACCGATCACACAGACGACCTCGCCGTGGCCGATCTCCAGGTCGATGCCGCGCAGGACCTCGTTGTCGCCGAAGGACTTGTGCAGGCCCTGGACCTGGATCTCCGGTCGGCTCATTTCACGGCCTCCTGGGCCTTGGCCTCCATACGGCGTACGACGAAGCCGAGCGGGATCGTGACCAGCAGGTAGCACAGTCCGGCGACGAGGATCGGCGTGGAGTTGGCGGTCGTACTGGCCAGGTCGCGGCCGTACTTGGACAGTTCGCGTTCCTCCAGTGTGACGCCGAGGAACAGCACCAGCGAGGAGTCCTTGAAGAGCAGGACCAACTCGTTGGTCAGCGGCGGGAGGATGATCCGGAACGCCTGCGGGATGATGATCGAGACCATCGCCCGCGCGGGTGAGAAGCCCAGCGAACGGGCCGCCTCCAACTGTCCCTTGGGCACGGCCTGGATGCCCGCGCGGATCGTCTCCGCCATGTACGCGGCGGCGACCAGGCCGAGCGCGAGGGCGACCTTGCCGTAGGTACCGCCGATGATCTCCGTGCCCGGGAAGGCGAGCGGGACCGCGACACCGATGAAGATGAAGATCAGCAGGGCGGGCAGGCCACGGAAGATCTCGATGTACACGCCGGCGAACCAGCGGTACGGGCCCACCGACGACAGCCGCATCAGGGCGATCACCAGGCCGAGCACGAGTCCGACGACGAAGCCGGACAGCGTGTAGAGCACGGTGTTCTTCAGCGCCAGGGTGATGACGTCCGGGAACATCTGCTCGGCGATGTCGGCCTGAGCGAACTGGTTCTTCAGCCGTCCCCAGTCCGCCGAGAACGCGAAGGCGATCACGGCGGCGACGAAGACGACGTACTGGGCGCCGCGCGACAGACTGCGCTTCTGCCGCCGGGTCAGGCCCTTTTTCCTGGGCTGGAGTCGTACGTCCGTGTCAGTCATGGGGTCAGGAGGCGGACGGCGAGGCGGACGGCGAAGCGGCGGACTCGTCGTACGGGCCGATCCACTTCTCGTACAGCTTCTTGTACGTGCCGTCGGCCTTGGCGTCCGCGATCGCCTTGTTGACCGCGGCCAGCAGCTTGGTGTTGCCCTTCTTCACCGTGAAGCCGTACTGCTCACCGGTGTTGAGGTTGTCGACGACCTTGAAGGCGTCGGCGTTGGCCTTGGTCTTCAGCCAGCCCTGGACGACCGGGTAGTCGATGACGACGGCCTTGACCTGGCCGGAGCGCAGGCCGTTGAGGACGGCGTCGGAGGACTCGAAGGAGACCGGGTCGAAGCCCTGCTTCTGGACGTACTCCTCGCCGGTCGTCTGCGCCTGGGCGCCGAGCTTGACGTCCTTGGACTTCACGTCGGCGAGGGAGTTCACGCCGCTCTTCTTGTCGACCAGGACGGCCTGGGTGGCGTCGAAGTACGGGTCCGAGAAGTCGACGTTCTTCTTGCGCTCCTCGGTGATGGTCATGCCGGCCGCGGCCAGGTCGCACTGGCCGGAGTTGAGGAAGGCGCCGGTCTTGAAGTTCTCGAACGGCGTGTCGAGGATGCTCTGCTTCACGCCCAGGTCCTTGGCGACGAGGTCGATCAGCGAGACGTCGAAGCCCTGATACTTGCCGTCGATCTCCGACTGGAAGGGCGGGTACGGAAGGTGGGTGCAGGTGGTGAGCTGTCCACCCTTGGCCAGTTCGACCCCGCCGGCGGCGGTCTTCGAGCCGCCGGCCCCGTCGTCGGTGGACGTACAGGCGGAGACGAGCATCAGCCCGGCCATCGCGGTGGTGGCGGCCAGGACGCGGGTCCGGCGCCCGAGAAGCGTGTTCACGGCGGGCCTTCCTAGGGGGGAACTGTGGGTGCCGATTATAAGGAAATGTTTGAGTATCTCAAACTAAAACGATGGTCACGCGGCTGCCCGACCTAAGAAGTAATCGGTCTCAGGGAGACGAATGGTGCCGGTTACCCTCGTCTCGTCTACCCCGTGACTGAAGAGAGCACCCCCGTGACACATCCGTTTCTGGACCTGGCCCCGCTGACCGCGGCGCACTTCGCGTCGATCGAGGACCGTGTGGCGCGGCTGCTGAGTACCGGGCAGGACGTGGTGATCACACAGGGCGAGGCGCTGCTGCCGCTGGAGGGCGCGATCCGTTCCACCGCCAGACCGGGCACCACGGCCCTCAACGTCATCACGGGCCCGTACGGGCAGACCTTCGGCGACTGGCTGCGCGACTGCGGCGCGACCGTGATCGACCTGACGGTGCCGTTCCACACGGCGGTCTCCGCCGAACAGATCCGGGAGGCCTTCGCCGAGCACCCGGAGATCGACTTCGTGTCCCTGGTGCACGCGGAGGCCGCGACCGGCAACACCAACCCGGTCGCGGAGATCGGAGAGGTCGTACGGCGGCACGGCGCCCTGTTCTACCTGGACGCCGTCGCGTCGATCGGGGCCGAGCCGGTGCTCACGGACGCGTGGGGCGTGGACCTGTGCGTGATCGGGGCGCAGAAGGCGATGGGCGGGCCCGCGGGCGTCTCGGCCGTGTCGGTGAGCGAGCGGGCGTGGGCCAGGATGGCGGCCAACCCGGGGGCGCCGCGACGGTCGTACCTCTCGCTGCTGGACTGGAAGGAGCGGTGGCTCGACGGCGGCCGGAAGGCACTGCCGCACGCGCCGGCCCAGCTGGAGATGCTGGCGCTGGAGGCTTGTGTCGAGCGGATCGAGACGGTCGGGCTGCACGCGGTGATGGACCGGCACCGTCGTGCCGCCGAGGCGACGCGGGCGGGCGCGCGGGCGCTGGGCGGCGGCCTGGAGCCGTATGTGTACGAGGACCGGGAGGCCGCGCCGGTCGCCACGACCCTGCGGACGCCGCCCGGAGTGGTGGCGTCGGAGTTGGTGGCCCGGGCGCTGGAGTCGGACCCGGCGGTGCCGCTGGTCGCGGGCGGGGGCGCGTTGGCCAAGGAGATGATCCGGGTCAACCACTACGGGGCCCACGCCACGCAGGGGGCGGTACGGGCGAGTCTGGCGGCGCTGGGGGGCGCGTTGCGGGAGAAGGGCCTGGGCGTGGATGTGGAGGGGGCGTTCCGGGCGGTCGAGGACGCGTGGCGATAGTCGCCGGTCGTGACCGAGGAGGCGTGGCGATAGTCGTGGGTCGTGACCGAGGACACGTGGCGACAGTCGTCGAGTGATCGGCGACAGTCGTCGGCCACGCCCCTCACGGCCTCGGCCGTGAACGCCGGACAGGCGGAAAACTGCCGTGCCATGCTCGCTCCATGACCACCGACACCAACGCACCCCTCATCCTTCCCGACGGCCGCCGCATCCCCCTCATGACCGGCGAGGAGCGGCCCATGCTGGAGAGCTGGCTGGCGTTCCACCGGGCCACGCTGGAGCTGAAGTGCGCCGGTCTGGACGACGTACAGGCACGGACCGCCTCGGCCGAGCCGTCGTCGCTCACGCCGCTCGGGCTGGTGCAGCACCTCGCCGAGGTCGAGCGGAACTGGTTCCAGCGGGTGTCCGCGGGACTGGACGTACCGCCGGTGTTCGGGGAGGGGAACGGGCACGTCCTCGAACCCGGTCGGAGGCTCGACGAGGCGATCACGGCGTGGAAGCGGGAGATCACCCGGGGGAACGAGCTGTGCGCGGAACTGTCACTGGACCACATCGGGCGGATCACCGACGGGCCGCTGGCCGGGCAGGAGGCCAGCCTGCGCTGGGTGTACATCCACATGATCGAGGAGTACGCGCGGCACAACGGGCACGCCGACATCCTGCGGGAGCGGATCGACGGAGCGACCGGATTCTAATTCCGAATTAATCCCGGACGTAATATCGGACACATTAAGGAATGCATTCGAGATCAGCTTCCCGTATTCTTCTGCCCGCTTTCCTTCGACCTAAACGCAAAGATTCTGCGAACGCCGATGGGTGTAATTCGGGGAGATCTCGTGGGGGTTACCCACCTGTGACGCGTTACACATCGTGATCCATTTGCCCCTTATCTACCGGTCATAACGGTCGATAAGGGGCGATATTCGCGCGTCGGTGCGCGCCCGCGTGATAACACAGACCGCGCTCGTACGTAACCCCCCACGGCGATGCATTTTTCAATTTCCCTCGGTAAATTCAATTCGCATGACTGCCGCACAAGCAGACCTGCAAATCGACCGTCCGTCGGTGGCGGACGGCGCCGCGCTGTGGCGGATGGCCAGGGACTCGAAGGTCCTCGACCTGAACTCGTCCTACAGCTATCTGCTGTGGTGCCGTGACTTCGCCGCCACCTCGGCCGTGGCGCGCGACGAGCACGGTGCGCCGGTCGGCTTCGTCACCGCCTACGTCCGGCCTGACCGCCCGGACACCCTGCTCGTCTGGCAGGTGGCGGTGAACGAGTCGCACCGCGGCCGCGGGCTCGCCGCCGCCCTGCTGGACGGGCTGGTCGCACGGACCGCCGCCGAGCGCGGACTGACCACCGTCGAGACCACGATCACGCCGGACAACACCGCCTCCGAGCGCCTGTTCACGTCGTTCGCCGAGCGGCACGGCGCCCGGCTGGAGCGCGAGGTGCTGTTCGAGACGGGGGTGTTCCCCGACGGGCCGCACGACCCCGAAGTGCTCTACCGCATCGGGCCGCTGTCCCGCACCGCCGCCGCCTCCGCCTGACCACTGCCTCTGCATCCACCTCTGCACCCCCCACGCAACGAGGAGCGATTCGTCGTGACCATCACCCAGCCCGACCTCAGTGTCTTCGAGACCCTCGAATCCGAGGTACGCAGCTACTGCCGTGGCTGGCCCGCCATCTTCGACCGTGCGCAGGGCAGCCGCATGTACGACGAGGACGGCCATGAGTACCTCGACTTCTTCGCCGGAGCGGGGTCGCTGAACTACGGCCACAACAACCCGGTGCTGAAACGGGCGCTGATCGACTACCTGGAGCGCGACGGCATCACGCACGGGCTCGACATGTCGACCACCGCCAAGCGGGCCTTCCTGGAGTCCTTCCAGAACCTGGTCCTGCGGCCGCGCGACCTGCCGTACAAGGTCATGTTCCCGGGCCCGACCGGCACCAACGCCGTGGAGGCCGCGCTGAAGCTGGCGCGGAAGGTGAAGGGGCGCGAGTCGATCGTGTCGTTCACCAACGCCTTCCACGGCATGTCGCTCGGCTCGCTCGCCGTGACCGGCAACGCCTTCAAGCGGGCCGGCGCCGGCATCCCGCTGGTGCACGGCACGCCGATGCCCTTCGACAACTACTTCGAAGGCACGGTGGCGGACTTCCTCTGGTTCGAGCGGCTCCTGGAGGACCAGGGCTCGGGCCTGAACAAGCCCGCCGCGGTGATCGTGGAGACCGTGCAGGGCGAGGGCGGCATCAACGTGGCGCGCCCGGAGTGGCTGCGCGCGCTGTCCGAGCTGTGCGAGCGGCAGGACATGCTGCTCATCGTCGACGACATCCAGATGGGCTGCGGACGGACCGGTGCCTTCTTCTCGTTCGAGGAGGCGGGCATCACCCCCGACATCGTCACCGTCTCCAAGTCCATCAGCGGCTACGGCATGCCCATGTCGCTGTGCCTGTTCAAGCCCGAGCTGGACATCTGGGAGCCGGGCGAGCACAACGGCACCTTCCGCGGCAACAACCCCGCCTTCGTGACGGCCACCGCCACGCTGGAGGCGTACTGGGCGGACGGGTCCGTGATGGAGAAGCAGACCCGCGCCCGCGGCGAGCAGGTCGAGCAGGCCTTCATCTCCATCACCGAGGAGAACCTCGCCGACGTGAAGGAGTACCGGGGCCGCGGGCTCGTCTGGGGCCTGGAGTTCCACGACAAGGACCGGGCCGGACGGGTCGCCAAGCGCGCGTTCGAACTCGGCCTGCTCATCGAGACGTCGGGCCCGGAGAGCGAGGTCGTGAAACTGCTTCCGGCGCTCACCATCACGCCCGACGAACTGGACCGGGGCCTGAGCGTCCTGGCCCGGGCCGTACGCGAAACGGCCTGATTCAACCGACACATCCGTCATCCATCTAGGAGGCATCGCAGCACCGTGATCGTCCGTTCGTTCAAGGACATCGAAGGCACCGACCGGCATGTGAAGGCCGAGTCCGGCACCTGGGAGAGCAAACGCATCGTCCTCGCCAAGGAGAGGGTCGGCTTCTCCCTGCATGAGACGACCCTGTACGCGGGTACGGAGACGTCGATGTGGTACGCGAACCACATCGAGGCCGTCGTGTGCGTCGAGGGCGAGGCCGAGCTCACCGACAACGAGACCGGGCAGAAGTACACCATCACGCCCGGGACCATGTACCTGCTCGACGGCCACGAGCGGCACACGATGCGGATCAAGGAGGACTTCCGCTGCATCTGTGTCTTCAACCCGCCCGTGACCGGACGGGAGGATCACGACGAGAACGGCGTCTATCCGCTGCTCACCGAGCCCGAGGAGGTGTGACATCACCATGACCACCACCACGCACAGCACCACATCCAGTACCACGGTCACGGACCTCTACCCCAGCCGCGGCGCCACCGAGGTGGCGATCCCGCGTCAGGACCCGGTCGTCTGGTCCGCGCCCGGGGCGGTCGGCCCGATTCCGGGTCCCGACCTCCAGTCGTTCGAGCGCGACGGCTTCCTCGGCATCGACCAGCTCATCGGGGCCGACGAGGTAGGCGTGTACCACCGGGAGTTGGAGCGGCTCGTCACGGATCCGGGGATCCGCGCCGACGAACGCTCGATCGTCGAGCCGACGTCCCAGGAGATCCGGACCGTCTTCGAGGTGCACAAGATCAGCGAGGTGTTCGCGAACCTCGTGCACGACGAGCGGATCGTCGGCCGGGCCCGGCAGATCCTCGGCTCCGACGTGTACGTCCACCAGTCGCGGATCAACGTCAAGCCGGGCTTCGGAGCCAGCGGCTTCTACTGGCACTCCGACTTCGAGACCTGGCACGCCGAGGACGGTCTGCCGAACATGCGGACGGTCTCGGTGTCGATCGCGCTCACCGAGAACTACGACACCAACGGCGGTCTCATGATCATGCCGGGGTCGCACCACACGTTTCTCGGGTGCGCGGGGGCCACGCCGAAGGACAACTACAAGAAGTCCCTGCAGATGCAGGACGCGGGCACGCCGTCCGACGAGGCGCTGACCAAGATGGCGTCCGAGTACGGCATCAAGCTGTTCACCGGCAAGGCCGGTTCGGCGACCTGGTTCGACTGCAACTGCATGCACGGCTCGGGCGACAACATCACGCCGTTCCCCCGCAGCAACGTGTTCATCGTGTTCAACAGCGTGGAGAACAAGGCCGTCGAGCCGTTCGCGGCTCCGGTGCGACGACCGGAGTTCATTGGCGCGAGGGACTTCACGCCGGTGCGGTAGACCCGGAGACTCGTGGAGCGGGCGGTGTCACAGGTGGGGCGGCTTACAGCCACGCCAGTGACGCCGCCCGCTCCAGTACGTTCCGTACGGCCGCCTCGTCTCCGGTGGCAGCCCGCGGCACCTCGTCGGGCGTGTGCCGTCCGCCGACGAGGAGGCAGAAGTCGACCGGGTCCAGGGTGAGTTCGGCCCGGACGGGCTCGGCGTCGGAGCCCAGCACCCACTGATCGCCGCCGGTGACCGTGAACAGCACCGGCGGCGCGCCGGGTCCGAGGGCCAGGCCGAGGAGGCGGACGGCGAGCCGGACCAGCTGCCACAGGTGCGCGGCGGGCGGCGGCGGGACGGGCAGACCGAGGGCGCGGCCGATGTCGTCGGTGTGGATCCACACCTCGAAGGCGCGCACCAGGAAGTGCTCGGCGACCGGCAGCCGGATTCCCATCAACGTCAGTGCCCGCGCGGCCCGTTCGGGATCGCCGGCCTCGGGCGTGGCGAGCAGCGCGTCCGCCTGCGCGGCCCAGTCGGCGACGGTCTCCTCGGGTGTACGGCCGTGCTCGTGGGCGATGACGGCGGCGGTACGCCGGTTCCAGGCGTCCTCCCACCCCGGCCCCGCGTCGGCGGCCGGGGCGGACGGCAGCCGGGCGGCGACACCGAGCCGGGCGGCGAGTGGTTCGTCGGCGGCGAGGAGATGCGCGAGAGTCGCGTGCACGTCCCAGTCGTGCACCACCGGGGTCCCCCACCGCCGGTCCGCCTCGGGCAACAGCGCCCTCAGCCCGGCCACGGCGGCGGCGTAGGGCGCGGCGTGCTGGGCCACGCGGGGAGCGGCGGGGCGGGCGCGCAGGGCGCCGGCGAGCACACCGTCGGCGGGCCGCGCGGGCACACCGTTCGAGGGTGGTCCCTCCAGCAGCCGTACCGTCTCCCGCAGCCGTTCCGCCTCCGCCGCGCAGCTCTCGCACACGGTCAGATGAGGGGGAACCGTCTTCTCGTCGGCCGGTTCCAGGGCGCCGAAGGCCCAGGCGGCCAGCAGGTCCCGTATGCCGTCGTGGTCCGCGGTCACCACACACCTCCGTCCCTGTTCGCCATCATGCGCCTCTTTCCCGCGCCGGGTCGGGTGGGTCGGCCAATGTCTCGGCCAGGGTGCGCAGCGCCGTGCGCAGGCGGGTCTTGGCGGTGCCCTCGGGGATGCCGAGTTCGACGGCGGCCTGCCGGTAGGTACGGCCCGCGAAGTAGGCCAGGTGGACCACCTCCCGTTGTGGCTGCGGGAGTTCGGCGAGGGCGGAGTGCAGGAGCAGGGAGCGTTCCCGGTCGACGACCGTCTCGTCGGGTCCGGGGCCCGCGTCGGCGATCGCGTGCAGCGCGTCGTCGTCGGCGCGGGTGTCCTTGCGGTGCCTGGCCTCGCCACGCACCCAGTCGACGGCCCGCCGGTGGGCGAGCACGGACAGCCAGGTGCGCAGGCTGCCCCGGCGCGCGTCGAAGGCGTACGGCCTGCTCCACAGTTGGGCGAAGACCTCCTGTGCCACGTCGTCGGCGGCGCCCGGACTACGGGTGACCCGCACGGCGACGGCCCGCACCAGCGCACCGTACGCCGTGTACACCTCGGCCAGCGCGGACTCGTCGCCGTACACCAGCCGCCGGTGCAGCTCCGCGTCGGCGCACGGTTCGACGGATGTCTTGCCCATGGACTCCAACGGCACCACCACCCCTGGTGCCTTTCCTAGCGTCCCTGCCCGGCCCGCGCCAGTGATTCAGGAAGACAGGGCCTCCAGCAGCCGGTCGACGTCGTCGGATGTGTTGTACAGGTGGAAGGAGGCACGCAGGTTGCCCGCGCGGTTGGCGGTCTGGATCCCGGCGCTGCTCAACTGGGGCCGACGGTGGCCGAGTTCGGGGACCGAGACGATCGCCGAGCCGGGAGCGGGCACGGGCTGGTGGCCGAGGGCGGCGAGTCCGCTGCGGAAGCGGTCGGCGAGGGCGAGGTCGTGGGCGTGTACGGCGTCGACGCCGAGTTCCTCGACGAGTTCGAGGGAGCGGCGCATCCCGGCGTAGGCGGCCAGGTCGAAAGGCAGGTCGAACCGGCGGGCGGAGTGGGCGAGTTCGGCGAGGGGGCCGTAGCAGCTGTCCCAGGGGTTCTCCCCCGCCACCCAGCCGGCCAGGATCGGCGTGATCCCGCCGAAGTCCTCCGGTACGACGAGGAAGGCCACCCCGTGCGGGCCGAGCAGCCACTTGTAGCTGACGGTGACGGTGTAGTCGTACGCGTCGGCCTCCATCGGCAGCCATCCGGCGGACTGGGAGACGTCCACGTAGGTGCGGGCGCCGTGCTCGCGGGCCGCCTCCCGGAGCGCGGGCAGGTCGGCGATCCGGCCGTCGGCGGACTGTGTGGAGCTGACCGCGACCAGTTCGGTGCCCGGGCGGACGGACTCGGCGAGCCGGTCCACGGGCACGGCGCGCACCTTGAGGTCGCCGCGGGCGTGGAAGGGGTTCACGACGGAGGCGAAGTCGCCCTCGGCGGTGAGGACTTCGGCGCCCGCGGGCAGCGAGGCGGCGACCACCCCGGTGTGGGCGGTGACCGAGGACCCGGCCGCGACCCGGCCGACCGGGACTCCGGCCAGCCGGGCGAAGACGGCCCGGGCGGTCTCCACGTCCTCGTACAGCGAGTCCAGCGGCCTGCCGTCGGCCCGCATCAGCGCCGCCTCCTGGAGGGCGGCCACGGTACGGGCGGGGAGCAGCCCGTTGCTCGCGGTGTTCAGATAGATGTTCTTCGGGGCGAACTCGGTGCTCACGAGGCTCTCGAAGGTCTCCATGAGACCACTGTGAGCCACCGGCCACCCCTCGTCCATCACTGGTGTCCGCGGGGATCGGCCAAGCGATCCTTATACGTCAGCCCCGACCTGCACACCTTTCCGGCCCCGACCTGCAAACCTCTCGGCACCGCGGCACGGCTCAGTGCTGCGGTACCGCGCACCCGTCCGGCCCGCACGCCTGCGCGCCGCCCTCGTCGATCAGCTTCAGCGGTGCGTGCTCGCCCCACGCCTCGGTCAGCGCCTGCGCGAAGACCTCGGTGGGCTGGGCGCCGGAGACACCGTACTTGCGGTCGAGGACGAAGAAGGGCACCCCGTTCGCCCCGAGCTGGGCGGCCTCCCGCTCGTCGGCGCGGACGTCGTCGGCGTACGCGGTCGGGTCGGCGAGGACCGCGCGGACGGCGTCGGCGTCCAGGCCCGCGGCGACGGCCAGCTCGACCAGCCGCTCGTCGCCCTCGGAGAAGACGGACCGCTGCTCGGCGAAGTTGGCCGTGTAGAAGGCCTGGACGAGCTCGTCCTGCCTGCCCTGCTCCTTGGCGAGGTGGAGCAGCCGGTGCATGTCGAAGGTGTTGCCGTGGTCGCGGTCCCGGGTGCGGTACTCCAGCCCCTCGGCGGCGGCCTGCGCGCCCAGGTTCTCCTCGCCGGCCTGGGCCTGTGCCTCGCTCATGCCGTACTTCTTGGTGAGCATCGCGAGCACCGGCTGGACGTCACCCTTGGCGCGGCCCGGGTCCAGCTCGAAGGACCGGTGCACCACCTCGACCCGGTCGCGGTGCGGGAAGGCCTCCAGCGCCTTGTCGAAACGGGCCTTTCCGACGTAGCACCAGGGGCAGGCGATGTCCGTCCAGATCTCGACGCGCATGGTCTCGGCTCTTTCCAGGTCGTGCGGGTACGGAGGCCCCCTCCGCCGAGAGCGTGAACGTTCAAACAGAGTGGTTCATTCCCGGGTGCCGGCATGGCTGACGGCACTGCTGACGCCATAGCGCAGGAAGAGGTGGTGATCGCCGTCGGCCGGCGGGTTCTCCGGGTCGGGGATCCAGCCCTGCCGGGCGTAGAAGGCCTGGGCCCGTCGGTTGTCCATGTGCACGTCGAGCACGGCGGTGCGCCTGCGGTCGGCCCGCCACTGCTCCACGCAGGCCGTGTGCAGGGCCGTACCGATACCGGCGCGCCAGTGGTCGGGGTCGACATGGAACTGGAACAGCTTGACCGTGTCCGCGGGGGTGTCCTCGGGGGTGCGGAAGGAGGCGAGGCCGACGATCCGGGCGTGCTCGACCGCACACAGCACGTGCCCGTCGGGCCGCTCCACGGCCGCCCGCCAGCCGGCGAGCCAGTCGGTGCCGTCGTCCGGGATCCCGTCCGGATAGTAGGTCGCCCGGGCCCGCGCGTGCAGCGCGGTGACGGCCTCGGCCTCGGCGGGCAGGACGGTGCGGATCACCAGACTTCCGGTCACGCGTGCGTTGATCATGCAGCGGAAGACGTGCCGCCCACGGACGTGGTTCCCAGGCGGCTGAACTGCGCCCGGTAGGCGCTCGGGGTCAGTCCGGTCCGCCGCACCACATGGACGCGCAGCGAGTCGGCGGTGCCGAGGCCGCAGGCGCGGGCCACCTGGTCCATGGGCAGGGTGGTGGTCTCCAGGAGCTCCTTCGCCCGCTCGATGCGCTGGTGGAGCAGCCACTGCAGCGGACTCACCCCGCTCTCCGCGTGGAAGCGCCGGGTGAGGGTGCGCACGGAGACGCCCGAGTGCCGGGCCAACTCGGTCAGGGTGAGCGGCTTGTCCAGGTTGCGCATGGCCCAGCCGCGGGTGTCGGCACACGCGGTGCCGCGCTCGGGCGGCAGCGGGGTCTGGGTGAACTGCGTCTGGCCGCCCGGGCGTACCGGGGCGACGAGGGCGAGCCGGGCGACCTCGTTGGCGACGGCGGCTCCGTAGTCGGTGCGGATGAGGTGCAGGCACAGGTCGATGCCGGCGGCGTAGCCGGACGCCGTCAGATACGGCCCGTCCTGCACGTAGAGCACGTCCGCGCAGAGTTCGACCTGCGGGTACCGCATGCGCAGTTCCTCGGCGTGCGCCCAGTACGTCGTGGCCTTACGGCCCTGGAGCAGGCCCGCCTCGGCGAGCTGGAAGGCGCCGGTGCACAGGGCCGCGATGCGCTTGCCGGCGGCGGCCGCCTCACGGATGGCGGCCACGATCCGCGCCTCCGGCTCGAACGGCGCACCGGTGCCCGCCACGAGCACCGTGTCCGCGTCCCGCACGGCGTCCAGGCCGTGCCGTACGTGCAGGTCGAGGCCGCCGGTGGTGGGCAGAGGGCCGGGCTCGGCCGCACAGATGACCACCTCGTACCCCGGCCGCCCGTCCCGCTCGACCTTGCCGAAGAGCATCTCCGGGATGGCGAGGTTGAACATCGAGACGGGCGAGGGCGCGATGACCGCGATGCGGTGCGGGCTGAGCTGCTCGGGCATGGCCAGAACCTCCGGGCATATGGCATTGCGGCCACTACTGTATGTCGGCGGGGATCCGCAGCATGGAGTCATGGCCACGAACCAGTCCCTGCACCCCGACCGACTCGCCCGTCCCGAGGGCGAGTTGGGGCCCAGGCGACCCTCCTCCGCGCTCACCCTCACCGCCGCCCTGCTCGGCTTCGCGCTGATCTGTCTCGACGCGTCCGTGGTGAACGTGGCGCTGCCCGCGATCGGTTCCTCCCTCGACGCCGGCATGTCCGGCCTGCAGTGGGTGGTGGACGCCTACACGCTGGCCTTCGCCGCGCTGATGCTGTCCACCGGGGCGTTCTCGGACCGGGCGGGGGCGAGCCGGGCGTACGCGATCGGCACCACCGTGTTCACGCTCGCCTCGGTGGCCTGCGGACTGGCTCCGAACCTGCCGGCCCTGATCGGTGCCCGGGTGCTGCAGGGGGTGGCGGCGGCCGTCGTGCTCCCGGCCTCGCTGGCGCTGGTGCGGCAGGCGTACACCGATCCGGCCCGGCGGGCTCGTGCGGTGGCGCTGTGGGCGGCCGGTGGTTCGGTGGCGGTGGCGCTGGGTCCGGTGGCGGGCGGCGCGCTGACCTCGGCCTGGGACTGGCGCGGGATCTTCTTCGTCAATCTGCCGGTGGGGGTGGTGATCCTCGCCCTGCTCGTCCGGGCCCCGCGATCGGAGCGCCGTCCGGCACCGCTGGATCTGCCCGGCCAGGTGACGGCGGTGCTGGCCCTGACGGCTCTGGCGTTCGCGGTGATCGAGGGCGGGACGGAGGGCTGGGCGGCGGGAGCGGTGGCCGTCGTCGCCGCGGTCGCGTTCCTGCGGATCGAGGCGCGCACGAAGCACCCGGTCGTCCCCCTCGGTCTCTTCCGGGACCGGACCGTGGTCGCGACGGTCGCGGCGGGAGCGGCGGTCAGCGTGGCCTTCTACAGCATGGTGTTCGTCTTCTCGCTCTTCTTCCAGCAGGTGCAGGGCCGTTCCGCGCTGGCCGCCGGACTGATGTTCCTGCCGATGACCGGACTGATCGCGGTGACGAACGTGGCGGCCGGCAAGCTCGCCGGCCGCCACGGCCCCCGGCTGCCCATGCTCGTCGGGCAGGGGCTGGCCGTCGCGGGGCTGCTCGGGCTGCTGTACGTCGACGCGGGCACCCCGCCGGCTCTGGTGGCCGTGCTCCTCGTACCGATGGCGCTGGGCTGCGCGCTGACGGTGCCGCCGCTGACCGCCGCGATGATGGACGCCGTGCCCGCCGAACGGGCGGGCCTGGCGGCCGGGGTGCTCAACGCGGCGCGGCAGGTGTCCGGGGGGCTGGGCATCGCCGTCTTCGGGACGCTGGTCTCCGACGGGTTCGTCGGGGGGATGCGGCTGAGCCTGGCCATCAGCGCGGCCCTGCTCGTGGTGACGTTCGCCCTCAGCTGCCGTCTCGCAGGTCGTCCGGCCAGGTAGGCCGGAACTCGATGTGGTCGTACGTCACGACGCACCCCGCACCCATCGGCGACTGCGTCATGAAGCCGACGAGGGCGGCGCCGGTCTCCTCCTCCTCTCCGAGGGTGAAGAGCCGGACGAAGGTCCAGCGCTCACCGTCCCGGGAGGCGTGGAAGGCGAAGGCCCGCCCGGTGCGGCTCACCCGCAGCCATACGGAACTGCCGTCCACGGCGAAGGAGTTGGCGTCGTCCGAGTGCCCTCGGGTGACCACCGTGCAGACGGTGGGCACGTCCGGGGAGTACTCCAGACACAGCTTCGCCCACGCCCGCTCACCGACATGGACGTACAGCACCCCGGCGTCGAAGCTTCCGGCGAACCCGACCGTGACCCGGGCGATCAGCTGGAAGTCGCCTTCGGGCGCCCCGAGCAGCCGGGGCGCGTCGGAGGCCGGGTCCAGCCCCTCGCCCGTGGGCGGTACGAAGCGGTCCTGGCGGGGTCCGGCCCATCCGGTGAGGACACCGTCCTCGTGGGACCAGTTACCTTCGGGACCGTAGGTACGCAGGAGGAAGGGGAGTTCGGGAAGTTTGACGTCCATCCTCAGAGTTTCCCAGTTTCCCCTTCTCCGCGCGGGCGTTGTGCGATCAGCGTTCGAGGCTGCCGTTGAAACGTCGGGGCAGCCCGAGCGGGTTGTCGTCCCGCAGTTCCGCGGGCAGCAGTGCCCCGGGCGCGTTCTGGTACGCCACCGGCCGCAGCCACCGCTCGATCGCCGTACCGCCGACGGAGGTCGACGTGGAGGTCGTGGCCGGGTACGGCCCTCCGTGGTGCTGGGCCGGCGCCACGGCGACACCCGTCGGCCACCCGTTGACCAGCACCCGGCCGGCCAGCGGGGTCAGCTCCGCCAGGATCTCCGCGCCGCGTCCCTCACCGGCCGCCTCCTCCTGCGACAGATGAACCGTCGCGGTGAGGTTGCCCGGCAGGCGGGAGAGCACGGCCTGTGCCTGGGCGTCGTCGTCGTAGCGGGCCACGACCGTCACCGGACCGAAGCACTCCTCCAGGAGGAGGTCGTAGGCACCCTCGGTGGCCAGCTTGTCCGCCGCCACGGTCAGGAAGCCCGCGCTCACCGTGTGCTCGCCGCCCGCGCCCGGCGTCACCGGGGAGTCGACGTCGGGGAGTTCGACGCGCTCGGCCACGCCGGCGACGAAGTTGTCCCGCATGCGATGGTCGAGGAGGACCCCGGCCTCGGTGTTGCTGACGGCGTCGGTCAGGGACTTCAGCAGGCGGTCTCCGGACGCGCCGGACGGCGCGAGGACGAGGCCCGGCTTCACACAGAACTGGCCGACGCCCAGCGTCATCGAACCGGCGAGGCCCTCGCCGATCGCCTCGGCCCGTTCGGCGGCCGCCGCCTCCGTGATCACGACGGGGTTGAGCGACCCCAGCTCGCCGTGGAACGGGATCGGCACCGGCCGCGCGGCCGCCGCGTCGAACAGCGCGCGGCCGCCCCGGACGGATCCGGTGAAGCCCGCCGCGGCGATCAGCGGGTGCTTGATCAGCTCGATGCCCGCATCGAAGCCGTGCACGAGACCCACGACACCCTCGGGGATGTCGTGCCCGGCGGCGGCCCGGCGGAGCACGGACGCGACCAGCTCGGACAGCGCCGGGTGGTCGGGGTGCGACTTGACGACGACCGGGGAGCCCGCGGCCAGCGCGCTCGCGGTGTCGCCGCCGGCGACCGAGAAGGCGAAGGGGAAGTTGGAGGCCGAGTAGACGGCGACCACACCGAGCGGCACCTTGTAGCGGCGCAGATCCGGGATCGGCGGCGTCGCGGTGTCGTCGGGGTGGTTGATGACGACGTCGAGGAAGGCGCCCTCGTCGACGATGTCCGCGAAGGCCCGCAGCTGGTAGCAGGTGCGGGCGAGTTCGCCGGTCAGCCGTACCGGACCGAGCGCGGTCTCGGCGTCGGCGGCCTCGACGAGGTGGTCCTTGGCCGCCTCCAGAGCGTCGGCGGCGGAACGCAGGAAGGCCGAGCGCACGGCCCGGTCGGCCAGCGAGCCGCGCGCGGCGTGCGCGGCGCGGACAGTGGCGTCCACCTCCTGGGCCGTGGCCTCCACCGCAACCTGTTCACGCTGCTTCCCGGTTCGGGGGTCGACACTCCAGACTGGTGCTGCTGCCACCGCGGGTCCCTCCAGGTATGTCTTGCGCTGTAATGCCGCAGTATCTGGGATCCACCAGGCCGTTCGATATACTGAACGCTGTCTCTGGTGGTGAATATGCTGTTGGAGACTATTTCCCGTCGAACGAAGGGGTCAAGGGCGATGTCGGCAGCCGAGACAGGCGGCGGGGCGCAGGTCAAGTCCGCGGTACGGACCGTAGAACTGCTCGAGTACTTCGCCGGACGCCCCGGCATGCATTCCCTGGCGGCGGTCCAGGAGGCCGTCGGATATCCCAAGTCCAGTCTGTACATGCTACTGCGCACACTGGTGGAGCTGGGCTGGGTGGAGACGGACGCCACGGGCACGCGGTACGGCATCGGCGTACGGGCGCTGCTGGTGGGCACCTCGTACATCGACGGCGACGAGGTGGTCGCGGCCGCCCGGCCGACCCTGGACCGTCTCTCGGACGACACCACGGAGACCATCCACCTGGCCCGTCTGGACGGCACCAACGTCGTCTACCTCGCCACCCGCCAGTCGCAGCACTACCTGCGCCCCTTCACCCGGGTCGGCCGCCGGCTGCCCGCGCACTCGACCTCCCTCGGCAAGGCGCTGCTGAGCACCTACCCGGACGAGCAGGTCCGCAAGATGCTCCCGGAGACACTGCCGGCGCTCACCGAGCACACGATCACCGACCGGGAGAAGCTCATCGAGGAGCTGCACCAGATCAGAGAGCAGGGCTTCTCCGTCGACCGCGAGGAGAACACGCTGGGCCTGCGCTGCTTCGGCGTGGCGATCCCCTACCGCACGCCCGCGCGGGACGCGATCAGCTGCTCCGTGCCGGTGGCCCGGCTGACCCCCGCCCATGAACAGATGGTGAAGGACGCCCTGTTCGACGCCCGTGACCGGCTCACGCTCGCCACCCGGAGGCTCTGAACCGATGGAGATCGAACTCCGCGAGGTCCACGACAGCGACCTGCCGGTCTTCTTCCGGCAGATGAACGACCCGGAGTCCGTCCGCATGGCGGCCTTCACCCCGAAGGATCCGGCCGACCGGGACGCCTTCGACGCCCTCTGGAAGAAGATCCGCGCCTCGGACGCCGTCGCCCGGACGGTGCTGGCCGACGGTGACGTGATCGGCAGCGCGGCGGTGTACGGGGACCCGGGCGAGCGCGAGGTGACGTACTGGGTGGACCGCGCGTACTGGGGGCGGGGCGTGGCCACCGCGGCCCTGCGTCTGCTGGTGGCCGAGGTGCCGGAACGCCCGCTGTACGCCCGCGCGGCCGCCGACAACGAGGGCTCCCTGCGCGTCCTGGAGAAGTGCGGCTTCCGGACGGCGGCACGGGCGCGGGGCTTCGCGAACGCGCGCCGCGAGGAGATCGACGAGGTCGTGCTGACCCTGCGGGAGTGAGGACCGCCGCCCGCCGGACGGCGTTCGGTGACGCCCCATGTGTACATGAACGTCCGATGAGAAATCCGGCGGAAGGGGAACGATCCGATCGTCCTCGCTCGTCTTTCAGAGCGGGATGAACAAGACGATCAGGCGCGCCTCCGTCTTCACGCTGCTCCTGGTGCTCGCCCTGCTGGTCCGGGCGACCTGGGTGCAGTTCTACGACGGCCGGGCGCTCGCGGACGACAAGGACAACCGGCGCAACGCGATCGAGACGTACGCGGAGCCGCTCGGGAACATCATCGTGGCCGGAAAGTCGATCACCGGTTCCGCGCAGACGAAGGGCAGCGACCTCAGGTACAAGCGCACCTACACCGACGGCCCGTTGTACGCGGCGGTGACGGGCTATGCCTCGCAGGCATACGCGCCCACCCAGCTGGAGGGCGTCTACCAGGATCTCCTCAACGGCACGGACGACCGGCTGAAGACGGTCATGGACACGGTCACCAACGAGCGGGCCGAGCCCGGCAACGTGGTGACGACGGTCGATCCGGACGTGCAGAAGGCGGCGTACGACACGCTCGGCGACAAGAAGGGCGCGGCCGTCGCGATCGACCCGAGCACGGGCAGGATTCTCGCGGTCGTGTCGACGCCGTCGTACGACCCCTCCTCGCTCACCGACGCCAACACCGCGGGTACGGCCTGGGGAAAGCTGACCAAGGACTCCGACAAGCCGCTGACCAACCGGGCGCTGCGCCAGCCGCTGCCGCCGGGCTCCACGTTCAAGCTGGTCGTGGCGGCGACCGCGCTGGAGGACGGGCTGTACTCGTCGGTGGACAAGAAGACGGACAGCCCGAACCCGTACAAGCTGCCGCAGTCGAACAGTGTCCTGGCGAACGAGAACCCGTCGGCGCCCTGCGAGAACGCCACGATCCGGGTGGCCCTGGAGTACTCCTGCAACAACGTCTTCGCGAAGATGGCCGTCGACCTGGGTGAGGACAAGGTCCGGGCGACGGCGAAGAAGTTCGGCTTCGACGACGCGACGCAGGACATACCGGTGCGCGCCTACGAGAGCGTGTATCCGAAGGACATGGACGAGGCGCAGACGGCCCTGTCGGGCATCGGCCAGTTCGATGTGACGGCGACGCCGCTGCAGATGGCCATGGTGTCGGCGGCCATAGCCAACGACGGCAAGCTGGTCTCGCCGCATATGGTTTCGCAGATCACCGACAACGGTGGTGACGTCCTGAAGAACTTCGACGACGACACGGACAGCAAGGAGATCGTCAGCTCCTCCACCGCCGAGCAGTTGCAGTCGGCGATGCGGACGGTCGTCGAGGAGGGCACCGGGACGAACGCCCGGATCCCCGGTGCGATCGTGGGCGGCAAGACCGGCACCGCCCAGCACGGCGAGAACAACAGCCAGACGCCGTATGCCTGGTTCACCTCGTACGGCAAGGCCGGCGGCAAGGAGGTCGCCGTGGCGGTGGTCGTGGAGCAGTCGAACGCGGCGCGTTCGGAGGTCAGCGGCAACGGGCTGGCGGCGCCGGTGGCCAAGGCCGTGATGGAAGCGGCGCTGAAGAAGTAGACGCGTCACTGAGGAAGTGGAAGCGGCGCTGAGGAACGGGCGGAAGCCCCGGCGCCTTGCCGGGGCCCGCTCTCACTTCACGCCGAGGATCTGCTCGATCGGGTCGATCGCGAAGTACACCAGGAACAGCGCGGCCGTGCCCCACAGCAGCCAGTGGATCTCCTTGGCCTTGCCGAGGACCGTCTTGAGCAGGACGTAGGCGACGAAGCCGGCGCCGATGCCGTTGGTGATGGAGTAGGTGAACGGCATCACGGCGATGGTCAGGAACGCCGGGATGGCGATCTCGTACTTGTCCCAGTCGATGTTCTTGACCTGGGTCATCATCAGGAAGCCGACGGCGACGAGGGCCGGGGCCGCCGCCTGGAGCGGGACGATGGTGAGCAGCGGGGTCAGGAACAGGGCCAGGCCGAACAGAGTGCCGGTGACCAGGTTGGAGAAGCCGGTGCGCGAGCCCTCGCCGACACCGGCCGCCGACTCGATGTAGGAGGTGGCGGAGGAGGACGAGGCCGCGCCGCCCGCGACCGCCGCCGCGCCGTCGATGAGCAGCACCCGCCCGATGTTGGGCACCCTGCCCTCCTCGTCCAGCAGTCCGGCCTCGGCGCTGATGCCGACCACCGTGCCCATGGTGTCGAAGAAGTCGGACAGGATCAGCGTGAAGACCAGCAGGACGACGGTGATGGCGCTGGTCTGACCGAAGGCGCCGAACAGACTGAAGTGGCCGATGAGGCCGAAGTCGGGTGAGGCGACGACGTCGTCCGGGACCTTCGGCGTGGTCAGGCCCCAGGTCTTGATGTCGGCGATCGAGTCGATGACGATCGCGACGACCGTCATGGTCACGATGCTGATGAGGATGGCGCCCTTGACCTTGCGGGCGAGCAGTCCGATCGTCAGCAGCACCCCGAGGCAGAAGACCAGGATCGGCCACCCGGTCAGGGTGCCGGTGCCGCCGAGCTGGACCGGGACGGTGGTGCCCGCCACGTCGGGGATCCGGCTGACGAACCCGGCGTCGACGAAGCCGATGAAGGCGATGAACAGACCGATGCCGACGCTGATCGCCTGCTTCAGCGACTGCGGGATGGCGTGCATGACCGCCTCGCGCAGCCCGGTCACCACCAGCACGCAGATGAGCAGGCCTTCAAGGACGATGAGGCCCATCGCGTCGTCCCAGCTCATCAGCGGGGCGATCTGGAAGGCGACGACCGCGTTCAGTCCGAGGCCGGCGGCGAGCGCGAGGGGAAGGTTGCCGCCGATGCCCATGATGATCGTCATCACGGCGGCCACCAGGGCGGTCGCGGTGGTCAGCTGGACGGCATCCAGCTGGTGGCCGAACTTGTCCTTCGCGCTGCCGAGGATGATGGGATTCAGGACAAGGATGTAGGCCATCGTGAAGAAGGTGGCGAGGCCGCCGCGTATCTCCCGGCCGAGGGTGGACCCCCGCTCGGAGATCCTGAAGAACCGGTCGACGCCGTTCGCCCCTGGTGGTGGGCTACTTGGCCGGTCGGTCGGCTGCTGCGTCACGGACATGGTTGCTGCTCCTTGTTGCCTGAATGATCGGTGTGCGGATGCTGGCTGGATTGTTCCTGCGTTGAACCGGTCTCAGGTTTTCTCCGTGTTACGGAATCAGGGTCGCGCCGGTCAGACGGTATTCGAAGACCCGTACGAACCATGTGCACGATCACTGCTACGCTTCCGGATCTCGAACCGGCCGACGCCGGATGATCACATGTCATTCACATGACACGCACGGCCATCCGTATGCCGGATGCCCGAGTCGCCGTGAGGAGAGGTCGCCCGTGGGCACAGTCGTCGACGACGCAGCCTCCGTGGAGTTCCACGACTTCTTCGAGCGTCACTACGCCGAACTGTCCCGTCTCGCGCATCTGCTGACCGGTGAGGCGGACGCCGCCGACGATCTGGCTGCGGACGCCCTGCTGGCGTTGTGGCACCGCTGGGACCGGGTACGCGCGGCCGATCATCCGGCGGCGTACGCCCGCGGCGTCGTCGCCAACCTGGCCCGCACCCGGATCCGCAGTGCCGTCCGGGAGCGGCGACGCGTCGCGTTGTTCTGGTCGCAGCGCGAGGAGAGGACCGAGAACCCGGACGTGGCGGGCGTGGTCGACGTGCAGGAGGCGTTGCGTAGACTCCCGTTCCGCAAACGCGCCTGCGTGGTGCTGCGGCACGCCTTCGACCTCTCGGAGAAGGACACCGCGCTCACCCTGGGCGTCTCGGTCGGTACGGTGAAGAGCCAGACCTCCAAGGGAATGGCCGAACTGCAGCGGTTGCTCGGGACACCGGCAGCTCCGCAGAGGGTGCACGCGGCGATGGTGCGCACCGGTGACGCCGGAGGAAGGACCCGATGACCATGCGGCGGGACGTGCACGACGAGCTGCGCGCCCGGCTGCACGAGACGGCCGGGGCACACGAGCCCGACCGCGCGCGCATCCTGGCCCGGGTCGAGCGCGGGATGACCGAACAGATGCGCACGGACCGTCGGGAGACCCGTCCGCCGTTCGGCTGGGCGCGGGTGGTCAGCGCCACCGCCGCGGTCGCGTGTGTCCTCGGCGTCGGCGGCTACGCGGTCGCCTCCGCGGTCAGGGACGAGGCTCCCGCTCAGCAGGCGGTCGACGTCTCGCCGACGCCCACACCGTCGCCGGACGCGACGAGCAGCGCGCCCGCCCCGCCGGCGGATCCGACGCCGAGCACCTCGCGGAAGCCCGACGCGTCGAGCAAGTCGCCCACGCGGTCGCCGAGTTCCACCCCGACCACGCCGCCGTCGGTCTCCGGCACCGAGGACGGCCCGCTGTGGTCGGACGGTTCGGTGGACCCGCACAGCAACGAGTTCTGGGCGCAGAGCAACGTCACCCTGAGGACGAGCGAGAAACTCACCGCGCTCACCGTCCGGTTGAAGGTCAGGCAGACGGGCGGGGTCACCTCGGCGGGCGCCTGGCGGTCCGCGCCCGAGGACGACTTCACGGCGACGGTCGCCGAGCGGGACGGCTTCCTCGTCTACACCTGGGCGCTCAAGCAGGGCCGTACGGTGTGGCCGGGCGAGTGGGTGTTCGCGGGCCAGTACGACCACGACCGCGGCGGCCGGAACGCGAAGGACGACGGCTACGCGGTCACCGGCACCGCGGGCGGCGGGCAGCGTGCCGTGGGCGGCGATTTCGCCGCCCACGAGGACGACGAGGGCGACTCATGAGAAAGTCCCGCGGACGCGGCAACCCTTGCCTCATCGGTGGCGACCGGGAAGTGTGACCCTTGGATGCCGGCCTGGCCAAAGCCCCCCTTTGGGCCAGACCGGAAGCACTGGTCGAGCCCCCCTCGGCCGGTCACGAAGACGCCCTCGCCGGTGACGACCGGCGGGGGCGTTTCGTCCCGCGAACCACGCTCAGTTCATGGTGGCGCCGATGGTGGTGGACCCGGTGGTCAAAAACGTGGTGGCCGGCAGGGCCCCGTCCGGCTTCCGGGCCCCGTACGCCGACGTCGCGTCGGTCGACCTGAAGGCGGGCGCGGTGACACCGCTGTCCCAGTTGTTCGCCGCGGAGACGGTGGCCGAACTCAGCTTGGACAGCCCGCCGTTGTTGCCCACCGCCAGGTTCCGGGCGAGCCGGGCCCTCCCCGTGGCGAAGTAGAAGCCCGCCTCGGCATTCGCGTAGGCCGTGTTCCGGTTGAGTACGATCGCGCCCGGGTTGGAGTTGTCGGTGAACCCGTGCAAGGTGTTGTCCCAGGCCGCGTTGCGGTTGACGACATGCGCGACGGTGACGCCCCCGCCGCCCAGCTTGAACCCGTTCCCGTTGCCCTCGAACGCGGAGTCCCCCCACCGGTTGCGGCCGTTGCCGAAGGCCCACGTGCGCTCGACGGTGACCGGCGAGGAGAACTGCCACAGGTCGAGGCCGTCGTCGGAGTTGTCGTACAACCGCGCCCCGGTGATCCGGTTGCCCGTGCCGGAGCCGAACTTCACCGCGATCCCGTCGGCGTTCTGCCCGTGCCCCGCGGGGTCGTAGTTGCCGTGACTGTCCAGGTTCCGCACGAGGTTGCCGGTCGTGCCGTCGCCGCGCAGCGTGAAGCCGGAGTCGCCGTTGTCGGCGGTGACCAGGTTCCTGAAGACACCGCCCACTGAGGACGTGGCCACGAAGCCCTGTGCCGGGGAGTTCTGGAAGGTGAGGTTCTGCACGGTCCAGTAGTCGCCGTAGATCCCGGCCAGCCAGGAGCCGTCGGGCAGCTCGGCCCCGTCGATCCGCACCTTCTCGGTGCCGTACGCCCGCAACGTGATCCGGGCCGAACCGGTGCCGTCGGCCGTGGACTTGAGGGTGGCGGTCGGGAAGTAGGTGCCCGCGCGGACCTCGATGACGGTGCCGGCGACCGCGTTCCTGAACGCCGACTCCAGCTGAGCGGTGGTGGACACGGTGACCGTCGTCGAGGCGGCCTGCGCTCCGCCCCCCGAGAGGCCGAGGTAGACGCCACCCGCCCCCGCGGTGACGGACACCGCCGCGGCGATCGAGAGGGTCCGTGTCCTGCGGTGACGTCCGGTGCCAAGACGCACGGGGCCGTTCCTTTCCTGGGGGATGGGAGGCGAAACGGGCCGGAGGGGCCGCCCCGGCCCGTTTCTGGGATCTGGTCGCCACCGCTGACCGAAAGGTTGCCGCCGTCCACGAAAACGATCGAAAGTTTCGATCGCTGTCGTCCCGCCCGCACCGATTGACGCGCTGTTTCGCTCCCATGACACTCCGAGGGCACAGTGACCCAACAGAAACCCCCACAGTCCCACAGGATGTGTCATGCGACCCCCCAGACGTCGTACCGCCCGTACGCTCCTGCTCCCCTTCCTGGCACTTCTCCTCTCCCTGATCGCCATACCCCCCAGTACCGCCCAACCAGGAGCGTCACCCGTGAAGCAGCCCAAGTACGCCGGGTACCTCTTCACCTACTTCACCGGCGAGGGCACCGCCGACGGCGAACAGATCCGCTACGCCCTCAGCCGTGGCAACGATCCGCTGCACTGGCGGGAACTGAACGCGGGCAAGCCGGTCCTGACGTCCACCGTCGGGGAGAAGGGGCTGCGCGACCCGTTCGTCATCCGCTCCCCCGAGGGCGACAAGTTCTTCCTGATCGCCACCGACCTCAGGATGTACCAGAACAGCAGCGGCAGCTGGGACGACGTCCAGCGGCACGGCAGCAAGTCGATCATGGTGTGGGAGTCCACGGACCTGGTCCACTGGACCGATCAGCGCCTGGTGAAGGTCGCCCCGGACAGCGCGGGCAACACCTGGGCACCGGAGGCCTACTGGGACGACTCCCTCGGTGAGTACGTCGTCTTCTGGGCGTCGAAGCTGTACGCCGACGACGATCCCGACCACAAGGGATCGACGTACAACAAGATGCTCTACGCGACCACGAAGGACTTCCGCGACTTCAGCGAGCCGAAGGTCTGGGACGACCCGGGCTACTCGGTCATCGACTCGACGGTCGTGAAGAACAAGGACACCTACTACCGCTACACCAAGGACGAGCGGGACCCGAACTCCAGCTCGCCGTGCGCCAAGTTCATCACCGGCGAGAAGTCGACCAGCCTGACGTCGACCACGTACGACCTGGTCGCGGACTGCATCGGCAGCGGTGCGATGGACCGCGGTGAGGGCCCGACGGTCTTCAAGTCCAACACCGAGAAGAAGTGGTACCTCTTCATCGACGAGTACGGCGGCCGGGGCTACGTCCCCTTCGAGACCACCGACCTCGACTCGGGCAAGTGGACCCCGTCCACGAACTACCAGCTGCCCGCCAGCCCCCGGCACGGCACCGTCCTCCCGGTGACACAGAAGGAGTACGACCGGCTGCTGGCCGCGTACCCGGTGAGCCCCACGTCGGTCGTGGACGCGACGGTGAAGGACCAGAAGGGGTACGCGATCGTCACGGAGGCCACGTCGAAGGCCGTGCTGCCGATGGAGCCCGGCGCGGATCTGCGCCACCTCGCTCCGCAGCTGTGGGTGGGTGAGGGGTCGACGGTCAGCCCGAGGTCCGGTATCCGGCGGGACTTCCGCAAGCCGCAGACGTACACCGTGACGGCCCCGGACGGCACGAGGCGTACCTGGACGGTCGAGGCGGTCCGCACCGGCAGCCCGACCCTTCCCGGTCTCAACGCCGACCCGGACGTGCACTACCTCAACGGCGAGTACTGGATCTATCCGACGACGGACGGCTTCCAGGGCTGGAGCGGGACGCGGTTCAAGGCGTACTCGTCGAAGGACCTGGTCCACTGGAAGGACCACGGCGTGATCCTGGACCTCGGGCCCGACGTGGCCTGGGCGGACAAGAACGCGTGGGCGCCGGCGATCGCCGAACGCGACGGCAAGTATTACTTCTACTACTGCGCCGAGCAGCAGATCGGCGTGGCGGTGGCCGACTCCCCCGCCGGTCCCTTCAAGGACGCCCTGGGCAAACCCCTGGTGGCGAAGGGCGGTTCACTGAGCGGCCAGATGATCGACCCGGCGGTCTTCACGGACGACGACGGCCAGTCGTATCTCTACTGGGGCAACGGGCACGGGTACGTGGTGCCGCTGAACGACGACATGGTGTCGTACGACGCGGCGAAGGTGAAGGACATCACCCCGGACAACTTCCGTGAGGGATCCTTCGTGATCAAGCGGAACGGCACGTACTACTTCATGTGGTCCGAGGACGACACCCGCAGCGAGAACTACCACGTCGCCTACGCGACCGGACCGTCCCCGCTCGGCCCGTGGACCAAGCGGGGAACGATCCTGTCCAAGCGTGCCGAGTACGGCATCCTCGGCACCGGCCACCACTCCGTGGTGAACGTCCCCGGCACCGACGACTGGTACATCGTCTACCACCGGTTCGCCCTGAACGGCCCCGGAAAGCCGGGCGGCGACGGCATGCACCGCGAAACCACCATCGACCGCATGGAGTTCGCGGCGGACGGCACGATCGAGCCGGTGGTGCCGACGCTGGAGTCGCTGCGGCCGGTACGCGGGATCAGCTGACGAAGTACGTCGGGTTCGGCAGCTTGTACGTCCGGTCGGCGTAGCCGCCGTCGAGGTCGGAGTACTGGTCGCCGAAGTTGGCGACGATGTCGTACCCGAGGTCCTTCTCGATGTGCTTCCGGGTGCCGGACTTGTACTGCACCGTCGTGCAGGTCCAGGCGCCCGGGGTGGCACAACCGCTCAGGTAGGACGGCGGGTTGGCCGAGTTCTTGAGGAACACGTGATCGGCGTCGAGGTTCACATCGGCGCCGATCTTCTTCAGGTTCGCGACCGCGGCCGTGCGCTGCGCCTCGCTCAGGCCCGAGTTGTAGAACACCTCGACGCCCTTCTTCTCGGCGTACCGCACGAGTTCGGGGCTGCCGAAGACGGCCGGGCGGTCGGCCTTGTTGACGTAGGCCGCCCAAGTGGCCGAGCTGTACGTGTAGTTGTAGCGCTTCTCGTAGTCGAGGCTGAGCAGCAGCGTGTCGTCGATGTCGAAGACGACCGCGGGCTTCTCGCCCCTGTGGTGGGCCTTGCGCGCCGCCTGGTCGAGGTACTTCCTCGCGGCGGAGTCGATACGCGCGAGATCCTTGGCGTACGGGCTGTCCGGGGACGCCTGGTACACGCCGTCGGCGTCGGGCGTGGTGCCGTAGTAGGTGTCGATGTCCTTGACCAGCTGCCCGATGTTGTAGGGCTCGTGCGTGGAGTTCGCCGTGGACTGACCGGCGGTGGCCGCGCCGGCGCCGTACAGGGCGCCACCGGCGACGACACAGGCCGCGCCGACGGCGACCGCTTTGAGGGACTTGCGCATGGGATCTCCGGATCTGGTGGGTAGATGATGCCCAGGTCAGAGCATTGTCTACGCGCATCACACGTTCGGTGCGAGCGCCGTTATCCCATCGGTACACAATCCATGGCTGGGGCGAAGGCGACTGGACCCCATGCGTGCTTGGCCGACAGCTGAGCGGCGGGTCGGTGCTGATGTGGGCTCAGCCTTGGTACCACCGGCGTCGTACGCCCTGTGGCACCTTGGCTGAGCCCACCTCATCTCAGTTCATCGTCGCCCCGATCGTCGTCGAGCCCGTGGTCAGGAACGTCGTCGTGGGCAGGGTGCCGCTCGAACTGCGGGCGTTGTACGTGCTCGAGGCGTCCGTCGACTTGAAGGCGGGCGTGGCGATGCCGCTGTCCCAGTTGTTGCCGGAGGAGACCACCGAGGAGCCCTTGCTCACCGAGCCGCCGCCGTTGCTGACGGCGAGGTTCTTGCCGAGGCGGGCCGCGCCGGTGGCGAAGTAGTAGCCCCACTTGGCGTTGGCGTAGGCGGTGGTGCGGTTGATGACGATGGCGCCCTTGTTGGAGTTCTCGGTGAAGCCGTTGCCCGCGTTGTCCCAGGCGGCCGAGTTGTTGACGACGTGAGCGACGACCTCGCCGTCACCGCCCAGCTTGTAGCCGTTGCCGTCGCCCGCGAACGCGGAGTCGGACCAGCGGTTCTTGCCGTTGCCCATGGCCCAGGTGTGTTCGACGGTGACCGGCGACGAGAACGACCAGAAGTCCAGGCCGTCGTCGGAGTTGTTGTAGAGGCGGGCCCCGGTGATCAGGTTGCCGGTGCCGGAGCCGAACTTCACGGCGACACCGTCGGCGTTCTCGCCATGGGTGGCGGCGTCGTAGTTGCCGTAACTGTCGATGTTCTTCACGGTGTTGTTGACCGTGCCGTCGCCGGTGAGCGTGAAGCCGGAGTCGCCACCGTTGATGGTCTTGATGTTGTTCCACACGGTGCCGGTGCAGGACTGGCAGACGACCGCGCTGTCCGGGGAGTTCTGGAAGGTGATGTTGGAGACGTTCCAGTAGTCCGCGGTGAGCTTGAAGATCCAGTCGCCGTCGGGCAGCGACGAGCCGTCGATCTTCACCGTCTCGGAGCCGTACGCGGTGAGCGTGACCGGCGCGGACGAGGTGCCGTTGGCCGTCGACTGGAGCGTGGCCGTCGGGTAGTAGGTGCCGCCGCGGACCTGGATGACCGTGCCCGCGGTGGCGTTCTTCAGGGCGTTGGACAGGTCGGTCGAGTTGCTGACGACCACGGTCGCGGCCTGGGCCTGGGTGGGGAGGGCGGCGAGGCCGGCACCCAGGGTCAGGGCCGCCAGGGCGGAAAGAGCGGTACGACGGGACATGGCGGGCGGGTCCTTTCGTCGTGCGATTGGGGAGGGGGTCACAGGACGCGGTCCAGCCAGCTGAAGACCTCGTCCTGCATGCGGTCGACGAAGACATGGCCGAGGTCGGGCCAGGTCTTCAGACGCAACCGCTCCTCGGCGTGGCGCGAACGCCAGACGGCGCGCAGCTTGTCGTGGGCCACCCGCACGCCGTCGGCGGTGAAGAGGGTGTCCAGCGCGCCGTTGAGGAAGAGCATCGGCCTGGGTGCGGCGATGCCCGCCACGTCGGGGAAGTCGAGGAACCGGGGAAGCCCGGGGTGGAGCATGTAGTACGACGACTGCCCGCGCAGCGTGTTGTTGCCGGGCACCATCATTTCCTTCAGGCCCGTCATCCAGCACACGCTCGCCGCCGCGGCGATGTCGTCGCTGAGCGCGGCCGTCTGCCAGGCCCGGTAGGCGCCCATGGAGAACCCGACGGCCGCGACCCGGCGTGCGTCCACCCTGTCGAGGCCGGCCAGGAACCCGGCGGCACGGGCGTCCTCGCGGGCCATGAGTCCGGCGAGGGAGGAGCCGAGGTTGTAGAAGTTGGAGGCGAGGGCCTGCTGTTGGTCGTAGGCGAGGGGGCCGCGGTCGCCCCAGCCGAGGGCGTCCAGGCAGAGGACCACGTATCCGCGCCGGGCCAGTTCGTCGCCGACGAAGCGTCCGCTGAAGTACTTGTCCGCCCACGCCTGCGCGGAGGCGAGGCGCGTGTCGTCGTACCAGGGGCGGACGAGTTTCTCCTTCCCTATGTCGAACCTGGCTCCGTGGTCGTGGAGGAGGAGCACTGCGGGGAAGGGGCCGGGGCCGTGCGGGGTGAGCAGGACGCCGCGGACGCGTTCGTAGGCGGTGAGCGCGAGGGTCACCAACTCCCTTGTGTATCCGTCCTCCTGGGGGCCCGTGGTGAATCGGGGCGCGTACGGCGTCCCGCGCTGCGAGGCGACGAGGAGGTGTTCCTCGACCTTCGAACGGGCGGCTCGACGCCACGCCCGGAAGTCGCGGACGGGTGAAGTGCCCCAGGCGAGCGGGAAGGTGAGCTCGTCCTTCAGTGCCGGGTGGAAGTCGGGCAGATCGCCGGCCACCAGGTCCGCCGCCCGCGCGGCCCCGGTGCCGCCCGTGAGGAACGCCGCGGCGGCGGCCCCCGCGACGAAGGTCCGGCGTCCGAGCGGCTCACTCATACGATCCCCCGGTGCCGGCGTGGCTCAGGGTGTGCCTCAGGGCGTGCCGCTCGACCGTACGCACGGGGTCGCCAATCACCGAGGTAGGCCGACCTCGTGTGCGACACGGCTTCCGCTCGGCCGAGTTGAGGCCGGTTGTCCGGCACCGTGATCCCCGCTCCGGGGCCCGTGTTGCGGTACTCCCGAAACCGCATGGTCTGCCAGGGATACGCCTCCCGCATGTTGGTGTACGGGGCCACCGCGTCGATCCCGGGTCCGATCCGGGTGTCCCGCACGACGAGGGAGGGCCAGGCCGTCGTCTCGTACGTCGGCACCCAGGGCCGGGCCAGTTTGTACGCCCCGTCCTCGGCGCCGGAGGTGATCCGGGAGCGGAGCGCCAGGATGCCGTGCGGGTTGGCGCGGGCCGTGGAGGGGGCGAAGACCATGCCCTTGGGGGTGAAGTCGACGTCCCGCGGCAGTGTGTGGAAGTGGCAGTCCTCGAAGACGGCGGTCGCCCGGCCGAAGACGAAGTCGACGTCGCCCTCGATGTGGCAGCGGTGGAAGTACTGCCGGTCGAAGACGTCGAGCGCGGTCGTCTCGACGAAGAGGGTGTCCTGGTGGGCCAGCAGGCGCACGTTCTCGAAGTGGGTGCGGTCGCCGTAGGTGTACGCGGCCACCGCCTGGGTGCCGGTGATCTCGGGGTGGTCGGCGCGCAGCCAGTCGTTGGCGAGGGTCAGGTCGCGGACGGTCAGCCCCGGGGCCGCCGAGGTGAAGGTGGCGGAGCCGGCGGTGCCGTACGTGGTGCCGTCGGGCCTCTTCGTGCCGTTCGCGTTGTCGTAGACGATGACGACGTCACGCGGGTCGCGGGTGGCGCCGCGCAGGGTCAACTCCGCCTTGTCCGTGTCGATGGTGATGACTTCCCGGTACGTCCCCGGATGCACGACGATCGTCCAGCCGGGACCCGGCACCGCGTCGACGGCCGCCTGCACGGAGTCTCCGGGCCGGACGTGCAGGACCCGGCGGCCGGAGGCGGAGGCGGAGGCGGAGGGAGCGGTACCGGCGGCGGCCAGGCCTGCGGACAGGCCCGTCAGAAGGGTGCGTCTGCGCATGTCAGCGTCCCCGCTTCCATGGCCGCCAGTCACCCAGATACTCGGCGCGGGTCGCCGACTCGGCCTGGTCCGCGGTGAGTTGGGGACGGTTCGCGGGCACGGAGATCTCGGCGCCGGCGCCCGTGTTCCGGTACTCGGCGAACCGCTGGCTCTGCCACGGGAAGCTGTCCGACATGTTGGCGTAGGGCGCGATCGCGTCGATGCCGTGGCCCAGCCAGGTGTTCCGCACGGTGAGCGACGGGCGGGCGGTGGTGTCGGAACTGGGCACCCACGGGCGGGCCAGCTTGTAGTGGGCGTCCGGGGCCTCGCTGCTGACCCGGCCGCGGACGACCAGGTATCCGCGCGGATTGGCGCCGGCCGTGGAGGGCGCGAGGACGAAGCCGTAGGGGGCGGCCGCCAGGTCGGTGCGGTTCAGGGTGCGGAAGTGGCAGTTCTCGTAGACCGCGGTCGCCCGGCCGAAGACGAAGTCGACATCGCCCTCGACGTAGCAGTGGGCGTAGTACTGGCGGGCGAAGACGGCCAGGGCCATGGAGTCGGCGTACAGGGTGTCCTGGTGGCCGAGGAAACGGCAGTGGTGGAAGGCCGAGCGGTCGCCCTGCACCTTGATGGCGACGGCCTGGGTGCCGGTGATCTGGGGGTGGTCGGCGCGCAGCCAGTCGTTGGCGAAGGTGATCCAGCGGGCGGTGAAGCCGGCGGCCTGCACGGTCGTGGTGGCCGACCCGGTGGTGCCGTAGGTGCCGCCGCCCGGCTTGGGGGTGCCGGCCGCGTTGTCGTACACGATCACGACGTCCCGGGGGTCCCCGGAGGCGCCGATCCAGGTCGCCTCCGTCCGGGTGGCGTCGACGGCGACGGTCTCCCGGTAGACGCCCGGCGCGAGGACCAGGGTCCGGCCGCTGCCGGTCGCGGCGGTCACGGCGGCCTGGACGGAGGTGAAGTCGCCGCGGCCGTGCGGGTCGACGTACAGGGTCTGCGGGGTGAGGCGGGCCGCGGGCGACCCGTACCGGCCGAAGGGGCGCTTGCCGCCGGCGGCCCGCGCGGGGGCCTCCCCGACCGCGAGCGCGGCGCCGGCCCCGGCGCTCGCGAACAGCAATCCCCTTCTGGACAAGGGGTGTTGGAGGTGGTGCAAGGGCATGCGGGGCTCCTTGGGGGGGTGCGGCTCGGCAGAGTGGAGTGGCTGGGTGCTTCCTCCCGTGGGGGCATGTGGGGTGCCTGTCGCGCCTGCGGGGCGGTGGGGGGGCGGGGACGGGCCGGGGGGTGTCCGTCCTCGGAACGGCGCGGAATCGGTTTCTTGAGGAGCGG
>NZ_JBFAGK010000028.1:0-115161 GCF_040660135.1 Streptomyces sp. NPDC050997
ACTGCACGACCTACGCCCAGTGCGGCAACCAGGTCCACCGCTTCAACACGAGCTACCCGGAGCAGGCGGACGCCAACTCCTACCCGCCGCGCTGCAGCAGCGGTCTGCCCAGCGGCGCGCTCATCGTCGATGACGTGCCCAACGGTGTAGTCCCGGCCGGTTCGGCCTCGCGCAGTTGCGGAGCAGCCAAGTCCGACGGCACGTTCACGCTCAACTACAGCGCGTGGAACGGCACTTATCCGGGGAAGATAGACACCCACCAGATCGGGGCGGGATACGGCAACCACTTCTACTTCGCGCACACGCGGCAGCCGGAGTCCACGGCCGGGACGGCCAATCGCATGGAGGCCACCGGTGTCTGGAAGCTGAACTCCACAATCCCCGGCCGCGGCGGCGACGCAGAGGTCCTCGTGCACATCCCCGACCACGGGGCGCAGACCGCCGAGGCGGTCTACGAGATCGTTACCGCGTTCGGCACGAAGAAGAAGACGATCTCCCAGGACGCCAACCAGTCCAACAAGTGGGTTTCACTAGGCGGCTATCGGTTCAAGGACAGGCGCCCCGAGGTACGGCTGTCCAACTTCAACAGCGGCGGCACCGGTGACAAGGACATCGCCTGGGACGCGGTCGCCTTCGTGCCCGGCGACCAGTCGAAGCTACCGGAGGTACTCTTCGGCGACCCGGACACGAGCGTCGACCAGCCCGGCGACGACACCACGCCCACCGACGTCAGCCTGAGTGAGATCAACGGCACCGGACCTGCGGGTCCCTCCGCCACGTCGGCCACCTCGGTGGCGGCCGTCCGGGCGGCCGGCACCGGGAGCTTCGTCGAATGGTGCGACGAAAAGCCGTTCAACAACCATGTGCAATGGATCAATCGCACGCAGGCATGCCTGAAGGATCACATACCGATCGTCATCACCAACCAGGACGGGAAGATCATCGGCACGATGGACTTCGACGTCCAGGCGGAGATCAAGTCGTACAGCGACGAGAACGGCATGAACACGAAGCTGAAGCTCGTCCCAACCTCCGCCACCGGGGTGGCAACGACGGCACCGGTCACCATCACCTTCGGCGAGACCTGCGAGTTCGACTGCACCACCAGCAACGCCATCTGGAAGACCCCGTCCGTCTGGGAGTGGGGCGTCGGCGACCGGCATGTCGGCGATGTGCAGGTGAGCTTGTTCTGGGGGCAGACCCGCACCTCGGACCTGGTCGGTGTGAGCTGGAAGCTCGGGGCCACCGTGGCCGGGACCCCATCGCAGAACGCCGTCGCTGTCAGCACGGACCGGTACTCGCAGCTGCGCTGTGACCGGGTGGTCACAGCGAACCCCGGCTGCGTGTTCGAGTACTACAAGCCGACCTACGTCCTCAATGCCAAGAAGTTCCCGGCCGCCGCGGCGCACGCCTGGCTTGTCCAGACGCGCAACGGCAAGCATTTCGGCCGTAGGGGCGGGGGCACACCCCTCACGTACATGAACCGCGACGACTGGACATCCGACGATAGCCGGAATGTGGTGTGCCCGGATTCGCCCGCCTATATTCGGCGTACGGACATCGGCCTGTCCCCGGAGCTGAGCTCGTCCAACAAGGACAGTTCGAGCTGCGACGAGTTCGCCTTCGCCAACAGCTACCAGAGCGCTGGCATGCCCTCGGGCAAGGGTGGCACCAATCAGGTGACGGATCCGACGACGTGTTTGTCGACGTACGGGGTCAAGGTGGGGAGTGGCCACTGGACGCTCTACAGCGACGACAACTACGACCTGCCGGTCGGCGGGGAGGTGTGCGGCCGTTCCAGCATCTCCCTCAACCAGAACAGCCAGTCCATGTCGCCCTTCGGCGGCTTCATCAATCGAAACCGGCTGCGGGACGGGGACGACTACTGGGTCGGCCTGCCAGGGTTCGACAATTGCGCGATGACCGCCGCCGTCTGCGACGTCAGGTGACAAACGCGTAGGGAAGGGCCCGGAAGCGCCGAGTGGGCTTCCGGGCCCTTCCTCCGTTGCCTTGTCGTCGCGACTCTAGGGGGCGTTCTCCGCACGCTTCCAGCGCAGCACCCCCGAGTCCGTGACCGGTCCGTACGGAACCCGGTTCCCCAGCGCCCGGATCCCGCCCCTGTCCTCCAGGGCGTCGGCCATGGCTTCGAGGAAGTCCGCCAGAGAGGAGAAGGCGAGCTTCGGAAGCGCCGCCTCCGCGAAGTACATCACCGGAGCCTGCGCAGAGCCCGCGCCGGTGTCGAGGAAATATCCGTAGGGGGCGTCGGACTTCTGGGCGAAGGGAATCCACTCGGGCTGCCAGTCCGCCCCTGAGGCGCGAAGATCCTGATACACGCCTGCGGCCCGGCGAAGGTCGAGGAAGACATTGTTGCCGGGCAGGAAAACCGAATCCGGATGCGGTTCATAGAGGTGCCCCTCCACCACATCCTTGCCGGTACTGCCGTTGTTCAGCTGCAGCCACGCCCGAAGCTCGCTGGGGACCGCCGTCCCCATCTCCTCTTCAGCCGCATCGATCAGACTCTCGTCGGCTCCAGGATTCATTGCTTCGGCATGACGCGACGCATTCTCGCCAAGCCACTCGGTGATTCGCCTCCACGCCTGCTGAATCCGTACATCCTGAGACAACACCAACTCCCTCCTCTCGCGACCAAAGACAGCACAAGCATGCACTGCGGGACGGGCGCGTGCTTCTTGCTGGACGCGATACCTTCCCGACCTGTGCACATACGTCGACGCGACAACCGCAGCGACGTCCCCCTCGGACCTCCGGCACCGGAAAATAGGTGGGGTCCGGCGGTGCCCGGCGTGATCCACCAGATCCACTGGGCACGATCCTCCTTCGCCAGGACCGGCTGCCGCAACGATGAATCCGAGCGGTAGACGGCATCGCCATGACAGCGGAGCCGTACACCCACGATCGCACCGACGTCCACGCTGGAGTGCCCACGTGCATTGGTCGAGTTACGCCAGCCACCGGAGACCGTGATGTGAAAGGGAGTCTGTTGCCCGGCCTCCAAGTGCATGCGGCGCAGGTCGTCGTATGCAGGTGGTATGTCGATGACGGGCAGCAACGCCTGTCGGTGAGTTCCAGCAACGACTGGGTGTGGTCGGCGTCTGGAATGTCGGTGAGTTTCGAGCTCCGGGTGGTGGTCCGCAGGCGGAAGACAGCCCAGACACAAGCGGCCCGCGCCTCTACACCCGCTTCGATCCCGAGTCCCGCAGCGGCGAGCCCTCCGCGGCGGAGCCTAGGAGAAAGTCCCGGCTCCGCCCGGAAGGTGGGCAGCCACGTCGTAGTTTGCAATCCGTCCCGCCAGCGCCCGCGGGCTCACACCATGAGCGTTGCCCCGGTCGGGGTCGGCACCGGCTTCCAGCAGCAGCCGGATCGTGGCCCTCTCATCCTGCGAACAGAACACCGCCCTCCACAACGGCGTGCTGCCACGACCATCCGCGGCATCGACCGTCGCACCTGCGGCTAGGAGGACCTCGATGGCCGATGGCGACTGCGCTTGCGCCGCAAACTGCAGCGGCGTCCAGCCCGCAGTGTCGACTGCCTCTGAGTCGGCTCCCCCGGCCAACAGCCCCCTCCGGCCCTCCGCGTCACCATCGGCAGCCGCATAGTGCACCGCCGGCCGCCCCAACCGATCCCGATCCGTCATGCCGACCATCCGCACCCGGCCTCCGGCACTTGACCGTACCCCTGCTTCTGGAACAGGGCGTTGGACTCCTCGCCGGACCTCCTCGGCCACGCCGACATCGGAGTCAGCGCAACCGTCTACGCCCACGTCCGACCCGCCTCCGCCAGAACACAATCGACGTGGTCCGAGACAAGGACGTTGAGCTTATGGCCCGTCGTCGAGCCAATCGAAGGAACGGCCCTCAGGGCCCGCCTGACAAATGATCACGACGGGGTGACCGGGGCGTCGAAAGAAAACGCTGCCGTTCGTACCAGGTCAACGTTCTACTGTGGCTCAATGGGGAACGATCGACGTATCCGCCGCCTCGTGGTGAACGGGACTGTCTGGTACTGGACGGTCCGGCAGAGGATGAGACCTGACTACGCTGACTGTCAGGTGACACTGTCCCTTTTCCCAGAGGCGTCAGCGCAGGGCATTCGACGCCGGTTGTCCTTGGTCTTTGCCCCGGGCCCAGGCAGGATCGTTTCGAACTCGTACTTCGAGGCGGGTACGGTCATGCGCTCCCTGACCGCACCTGGCTCAACCTCTACGAGCCGGGAACGGTCCGGCGCCTGCTCGACGCTGCGGCGCCTGTTCTGGAGATCCCGCCATCGGCGCAGAATCTCGAAGTGGACGGCTGGCCCTACTTCGCTGAAGCTGTGGACCACGCCGACTCCGATACTTGACCGCGACAGGCGTCAACGTGCGAACTTCTCGATGGCCGCCGGGGTGACCGGGGTGAAGAAGTTGACGAGGTTGCCGTCGGGGTCGCGAAACAGCAGCGACCGGTTGCCCCAGGGCATCGTGGTGGGCTCGGTGACGAAGTCGGTGACGAAGCCGGTCAGGTTCTGGTGAACGCGGTCCACGTCGTCGACAAGGAACTCGGTGATCACGCTGTGGTTGTCCGCCGGGCGGGCAGAACCCGGGGCGAACAGCGGGACGGTGCGGGTGCCGGCGATCGCGAGGGTGGCGCCCGCGGTCCTGAGTTCGGCGAAGTCCTCGGTGGCCCACATCGCCTGCACCCCTGTGACTCGCTCGTAGAACTCGACGAGGCGCGCTACGTCGCTGGTGATGATGCGGATCGAGACGAAGTCCATGGGGATCTCCTTGGCTGTGCTGGAGGACTGTGCTGAAGGCGTGCATGTCGCAGGCTAGGAGAAATAGTGGACAGAATCGGTCCGGTATTCGCCTTAGGCTGTGCGCATGCCTCGACCCACCGGCCGCGTACTGACACTCCTGGAGTTGCTGCAGTCCGGCGGCACTCGGACAGCGGCCGAACTCGCCGACCGGCTAAGCGTCGAAGAGCGCACAGTGCGGCGGTATGTGGACCAGCTGATCGACCTTGACGTGCCCGTGGAGTCGGTGCGCGGCCGCTACGGCGGGTACCGGCTCGCCCCCGGGTACCGCCTGCCTCCGCTCATGCTCAGCGACGACGAGGCGCTGGCCGTGCTGCTCGGCCTGGTCGCCGGCCGCCGAACAGGGTTGATGGCGGCGGGTCACACCGCGAGCGAGACGGCAACGGCCAAGATCCGACGGGTGCTGCCCAAGCACCTCGCACGCCGGCTCGACACACTCCTGGAGTCTCTCGCCTTCACGGATCAGCCCGGCGAGTTCCCCACCCCGGACACCGGGGTCCTGCTCACCATCGCCGACGCGGTACGCCACAGCCGACCGGTCTCGATCCGGTACACCGACCGCGACGGCCGACGCAGCGAACGCACCCTGAACGCGTACGGGATCGTCGCCCATTCGGGCCGGTGGTACGTCACGGGCACGGACCCCGAGATCGGCGAGGACCGAACCTTCCGACTCGATCGCATCGCAGACGCGAGGACCCTGCCCGGTTCATTCGAGGCACCCGTGGATCCCGATCCGGCGCACAGGGTGTTGTCAGGGTTCGCCACGGCCGAGTACCGGCATGAGGTGACCTTGCGGATCCACGGGACAGTCGAGCAGATCCGCGCCCACCTTCCCGCAAGCGTCGCGCGCCTGGAGGAGTACGAGCCCGTCGCAGCCGAGGACGGGGCGACCGAGCGCTGGATGCGCGTCGAGCTGCGGGCGGAGCGGCTCGACTGGTTGCCTCCGGTACTCGCCTCACTCGACCGGCCGTTCGTCATCGAGCGCCCCGATGAACTGCGCGACCTCGTCACCGCGCTCGCGGAACGCCTCGCGTCCTACGCCCGCCAGTCCGTCGGCCCGCCGGCCTGACAGCGAGGAACCCCTCACGGTCGCGGGGTGCCCCTCAGCGGTTCAGGTCCATGATCCCGACTCCGAGCCCTGCGTACGGCTCCGGTGCCACGGTGGCGATCAGGCCGCCCATGGGGAGCGTCTCGTTCGGGCGGGCCGTGTGGACGGCTGCCGATACGCCGAAGTCGACGCCCGAGCGGGCCAGTTCGGCGATGGTCACCGCCATGGCGTAGTCGTCGTCGACGAGATGGAGTACGTCCACCAGCACGCCCACGTGGTCGACGATCCCGGCGCGTCGGCGCTCGGCCTCCAGGAGACACAGGACGGGGACCCACAGACGCACGTCGTCGCTGGCGGCAGCGGCGTGGATGAGGCCGGAGACCTGCTTGTCGCCTCCCAACGCCAGGAGGGTGGGGGTGTCGAGGATGCAGTGCTCGGTCCAGCTCAAGGGGACGGCTCCGTCTCGGCCGGGGCGGCACGGTGAGCGGCGGCGGCCTCACGCATCTTGCGCCGCATCTCGGCGGACTCCTCGTCCGAGATGTAGTGCCCGAAGCGCTCGGCGAGCACCGCACGCGTGCGGTCGGCCCGTTCCCTGACCTGCGCGGGAGTCAACGTCTGAGCGGCTATGTCCTGCATGAGGGCACGGAGGCTGATGCCGCGCGCCTCGGCCACGGCGGCCAGCTGGTCACGGACTTCGGCGGGCACGCGGATCATGACGTCGGACATGCGTCGAGTATACGTAGCGTATACAGCGGCGGCCGCAGAACAGGGTCGGCACGTGCCTCACCCGGCGAGACGCGCTCCCCGGCTCTCCGCGATCCGACTGACGTCCCGCAGGGACTCGGCAAGGCAACGGGCGAGATAGTGCAGCTCACCTTGGGAGACCCCCGGCTCGACCAGGAGCTCCGCGGCATGACCGAGGAGGTCACCGGCCATGCCGAGTTGGACGCGTTCGGTCTCGTCGGCAAGGCGCGACACCAACCCCGTGCCGTCACCGACGACATAGCAGGGCTTGCCCTCCGAACCCGACCAGGGCAGCAGACGTACAGCCGACCCTTCACACCCCGGCCGCTCACCCGTCGCTCCCCGCGCGAGGGAAGAACGCCGAACCGAGGCCCACTCCGAGAACCTGGGGCTTCGCGGCAACCGGCGCGGACTTCGCGCGGCGGAGCCCACGTGCCGAGGGGAGGGACCTCAGCAACTGCTTGAAGTGCCGGGTGATGACGGTGGCCACGTCGACCTGCTTTCTCTCGACTGACTGCGTTGTGTGGTGAACCAGTCACAGAGTGGGGTCATCCGTGGCTACGCTGCCAGTACCTGGGAGTTGACGAAACGCACGTCAAGTGGGGAGTTGGCAGGATGGCGAAGCCTCGTACACCGCGGACGCAACGGGAGAAGTACGGAGAGGAACTGAGGCTGCGGCGGGCAGCCGCCGACCTCACCCAGGAGGAACTGGGCAACCAGGTCGTGTGTTCACCGACGCTGATCAGTCACTTCGAGGCGGGCAGGCGGCTGCCGAAGCCCGATGACGCGCAGCGAATCGACCGGGCGCTCGGCACCGACGGGTTCTTCGTCCGCTGGCTGGAGGACCTGGAGTCGAAGTACACCGACCACTTCGCGGTCGTGGCCGAACTGGAGCAACAGGCCACGTTGATCCAGCAGTTCGCGCTCTCACTGGTTCCCGGCGTGTTCCAGACCGATGACTACGCACGCGCCCTGTTCCGCGCGTATCGACCGAACCACACGGCGGAGGAACTTGACAGAGACGTTGTCATTCGAACAAAGCGTGCCCGGATTCTCGACGGTCCGTTGAAGCCGGTCGTCTGGACACTGCTCGACGAGTCTGTGCTGCGACGCCGCGTCGGCGGCTCGCAGGTCATGGCCGAACAACTGCACAAGATCGCGGACGTGGCCGAGGCGGGACGGCTGCGACTGCACGTCCTGCCGTTCGGCGTCGGGGCGCACTCACTCCTACAGAGCCTGCTCACGCTCATGAGCTTCGAGGACTCCGCTCCGGTGGCCTACGTCGAGGGCTTCCTCACCGGCAACTTGATGGATGATCCGACGCTGGTGGCCGCCAGCCGGACCGCCTACGCTCTAGCGCTGAGCGACGCGTTGTCGCAACAGGAGTCACTGGCCCTCGTCAGGGCGGCAGCGAAGGAACATGACCATGGTCAGCAGTGAGCACACCGTCTCCGACTCGTCCGCCCTCACCGGGTGGTACAAGTCCAGTTACAGCGGCGGCGATCAGGGCGAGTGCCTCGAAGTCGCCCGCGGCCACGCCGACGTGCCCGTGCGCGACAGCAAGGCCGTCAGTGGTCCGGCGCTGGTGTTCTCGGCGCAACGGTGGGCGTCGTTCGTGACGGCCGTCAAGGACGGCCACATCGGCACCTGATGTCGCCAACCGACGGCAGTGCCGCTAGGAGCGTGGGCCAGTAACGAGCATGCGGCCAGGGCCGTGATCGTGGGATCGGTCGCGGTCGCGCCGCTGTCAGCAGTCAGCAGTCAGCAGTCAGCAGTCAGCAGCCGCGACGACCCCCGTGACCCCGGCGAGGTGGCCCTGGTGCGGGTCGAACGCCCTGAACCGCTTGTCCACTGCCGCCCACGCCGTCGGCTTCCCCCGCTCGGGCGGTTGGACCGGCTCCATGGCGAACAGCCCGTCACCGTCGCGTATGCCCTGATCATCCCGTACGAACAGTCACGCACCGCAGGTGGGCAACCGTCTTATCGGCACGCAACACAGCTGTGGCCGCGACGCTAACCGATCAACGAAACCGCATCGCCAGTAGAGCGATCTCGCGCGTAGCCAGGTTGGGGTCGGCCCGGCGGAACCATACTGCTTGCTCCAACGCCTCGGAAGACACAGCGTCGACGCTGGCCAAGAACGCGGTGAGGAACGTAGCGGCGAGCGCGGCCTCCTCCCGCGCGGAGTCGACCGCGGCCTGCGCCACGATCAGTGCGGACACAGCGACATCGAACTCAGGCTGGCCCTGTCCGGAGTTACGCCAGTCGATCACAACCGGTCCTCGCGCTTCGAGCATGACATTCGCCGGGTGCAGATCCAGATGCACCGGGCGCTCCCCGGGCTTCTCCGGCATCTGTGGCGGCAACGCGTGAAGCTGAGCAAGCAGACCAGCCAACAGTTCCGCCGCCGCCACGGCGGTGATCTCCCCTGCCCGCAGCGCCTGCAGCATGGTCGGGCCGGTGAGCCGTTCGAGGACCAGATCACCACCACTGGCCGAGTAGACCCATGGCAAGGGGAATCCCAATCCGCCCACGTGGGCCATCACAGAGGCCTCAGCGGCCACGTCACCTTCGCCCCGATACCGGCGCAGGACGCGCTGCGTGTCGAGAGCGAAGACGTCAGCATCCCAGCCAGTCGCTAACAAGACGAGCTCGGTCACACCGTGACTCTACTGTCGTGACTGCCCCACGTTCCCAGGCGCGTTTCTGCCGCAGCACGATGGACCGGCTCGGCCATACGACCCGCTCAGGGCTGGAAGACCCGGTCGCGGGCGAAGGCACGGACGAGGGCGCCGGACAATGGATCCCATGAACGCATTACCCACGCTCTCCGCCGCGGCGATCACCACGGATCGTCTCCTGCTGCGAAAAGCGCACGATGCCGACATCGACGGTCTCATCGAGCTCCAGACCGATCCACAGGTCCGCGGTCACCTCGGTGGCCCGCGACCTCGTAGCGTCGTCGAGCAGTACTTCGCTGCGAACGGCGTCAGCGGAATTGCCGGCAAGCCCGGTGTCTACGTCATCGCCAACAAGGAATCCGACCGACTCATCGGGACACTGGTGCTCGACCGCCGTTCCCCCGACCTTCCCGGACATGTCACCGACGAAGGCGCGGAACTGGAGCTGACGTACCTGCTCCGGCGCGGCAGTTGGGGTGCGGGGCTGGCATTCGAGGCTGCGACCGCTATATTGCGCGCCGCCGCCGGCGAACTGCCTGACCAGCCGGTCCTGGTGGTGACCCAGACAGCCAACGAGCGCTCGCTCAAGCTCGCCACCCGCCTCGGCTTCCAGCGCATGGGCACCTTCGAGGCGTATAACGCGGAGCAAACCCTGGCTGTAGCCGACCTGCACTCGTTCACGGCCCCGGCCTCCGGTCTCTGACCCTCGCCGCGGGCCGTCCGGGAGGAACTCCGCCCACGCGCGCCTCGCACACCCCCCGCCCGGCCGCCGGGTGTCCCCCACACCCAGCGGCCGTCGACCCGTTCGATCGGTCAGAGGCCCTCGCTCACGAGATCACGTGCTCCACGAACCGCGTCGCCGTCTCCGCGAGGACCTCGCGGCCGTCCCGCGCCCACAACCCGTCGTTGAACAGCTCGACCTCGATCGGCCCGGTGTACCCGGCCGCCGTCACGTATCCCAGCCACTCCCGCATGTCGATCGCGCCGTCGCCGATCTGGCCGCGGCCGTTGAGCACGCCCTCGGGCAGCGGGGTGGTCCAGTCGGCGAGCTGGAAGGTGTGGATGCGGCCGCCCGCGCCGGCCCGGGCGATCTGCTCGGGTGCCGTGTCGTCCCACCAGATGTGGTACGTGTCCACGGTGACGCCGACCTGTTGGGCCGGGAAGCGTTCCGCGAGGTCCAGGGCCTGGGCGAGGGTGGAGACCACGCAGCGGTCCGAGGCGTACATGGGGTGCAGCGGCTCGATGGCCAGCTTCACCCCGTGGTCCTCGGCGTACGGGCCCAGCTCGGCCAGCGCGTCGGCGATCCGCTCCCGCGCCCCGCGCAGGTCCTTGGAGCCGGCGGGAAGGCCGCCGGAGACCAGCACCAGGACGTCCGTGCCCAGCGTGGCCGCCTCGTCGACGGCGCGGCGGTTGTCGTCCAGGGCCCGGGCGCGCTCGTCCGGGTCGATGGCCGTGAAGAAGCCGCCCCGGCACAGGGTGGTGACGGCCAGGCCCGCGTCGCGGACCAGCTTGGCCGTGGCCTCCACGCCGTACGTCTGGACGGGTTCGCGCCACAGGCCGACGCCCGGCACGCCCAACTCCAGGCAGCAGGCGACCAGTTCCGGCATCGACAGCTGCTTGACGGTCATCTGGTTGATGCTGAAGCGAGCGAGGTCGGTCACTGGTCCACTCCGTACACGGACAGCAGGGTCTTCATCCGTTCCTCGGCCGACTTCGGCTCCGGGAACAGGCCGAGGCCGTCGGCGAGTTCGTAGGCGCGGGCGAAGTGCGGCAGGGAGCGGGCCGACTGGAGGCCGCCGACCATGGTGAAGTGGCTCTGATGGCCGGCCAGCCAGGCCAGGAACACCACGCCCGTCTTGTAGAAACGGGTCGGCGTCTGGAAGAGGTGGCGGGACAACTCGACTGTCGGGTCGAGGAGTTCACGGAAGCCGGCCGTGTTCCCGGTGTCGAGGGCGTGGACCGCCTGAGCCGCCAGCGGGCCCAGCGGGTCGAAGATGCCGAGCAGGGCGTGGCTGAAGCCCTGCTCGTCGCCCGCGATCAGCTCGGGGTAGTTGAAGTCGTCGCCGGTGTAGCAGCGGACGCCCTGCGGGAGGCGGCGGCGGAGGTCGATCTCGCGCTGCGCGTCCAGCAGGGAGACCTTGATGCCGTCCACCTTGTCCGGGTGCGCGGCGATGACCTCCAGGAAGGTGTCGGTGGCCGCGTCCAGGTCGGACGAACCCCAGTAGCCCTCAAGCGCCGGGTCGAACATCGGGCCGAGCCAGTGCAGGATCACCGGCTCGGTGGCCTGGCGCAGCAGGTGGCCGTAGACGTCGAGGTAGTCCGCGGGGCTTTTCGCGGCCGCCACGAGCGCGCGCGACGCCATCAGGATGGCCTGCGCGCCGGACTCCTCGACGAGGGCGAGCTGCTCCTCGTAGGCCGCGCGGACCTCGGCGAGGGTCGCCGGGCCGGTGAGCTGGTCGGTGCCGACACCGCAGGCGATGAGACCGCCGACCGCCTTGGCCTCGGCCGCGCTGCGGCGGATCAGCTCGGCGGCGCCCGCCCAGTCCAGGCCCATGCCGCGCTGGGCGGTGTCCATCGCCTCGGCGACCCCGAGCCCGTGCGACCACAGGTGGCGGCGGAAGGCGAGGGTGGCGTCCCAGTCGACGGTGGCGGGCGAGTCGGGCGACACGTCCGCGTACGGGTCGGCGACGACGTGCGCCGCCGAGAAGACCGTACGAGAGGAGAAGGGGGCGCCGGTAGTGACGACGAGGGGCTCCGGGCGGGGCTCGTACGTCCTCAACCGGCCGCTGGAGTCGGGCAGTTGGATGGTCACAGCGAGATCTCCGGTACGTCGAGACGGCGGCCCTCGGCCGACGACCTCAGGCCCAGCTCGGCGAGCTGTACGCCGCGGGCGCCGGCCAGCAGGTCCCAGTGGTAGTCGGCGTCGGCGTAGACGTGCCTGAGGAACAGCTCCCACTGGGCCTTGAAGCCGTTGTCGAACTCGGCGTTGTCCGGGACCTCCTGCCACTGGTCGCGGAAGACCTCGGTGGCGGGGATGTCGGGGTTCCAGACCGGCTTGGGGGTGGCGGAGCGGTGCTGGACGCGGCAGTTGCGCAGACCGGCGACGGCCGAGCCCTCCGTGCCGTCGACCTGGAACTCGACCAGTTCGTCGCGGTTGACGCGGACCGCCCAGGAGGAGTTGATCTGGGCGATCGCGCCGCCCTCGAGCTCGAAGACGCCGTAGGCGGCGTCGTCGGCGGTGGCGTCGTAGGGCTTGTCGTTCTCGTCCCAGCGCTGCGGGATGTGGGTGGCGGTGAGGGCCTGGACGGACTTCACCCGGCCGAACAGCTCGTGCAGGACGTACTCCCAGTGCGGGAACATGTCGACAACGATGCCACCGCCGTCCTCGGCGCGGTAGTTCCAGGACGGGCGCTGGGCGGTCTGCCAGTCGCCCTCGAAGACCCAGTAGCCGAACTCGCCGCGGATGGAGAGGATGCGGCCGAAGAAGCCGCCGTCGATGAGGCGCTTGAGCTTGAGCAGACCCGGGAGGAACAGCTTGTCCTGGACGACGCCGTGCTTGATGCCGGCGTTGTCGGCGAGCCGCGCGAGCTCCAGGGCGCCTTCGAGTCCCGTGGCGGTCGGCTTCTCGGTGTAGATGTGCTTGCCCGCGGCGATCGCCTTCTTGAGCGCCTCCTCGCGGGCGGAGGTGACCTGGGCGTCGAAGTAGATCTCGACGGTCGGGTCGGCGAGAACGGCGTCCACGTCCGTCGAGACGTGCTCCAGGCCGTGCTGCTCGGCCATCGCCCTCAGGGCGTGCTCACGGCGGCCGACCAGGATCGGCTCCGGCCACAGCACGGTGCCGTCGCCGAGGTCGAGGCCGCCCTGTTCGCGGAGGGCCAGGATGGAGCGGACCAGGTGCTGTCGGTAGCCCATACGCCCGGTCACACCGTTCATGGCGATACGCACCGTCTTGCGTGTCACGTCGTCCCCTTCGTAGGTCTCGTACGCAGCGTTCGTACGCGTTTCGTACGCGGTTCTGCGCGCCGCGTACGCCTCTACTGATGAGCGGCACAGCAAGCGCTTTCTATCTACGGAGAAGCTAGCCTCTGTGCAGCGGTCCAGACAAGACCGTGACGGGGTTGAGTTGTTCGAGGGGGCGAACAACTGGGGGTCAGGGCTTTATGGTCTGCTCGACACGACACGACTCGACGTTCCGAACGATCGGAACCGTGCCCGTGGGGGGCCTGTCTACCCATCCAGACGGCCCGGCCATGCGACGGCCCGGCCACGAGGACGTACGACGAGATGCGCGACCGGAGGACGACGAGATGACGGTGACCCTGGCGGACGTGGCGGCCCGCGCGCAGGTCTCGCCCGCGACGGTGTCGCGCGTGCTGAACGGGAACTATCCCGTGGCGGCCACCACCCGGGAGCGGGTGCTGCGAGCGGTGGACGAGCTGGACTACGTACTCAACGGTCCCGCGAGCGCACTGGCCGCGGCCACGTCCGACCTGGTCGGGATCCTGGTGAACGACATCGCCGACCCGTTCTTCGGGATCATGGCGAGCGCCATCCAGTCCGAGATCGGGGGGCCGGGCGGGCGGGCCGGCGGGGAACGGCTCGCGGTGGTCTGCAACACCGGGGGCTCTCCGGAACGCGAGTTGACCTACCTCACGCTGTTGCAGCGGCAGCGGGCGGCGGCCGTGGTGCTGACCGGCGGGGCCGTGGAGGACGTACCGCACGCGGCGGCCATGGGCGCGAAGCTGCGGAGACTGGCGGAGACGGGGACGCGGGTGGTGCTGTGCGGGCGCCCGCCCGCGCCGGAGACCGGGGCGATCGCGCTGACCTTCGACAACCGCGGGGGCGGCCGGGAACTCACCGAGCACCTGATCGGGCTCGGACACCGGCGGCTCGGCTACATCGCGGGCCCCGAGGAACGCACGACGACCCGGCACCGGCTGGAGGGACACCGGGAGGCGCTGGCCTCGCACGGGATCTCGGAGGATCCGCGGTGGACGGTGTGGGGGCGCTACGACCGACGGTCCGGGTACGAGGCGACGCTGGAGCTGCTGCGCCGGGACCCTTCCCTGACGGCGATCGTGGCGGCGAACGACTCCGTCGCGATCGGGGCGTGCGCGGCGCTGCGCGACTCGGGGCGACGGATTCCGGATCACGTCTCGGTGGCGGGGTTCGACGATCTGCCGTTCAGCATCGACGCGGTGCCCTCTCTGACGACGGTGCGGTTGCCGCTGGCCGAGGCGGGGGCCCGGGCCGGGCGGATCGCGATGGGGCGGGAGGAACCGCCGCCCGGGGGGATCACGGTGATCCGGGGGGAGTTGATGGTGCGGGGGTCCTCCGGGGTGCCCCGGGGCTGAGCGGGGCGCACGGCGATCCCGGACGTACAGCGAGTCCACACGTACAGCGAATGCGGACATACGGCGAATCCCGACGCCCTGTGGATCCCGACCCCGGTGAACCAAAGAAGGTGGGTACCGCACGGGCATGGACGCGCGCCGCCCGTTCGTCCTACCCTCGACCCCAAGAGATCTCTGACTGAGTCAACTATCGACATCATTCACTTGGATCACACGGGGTCAAACGATCATGACCGTCCAGGACATCCGCGCCTTCAACCGCTTCTACACGAACGTCATCGGGGCGCTCGACTACAGCCGCCACCTGTACGCCCCCTACACCCTCACCGAGTCCCGCGTCCTGTACGAGCTCGCGCACTCCCCGCGTACGGACGCGATCGATCTGCGCACTGAACTCTCGCTGGACGCGGGCTACTTGAGCAGGATCCTGAACAAATTCGAGCAGGACGGGCTGATCGAGCGCACGGCCTCGGACCTTGACCCACGCCGACGGCACGTCACGCTCACGGAGCGCGGCCGGGAGACCGCCACGCTGCTCGCCGAGCGCGCGAACGAATCCGTGGGCGCGCTGCTCGCCACCGTGCCGTCCCCGGACCGGTCCCGCCTGTCGGAGGCGATGCGGACCGTCCGGGAGATCCTCTCCGACGGTCGTCCGCCACGCCGGGAGGACGTCGTACTGCGCGAACCCGGGCCCGGCGACCTCGGCTGGGTCGTGCAGCGCAACGCGGCGCTGTACGCGGCCGAGTACGGGTTCAACGCCGACTACGAGGGGCTGGTGGCGAGGATCGTCGCCGACTTCGCGGAGGATCACGACCCGCATCTGGAGCGGGTGTGGATCGCCGAGCTGGACGGGCGGCCGGTGGGATGCGTGATGTGCGTACGGGACGACGCGCCCGGCACCGCCCGGCTGCGGCTGCTGCTGGTCGAGCCGGACGCGCGCGGCCTCGGCATCGGCGACCGGCTCGTCGGGGCTCTGGTGGACTTCGCCCGAGGCGTCGGCTACCGCGACATCGTCCTGTGGACCAACGACATCCTCGGCGCGGCCCGCCGCATCTACCAGCGCCACGGCTTCGTCCTCACCGCCGAGAAACCGCACCGCTCCTTCGGCCAGGACCTCAACGGGCAGGACTGGCGACTGGACCTGCGGGGCGCTTCGGAGTGACGGGTACGCGTACGGCTACGGCTACACCTGCGTCCATTTACCGGCGTGCAGTCGATAGACGGTGACCGCCTGGGTGATGGGGTCGCCGTAGTCGTCGAAGCCGACCTTCCCCATCGCGCCGTCGAAGCGGACCTTCTGGACCGCCTCGCGCACGTCGTGGCGGGCGGCCGTGGGCAGGCCGTGGGCGGCGGTCAGGTGGACACCCTGCTTGAAGGCACGGAGCAACGCCCATGTGGCGTCGTATGCGTAACCGCCGTAGGGGCCCGGGTCGCCCGGGTTCGTGTAGCCCGCCTTGTCATACGCGGCGAGGAACGGCTTGGCCGAGTCCAGCTTCTCGGTCACAGCCCCTCCGATGGTGCAGATGTCCCCTTCGGCACCGTCGCCCGCCAGTTCCGCGTACGTATCGACGGAGATGGCGTCACCGCCGGCCACGCGGATGCCAGGGTCCGTGGAGTGGAACTGTCCGCTGAGGGCGGCCGCGGTGTCGTACTCGCCGCCTAAGTACACCAGGTCGGCTCCGGCTTGCCGGGCCTTCGCGACTTGGGTGGTGATGTCGGACTGGGAGTTGTCGATCTGGGCTCTTCCCACGACGGTGCCGCCCTCGGCCTGGAACGCCTTGGCGAACGTCTGCGCCAGTGCGGTGCCGTAGGGCTTCTTGTCGTCGATGACGAAAGCGTTGCGGTGCTCTTCCTTTCCGTACAGATAACGAGCCGCGGCCGGCCCCTGCGCCAGGTCGTTGGCCACCGTACGGAAGTAGGTGCTGTACGGCCTGGCGTACTTCCCCTCGAGCCAGTCGTCGCCCAAAGTGAGCTGGGGGGCGGTATTCGCCGGTGATATCCGAGTCAAGAGCGCCTCGTCGAGAATCTTTTGGGTATCCGCCGCCACGCTTGAATTGAGCGGCCCCACGACTCCGACCACGCTCGGGTCGGCGACGAGTGCGGTGGCGTTCTTCTTTCCCACGGCAGCCTCGCCCTTGTCGTCCAGTGCTTTGACCTCGAAGGTGACGCCGGGGACCAAGCCCTTGTCGTTGGCCTGCTCGACCGCCAACTCCGCCGAGTTCCTGATGCCTTTGCCCAGTAAGGCGTAGGCGCCGGTCAGCGGCACGCTCACGCCGATCCTGACGGTGACGCCGTCCTCGGTCCCCTTGTCGCCCCCGGTTCCCGCTCCGCGCGAGGAGCCGCTGTCCGACGACCCGTCGAAGAGGGGGCCCAAGGTCAGGGGGAGCGTCCCCAATGCAGCGACCAGCGCGGTGGACACAGCCACCATGACCATGCGGCGCTTCGGACGGGGCCTCGGTCTTTCCGACGGTGAGGGAACGGTCACCTGTTGTCCGGTCGCACCTTCCCCCGTCCGCGCCGCCTCGACCAGGGCCGGGTCGGGTGGCTGGTAGCGGTTGCGGGCAAGGGCGATCGACCCCGCCGTGTTGCCGTTGCGCTGCTGGGGTGTCGGCCGCCCCTTGGCCACCAACGAGCCGTACAGATGGTGGTACAGCGTCATCATCGTCAGTACGGGCGGTCCCTGCGGCACTCCGTGTTCGAGCGCGTCGATCAGCTCGCCGGTGAACGCCGTGTAGGTCTCGCCCGGTGGCGCCAGCGCCGTCCGGGTCTCCGACGTCGCGGTCAGCACGAACGTGCCGCCGATGTCCGACATTCCACCGAGCCCCGAGGCCGACATCGCGCCGTGCAGAGCCAGGCCGCTCCAGCAGCAGTCGAGAATCACCACCTTTCGGCGGGCTCTGGCCTGCGGACTCAACAGCAGTTCACGGATGTCCTGGTAACGCAGGGCGCTGTACAGGCGGTCCGGGTTGGTCCCGGGGAGTGCCAGATACAGCTCGTTCGACAGATCGTGCACGAAGCCGTGCCCGGCGTAGTAGACCAGCAGGGTGTCCTCGGCCTCGTCGGCGAGGCGGGTGACCTCCTCCAACGCCTGGTCCCGGCCGGGTTCGGCGAGCACGGACACATGGTCGGCCGCCAGTCCCCACACCGTCGGGTCACGCAGCAGGGCCGCGAGCCGTCTGAGGTTCCGGGCCACGGCGGGCAGGGGTTCCAGGTCGGGATGGGCGAAGGAATGGGCGCCGATCAGCAGGGCCCGACTGCGGGCGGGATTCGAGAGCTCGGTCATGCCTGCGGTCGATCGAGTGTCGCGGGCACCTGCGGGCCGTCTCGCGGGCCGTCTCGCGGGCCGTCTCGCGGGCCGCCCTGACGACTGGAGCCCGGCCCGGCCAGCTGGCGCACCAGCCGCTCGATCTGCTCCTGGTCGGCTCCGGTCACGGTCACGGTGATGCCTTCGTGTTCCACTCGGACCAGGGGCGCGTTCCCCCGCGACCTGCGCCAGGTCGCCACGGCGAGGAGGAGTCCGCCCAGGCCCACCGTGTTACCGAGCACGACGTCGATCAGGTCCAGGCCGACACCCATGGCACCGGGTTGCTCGTGCCGACCGCGCAGGGCCAAGGTCGCGCCCGCTGTGTCCGGGTCGCGCAGCAGCCAGCGGTGCAAGGAACGAAGCTGTCCCCCGTCATCGTCGAGCACTTCGATACCGAGCCGCACGCTTCCCCCTGCACGCTCACATGTCGGTGATTTCGGCATCATAGCGACGCCTCGGGCACTCCGCGGCAGCAGTGGAAAAGGAACGATCGACGCCTCCACGGCCCATTCCCTTTCGACCGAAAACGAGCATCAACGTGACGCGAGTTGCGCATGCGCAAGCAAGTCCGGTACCAAATTCACCGCACTCGGTACGGAACCGGTCTGCACCGGTTGTCCCTGGTCCCAGTTCGGACGAGTAGGGTCCGTTTACATGAAACTGGCGTTCTCCACCCTCGGCGTACCCGGCCTCCCCCTCCCGGACGTGCTGCGCCTCGCGACCACGTACGGCTATCACGGCGTAGAACTGCGCGCCCATCCGGAGGAGCCGGTGCACCCCGGCCTCGATTTCACCCAACGTGTCGCCGCGGCGGCCGAGTTCAAGGCGGCGGGGGTGGCGGTGCTGGGCCTCGCCGGGTATGCGCGGGTGGCCGCGCCGGGCGACGACGAGCCCGTGATCGAGGAGGTCCACCGGCTCCTCGACCTCGCCCGCGACCTCGGCGCGCCCTTCATCCGGGTCTTCCCCGGCGGCGGCACCGAGCAGAGCCGGGAGGAGGCCGACGCGACCGCCGCCCGGCGGCTCGGCACGGCCGCGGAGTACGCCGCCGACCTCGGCGTACGCATCCTTCTCGAAACCCATGACTCGCACCGCACCGGCGCCGACGCGATCCGCGTCCTCGGCCCGGTCGGCCACCGCCAGGTCGGCGCGCTGTGGGACGTCATGCACACCTGGCTGGGTGGCGAACAGCCCTCGGAGTCGTACGCGGCCCTCGCCCCGCACCTCGGATACGTCCAGGTCAAGGACATCGCCTCGGCCGACGACACGACCCCGCTGCAGCTCGGCACGGGCGTGCTCCCGCTCGCCGAATGCGTGGAGGTGCTCTCCCGGCACGGCTGGGACGGCTGGCTGTGCTGGGAGTACGAGAAGCGGTGGTACGAGGCCGCCGCACCACTGCCCGACCTGCTGGGCGCCGGCCGGGAGCACCTGGCCCGCCTGCTCAACGACTCGGCCTGATCTCCGCCCCGGCTCCGCTACGCCCGCGCCGCATACCCCGCCACGCGCTCCTCCAGCCGGGTCCGGCAGTGCGGCCACTCCTCCGCCGTGATCGAGAAGATCGCGGAGTCACGCAGTCGGCCGTGCTCCCCCGGTGCCCAGGAGCGCGACCAGTTCCGCAGCACGCCCTCGAAGCGTGCCCCCACGCTCTGGATCGCCGCGCGGGAGCGAGCGTTGCGGGCGTCGGTCTTCAGGTCCACCCGGGACACGCCCCACCGCTCGAAGGCGTGCCGGAAGAGGAGAAGCTTGGCCTCGGCGTTCAGGCCGGTGCCCTGGGCGGACCCGGCGAGCCAGGTGAAGCCGACCTCCACGGCGTCGAGGTGATCGTCGGACAGCCAGCAGCGCGGCTCCCAGTAGGAGGTGGCGCCGACCGCCCGGCCCGTGGCCGTCGAGATCTGCGCGTACGGGGCCAGCCGTCCCGTCGCCGCGCGGGCGAGCTGTGCGTCGATGTACTCCCCGACCTCGTCGGCCCTCGGCACCCAGGTGTACGCGTAGCTGCCCCGGTCCTCCTCGGCCGCCACGGCCAACTCGGCCGTGTGCCGCCGCTCCAGCGGCTCCAGACGCACCGACGTGCCCTCCAGGACCGGCCCCTCCAACTTGAAGGTCACTCCTCGCCGCCTCTCACCACCACGCGCACAGCGCCCCGAACTCCTCGTGAAAACCCGGAAAGTCTCGCGTACGCATCCGGGATCGTCGAACGAGATTCCACAGTGATTGACCCAACGTGTCTGCTCACGCGCCCCGTTGAGCTCATCGCCCCCTCGCGCACCGACTTCGGGAAATCGGGCCCGCGCCGGGAACCCGGCCCCGCCCCCGCTCGTCCAACCGGCAAGCTGTCGGAGAGTCACCGTGGTGCGGTGTCGGCCTCGCTGCTGGCTGCGAACGCTGACTTACCCTCTCCGCCGTACCGCGGCCGACAGCACACCGCCATCGGCGCGCCCCCCTCCAACAGCGCCGATGGCGGCCCTTCGCTGAGTACCGTGCGTTCCCTTGACTGGCAGAAACTTCCCGGATATTCGTGACTCCTCGGAAGTTTCCTTCACGAGGGAAGGAGTGCACGTGCGCGACTCCGGAACAGGAAGCTCAGGAAGCACGGGAAGCACCGCACAGCCGTCCAGACGCACCCTCCTCACCGCCACCGCGGCCGCCACCACCGCGTTGGCCGCCGGCACCACCGCCGCCCACGCGGCCACCCCCGACGACAAGAAGCTCCGCGCCCTCCTCTCCCGTATGACGCTGGAGGAGAAGGTCGGGCAGCTCTTCGTGACCCGGGTCTACGGTCACTCGGCCACCGCCCCCGACCAGGCCGACATCGACGCCAACCTCAAGGAACTCGGCGTCCGCACGGCCGCCGAGCTGATCGCGAAGTACCGGGTCGGCGGAGTCATCTACTTCACCTGGGCGCACAACACCCGGGATCCGCACCAGATCGCAGATCTGTCCAACGGGATCCAGCAGGTCTCCCTCGATCAGCCGCGCGGGCTGCCCGTGCTCATCTCCACCGACCAGGAACACGGCATCGTCTGCCGGGTCGGCGAGCCCGCCACCCTCTTCCCCGGCGCCATGGCCCTCGGCGCCGGCGGGTCGAGGTCCGACGCCCGCGCCCTCGGCCGGATCGCCGGACAGGAGCTGCGCGCGCTCGGCATCCGGCAGAACTACTCCCCCGTGGCCGACGTGAACGTCAACCCGGCCAACCCGGTCATCGGCGTGCGGTCCTTCGGTGCCGAACCGGACGCGGTGGCCGCTCTGGTGGCCGCCGAGGTCGCCGGCTACCAGGGCGCGAAGGTCGCCGCGACCGCCAAGCACTTCCCCGGGCACGGCGACACCGCCGTCGACAGCCACTACGGCTTCCCGGTCATCACCCACAGCCGGGAGCTGTGGGAGGAGCTGGACGCCGTCCCCTTCCGGGCCGCCGTCCGCGCGGGCATCGACTCGATCATGACCGCGCACATCCAGTTCCCGGCCCTCGACGACTCCGGCGACCCGGCCACCCTCTCGCACCCGATCCTCACCGGCATCCTGCGCGGTGAACTCGGCTACGACGGGGTCGTGGTGACCGACTCGCTCGGCATGGAGGGCGTGCGGACCAAGTACGGCGACGACCGGGTGCCGGTGCTCGCGCTCAAGGCCGGCGTGGACCAGCTCCTCAACCCGCCCTCCCTGGACGTCGCGTGGAACGCCGTCCTGAACGCCGTACGGGACGGAGAGCTCACCGAGGAGCGGCTGGACGTGTCGATCCTGCGCGTGCTGCGGCTCAAGGCGAGGCTGCGGCTCTTCGAGGAGCCGTACGTCAGCCAGGCCGGGGTCACGCGCGCGGTCGGCACCGGGCCGCACCTCGCGGCGGCCGACCGGATCGCCGAGCGGACGACCACTCTGCTGGTCAACGCGGGGGGCCTGCTGCCGCTCTCCCGGCGCCGTCACCGGGGGCTCCTCGTCGTCGGCGCGGATCCCGCCTCGCCGTCGGGGACGACGGGGCCGCCCACCGGCGTACTGGCCGCCGCGCTCACCGAGCTGGGCTTCACGGCCACCGCCCTCTCGACGGGCACGGCCCCCTCCTCCGCCACCATCGCGAGGGCCGTCGCGGCGGCCCAGGACGTGGACGCCGTGGTGGTCGGGACGTACAACGTCACAGCGACCAGCACCCAGAAGGCGCTGGTCGAGCAGCTGGTGGCGACCGGGAAGCCGGTGGTGGCGGTCGCGATCCGCAACCCCTACGACGTGGCCCAACTGCCGTCCGTACCGGCCTTCCTGGCCGCGTACTCCTGGACCGACGTCGAACTGCGGGCGGCGGCCCGGGTGATCGCGGGACGGGTCCGTCCGCGCGGCAAGCTGCCGGTGCCGGTGCAGCGGGCCGACGATCCGGCGCGGGTGCTGTATCCGGTCGGGTACGGGTTGTCGTACCCGACGTAGTCCCGGTACAGGGTGTCGTACCAGACCTAGTCCGGTACGGGGTGTCGTACCAGACGTAGTCCGCATACGTCGCGCAACCGCCGCACGCCCCCCAAAAGGCGCAAAGCACCCCGCGCATCTGGCGTGGCCCCGCCGCGGCGGGTCACGCTGGGCGGGGATGTCGGGGGGATGGCGATGCGCGAAAAATCTTCCGTGCGGGCGGTGTTCGCGCTGCTGGCGCTGCTCACCGGCCTGTTGACGGGATGCCAGGGACCCGGTTCGGGAGGCGGCGGCGAGGACGGCCTGCTGGTGGGCGGGGCGTCGGCGACACCGACCCGGGCTTCCGGGTACGGCGCGGTGTTCCTCGCGGTCGACGAGTGCAGCTCCTTCGGCACGACCAGCTTCAGCGAGGTCCCCTGCACCAGCGAGCGGGCGGCTGCCCGGGTGGTGGCGCGGCACGACGGCACGGTGGGCAACGGTCCGGCGTGCCCGGCGACCACGGACTTCGTCCTGCACATCAGCGAGCAGCGCCCGGCCTCGGACGAGGACGGTGACGGGGTCGTGGCCCGGGGCTACGCCTGCATGCGCAACCTGGAGCCGCCACACCCCGGCGACCCGGGCGGCGGGGGCGGCCCCCGCACCATCGTCGGCGACTGCGTCTACGGCCTGGGCGACGGACAGGTCCGCGAGACGGCGTGCGACGGGGAGGGCGCCAGGAAACCCCAGTACCAGGTGACGAAGGCCGTCGACACCCGGTCGAAGTGCCCGCTGTCGACCGCCCTGTACGTCCAACTCGGCGGGAGTGACCCGGTGGGGTGTGCGCGGCCGGTCTGAGCGGCGGTGTGCCGGGCCGGGACCCTGTGTGACGACGTCGTACTTCTCCGAACCCGCCTCGCGGGTCAGAATGCTGGCGAGGCAACCGAGACGATCTCCGCACCCACGGGTGCCGGGAGCGCCCGGCGGGGACATCGAAGTGGGGACGGAATGATCGGGTCCATGTTCCGCAGCGAGGACTGGCCTGCGGAGGAGCGGTTCGACCGATGGCAGGAACTGCTTTGCCGGACCCGCTCTTGCGAGAGCATCAGTGCCCACGCCGCGGACTTCCGGGGGGACTTACGGCTGCTGGAGCTGGAGCCGGTGACCGTGATGCAGGTGTCGTTCCTGCCGGCGCGTTTCCGGCGGAGCCCTGAAATGGTGCGCCGGTCCGACCCCGAGCTGTATCACCTGACACTGCTGCTCGACGGCGAGCTGGGTCTCGAACACGCCGGGCGGACCAGCAGGTTCAGCCCACATGACCTGCACCTGGCCGAAAGCTCGCGGCCCTACGACCTCGGGCCGGCGAACGACGGTGAACGCCATGCCGTCAAGGGTGTGGGCGTGGACTTCCCCAAGGCGCTGCTGCCCCTGCCACCGCACCGGGTCCGCGAGTTACTGGGCCTGGCGCTGCCGGGACGGGAGGGCGTCGGGGCACTGCTGACGGAGTTCCTCATCGGCCTGGCCCGGCAGGCGGAGACCCTCCAGCCCGCCGACGCGACGCGCCTGGGCACCGTCGTGCTCGACCTGCTGTCGGCCTGGTTCGCCCAACTGCTGGACGCGGAGGGGGTCTTGTCGCCGGAGACCCGCCAGAAGGTCACGCTGGAACGCGTCCTGGCGTTCATCCGGCAGAACCTGCACGATCCGGAACTGACGCCACCCGTGATCGCCGCCGCGCACCACATCTCCCTCAGCTACCTCCACCGGATCTTCCAGCAGCGGTCGCGGGGAGAGACGGTGGCGGCCTGGATCCGCAACCGGCGGCTGGAGGGCGCCCGCCGCGACCTGGCGGACCCCTCGCTGCGCGGTACGCCCATCCACACCATCGCCACCCGCTGGGGTTTCCCCCGCGCCTCCGACTTCACCCGCGCCTTCCGCGCCGCGCACGGGCTCTCGCCCAGGGAGTTCCGGCTGCAGACGGTGCAGAAGGTGCACGCGGTGCAGCCGGTTCAGACGGTGTAGACGCAAAGCCAACGAAGTGTGGACCGTCTGCCAACGACAGCCGGTCCACGCCCGGGGCATTCTCGATCAAGCGCGGCCCAGAGGTGTCGGTCGCGCGGTCGAGCCGCTCCGTCATCGCGGGGCGGGATGTGAGAGGGAAGGACACCCCATGCGTTTGAAGGCCCTGACCGTGGCTGCCGCAGTCGCCGGCGCCCTTGCTTTCGGTGCGGCACCGGCCGATGCGGCACCGTACTGGCAGACCGTGAACACGGGCACCTCGAACTGGTTCTGCACCGGGTACAAGCACCACTCGGTGTCCGACAACGTCAATTGGAAGGTGTGCGAAGTCACCAACGCGAACAACGACGCCCAGGTCGTCGTGGTCGTCCAGAACGCGGCAAGCGTGGCGATCAGCATCGGGGGCTCCGTCAGGAGCAGCTACGGCAGCTCGGGAACGTGCTACACGTCCACTCTCAACCCCGGCTTCACTCGCGGATGTTACGGGCAGACCGTTCCCTACTCCAGCGACGGCTGGTGGATCCAGGGGACGCTCACCGTCAACGGTGTCACCGACATTTGGACCAGCTAGCGCTCTCCTCGGACGAGGACCCGCACACGGCCGCGACGGCCGACCGGCACGGGGGGCTGGTCGGCCGTCGCGGTCGTGGCGAACGGCAGGCTGCGAGGCTACGGACGCAGCGTCGGCTCGCGCTCCACGTCCCGCTTGTCGAGCTTCGCGTCGAACTTCGCCAGCGGCTTCGCCGCCGACGGGTCCGCCTGGACGGAGGCGGAGGCCACGCCGGCCCACTCCAGGATCCGGGCCGTGGCCAGTGCCTTCTGGTCGGGGACCAGACCGGCCACGTTCGCACCGTGGTTGAGGCCGGGGGCGGTGAAGACGTACGCGTCCTTCGCGCCCTTGCCGAGCCGGAACGGCTCCGCTCCCCACGGGTCGTTCTGCCCGTAGACGAAGAGCATATGGCGGGCGTTGTGCCGTACCCAGGTGTCCACGTCACGCATCGCGCGTGGCTGGAAGCTCATCGGGATCGAGCGCGGGACGAAGTTCCGGGGCGGCTGGTAGCCGTAGCGGATGTACTTCTTCTCGATGTACGGGAAGTTGATCGTCGGCGCGCCCAGTTGGGTGCCCGCCTGGTAGTAGTACGGCGTGTACGTCTCCAGGCCCTGGTCGGCGTAGGCGGAGAACCCGGAGATCGTGTCGACCGAGTTCCAGATCTCGTCGTCGGTCGCGGTCGCCGCGTCGGCCGGGATCGAGTCGCAGTCGGCGAGCAGGCTGTACTGCCAGAAGCCCCAGACGTAGTCGAGGACGACCGCCTCGTACGCCCGGTCCAGGCTGCCGACGGTGGTGAAGGTGAGGCCGCTCTCGGCCGCGTACGCCTGGTACTTCTTCTCCAGGGGCTCGCGGCGTACGAGGGCCTCGCGCTGGACCGCGTTCAGCCGGTCGCGGCACTGCTTGGTGCCGACGGTGGTGAAGAAGCGGTCGTACGCCGAGTCCTCGTCGTTGACGACGTCGTTGGGGGCGACGTAGGCGACGACGCCGTCCATGTCATGGGGGTAGAAGCGCTCGTAGTAGGTGGCGGTCATGCCGCCCTTGGAGCCGCCCGTGGAGACCCACTTCTTGGTGTAGACGGACTTCAGCGCCTTGAAGACGCGGTGCTGGTCACTCGCGGCCTGCCAGATGTCCAGCTTGCTCCAGTCGGCCGGGGCCGGCCGGGACGGCGTGAAGAAGCGGTACTCCATGGAGACCTGGTTGCCGTCCACGATCTGGGTCGGCTCGCGGCGGCTCGGGGTCGTGGAGACGTTGTAGCCGCCGGTGTAGAACACCGTCGGGCGGGAGACGTCCTTGTGCAGCACGGTGATCCGCTGCTGGAACGTGCCCTTGGACGGGTGCCGGTGGTCCACCGGCTGGGTGTAGTTGAGGACGAAGAAGCGGTACCCGGTGTACGGCTTCTCCTCGATCAGGCTCATGCCCGGTATGGAGAGCAGCCGGTCCTTGATGTCCGTGACCGCGGTGGTGCCGGTGGTGCCGGTGGCCTCCGGCTCGGCGGCGGTGGCCGCACCCGCCGTGCTCAACGTGCCTATGAGCACGGCGAGCGCCAGCAGCCATCTGAGCGCCTTGCGCATGCAGTCTCCCCTGTGAGTACAGCTGTCCGCCGGAAGCTAGCGGAGCAAGTGCCTTCCGCACCAGGGGAGATGGCATGGCGATGGGGAAAACCCTTTAGGAAACCCGTGGTTCAGCAGAGAATCCAGCCGGAACTGACCGAGCTCTGGCCCACCGCGCCCTTCACGCGTACGCAGCGTTGGCCGGCGTGTGTCTTCCTCGGGCCGGCGTGGCGTGTGTACTGCCCCTCGTCCACGACCGGGCGGAGGCCGCGCGCCTGCACGCTGACCATCATGTACCGCTTCCTGCCGGGGTTCTTGGCCACGGTGATCACGCAGACCCAGCCGCGCCGCTCGTAGACCCGCACCGATCCGGTGGCGAACGTGAGCGTCCTGACCTTGCGTCCGGCGCAGGACGACTCGGCGGCCTGGGCGGGCCCGGGCGCCGCGAGCGCGAGCACCGCGGACGTGGTCAGTACGGCCGTGCCGAGTGCCAGACGGCCTCGTATCGCAGCCCAGTCCACTGGCGTCCCTCCCGTACCGCGACGATGTGCGTACTGGTGTACGGACGCCGGACGTGTGTCGAATGGTTGCGCGACTGTCACCGGCCCTCGCGCGATCCGGCCATCACCGCGATCCGGCCGTCACCGCGATCCGGCCGTCACTGCGAGGCGCCGACCGGCTCCTCCGGCTCGGCCGCTCCCACGAAGATCCGCCACAGCTCGGCGTACCGCCCGCCCCGGGCCAGCAGTTCGTCGTGCGTGCCGTCCTCGGTGACCTGCCCGTGGTCCATGACGACCACCCGGTCCGCGCGGGCGGCGGTGGTCAGACGGTGGGCGACGACGAGTGTCGTACGGCGGCCCGCGATGCGGTCGGTGGCCTGGTTGACCTGGGCTTCCGTGGCCAGGTCCAGGGCGGCCGTGGCCTCGTCGAGGAGGAGGATGTCCGGGTCGACGAGTTCGGCGCGGGCCAGCGCGATCAGCTGGCGTTGGCCGGCGGAGAGGTTGCGGCCGCGTTCGGCGACCTCGTGGAGGTAGCCGCCCGTGAGCTGGGCGATCATCTCGTGGGCGCCGACCGCGCGGGCCGCCGCCTCCACCTCGGCGTCGGTGGCGTCCGGGCGGCCGTAGGCGATGGCGTCGCTGACGGTGCCCTGGAAGAGGTACGCCTCCTGCGGGACGACGCCGAGGCGGTGCCGGTAGGAGGTGAGGTCCAGCGAACGCAGGTCCGTGCCGTCGACGGTCACCCGGCCGCCGGTCGGGTCGTAGAAGCGGGCGACCAGCTTGACCAGGGTCGACTTGCCGGCGCCCGTCTCGCCGACGAACGCGACCGTCTGGCCGGCCGGGATACGCAGGTCGACGCCGCCGATGGCCTCTTCCTCCTCGCCGTAGGCGAAGCGCACGTCCTCGAAGGCGATCTCGCCCCGCAGGGACAGGACGTCGAGCGGCTCCTCGGCGTTCTTGGTGGAGGTCGGTTCCTGGAGCAGCTCCTGGATACGGCCCAGCGACACCGTCGCCTGCTGGTAGCCGTCGAAGACCTGGGAGAGCTGCTGGACTGGGGCGAAGAACAGGTCGATGTAGAGGAGGTAGGCGACCAGCGCGCCCGTCGTGAGCGTCGCCGCGTCGACCCGTCCCGCACCCGCGATCAGTACGGCCGCCGCCGCGACCGACGACAGCAGCTGCACGAACGGGAAGTAGATGGAGATCAGCCACTGGCCCCGGATCCGCGCCCGGCGATAGCTGTCGCTGCGCTCCGCGAACCGCCGGCCGCCGTCGTGCTCGCGGCGGTAGGCCTGCACGATCCTCAGCCCCGACACCGACTCCTGGAGGTCGGCGTTGACCACCGACACCCGTTCCCGGGCCAGTTCGTACGCCTTCACGCTGGCCCGGCGGAAGAAGAACGTGGCGACGATCAGCGGGGGCAGGGTCGCGAACACGACGAGGGCGAGCTCGACGTCGAGCACCAGCAGGGCGATCATGATGCCGAAGAAGGTGACGACCGAGACGAACGCGGTGACCAGGCCGGTCTGCAGGAACGTCGAGAGCGCGTCGACGTCCGTCGTCATCCGGGTCATGATCCGGCCGGTCAACTCCCGCTCGTAGTAGTCGAGTCCGAGCCGCTGGAGCTGGGCGAAGATCTTCAGCCGCAGGGAGTACAGGACACGTTCGCCGGTGCGTCCGGTCATCCGGGTCTCGCCGATCTGCGCCGCCCACTGGACGGACACGGCGAGCAGGGCGAAGAGGGAGGCGGCCCAGATCGCGCCCAGCGCCAGCTGTGTGACGCCGTCGTCGATACCGTTGCGGATCATCACCGGCAGCAGGAGGCCCATGCCGGCGTCCACGGCGACCAGGGCCAGGCTGATCAGGAGGGGTTTGCCGAAGCCGCGCAGCAGCCTGCGCAGGCCGTACGACTCCTCGGCGGCGACCGCCCGTCCCTCGTCGATGCCCGGGGCGTCGGTCGCCGGGGGCAACGCCTCGACCTGGGCGAGCAGTTCGGGGGTGGCCGGGGTGCCGGCCATCGCCGCGTCCCTGGGCTCGCGCTCTCCCGCCCAGAGCCGAGGCGTGATCCCGCGCTCGGCGTCGAACTCGGCGTCCAGTTCGTCCCGTACGGAGGTGTCCTCGGCCGGCGATGGGGGTCCCCCCGCTCGAGCGAAGTCGAGAGTGGGGGAGGGCAGGGCGTGGCCGGGTGAGACGCCGCCGAGTTCGTCCGGGTCGGTGAGGAGACGGCGGTAGAGGGCGGACCGCTGCTGGAGCTCCTCGTGGGTGCCGAGGTCGGCGAGCCGGCCGCCGTCGAGGACGGCGATGCGGTCGGCGAGGTTGAGGGTGGAGCGGCGGTGCGCGATCAGCAAGGTCGTCCGGCCCCGCATGACCTGCTGGAGGGCCTCGTGGATCTCGTGCTCGACGCGGGCGTCCACGGCGGAGGTGGCGTCGTCGAGGACGAGCAGGCGCGGGTCGGTGAGGATGGCGCGGGCGAGTGCGACGCGCTGTCGCTGGCCGCCGGAGAGGGTGAGGCCGTGCTCGCCGACCTTGGTGTCGTAGCCGAGGGGGAGCTCGGTGATGAAGCGGTGGGCCTGGGCCGCGCGGGCGGCCTTCTCGATCTCCTCCTGGGTCGCCTCCGGGCGGCCGTACGCGATGTTGTCGCGGACCGTCTCCGAGAAGAGGAACGAGTCCTCGGGGACCAGGCCTATCGCGGCCCGCAGCGAGTCCAGGGTGAGCTCGCGGACGTCGTGGCCGCCGATGAGGACGGCGCCGCGCGTCACGTCGTAGAAGCGCGGCAGCAGCAGGGAGACCGTGGACTTGCCGGAGCCCGAGGAGCCGACGACGGCGAGGGTCTCGCCGGCGCGGATCTCGAAGGAGAGTCCTCGCAGGACCGGGGCGGCTGTGTCGGGGGCGTCGGCGTAGCCGAAGGTGACGTCGTCGAACTCGACGGTCGCGGGCGCGTCGGCGGGGAGTTTCTTGGTGCCGTCCGTCATCGAGGGCTCGGTGTCGATCAGCTCCAGGACGCGCTCGGTGCCCGCCCGGGCCTGCTGGCCGACCGTGAGCACCACGGCGAGCATGCGGACCGGGCCGACGAGCTGGGCGAGGTAGGTGGAGAAGGCGACGAACGTGCCGAGCGTGATGTGCCCGCGGACCGCCAGCCAGCCGCCGAGCGCGAGCATCGCGACCTGACCGAGGGCGGGAACGGCCTGGAGGGCCGGGGTGTACCTGGAGTTGAAGCGGATGGTGCGCAGCCGGCCCGCGAAGAGCCGTCGGCCGACCTCGCGGAGCTTCCCGGTCTCCTGGTCCTCCTGCCCGAAGCCCTTCACCACCCGTACGCCGCTCACGGCGCCGTCGACCACGCCCGCCACCGCGGCGGCCTGGGCCTGGGCGTACCAGGTGGCGGGGTGCAGCCTGCTGCGGCTGCGCCGGGCGATCCACCACACGGCGGGTGCCACGGCCAGGGCGACGAGGGTGAGCGGCAGCGACAGCCAGGCCATGATCACCAGGGAGATCACGAAGAGCACCAGGTTCCCGATGGTCATCGGGAGCATGAAGAGCAGGCCCTGGATCAGCTGGAGGTCGCTGGTGGCCCGGCCGACGACCTGGCCGGTGGACAGCTCGTCCTGCCGGCGTCCGTCGAGCCGGGTGATCGTCCCGAACATCGCCGTGCGCAGGTCGTGCTGGACGTCGAGGGCGAGACGGCCGCCGTAGTAGCGGCGGATGTAGGTGAGGACGTACACGAGGACGGCCGCGGCGATCAGGGCGCCCGCCCAGGGAGCCATGTCCCGGGTGTGGTCGCCGATCACGTCGTCGATGATCACCTTGGTGGCCAGCGGGATCAGAGCCATGACGGCCATGCCGACGAGCGAGGAGCCGAGGGCGAGGACGACGTCCTTGGGGTGCCGCCAGGCGTATCCGGCCAGCCTGCGGGTCCAGCCCTGCGTCTCCCCCTGTTGCGCTGCCACGCCGGTGCCCTCCGATTCGATCTGATCTACCGGAAGGCACCAACGCGAAATGAAGCGGATTTCATCCCTCCGCAACAAAACGGGAGCGAAGAGGGAAGCGAAAAGCGGAGCGAAGCTCAGATGCGTACCCGCAAGTAATAGAACCGGGTCGTCTGCACCGCGTTCTGGTTGTCGTCGCTCACGAGCAGCACCTTCAGGGCGTCCTTGTGGCCGCCCGTGACCACCATGCCCTCGATGTTGTCCAGCAGTGGGTTCGGCTGGGGCTGCTTCGCCGTGGCGCCCAGGGGCGGGCAGGCGGCGATGTCCGCGAGTAGGGTCTTCTTGATCAGGCGTACGCCCGCCTGGCCCGTCAGGTTCTCGACGCCGCTCGTGTCGGTGGCGCGGCGGGGGTCGGCCAGGTAGAGGCGGACCGTGTTGCCGACGCCGGAGGTGAAGCCGCGTTCCAGGACGAGGAGGCGGCCGTCGGGGGTGGCCTGGGCCTCGGGGACGCCGAGGCCGGCGTCGACCGGGTAGGCGTACTGGGCGGCGAGCTCGAAGCCCTCGCGGTGCCGCTGCCAGGTCTGGAAGCGGACGATGCCGGAGCTGTCGCCGGACAGGGCGTACTCCATGGACGCCAGCAGGGTGCGGCCGCCGGGGAGCAGCGTCAGCCCCTCGAAGGTGCCGTTGGAGACGGCCCGGCCGGCCGGGGCGACCTGGAGGGAGGCCGGGACCGGGAGGCGGTCGAGGATCTTGCCGGCGCGGGAGTAGCGGCGCACGGACGGCTCGGTCTCCGAGGTGACCAGCCGGGTGCCGTCACCGTCGATCACCAGGCCCTCGGAGTCGAGGGCGGTGCCGTTCTCGTCGGCGAGCGGGGCCGTCGCACGGGGCTGGAGGGTCTTCGCGTCGAGGCCGAAGAGGGCGGAGCGGTCGGAGAGGGCGGCGAGCGAGCCGTCCTTGTCCACGGCCAGCGCGGAGAGGTTGCCGACGAAGGTGCCGTCGTACGTCGTCTTGTCGAGCGCGTCGGAGAAGCGGTCGATGGAGACGGTGGACGAACAGGCGTGGTTGTCCTGGGCGTTCGCGGGACCGGCGGCGGTCAGGCAGGTGGCCGCCGCCAGGGCCGCGGAGGTGGTGGCGAGTACGGTTCTCAGGCGCATGGAGGTCACCGTAGAGCGGGTCGGTGACGGACGGGAGACCGGCAGGCGTCAGGACGACGCCAGGTCCTTGTGGACGACCTTGGCGACGCCCTGGATGGTCGTGATGCCGTAGTTCATGGTGCTGTTGCCGTGGCTGAGCACCGTGATCATGTAGTCGTGGCCGCCGCCCTTGAAGGCGCCGACGCTGTGCACCCGCCAGCCGTTGGTGGCCCGCTGCAGCCAGCCGTTCTTGACGGCGACCGTGACCCCGGACGGCACTCCGTACGGTGTCCCCCAGCGCTGCGACGAGATGACCTGGCCCATCAGCTTGAGGATGTAGGCGCGGGAGTTGTCGCTCAGGACCGTGTTCTTCGCGGTGACGAGCTTCAGCAGCTTCTGCTCGTCGGTGACGGTGATCTGGGTCAGGCCCCAGTAGCCGTTCGCGCCCGGCTTGGTCTGGGTCATCCCGGCCGCGGTGAGGAAGCCCTTGATCTTCGTCAGACCCAACTGCTTCCAGAGCGTGCTGGTCGCGGTGTTGTCCGACTTGGTGATCATGGCCTTGGCGAGGCTGGTCTCGCGGTCGGTGAGGTACCGGTTGTGCTTCTTCGCGTCCCACAGCAGGGTGGCGAGCACGGTGACCTTCACGACACTGGCCGAGTCGAAGGCCGTGGAGGGGCGCAGGGTGCAGGTCGTCTTGGTGGTGCGGTCGTAGACGCCGACCGCGACGGTTCCCTTGCGGTTCGCAAGGGCCGCGGTGATGTCCTTCTTCAACGTGTCGGCGAGGCCCGCCTTGGCGGACGTACAGCTGACGGCCGGTGTGGCCGCGGCGGCGGGCGCGGCGGCGGCCACGAGGGGTATGAGGACACCGGCGCCGACACCGGCCGCCAGCACTCTCGCGCGTCTGGATATCCCTTGAGTCATGCCCTGTTGACGCACAGGTTCGAACGAATGGTTGTACGCATGAGCGAACCGTTGGGCAAATGCTGCACAAGGCGTTACCGCGTCCTTTGCGAATTCACAGGCGGGGACCAGGTTCGGCACAGCGCGCACCCACCCCCGCTTCAGATCATGCCCGGGTGACCTCAGCCACCGATCCCCACCCCGACACGACCGTGACCCCCGACCTGCCGCCACCGGCCCCGCCCGCGGCGCCCCCGGAGAAGGCGCCCCGCTGGTCGCTCCCCGCCCTGATCGCGATCATGATCGTGGCCGCGGCGCTCTACTCCTGGAACCTGTCCGGTTCGAGCCTGAACAGCTTCTACAGCGCCGCCGTGCTGAGCGGCACGCAGAGCTGGAAGGCCTGGTTCTTCGGCTCGCTGGACTCCGGCAACTTCCTCACCGTCGACAAGCCACCCTTCGCGCTGATGGTCATGGGCCTGTCGTGCCGCATCCTCGGGTACGGCACCTGGCAGATGATGGCGCCGATGGTCGCGGCCGCGCTCGGCACGATCTGGATCCTGCACTCGTCCGTGAGGCGGGTGTTCGGGCATGTGGCGGCGACCGTCGCCGCGCTGGTCCTCGCGCTGACCCCGATCACGGTCGCCATCAACCGTGACAACAACCCCGACACGCTGCTCGTGCTGCTGATGGTCGGCGGCGCGGCGCTCGCGCTGCGGGCCGTCCGTACCGACAGGTTGCTGCCGCTGATCGGTTCCGCGGTGTGCTTCGGACTCGCCTTCAACACCAAGATGCTCCAGGGCTACATCGCGCTGCCCGCCGTCTTCGCCGTGTACGTGTTCGCGTCGCGGCTCGGCTGGCGGAAGAAGGCGCTGAATCTGGTGCTGGCCGCCGTGGCCCTGGCCGTCTCCAGCTTCTGGTGGGCGGCGGCCGTGTCCCTGGTGCCCGCGTCCTCGCGGCCGTACATCGGTGGCTCGACGGACGGCACCGCCTGGAACCTGATCATGGGCTACAACGGGCTGGGCCGGATCTTCGGCGGCGAGGGCAACGGCGGGGGCGGTGGCGGCGGAGGCGGCGGCTTCTCCGGTACGGCGGGCCTCGGACGTCTCTTCAACGACACCCTCGGCGGCCAGATCTCCTGGCTGATCCCCTTCGCGACGATCGCCTGCGTCGGCGGTCTGGTCCTGTGCGGCCGCTCTCCGCGCACCGACCCGACCCGGGCCGCGCTGGTCATGTGGGGCGGCTGGACCGCGCTGCACTACCTGACGTTCGCGATGGCCGAGGGCACCATGCACCCGTACTACACGACCGCGCTGGCGCCCGGTATCGCGGCGCTGTGCGGCGGCGGAGGCGCGCTGCTGCTGCGCGCCTTCCGTACCGACAGGCGCTGGGCGTGGGTGCTGCCGGCCGCCCTGGCCGTCACGGCGATCTGGGCCGCGGTGCTCCTGCGCCGGGCCTCCGGCTGGAACACCTGGCTGTGGCCGACCATCGCGGTCGTCATGGCGCTGGCGATCGCGGGTCTGCTGGTCTTCCGCTCCGGCGAGCGGGTACGGCTGCTGGCGGCCTCGGTGGTCGCGGCGATCGTCGCCGCGGTGGCGGGCCCGGCCGCGTACGCCTGGTCGGTACCGTCCGGTTCCGGCGGCGGGGGCGGCATGGGCGGGGGTACGAACCCGACGGCCGGGCCCTCCACGGGGAGCGGCTTCGGCGGCGGGGGCGGCGGAGGCGGCGGCCGGGGCGGTTTCGGCGGCGGCGAGATGCCGGGCGGTACACAGCAGGGCGGTCAGGCCGCTGGACAGAACGGCCAGGAGGGCGGCGCGCCCGGCGGCGGCAATGGCGAACTGCCCGGCGGGCAGGGCGGTCCGAACGGTCAGAGTGACCAGAACGGCCAGAACGGTCAAGCTCCCGGTGGTGCCGGTGAGATGGGCGGTACGCCGCCGGGCGCCACAGGCGAGAACGGCGGTACGGCGGCCGAGGGCGGCACCGGCGGTCAGCCCGGCGGAGGCACGGGTGGCGGCGGTATGGGCGGCGGCGGCATGGGCGGCGGCGCGAGCGACGAGCTCGTCTCGTACCTGAAGAAGCATCAGGACGGCGCCAAGTGGCTGCTGGCGGTGTCGAGTTCGCAGAGTGCCGCGCAGCTCATCCTCAGCAGCGGCGAGCCCGTCATCTCCATGTGGGGCTGGTCCGGCAGCGACAACGCGATGACCCTCGCCAAGCTCAAGGAGCTGGTGAAGAACGGCGAACTGCACTACCTCCAGGTCGGTGGCGGCGGCATGGGCGGCGGCCCCGGCGGCGGCTCCACCATCAGCTCCGAGGTCACGGCCTGGGTGCAGAAGAACGGGACGGCGGTGAAGGAGAGCGAGTACAGCGACAGCTCGACATCGACGTCGGAGTCGAAGTCGGAGTCGGACTCCAACTCCCCTTCCCAGTCGGACCAGTCGAACGAGTCGAACCAGTCCACGGTCTACCGTCTGGACGCGTCGGACGTCAGCTGACCGCACAGCCCCCAACGCCCCCTGGCCCAACGGTCAGGGGGCGTTTTGGTACGTCAACTCGCGTAGACAAGGGGCGGATTGTCGGACCGTGTCATCTGTTGGACACGTCCGCTTCATGGACAAGCACGCATGTCCATGTCACGCTCCCGATTGCCCGCTCATTCAACCCGCGTAGAACGGACGCTCCCGATGCCCGTGACCCCCATACGCACGCGCCGCTGGAAGCCGTTGGCGCTGGCCGTCTCCACCGTCATGATCGGCCTCGCTGCCCCCGCGCTGACCGCGACCCCCGCCGCGGCCACGACGACCGCGTACGACACGACGTACTACAAGAACGCGATCGGCAAGACGGGGACGAGCCTCAAGTCCTCCCTGCACACGATCATCAGCAGCCAGACGAAGATCTCGTACTCCGCGGTCTGGGACGCCCTCAAGGCGACCGACCAGGACCCGAACAACAGCAGCAACGTGATCCTGCTGTACAGCGGTGTCTCGCGCAGCAAGTCCCTCAACGGCGGCGACGTCGGCGACTGGAACCGCGAACACACCTGGGCCAAGTCGCACGGCGACTTCGGTGAGGCCACCGGCCCCGGCACCGACCTGCACCACCTGCGCCCCTCGGACGTCCAGGTCAACAGCATCCGCGGCAACCTGGACTTCGACAACGGCGGCAGCGCGGTCACCAACGGCGGCGGCAGCACCGTCGACTCCGACTCCTTCGCGCCGCGCGCCGCGGACAGGGGCGACGTGGCCCGCATGATCCTCTACATGGCCGTGCGCTACGAGGGCGACGACGGCTGGGCCGACCTGGAGCCCAACGAGAAGGTGGGCAACGGCAGCAACCCGTACATGGGCAAGCTCTCCGTCCTCAAGGCGTGGAACGAGGCGGACCCGCCGAGCGCCTTCGAGGAGAAGCGCAACCAGGTCATCTACGACACGTACCAGCACAACCGCAACCCGTTCATCGACCACCCGGAGTGGGTCGAGGCGATCTGGTAGGCCATTGCTGTGGCTGAACTCCCCTATTCATAAGGGGAGTTCAGCCCAACTTAGCGAAAATCGCCCATCCAGAGTCGCCGCCCCAGCTCGTCGAGGTCCGCCCGCCGCTCTTCGTACTCGGGTAGCGCAATCCGCAGCAGCCGCCAGAAGTCCTCTCGGTGCCCGGACACTTTCACGTGGGCCAGTTCATGTGCGATGACGTAGTCGATCAGATGCATGGGCAGCTGGAAGAGCGGCCACCCGAGACTCGTCAGCCCCTTGGCGCCCGCCCCGCCTGCGGCTCCGCAGCCAGATCCGAGCCCATGACAAGGTGCCCCGCAACCAGCCGGACCCCTGCGGCCGCCCCCTCCTCACCGGACACGGCCAGCCGATACGTCCGCCCCAAATAGCGGAAGACCTCTCCGTCGGCGAGTTGTCTGACGGGACTGAGCGGGCGAGTGCGCTCCCGCTCTCGCCGCTTGGTCAGCAACCAGTCCCGGTGAGCTCGTACGAACTGCTCCGCCTCGGCCGACGCCCGGCAGGGGTGTGCAGGGTGAGGGTCGCGTCGGTCTCGACAGTCAGCGCAAACCGTTTCCTGCGGGCGCTGGCGCGCACCCACTGAGCCAGCCCGTCCACGGTGAGCAGGGCTTCGGGGGCGGAGTACGTCGAAGGATCGGCTGACGCAATCACCGGCTTATTCTCCCCTCGCCCTGCCCCGGAACTGCCGAAGGTTGTCCTGCGCGAAGGTCGCCAGGCGCTCAGCCGGCGGGGGGAGGGAAAGGGATCCGAACGGAGGACATGGCGGAACGCACGGACGTACGAGGCTTTGTGACGGTACGCCCGCGCGCGGCGGAAGTCGGTCGGGCGACTCAGACGCCGGGGCCCTCCTCAAGGGCCTCGTCACCATCGAGATCGAGCGCGGGCAGGCGGTCGCCCCTGCTGCGGGCGACGCGGTGCACGTCGTGGAGCGATTCGGTCAGCCGGGCGGCGAGGAAACGGAGCTGGGGCGCAGTGGCCTTGCTGTCACCTAGGAGATCGGCGGCGTGGTCGAGGAGGTCACCAGCCATGTCGAGCTGGACGGCTTCGACGTCGTCGGCCATGCGGGAAAGACGGCTGGTGCCGATGTCGTCGGTGATGAGGTTGCAGGGGTTGCCGTCAAGGTTGGACCAGGGAAGGAGACGGGGCCGGGTGACTGTGGGGACGGCGGTGTCGTGGCTTTCGTAGATCATGCGGCTGTCACCTCGGCGCCGTGGGTTCGGAGGGAGCCGACGTCGACACCGTGGAGACGCCGTGGCCCTACGTCGACGCCGTGCACAGCGAGCCAGAGCACCCGGCGCCGGGCGCGCTGTTGTCTGGTCTGCACGCGTTGTTCGTGGGCGAGGAGGTAGGGACGAACGAGTCGGGAGTCCTCGCCACGGAGGGGGGTTTCGTGCGGGGAGGGGCGACTGTTGGGCACGACGTGGGCAGTCGGTACGGGGGCGACCGCGCGGTGCCGGTGACGTCCGGCGGCGGGCCACAGCAGCCGCAGCAGCGGCTCGACGAGGCGGGCGATAAGGTGCAACACGTCTTCAACTCCAGTGTGGTTGAGGGCCATGCCCCCAGGCCGTCGGTAGCGGTCGTGGGGGTCTTCCCTGCCCGAGGGCAGGTCGACGTGCATGGACATCGCTGTGTAGCGATCCACTCACAGAGTGAGACCGGCCGGGCTAGGCTCGCCAGGGGGTCAGAGGTGACAACGCATCTGTCACATGGGAGTTGACGATGAGCAACATCTACGGGGAGTGGTTGAAGGCGCAGCGCGAGGCGGCCGGGATGACACAGCAGGAGCTGGCCACGGCCGCCGTCATGACGCGTTCGCACATCTCGCACATCGAGGCAGGGCGGCGCACCCCGTCCAAAGAGGACGCGAGACGCCTCGACAGGGCGCTGAACACGGGCGATGTACTGAGCAGCTTCCTGCCGGACGACGACAGCGTGGTGGCGAAGCACTTCGAAGCGGCCCACGCACTCGAACAACAGGCTGTCGAGATCCGGGAGTTCGCTCTCTCCTTCGTTCCCGGCATCTTCCAGACGGAAAGGTACGCACGTGCGGTCCTGGGCCCCTCTTACCCTCCCATGGGTGAGGAGGAATGTGACAGGCTCGTTGTCACACGGCTGGAGCGGGCGAAGATCCTCGAGGATCCCGTGTCACCAGTAGTGTGGGCACTTCTGGACCAGAGCGTCCTGGACCGGCCAATTGGCGGACCAGAGATCATGGCCGAGCAGATCGCGCACATCGTCAGGCTGGCGGAGTCAAGACGGGTCCGCGTGCACGTACTGCCGCGATCCTTGGGGTTCCACCCCTTGCTGGAGAGCATGCTGACGCTGATGTGGTTCGACGATCAGCCGCCGGTGGCATACAGCGAGGGACTTCGCATGGGGAAGGTGCACGACTCCCCGGCCATGGTTCAGGAGCTGCAAGGCCGTTACGATCTCGCACTGAGCGACGCTCTGCCACTCAAGGAGTCACTGGCCCTGCTGAGGGCGACAGCAAAGGATTACGGACGTCATGACTGAACCGATCATCTCGAACGCTGCCGCGCTGAACGGCTGGCGGAAGTCTTCCTACAGCGGCAGTGAGGGCGGCAGTTGCCTGGAGGTCCTGGACAAACACCCCGCCGGCGTCCCCGTCCGCGACTCCAAGTCCCCCGAGGGGCCCGCGTTGGTCTTCCCGTCGGCTGGCTGGACGTCGTTCGTTGCAGCGGTCAAGAACGGAAGCCTCCTCGCCTGACCGCTCCCCACCACGATTCGTCCGGCCCTCGCCCCAGGGCGCGGTCGGGCCCCGTTTGCTCACGCCGCCACAGCAGATACCGCAACCCGCCCGGACAACAGATCGTCCACCAAGCCGCGCTCGAGTTGGAAGGCCGTCGAGCGGGTGGCGGTACGCCGACCCGGCCCGCGGGAGGGGCTGGTGGCCGTGTAGCCGGGGGCAGCGAGGGACCCGGCGGTGATCTCGAAGTCCCGGGCCGACTCCACCTTGGCGGCAGGGGTCCGATTCGCCGTACGCGTCTTTGACTGTGTCGATGATCGTGAGTTGGCGCTCCTGCGCGAAGGACCGGCCTTCTTCCTCGGCGCGTTCCGCCGCCAGGCCGGGCGTCTGCTTCCCACGCTCGGCGCACACGTGCAGCACGGCTGCGGCAGGGTCCGCGACGGCTTGCATGGCGGTCTTCTCCTGGGTGGTTCCTGCACTGGTCATCGCTGCCTCAGCAGGTGGGTGGGGTCGGCGCCCCGCCGCGTCCCACGGGGGAACGAGGCACGGCGGGGCCGTACACGACACCTAACCGTCCGTCACCACCCGGTAGTCATGACGAAGTTGCCCGGGCCCCTCGCACTCCGGCTGACGAATTGAACTCCCCTTTACCTGCCGGGGGCCGCGCGCACGCCCTACCGTGCTGTCGTGGGGGAGACCAGAACTCCAGGCTTGGGCGCCTGGATGACGAAACATCAGATGTCGGCCACGGAGCTCGCCGACGCGGTCAACGACGCCATCCGCGACTTCACCGGCAAGGCCGGCACGACGTCGGAGCGCACCGTTTTCCGGTGGCTGTCCGGCGAGAACCGGTGGCCCCAGGAACGCCAGCGACGGGCCTTGGAGACGGTCACCGGTCTCGCCGCCACAGCCTTGGGGTTCCTGCCTCGGGGGAAACGAAAGACCATCCCACCAGCACTATCAAAGGACCCCGACGTGCGCCGTCGTCAGTTCTGCAACGCGGCCACCAGCACCGCAGCCTCAGCCGTGATCCCCCTCGGCACCCCCGCGCCCCGCCCCTCCCGTGTTGGCACCTCCGACGTGATCAGGCTCCGTGACGACGTCGAGAGACTGGTGGCGCTCGACGCCTACCGCGGCGGGCACCTCAACCTCGAACGGGCTGCTCTCGCCGGCGCCGACGAAGCGCTCGGCCTGCAGAAGAAATCCACCACCCAGCGCGTGCGGCAGCGCCTGTTCGCCTCGCCTCGGACTTCACCGCGACGGCCGCCTGGTCCCTCATCGACGCCGGGCAGCTCGGCGGTGCCGGCAGGCACCTCGACCGTGCCCTGACCCTCGCGGGCCTCGCGCAGGACCCCGAAATGACCATGCAGGTGTGGAACCTGCGAGCCATGCTCGCCCGCCAGCGCAAGCAGTACGCCGAAGCAGTGGCGGCCGCGCAGGCCGCGCAGGCGACGACCATCGTCCGGCGCAGTCCGCTCCACGCCTCCCTCGCCCACGCCCGGACCGCTGTCGGTCTCGCCCACACCGGCGACAAGCGCACGGCACTGCGCTGCCTGGGCCGCGCCGAGGAGGCCCTGTCGAAGGCCGACCTGGCACAGCCCAGGTCGACATGGATCGCCTTCTACGGACCGGCCGAACTGCACTCCCTCACCGCGATCGTGCGCGATGTCGCGGGAGACCCGGCGCAAGCCGAAGCCGCCTGCCACCGGGCGCTCGCCGCGCTGCCCAAGTCCTACCGGCGCAACCGTGCACACACCACGGCCTGGCTCGCCCTCGCGCAGCTGCACCAGGACGACGTCGAGCAGGCGTGCAGCACCAGCGGCGACGTCTTCGCCATCATGACCGGCGCCCCGCTTCCCGGGCGGACGCGGCAGCTCCTCGGCGACTTCCAGCGCGACCTGATCGCCCGTGCGCCCTCCGCACACATCGCGCACGAGTGGACCGACCGCTACCGGACTGAATGGAGCACCTCTTGACCACCACAGCCGTCGAACTCCGCCGCTTCGGCCACAAGGACCTGCAGGCCATCCGACAGACCCTCCTGGACGTGCACGCGGATGCGTACGCGGACGAGATGGAAGACGAGTTCAACCAGCGGTTCCCGTGGTTCGTCAACCACTGGGGCAAACACCCCGGGTTCTCGTGCGTCATCGGCTACGACGGCGGCGAACCGGTCGGCTTCGCGTACGGGGCCCCGGCCACTCCTGGCCGCGAGTGGTGGCGCGAGCACGTCAGCGAGCCGCCGGCGGACACGTCGACGTTCTCGGTGTCCGAACTGATGGTGCGCCGCAGTGGCGGAAGACCGGGACAGCCGAGCGGCTCCACGCCGCGTTGATCGAGGACCGGCCCGAGGCCCTGGCCGTGCTCCTGGTCGATCCCGACCACCCGAAGGTGCGGGCCCTCTACGAGGTGTGGGGGTACCGCATAGTCGGCAACCGTCAGCCGTTCCCGGACAGCCCCAATTTCGCGGTCATGCTCCGGGACCGGGCCCCCACGGCCTCCTGAGTCACCCCCCGCGGACAAGCGCAGGCCTCGGCGTACCGGGGCCTGGCGGAACCTGCCCGGAGTCCCGTCGCGTTGCCAGCCCGCGGCGGCCCACCAGATGCGCTCGTACATCCTGCGGCTCGGGCGGCGGCATGTTGTCCACGTACCGACGGATGTTGAGGTTGTCGTCGTTGGCGGCGAGTTCCTCGCGGGTCACGATCCTCGAGAGGCCGGGTACCTCCGCGTACGCGTGGAACGTCGAGACGATCTTCTCCGCGTGCTCGGGCAGCAGCACGTTCTGTGCCGGCTCCGCGTGGAACTCCCGGTCGGCGTTGATGAACAGCACGTTCCCCTCCCGAGCCGAGTCCTTCCGGTCCGGCGGGCGCAGCACCAGAACGCAGGCCGGGATGCCCGTCCCGTAGAAGAGGTACGGCGCGAGGCCGATGACCGCCTCGCGCCCGTCCTTCTTCAGCAGCTCCGTACGAATGGCCAGCAGCGCCTGCCGGATCAGCTCGGCCGCGCGAGTGCTTCCGTGAGTCGGGAGACCGCGGACAGATCCGGCAGGTCGCGCAGAGAAGCGACGACCTGCTCGCTCGCCGAACGCACGAAGAGCGGCGCTCACGGTAAAGGCAACCTGGGCGGAGTTGTTGGTGTCCCACTGAGCCGGCGCGTCGACGGTACTGTCGGAATCGCCACACACCACGCCAATCGGCAAGCACGAGGAGACCGCCGTGGCTGACGCCCCGACCCCACCGCCGGATCACACCGCCCCGCCGAAGGATGCCGTCACCGTCACGCTCACCTACACCGGAAGCGAGGCTGAGACCCTGCGTACGCTGGCGTTTCTGGAGGGGCGTACTCCAGAGGAAGTGGCCTTGGACCACATCGCACGCGGCATTCCGCTGAGCTCCTCCTCCTCCGTTGGGAATGACTCGGAGGCGATGGCGGCGCTGACACGCGCGATGTTCGACGGCCCGGCCGATCTGGCCGAGTACTCAGGCCGGAATCTGTTCGAGGAAGGGAGCCGGTGAACCGGTATCCCTTTGCCGTGGCGGACACCGGATCACGACGCCATCGGCATGACCGACGCAGTCAACGCGGTTCTCGCGTGGGCGTTGCCACAGCCTGTCGTCCTGGCCCTCGACCGCCACTACTGGGACATCATCGCGCCGAGATCCACAGCCGAGCGCCCGCTGCAAGTGTTGCCGAGCTCGAAGTAGCGTCAGCCGTCCACATGCGTCGGTGCGAACATCCGCAATACCGCCGGGAGTACGACCACCGCCGGGCCCGGTGACCCGAGGGCCTTCGACAGGTCGTCCGAGAGGGTCGTCGGGGTCGTACGGACGCCGGGGACGCCGAAGGACTCGGCCAGGGCCACATAGTCGGGGCGGGTCAGCTCGGTGGCCGTCGCCTCGCCGAAGGCGTCCGTCATGTACTCGCGGAGGATGCCGTAGCCGCCGTCGTCGACGATCAGCCAGGTGACGTTGAGGTCGTACTGGCGGGCGGTGGCCAGTTCGGCGATGGAGTACAGGGCTCCGCCGTCGCCGGAGACCGCGAGCACGGGGCGGGTGGGGTCGGCGGCGGCCGCGCCGAGGGCCGCCGGGAAGGCATAGCCGAGGCCGCCGGCGCCCTGGGCCGAGTGCATGGTGTTGGGGGACTTCGGGTCGAAGGCCGACCAGGCCCAGTACGACAGGATCGTCATGTCCCAGAAGGAGGGGGCGGTGGCGGGGAGCGCTCGGCGTACCGACGCCAACACGTCCTGTTCCAGGGTGAGTTCCTGGGCGGCGATACGTTCCGAGACCCGGGACAGGACCGCGCTCACCCGCTCCGGGGCCGACTCGTCCGCCCGCTCCGACACCGTCTCGAGGAGCGCCTGCAACGCGAGGCGCGCGTCCGCGTGGATGCCCAGCGCGGGGTGGTTGGACTCCAGTTTGCCGAGGTCCGCCTCGATCTGGATGACCCGCCCGCGGGGCTTGAACGTGTGGTAGTTGGAGGAGAGTTCGCCGAGGCCGGAGCCGATGACGAGGAGGACGTCCGCGTCCTCCAGGAAGTCCGTGGTGTGGCGGTCCTCCAGCCAGGACTGGAGGGACAGCGGGTGGTTCCAGGGGAACGCGCCCTTGCCCCCGAACGTCGTCACCACCGGGGCCTGGATCTTCTCCGCCAGCTGCCTCAGCTTGCCCGACGCGTCCGCCCGTACGACTCCCCCGCCCGCGATGATCGCCGGGCGCGCGGCGCGGGACAGCAAGTCGGCTGCCACCGCCGTCAGTTCGGGGCGCGGGGGAAGTTCTTCGGGAAAGGCGTCGCCTCCCGTCACCACCGGGATCAGCGTCTGAGCCAGCAGTACGTCCTGCGGGATCTCCACCCAGACGGGGCCGTGTGGGGCCGTCAGCGCCGACGTCCAGGCCTGTGCGATCGCGGACGGGATCTGCGACTGGGCGCGGACCGTGTGGACCGACTTCACCACGCCCCGGAACGAGGCCGACTGGTCCGGCAGTTCATGCAGATAGCCATGCCTGCCGCCGCCCAGCCCCGCCGTCGGGATCTGACTGCTGATCGCCAGCACGGGCGCCGAAGCGGCCGCCGCCTCCTGGAGGGCCGCGAGGGAGGTCAGCGCGCCCGGCCCCGTCGACAGCAGCAGCGGGGCCGCCTCACCCGTGATCCGGCCGTACGCGTCCGCCGCGAACCCGGCGTTGTTCTCCACCCGCAGACCGATGTAGCGCAGATCCGAGCGGCGCAGCGCGTCGAACATCCCCAACGCGTGCTGGCCGGGCAGGCCGAAGACCGTCGTCGCGCCGAGCCCGGCCAGCGTCTCCACGACCAGGTCTCCGCCGTTGCGCCCGGCGGGCGGATTCAGGGCGGCTGATGTCTGGGCGGCCGTCGGGCGGAGCACCAGGTCGTGGTCGTGAGTCACTTCGCGCGGGCCTCTGCAATCTGGCGGGTCATGATCGTGGTCAGTTCGTACGCCGTGTGGGATGCCGCCACCGACGTGATCTCCGCGTGATCGTACGCGGGGGCCACCTCGACGACGTCCGCCGAGACCAGGTTGCAGGACGCCAGGCCCCGCAGGATCTCCAGCAGCTCACGGGAGGTCATGCCGCCCGCTTCCGGGGTGCCGGTGCCGGGGGCGTGCGCCGGGTCGAGACAGTCGATGTCGATGGAGATGTAGAGCGGACGGTCGCCGATGCGCTGACGGAGCTGGTCGGCCACCTCGTCGACACCGCGCCTCATCACATCCGCCGACGTGACGATGCCGAAGCCCAGCTTGGCGTCGTCGTCCAGGTCCTGCTTGCCGTACAGCGGGCCGCGCGTACCGACGTGGGAGAGGGCCTCGGTGTCGAGGATGCCCTCCTCGACCGCGCGCCGGAACGGCGTCCCGTGCGTGTACTCCGCGCCGAAGTACGTGTCCCAGGTGTCGAGGTGGGCGTCGAAGTGCAGCAGGGCGACCGGGCCGTGCTTCCTCGCGACCGACCGCAGCAGCGGCAGCGCGATGGTGTGGTCGCCGCCCAGGGTCATGAGACGCGCGCCCGTGCCGAGCAACTCGTCCGCCGCCGCCTCGATCGTGTCCACGGCCTCGTGGATGTCGAACGGGTTCACGGCGATGTCACCGCCGTCCGCGACCTGGGCGAGGGCGAAGGGGGACGCGTCCTGCGCCGGGTTGTACGGCCGCAGCAGCCGGGACGCCTCGCGGATCGCGTTGCCGCCGAAGCGGGCGCCCGGCCGGTAGGAGACGCCCGAGTCGAACGGCACCCCGACCACGGCGACATCGGCGCGGCCGACCTCGTCGAGGCGCGGCAGCCGGGCGAAGGTCGCGGGTCCGGCGTACCGCGGGATGCGGGAGGAGTCGACGGGGCCGCGGGGCGTCTCGTTGCTGCTCATGAGGTACTGCCTTCTTTCCTACGCTTCATCGCGTATGTACTGATTTCCCTACGACTCTACGGGGGCGGCGCCTCTACTGGGCCGCCTCTACTGGGTCGCCGGTACCGGCTCGGACGCGGGTTCGGGGGCGCGCCCGGCGAGACGCTCACGCCAGGCGGTCAGTACGGCCTCGTCGGTCGCCGGAGTCGCCAGGGAGACGACGAGGTACGCGGCCAGGGAGGACAACAGGCCGTAGTAGACCGGCTGGTTGGCGAGGATGCCGTAGGACACCATCAGGCCGATGACCGCGACACCGCCGACGATCACGGAGGCCAGTGCGCCCTGGGCCGTGCCGCGCTTCCACAGCAGGCCGCCGAGGATCGGCACGAGGAGACCGCCGACGAGGAGGTTGTAGGCGACGGTGAGCGCCTCGACGACGTTGTTCAGCGCGATGGCGGTACCGATCACCGCCACCCCCATGACGAGGATGAAGACGCGGTTGCCCCTGACCTCGTCGCGCTCCTCGCCATCGGGCCCGGCCGGCCCCCGCAGCCGCGACCAGATGTCGTTGTTGGCGACGGTCGCACAGGCGATCAGCGCGCCGGAGGATGTCGACATCACGGCGGCGAGCGCGGCGGCCAGCACCAACCCCCGGACCCCGACCGGGAGTTCGTCCTTCACGATGGTCGCGAAGGCGTCGTCCGCGTTGGCCAGGTTCGGATAGAGGACCTTGGCCGCCGTACCGATGACGGCGCCGGCGAGGGCGTACGCGAGACAGTAGGTACCGGCGACCGTGCCGCCCCACTTCGCCGTCGTGTCACTGCGGGCGGTGAAGACGCGCTGCCAGATGTCCTGCCCGATGAGCATGCCGAACGTGTAGATCAGCACATAGGTGAAGATCGTCTCGCCGCCGATGCCGAGCGGATCGAAGTACCCGGTGGGAAGCTTCGCCCTCATCTCGCCGAAACCACCCGCCTTCACCACGGCGATGGGCAGAAGCAGCAGCAGGACACCGACGGTCTTCACCACGAACTGCACCATGTCCGTCAGCGTGATGGACCACATGCCGCCGAGCGTGGAGTACGCGACGACGATCGAGCCGCCGAGGACGATCGCGAGGGCCCGGTCCATGTCGAAGAGGACGTCGAAGATCGTGGCGTACGCGATGGTCGACGTCACCGCGAGCATCAGGGTGTACGCCCACATGACCACGCCGGAGATCACACCGGCCCGGCCGCCGTAGCGCAGGTCGAGCATCTCGGAGACGGTGTAGACCTTGAGGCGGGCGATACGGGCGGAGAAGAACACAGACAGGGCGAGCAGGCCGAGGCCGATGGTGAAGACCATCCAGGCGCCGGACAGCCCGTACTGGTAGCCCAGCCCCACGCCGCCGATGGTGGACGCGCCGCCCAGGACGATCGCCGCCATGGTGCCGGAATACATGGCGGGCCCCAGACGGCGGCCCGCCACCAGGAACTCACTCTTCGACCTGGCACGGCGCATGCCCCACCAGCCCATGCCCAGCATGCCGGCCAGATAGACGACGATCACGGTGTAGTCGACGGCCATGGGGGCCTCCTTCGCGCACTCTCGGTGGCGTGACGAGGTCTGACACTAGGTGGCCGGAAAGCGACTGCGAAGTGTACGTTTTCTCCATTCGAGCCACGCTGGATGGAGGAAACGTCCACCATGTCGGACCCCGCCGTTCCGCCCACGCCACCCGTGCCCCTCACGGCACTGCTGGCCCGCGAGGACCTGGCCCTGCGGCAGATCGCGGGGCCGTCCGATCCGGACATCGTCATCCACTGGGCGCACACCTCCGAGATGGCGGACCCGTATCCGTATCTGCTGGGCGGCGAGCTGCTGCTGACGGCCGGCGTGCACATTCCGGAGGCGGCGGGGTCAGGCACCTACTTCGACGACTACGTCTCCCGGATCGTCGCGGCGGGCGGCGCGGCCCTCGGCTTCGGGGTGGCGCCGGTGCACGACACGGTGCCGCGGGCGCTGGTCGCGGCCTGCGAGGCGTACGAGCTGCCCCTGGTCGAGGTCCCGCCGCGGACCACCTTCTCGGGCGTGGCCCGCGCGGTCTGGCAGCTGATGGCCCAGGCCCGGCACACCGAACTGCGCCGCGTCACGGAGGCCCAGCAGAGTCTCGCCGCCGCGGCCTCCCGCCCCGACCCGGTCCCCTCGGTCCTGCGGCAGCTGGCCCGGCGGACGGCAGGCCGGGCGGTGCTGTACGGGCCGGAGGGGGCGGAGATCGCGGCGGCGGGGAAGAGGCCCGGGGACACGGTGAGCGAGGCGCTGGCCGGCCTGGCGGGCATCGTCACCAGCCGCTCCTCCACGACCGCCACCGACACCGTCGCCGGCACCCATCTCGCCGCGTACGCCCTCGGCGCCGACCAGGGTTTCGTGCTCGGGGTCGCGGCGCCGCGTCGCGACCCCGGCGACCACACCATCGCCTCCGTCGCCGCGGTGCTGCTCTCCTTGCTCACCGGCGAGCACCAGAGCGGCACGGGGGCGGCGCGCTCCTCGGCGCTGGTACGGCTGCTGCTGGGGTCCGCGCCCGAGAAGGTGGCTCCCCTGCTGGGCGAGGAGCGGTGGGTCGTCGTGCACGCCCGGCAGGGCGCCCAGGTTCCCGACGCGGTCGCCGCCTCCGCGCTCGGTGCCGCGCTGGGCTCCTCGCTGGTCGACCTGGACCGGGACGTCGTACGGATCCTCGTGCCGGCCGGCCGGGAAGCCGCCGCACAGTCCGGCTGGACGCTCGGTGTCAGCGCCGCCGTCGGTCCGGCGGAGTGGGCCGACGCCGACGCCCAGGCGGGCCGTGCGCTGGCCCGGGCCCGCGCCACCCGCGTCCCGCTGGCCCGCCACGGGGCCCGCCCGGCCCTCGCCGACCTGGTCCCCGACGACGAGGCCGAGGCGTACGCCCGTACGCTGCTCGCGCCGGTCACCGCCGTCCCGGCGCTCCCGGAGACCCTGCGGGCCTGGCTGTCCCTGCACGGCAGTTGGGACCGTACGGCGGTGGCGCTGGCCGTGCACCGCAACACCGTGCGGCAGCGGATCGCCCGGTGCGCGGCACTGCTGGGGGCGGACCTGGACGACCCTGACGTACGGATGGAGCTGTGGTTCGCGCTGCGACGGCTCTGAGCCCAGAGGGGCACCGACACGGGTACCGGTGCGAGTACCGCGTGAGCCGCGTGACCCGCGTCCCAGGGTGGGGGGATGGCGGGTGATCCCCCAGTTGTCTGCCTCACAATGGGAGACATGCCGATACCCGGGACACCCAGCCGCGCCGAGCTCGTCGACCACCTTGTGAGGACCCGTATCGCGGGCGAGGTCGCCACCCCTCGCGAGAACAACCTCTCCCATTACCGCCAGCTGGCGAACGGCGTCCGCAACTTCTGGCTCGGCCTGGAGCTCGGCGACCGGTGGACCGACGAGCAGGACGTGCTCGCGGTGATGGCGGAACGGGTCGGGGTGAACGACGATCCCGGGCACCGGTACGGCCAGGACACCATCGATCCCGGCCTGACGGTGGCCGCCCTGGAGCGGATGGCGGCCCGGCTGCGCAAGGCCGCCGACGGGCAGCAGCGGGTCCTCTTCGCCACCGGCCACCCGGGCGGCCTGCTCGACGTGCACCACGCCACCGCCGCCGCGCTGCGCACCGCCGGCTGCGAGATCGTCGTCATCCCGGACGGGCTGACCACGGACGAGGGGTACGTCATGCAGTTCGCGGACGTGGCGGTGCTGGAGCACGGCGCCACGCTGTGGCACACGCACTCCGGCGAGCCGATGCGGGCCATCCTCACCGCGCTGGAGAAAGAGGGCCGCCCGCTGCCCGACCTGGTCGTCGCCGACCACGGCTGGGCGGGCTACGCGGGCCAGCACGGCGTGGACTCCGTCGGCTACGCCGACTGCAACGACCCGGCGCTCTTCCTCGCCGAGGCGGAGGGCACCGTGCAGGTGACGGTCCCGCTCGACGACCACGTGGTCAGCCCGCGGCACTACGACCCGATGACGGCGTATCTGCTGGCGGAGGCGGGCCTGGCGTAGTCGTCGAGCCGAGAAGGGGGACCCGGGGGCGCGCCGCCCGGGCCGCCCCTCAGCGTTCCCGTGGGGCGCGGACCACGCCCTCCTGGATCACGGAGATGGCGAGCCGGCCGTCCTGCGTGTAGATGCGGGCCTGGCCGAGACCCCGGCCGCCGTGCGCGGACGGCGACTCCTGGTCGTAGAGGAGCCATTCGTCGGCGCGGAACGGGCGGTGGAACCACATCGCGTGGTCCAGCGACGCTCCGACGACGTCGCCGACCGCCCAGCCCCCGCGCCCGTGCGCGAGCAGGACCGAGTCGAGCAGCGTCATGTCGGAGACGTAGGTGGCGAGGACGACGTGCAGGAGGGGGTCGTCGGCCAGCTTGCCGTTGGTGCGGAACCAGACCTGGGAGTGCGGCTCTCGCGGCTCGCCGAACCTTCCGTACGGCGGCTCGTCGACGTAGCGCAGGTCGATCGCCTCGCGTGCCTCCAGGAACCTCTCGACGACCTCGGGGGCGATGTGGTCGTAGCCGCGCAGGCGCTCCTCGGAGGTGGGCAGCGTGGCGGGGTCCGGGGAGTCCGGCTTCGGAGTCTGGTGCTCGAAGCCCTCCTCGTACCGCTGGAAGGAGGCGGACAGGGCGAAGATCGGCTGGCCGTGCTGCACCGCGAGGACGCGGCGCGCGGTGAAGGAACGGCCGTCGTTCATCCGCTCGACCGTGTAGACGATGGGCGCACCGGGGTCCCCCGGTCGCAGGAAGTACGCGTGGAGGGAGTGGGCGAGGCGGTCCTCGGGGACCGTCCGCCCGGCGGCGACGAGCGCCTGGGCCGCGACCTGCCCGCCGAAGACCCGGGGGATCACGGCGGAGCGGGACTGGCCGCGGAAGATGTTCTCCTCGATCTGTTCGAGGTCGAGCAGATCGAGGAGATCGTGTAGTGCCTGACTCATGGGGTCAGTTCTACCGGCAGGTAATTTCGCGTTCCTTACAGCCCCATGTCCTTAGCGATGATCGACTTCATGATCTCGCTGGTCCCGCCGTAGATGCGGTTGACGCGGTTGTCCGCGTACAGACGGGCGATCGGGTACTCGTTCATGAAGCCGTAGCCGCCGTGCAGCTGGAGGCAGCGGTCGATCACGCGGTGGGCGACCTCGGTGCAGAACAGCTTGGCGCTGGCGGCCTCGGCGGGGGTGAGCTCGTCCGCGTCGAGGGCTTCGAGCGCGCGGTCGACGACGGCCTCGGCGGCGTCCACCTCGGCCTGGCAGGCGGCCAGTTCGAACTTGGTGTTCTGGAAGGAGGCGACGGGCTTGCCGAAGACCGTGCGGTCCTGCACGTACTCCTTGGCGAACCGGACGGCGGCCTTGGCCTGGGCGTAGGCGCCGAAGGCTATGCCCCAGCGCTCGGAGGCCAGGTTGTGGCCGAGGTAGTAGAAGCCCTTGTTCTCATCACCGAGGAGGTCCTCGACGGGGACCTTGACGTCGACGAAGGCCAGCTCGGCGGTGTCGGAGGTCTTCAGACCGAGCTTGTCCAGCTTGCGGCCGATGGAGTAGCCCTCGGACTTGGTGTCCACGGCGAAGAGGGAGATGCCGAAGCGGCGGTCCTCGGCGGTGGACGGCGAGGTGCGGGCGCAGACGATCACGCGGTCGGCGTGGACGCCGCCGGTGATGAAGGTCTTGGAGCCGTTGAGGACGTAGTGCGTGCCGTCCTCGGAGAGCTTGGCGGTGGTCTTCATGCCCGCGAGGTCGGAGCCGGTGCCCGGCTCGGTCATCGCGAGGGCCCACATCTCCTCGCCGGAGACGAACTTCGGCAGGAAGCGCTTCTTCTGCTCGTCGGTGGCGAGCATCTTGATGTACGGCAGACCGAGCAGCACATGCACGCCGGAGCCGCCGAACTGGACGCCCGCGCGGGCGGTCTCCTCGTACATCACGGCTTCGAACTTGTACGAGTCGATGCCGGCGCCGCCGAACTCCTCGTCGACGCGGATGCCGAAGACGCCGAGCTCGGCGAGCTTGTAGTAGAAGTCGCGCGGCGCCTGGCCGGCGGCGAACCACTCGTCGTAGACGGGGACGACCTCGGCCTCGATGAAGGCCCGGAGGGTCTCCCGGAACGCCTCGTGATCCTCGTTGAACACCGTACGGCGCACCGCGCCACCGCCCTTCTTCGCGCCTGAACCGGCGCCGCTCTCGCGTACCTGGCTGCTCGCCGTCCGGGTGCCTCAATTGATGGCTGCGACCCATGGCTAAGCGCTTGCTCATGAACCGTACCGGCGAGTAAGCGACCGCGTCCACGTAACGCTCATCACGCCCGGGCCCGCTCCGGGCCCGCTCCAGGCCCGGCGGGCCCGGGGGCTCACTCCTGCCCGGCCGCCGCCGCCAGCGCACCGCGTGCCATGCGGTGCAGCAGATCGGCTGTGGTTCCCCGTCCGGGGAGGGTGCCGGCGCGGCCGAGGTGGGGGGTGGAGTTGAGCAGCCCGAACACGGAGTGCACCGCCGAGCGGGCCGCCGGTTCGCCCAGGTCAGGGTAGACCTCGCGGACGGCGCCGACCCACAGCTCGACGTACTGCCGCTGGAGCTGCCTGACGAGCTTGCGGTCGCTGTCGCGGAGGCGGTCCAGCTCGCGGTCGTGCAGGGTGATGAGCGGACGGTCGTCGAGCGCGAAGTCGATGTGCCCCTCGACAAGCGAGTCGAGGACCACCCCGGGAGTCACCCCGTCGGCCTCCTTCAACCGTTGCTTCGCCCCGGTCAGCAGCTGGCCACTGATGCCGACGAGCAGCTCGGCGAGCATCGCGTCCTTGCCGGGGAAGTGGCGGTACAGGCCGGGGCCGCTGATGCCGACCGCGGCGCCTATCTCGTCGACCCCGACGCCGTGGAAGCCGCGCTCGGCGAAGAGCCGGGCGGCCTCCTTGAGGATCTGCTCACGGCGGGTGGGGGCGTCGGTCCGGGTGCTCATGAAGACAATTCTAGACAGGGAGGTTAGCGGTCGTTAACCTGAAGGAAATGCGTTAACGCTCATTAACAATTGAGGGGACCGCAGGATGCACCAGGCACCGGAGCTTCAGAGCGCGGCAGATCCCGCGTCGGACGCCTGGCGGGCCAACGAAAAAGCCCACCACGCACTCGTCGAGGAGCTGCGCGGCAAGCTGGCCGCGGCCCGCCTCGGCGGCGGCGAGAAGGCCCGCGCCCGCCACACCGCGCGCGGGAAACTGCTCCCCCGCGACCGCGTCGACACCCTCCTCGACCCCGGCTCGCCCTTCCTGGAGCTGGCGCCCCTCGCCGCCGAGGGGATGTACGAGGGGCAGGCCCCGGCCGCCGGTGTCATCGCCGGGATCGGGCGGGTCAGCGGACGCGAGTGCGTGATCGTCGCCAATGACGCCACCGTCAAGGGCGGCACGTACTACCCGATGACGGTGAAGAAGCATCTGCGGGCCCAGGAGGTGGCCCTGGAGAACCGCCTCCCCTGCGTCTACCTCGTCGACTCCGGCGGGGCCTTCCTGCCCATGCAGGACGAGGTCTTCCCGGACCGTGAGCACTTCGGGCGGATCTTCTACAACCAGGCCCGGATGTCGGGGGCGGGGATCCCGCAGATCGCCGCGGTGCTCGGATCCTGCACGGCGGGCGGGGCGTATGTCCCGGCGATGAGCGACGAAGCCGTCATCGTCCGGAATCAGGGGACCATCTTCCTCGGCGGCCCCCCGCTGGTGAAGGCCGCCACCGGCGAGGTCGTCACCGCCGAGGAGCTCGGCGGCGGCGAGGTCCACGCGCGCGTGTCCGGCGTCACCGACCACCTCGCCGAGGACGACGCGCACGCCCTGCGGATCGTGCGGAACATCGCCGCCACCCTCCCCGCGCGCGGACCCCTCCCCTGGGAGGTCCGGCCCGCCGTCGAGCCGAAGGTGGACCCGTACGGGCTGTACGGCGCCGTGCCGGTCGACTCCCGCACCCCCTACGACGTACGCGAGATCATCGCGCGCGTGGTCGACGGCTCCCGTTTCGCCGAGTTCAAGGCCGAGTTCGGGCAGACCCTCGTCACCGGCTTCGCCCGGATCCACGGCCACCCGGTCGGGATCGTCGCGAACAACGGCATCCTGTTCTCCGAGTCCGCCCAGAAGGGCGCCCACTTCATCGAGTTGTGCGACCAGCGCGGCATCCCGCTGGTGTTCCTGCAGAACATCTCGGGCTTCATGGTCGGCAAGGACTACGAGGCCGGCGGCATCGCCAAGCACGGCGCCAAGATGGTCACGGCCGTCGCGTGCACACGCGTGCCCAAGCTGACCGTCGTCGTCGGCGGGTCGTACGGCGCGGGGAACTACTCCATGTGCGGCCGGGCCTACTCCCCGCGCTTCCTGTGGATGTGGCCGGGCGCCAAGATCTCGGTCATGGGCGGCGAGCAGGCCGCCTCCGTCCTAGCGACCGTCAAACGGGACCAGTCCCAGGCCCGCGGGGAGACCTGGCCCGCCGAGGAGGAAGAGGCCTTCAAGGCGCCGATCCGCGCGCAGTACGAGCGCCAGGGGAACGCCTACTACGCCACCGCCCGGCTGTGGGACGACGGGGTGGTGGACCCGCTCGACACCCGGCAGGTGCTGGGTCTGGCCCTGACCGCCTGTGCCAACGCGCCACTGGGCGACCCCCAGTTCGGCGTCTTCCGGATGTGAGGGACGTGCAGACGATGTTCGGCCAGACGATGTTCGACACGGTCCTCGTGGCCAACCGGGGCGAGATCGCCGTCCGCGTCATCCGCACCCTGCGGTCGATGGGGGTCCGCTCGGTGGCCGTCTTCTCCGACGCGGACGCCGACGCACGGCACGTCCGGGAGGCCGACACAGCCGTCCGGCTCGGTCCGGCGCCCGCCGCCGAGAGCTATCTCTCGGTCGAGCGGCTCCTGGCGGCGGCCGAGCGCACCGGCGCCCAGGCCGTCCACCCGGGATACGGCTTCCTCGCGGAGAACGCCGGCTTCGCGCGCGCGTGCGCCGACGCCGGGCTCGTGTTCATCGGGCCGCCGGCCGAGGCGATCGCCCTCATGGGCGACAAGATCCGCGCCAAGGAGACGGTGCGGGCGGCCGGAGTACCGGTGGTGCCCGGGTCGCGCGGCAGCCGGCTGACCGACGCCGAACTCGCCGACGCGGCCCGGGAGATCGGCCCGCCCGTCCTGCTCAAGCCCTCCGCCGGCGGGGGCGGCAAGGGCATGCGGCTGGTGCGCGACCCCGCCCTCCTCGCCGACGAGATCGCCGCCGCCCGCCGCGAGGCCCGCGCCTCCTTCGGGGACGACACGCTGCTCGTGGAACGGTGGGTCGACCGGCCCCGGCACATCGAGATCCAGGTCCTGGCCGACGGCCACGGCCACGTGATCCACCTCGGCGAGCGCGAGTGCTCCCTCCAGCGCCGCCACCAGAAGCTCATCGAGGAGGCGCCGTCCGTCCTCCTGGACGAGGAGACCCGGGCGGCGATGGGCGAGGCGGCGGTCCAGGCGGCCCGTTCGTGCGGGTACGCGGGCGCGGGCACGGTCGAGTTCATCGTGCCCGGCAGCGACCCGACGTCGTACTACTTCATGGAGATGAACACCCGCCTCCAGGTGGAACACCCGGTCACGGAACTGGTCACCGGCCTCGACCTGGTGGAGTGGCAACTGCGGGTCGCGGCGGGCGAGCGGCTGCCCTACCGGCAGGAGGACATCAGCCTCACCGGGCACGCGATCGAGGCCCGCCTGTGCGCCGAGACGGTGTCCGTCAAAGAGGGAGCGCGCGGGTTCCTCCCCTCCGGCGGCACGGTGCTCAGGCTCCACGAACCCCAGGGCGACGGCGTACGCACCGACTCCGGGCTCAGCGAGGGCACCGAGGTCGGCAGCCTGTACGACCCGATGCTGTCCAAGGTGATCGCGTACGGGCCGGACCGGGCGACCGCGCTCAGGAAGCTCCGGGCGGCCCTCGCGGGGACGGTCACGCTGGGCGTGCAGACGAACGCCGGGTTTCTGCGGCGACTGCTGGCGCATCCGGCGGTCGTGGCGGGCGAGTTGGACACGGGGCTGGTGGAGCGGGAGGTGGACGGGCTCGTACCGACCGATGTGCCGCAGGAGGTCTACGCGGCGGCGGCGCTGCTGCGCCAGGCCGCCCTCGCCCCCGCGCCGTTCGCCGGCACCGGCTCTCGGTCCGGCGCGTCCGGCTCAGGTTCCGGCTGGGTCGACCCGTTCTCGGTGCCGGACGGCTGGCGGCTGGGCGGCGCCCGGGCGTGGACGGAGCACCACCTGCGGATCGCGGGCCACGACCCGGTCACCGTCCGGGTACGCAACGCGCCGGACGGCGGCGTCGAGGTACTGCCCGACGGCGCGGAGACCCCCCTTCGGGCGGCCGGAAGCAGGCCCCCGGGCGCCGGACCGGAAGCCCCGTTCACCCTCCGCCTCGACGGCACTGTCCACACCTTCGCCGCCCTGCCGGACGGCACCTGGCTGGGACGCGACGGCGACTCCTGGCAGGTGCGCGACCACGACCCGGTCGCCGCGTCCCTCAACCGCGGGGCCCACGAGGGCGCCGACTCGCTCACCGCGCCCATGCCCGGCACGGTCACCGTCGTGAAGGTCGCCGTCGGCGACGAGGTGATCGCGGGTCAGAGTCTGCTGGTCGTCGAGGCGATGAAGATGGAGCACGTCATCTCCGCCCCGCACGCCGGCACGGTCGCCGAACTGGACGTCGTACCGGGCTCCACGGTCGCCATGGACCAGGTGCTCGCCGTGATCGCACCGCACGAGGAGGCGGAATGACTGCCCAGGGGCTCCCCATGGCCGTACCGGCGACGAACCTGCCCGCGCGCGTGCGCATCCACGAGGTCGGTGCCCGCGACGGCCTGCAGAACGAGAAGGCGACCGTCCCGACGGAGGTCAAGGCGGAGTTCGTCCGCCGGCTGGCCGACGCGGGGCTGACGACGATCGAGGCCACCAGCTTCGTGCACCCGAGATGGGTGCCCCAACTGGCCGACGCGGAGCAGCTGTTCCCGCTGGTCAGCAAGATCCCCGTGGCGCTTCCGGTGCTCGTGCCGAACGGCCGCGGCCTGGACCGGGCGCTCGCTCTCGGCGCCACCCGCGTGGCCGTCTTCGCCAGCGCGACCGAGTCCTTCGCCAAGGCCAACCTCAACCGGACGCTCGACGAGTCGCTGGCCGTGTTCGAGCCCGTCGTGGCCCGCGCCAAGGACGAGGGCGCCCATGTGCGCGGCTATGTCTCCATGTGCTTCGGCGACCCCTGGGAGGGGCCGGTCCCGGTCCACCAGGTCGTCCGCGTGTGCACGGCGCTGCGGGACATGGGCTGCGACGAGCTGAGCCTCGGCGACACGATCGGGGTCGCCACTCCGGGCCATGTCCTCGCCCTCCTCTCCGCGCTCAACGAGAAGGGCGTGCCGACCGACGTCATCGGCGTGCACTTCCACGACACCTACGGCCAGGCACTGGCCAACACCTATGCGGCCCTGCAGCACGGGGTCAGCACGGTCGACGCCTCCGCCGGAGGCCTCGGCGGCTGCCCGTACGCCAAGTCCGCCACCGGCAACCTCGCCACCGAAGACCTCGTGTGGATGCTGCGGGGGCTCGGCATCGACACCGGAGTCGACCTCGGCCGTCTCGTCGCCACAAGCCTGTGGATGGCCGACCGACTGGGCCGACCCAGCCCTTCCCGCACCGTCCGCGCCCTGTCCCACGAGGACTCCGAAAGCCGCAAGGAGCACTGACCGTCATGGACCACCGTCTCTCCCCCGAACTGGAAGAACTCCGCCGTACGGTCGAGGAGTTCGCGCACGACGTGGTGGCGCCGAAGATCGGCGACTTCTACGAGCGGCACGAGTTCCCGTACGAGATCGTCCGCGAGATGGGCCGCATGGGCCTGTTCGGGCTGCCGTTCCCGGAGGAGTACGGCGGCATGGGCGGCGACTACCTGGCTCTCGGTATCGTGCTGGAGGAACTGGCGCGGGTGGACTCCTCGGTGGCGATCACCCTGGAGGCGGGCGTCTCGCTGGGCGCGATGCCGGTCCATCTCTTCGGCACCGACGCCCAGAAACGGGAGTGGCTGCCCCGCCTGTGCTCGGGCGAGATGCTGGGCGCGTTCGGTCTGACCGAGCCGGACGGCGGCTCGGACGCGGGCGCGACGCGGACGACGGCCCGCATCGACCCGGAGACCGACGAATGGGTGATCAACGGCACCAAGTGCTTCATCACCAACTCGGGCACGGACATCACGGGCCTGGTCACCGTCACCGCGGTGACCGGCCGCAAGCCGGACGGCAGTCCGCGGATCTCCGCGATCATCGTGCCGTCGGGCACCCCCGGCTTCACGGTCGCCGCGCCCTACTCGAAGGTCGGCTGGAACGCCTCGGACACCCGCGAGTTGTCCTTCTCCGACGTACGGGTCCCCGCGGCGAACCTGCTGGGCGAGGAGGGCCGCGGCTACGCCCAGTTCCTGCGCATCCTGGACGAGGGCCGGATCGCCATCGCGGCGCTGGCGACCGGTCTGGCGCAGGGCTGTGTGGACGAGTCGCTGAAGTACGCGAAGGAACGCGAGGCCTTCGGCCGGCCGATCGGCGCCAACCAGGCCATCCAGTTCAAGCTCGCCGACATGGAGATGCGCGCCCACACCGCCCGCCTCGCCTGGCGTGACGCGGCCTCCCGCCTGGTGAGCGGCGACCCCTTCAAAAAGGAGGCCGCCCTCGCCAAACTCCACTCCTCCACCATCGCCGTCGACAACGCCCGCGACGCCACCCAGATCCACGGCGGCTACGGCTTCATGAACGAGTACCCGGTCGCCCGCATGTGGCGCGACTCCAAGATCCTGGAAATCGGCGAGGGTACTAGCGAGGTCCAGCGGATGCTGATCGCTCGGGAGTTGGGGCTGGCGGGGTGATGTGCGTCGTCGGCCCGTGCCCGCCGGGGGCAGGAGCGGGCCGGCAACTGCCGGGAAGTCGGCCGCCGAGTCTCCTCGGCCGCGCAGCCCTACCGCCCCAACCGCCGCCGCAGGCGCCGGATCCGGCGGTCGTCGCCGACCGCGTCCCGGAGCCGACGCCCGGTGCCGGCCTGGTACGCCGGGCCTTCCAGCCGCAGCAGGGAGCCGTCACGGACGACGGCGTACGCGACCGGGGTGTCCGCCTTCGGGAAGGTGACCGGGTGGCGTCCGGCCGGGAGCTTGAGGCGGGCGGGGAGGCGTAATCGTGCCGTTCCGTCGGCTCCGGGGGCCAGTTCGGCCGCGACCGTCAGGGTGGACACGGTGAGCTGGACGGGAAGCGGGGCGCCCCCCGCAGCGGCCATGTACGGCAGGGGCGACCACGGCCTCGTCCGCCACCGTCCTCGCGGCCACCGCGAGCAGCGGCGGTGACGGCGGCGACTACACAGCGACCGGCCTCTCGGCGTCCTCCGAGTGGGGCGTGGACACCAGCTCCGGCGCGTTCACCTGGTCCTACCCGATGACCGTCCCGCCCGTCCTCGGCGGCCTCCAGCCCACGGTCGGTCTGGGCTACAACTCTCAGTCGATCGACGGCCAGACGGCGACGACCAACAACCAGGGCTCGTGGATCGGCCAGGGCTTCAGCTACGAACCCGGCTACGTCGAGCGTCGCTACCAACCGTGCGCCGACGACGGACACGACGACACCTACGGTGACGAGTGCTGGGCATACGACAACGCCACGCTGGCCCTCGCGGGCGGCACCTCCGGCCAGCTCATCAAGGACGACACGACCGGTGAGTGGCAGCTCAGCTCCGACGAAAGACGGCGGTGGACCCGACACCGGTACCAGCTCGTTCACCTACGACGAGCTCGACCGCATGACCTCCGCCACGGTCAACGGCAACAAGACCTCGACCGTGTACGACGACCTGGGCCGCGCGGTCTCCACCTGGCAAGGCGAGTCCACGACGGGCACCCGGCTGTCAGTGACCCGGTACGACACGGCCGCCAAGGGGGAGCTGTAAGGCGTCTGTCGGCAGGTTCGGATATTCAGGCGTGCGGAATAGGAAGCCGCTTCAGCTCGGCTCAGCCGCGGTGTCGCGGGACGCATAGAGGGCCCGCACCCGCTGTCCTTCGGGCTACTGGGTAGCGTCGCCCTGGTGAATCTCAACCTCTTCAACGACGTGCCTGATGGCTTGACTCGACGAGCCCGATCGTTCGTCAGCGCGCACGGAATCAAGGTCGACGTCCGGTCCGTGGAGGGGCACCGGCAGTGGTGGCTTGAGCGAGACGTCCCGGCAGCAGTGATCGACCGCATGGCGGCCTACCAGGAGAGATGGGGCGGTCTGCTCCTGCCACCCGCATCGCAGTACGACGGAGGCCCCAAGTACCTCGATCCGGACTCGCCCGAATCAGACTCGGCAGGGTGGTGGTTCGAAGCCGGGATGCAACGAACCGCGGTCCCCTACTCATTCATGATCGGTCCGTCTGGTGAGTTCGGAATCCAGGCAGATGGGTGGGCGCCTCTCCACGCGTCCATCGAGGGCTGGGTGGAATCGCTCGCCCTGGCCCACCACGCTTCCATGTGGGCGAAGCAGGTAACCAAGCTCGTCGGCGATGGCTTCGATGGCATCGAGCTGGACGGCTACGAACCGGTGCGCGAGGTGATGGGCCTTGCAGACACCTGGTGGAGAGGTTCTGACTCTCTGGTGGCGCTCTTCTCCGGGGAGGCCGAGTCCCTCGGATTCCCCGGAGGCCGCATCGCGTTGATCTATTCGGGGCTTGATGAGTGGGGGCTGCGAGGCGGCGTCGAGGCAGACGGTAGCTGAGACCGCTTGGGAATGGCCAAGCCCTGGGTTGCTGTTTCGTGCGTCACGATCGGCGGGCCACCTCGGCTGCGTAGGCGGTCCTGACGGCTCCGGCCGCCCACCGTTCGGCGGCGAAGGCGCTGACTCCGAGGAGCCGTTGAAGGACTGCCGGGGGCATCTGGATGCAGAGGTCGAGCAGGGCGGCGCATCGTGCTGCTTCCGAGGGGAGTCCGATGTTGTGGAGTCGCCTCGTGAGACGTCGGTTGGTCAGCGGCTTTCCGGGGCGCTGGGTCGGAAAGAGCCAGGGTGCGTTCTGTTCGTTGGACATCACGATCTGCTCGTGGCTGCGGGCGATTTCGACGAGTTGGAGGACGAGTTCGTCCAGGGGCGGCGGGAGTCTCAGCGGGGTCTTGTGAGGTTGCAGGGCGACTCCGTTCTCGTCGTGGAGAACGTGTGCGGTGGTCAGTCGGCTGATCTTGGCGGCGGTCTGGCCGTAGAGAAGGACCATGAGTCCGGCGACGCGGTCCCTGGTTTCGAAGGAGTCGTCGTTGAGGAGCCGGCGCGCGATCATCCAGCGTTCGTCGGCGTCGAGAGGTCGGTAGAAGGTTCTCTGGGGCCGGTGGGGGATGCTGCTGCGAACGGCCCAGGCGACGAATGCGCGTGCGATGTAGGGGCCTTGGTGGTCCTCCGATGTGAGCCAGAGGTCGATGAGCGTTTGATCGCAGGTCTCCAAGGTCGCGTCGTGCTTCTTGAGCCAGGTCAGGAAGGTGACGGCCTTGCCTATCTGGCTCTGGGCGACGTCGACTGCCGCCGGTGAGATCGGTTTGCCTCGGGCCCGGCGCCGGATGCGGACGACGCGGTCCCAGCGGGCGAAGTCAGTGATAAGTCGGCGTTCTTCCGGATCGTCCAGAGCCGCGATCTTGAACTCGATCCACCGCTCCACTCTGGCCAGGTACTCATCACGGACGGGCAGGATGCCGGCCGAGACCAGGATGGAGCGAAGTAGTCGACGGACAGGTCCTTTGGGCCGGACATGCGGGCGTCGATGCAACGCCAGGTCAGAAGTGCGATCTGACGCTGGGTGCTGGTCCGAATGCCCGAGAGGGAGTAGGTCTGGAGAACGGTGACATTGAGGCAGATGGGGTTCGAGATCTGATCAATGAATCCGGAAATGCCCACGGCTGCCACACTTGCGATGCCACGACCCCCGGCACCAAGGACGGGGACTGGATTCCAGATCACCAGCCGCCGTCTAGTCTCGTCGCTCCCCCAATTCCTCAGACGGCGTATCCTCACTGTCTGCCCTGCGCTAGGCGGCAGGGTGGGGTCGTCTCACAACTTTCACCAGGAAGAGCAAGAAGGAATGGAAGCTAATAGCCCTGTGGTTGCATTCCTGGCAAAAATCGAGCACGGATGCCTGATCTTGCGGGATGCGGGAAGTGACGATGACGTCAGTGACTGGGACCCGGCGTCGAGCAGCTGGTATCGAGAGGGTAGTTCACTCATCTTCGGCGTTCAGGCCAGTGTCGACGGTCCTGTCGAATGCGAGGTATGGAAGTCGGCTCCGCCTGTGGTGCTTCCTGTGAAGCTCTTTGAGGTCTCGCTCCCGTGTCCGTCCGGGTGGCTCGTATTGCACGATCCGAACGAATACGCCCGAATGCAATTCACGGGATTCCGTGGCTCTGTGATCTGTTCGGTAATGGTGGATGATCCGCAATTTCCGTCAAAGGTTCAGATCTTGCTGAGGGGAGAAGGCAAGTAGCTTCTTGACGCTCGCAGGAACGGGCGAGGCTCTATTCGGGGGTCTCGCCCGTTCCTCGCATGCGGCGTGAGGGCGTCGTTCCGCTGGGGGATGTCGACCTTCCCGTGCCATTCCGAACTGCAAAGTTGAAGCCCCGCCAGGTGCGTCCTGACGGGGCTTCTGCATGGGGGTGACGGCAGTAGTTGACGGCAACGTCAGCGGACGATGGCTCCGCACAGTGCGTCGTCACAGGTCGGATCGTAGCCAGCAGGACCGTCGAGCGCCGTGCTGAGGGTGTCGATGGCGTCGCGCTGGAGGCGAAGCCGGACGTGGGCGTAGACGGTGGCGGTGACGCCGATGTGGGCGTGGCCGAGGAGTTCCTTGATGACGACGAGTTCGACGCCCTGCTCCAGAAGCAGAGTGGCGGTCGAATGGCGGAGGTCATGGAAGCGGATGCAGCGTAGGCCGGGCTTGCGGAGGAGCGTGTTGAAGGTGCGGGTGAGGTTGGTCGGGTCTATCGGTCTGCCCTCGGCAGTGGTGAATACGTGCCCGTTGTGCTGCCACGTCGAGCCTACGGCCCTCACGCTCGCGCTTCTGCTGCTCGTGGTGGAGCTTCAGCGACTGGACGCAGCGGGTGGGAAGGGCGATACGGCGCTCGGAGGCCCGCGTTTTGGTGGGCAGCGTGGTGAGTCCGCCGGTGCTGGTGCGCTGAAGAGTGCGGCGGATGGCGGCGGTGCCCGCGTCAAGGGCGTCCCGCTGACGCGGGCCGTTGCGCGCCGAGTGGTCGGTGACCGCCGCCCGCTCCTGTCTGCCGCCCCGCTGGCGACGGCCGCCGACCACTCGGCGCGCAGAGCCCGGGGAGCGTAAGCCGGACCAGCAATCGGAAGCCCCGGTCCGACCGCTCAGCAGCAGACTAGGCCGGGCACCTGAGAGGCCGCCGGCGGGCTCGCGCGGTCCCGAACGCCCATGCTTGCTGCCTGGCTGGGGGCCGTGACGATGGAGATAACTGGACTGATCCGGTGCGGGGTTGAGCGAGACACACGTGACGGGTGATCGGTCGGCGCGCCCGCCGTCGTGGCTGACTTTCTGTGGCAGAGGCCAGAACCCCCACAGTCATGAGCACGGCACGCACGTGAAGGCCCGTCCCTGCCGGGGCTGACGAGTGCGGGGGAGCCTCGATCGGCTGCGCCCGGCAGGGACGGGAGTCGGGCGGGTCAGCGCGGTGCGGCGCCTGGGCGAGCGAGGCGGGTCACGTCTGGCGCCAGGTCCGCCAGGGGCGGGTGATGATCTCCCGGTAGGTGTGGTGGGACGGGTTCTGGCCGCAGTGCCGCAGCACCCAGTCCTGCGGTCCGGCGAAGTCCTCGCTCGTCGGCGAGGTCTCTCCGTCCACCGCGCACTGCATCGCGTACAAGACCGGCTCCGCATCCGGCTCGCGGTCGGGCTGGAGAGTCCAGGTCTCGTAGCGCAGGACCGAGCGAGGGGTCACCGTCCCCACCTCCGATTGGCCACGGCCACCTTCGCGCTCAACTCCTCCGTCGGAGTCGGCGCACGTACGTCCTCGGGCGGCACGTCCCACTCCCGGCCACCGCGCGGTGGCCGAAGCTGCACGTACGGCCCCACATGCCCCATCACCACGCCCACCTTGCCGCTCCGCCGGTCGACCACCAGGGCGCCGACATCGGGCGAGACGGTGTGCCCGTCGGCATCAGGGGTGGGGACCGTCATCGTGACCACCCCGGCGAGGCGGCGCGCGACCGGGCGTCCAGTCGCAGGGCGGGAACACATGGGGTGGCGCTCTTTCGCACGGTGACGCTCCTCGGCGGCGTGGATACGTGCCCCTGGGCCCGTCGGTGCCGCAGGGTCGCCACCGATCCTCACGCCGGTCACCGGGACGAAGGAACCTCCACCAAACCCCACTTCGGGACGTCCCACACCATGTAGAACGTCCCTGGTGCCGTCCTGAGACGAAGAGGGAGACTCATGCCGAACGAGAGACTACGAGCCGTCATGGCGGCGGGAGGCTGGACGTACGCCGCACTCGCTCAGCAGGTCGAGGTCGACCCCAAGTCGGTCGAGCGCTGGGTGAACCTCGGGCGTATCCCACGTCGTGCCACCGCCCTCCAGGCGGCCAAGGCCCTGGGAGAAGACGTGCACGCACTCTGGCCGGCGCTCCGCCAGGCCCGCCCCGCCCGCGCCATCAGCCCCGAACTGGTGGCGCTCTACGAGCAGCGGGCCGACATCCCCGTCTCGATGTTCACCGACCTGATGGCCCAGGCCCGGGAACGGATCGACATCCTCGTCTACGCGGCCGTATTCCTCCACGAGGCTTACCCGCGGCTGAACGAACTCCTCACCGAACGTGCCGCCGAAGGCTGCACCGTCCGCATCGCGATCGGGGACCCCGACAGCGACAGCGTCCAAGCCCGCGGCAAGGAGGAGCGGTTCGGCCACGGCATCGAATCCCGCTGCCGCCTCGCACTCATGCACTACAGGCCGCTCACCGGCACCCCCGGCATCGAAGTCCGCACCCACGAAACCACGCTCTACAACTCCCTCTACCGCGCCGACGACCAGCAACTCGTCAACGCACACGTCTGGGGCGTCAACGCCTACGCCGCCCCCGTGTGGCATCTTCGTCGACACGAGACAGGCGGCATGTTCGATACCTACGCCGAGAGCTTCGACGCGGTGTGGGCGACGGCGACGCCCGTACGAGAGGAAGGCTGACCGTGGCCCGCACCGAGTACTACGACGACCCAGCCGCACCCAAGCCGAACAGCATGGTCGTCGCCGCATCCGCCGTCGTCACCGACGATCACGGGCGCATCCTCCTCCAGCGCCGCCGCGACAACGACCTATGGGCCCTGCCCGGAGGCGGCATGGACCTCACCGACTCCCTGCCAGGCACAGCCGTCCGTGAGGTCAAGGAAGAGACCGGCCTCGACGTAGAGATCACCGGCCTGGTCGGCACCTACACCGACCCGAAACACATCATCGCCTACACCGACGGCGAGGTCCGCCGCCAGTTCAACGTCTGCTTCACCGCCCGCATCACCAGCGGCCAACTGGCAATCTCCGACGAGTCCAGCGAACTCCGGTTCGTACCACCGGAAGAGATCGAGCAGTTGCCGATGCACCACACCCAACGGCTCAGGCTCCAGCACTTCTTGGAACACCGTGAGGAGCCGTACCTGGGCTGAACCGGCTGACGGCAGTAGCTGACGGCAACAACCCCGCACAACCACGGACACCGACGCACGTCATCGGACCAGCAAACCTCGCTTGACCTGCATAAAAGCAGGTAGAGGGGCTCGCGTAGCACACGTACTATGTGCTGGCTGGGGCCACTCCGGTCCTGGTTCATAACACTGGCGGCAACGGGCACATGTGCGATATCTCTGTTGCCTCGCCGGATGGAAGCACGAGCAATATCTCGCTAGAGAGCGGGGATATGACGCCCGAAGAGGCCGCGCTCGGGTATCCCAATAACTCGGCTTTCACGCACACGGAGTATCGATTCTCGCGCATGGCGGGCGCCTCCACGGGGCCGAAGGTTTCACTCCCGAATGACCCCTTCACTGGCAAATTCCCGTTGAGCGCTGGCGATTCGGTTAGGATGCAAGGCCAACTCCCCCCTTGCTCGCGGTGCAAGGGTGCGATGAACCGCATGGTCAACGAGTTGGGATTTCAGTCACTTACGATTGGTCCGGCGCCAAGGGCGCTGGGTCATGGACGGCTGGAAGGAGGAGGCGCTAATGATGAGATTGGCCGCCGCAGAGGTTGGGTTCTTTGAGGATTACGAGGACGAAGAGGCCCTTGAGGTGGGCTTTGCCGGGGTAGATGAGGCCGGCGTCCCGCGATCGTTCTCAATTCAGCGATCCACGTATGAACCAGATGAGCAGGAAATCCAGTCTGGAATGGATTCCTACAACGTCTCTACGGAGCGAGGTTTTACCGTCTATGGCTGCCTGCAAAGTGTGCGACTTTCCAACCTGGTTCTCACGCTAGATTTCACCGCTGAGGATGCGGAGATTCTTGAGATCTGGACGCCCGTTGAAGTGAACCTGCGTGAAGCTCAGATTGATGGCGATAATCTGTCTCGGAAGCTTCGCGAGATCCTTGAATGGGGCTCTCTTGAGAAGCGGCCGGAATTGATTGGGATGGACGGCTCGGAACCTCCTGCCGATGTGTAGGTGACGCTTATCGAGGGCTTCCCGTTAGGTCATTCCTAATGGGAGGTTGAGTAGTCATGGCCCTCGGGTCGTTTGACGGCAACGGTGACGGCAACGTCAGCGGACGATGGCTGTGGCGGGTGGGTCGTCGGGGGTGTCGGTCGGGTTGAGGGCGTTGCCGAGGGTGTCGATGGCCTGGCGCTGGAGGCGAAGTCGTACTTGGGCGTAGACGCCGGCGGTGACGCCGATGTGGGCGTGGCCGAGGAGTTCGCCCTTGCGGAGTCCGGTGTGGAGGGCGAGTTCGAACAGGGCATGTCCCAACTCCAGGAGACGGCCGAACTGCCGGCCTCGAAGATGGTCACCACCGCCTACCGTTACTCGGACGGCCTGGCCGCTCTGCGCCTGCGCGGGCTCGGTGGCGACCGGCTGCGGGCGAGCCTCGGGGACACCAACCCGCACATCCCGCCGCCCTTCGACAACCGGTCCCAGCCCCTGCCCCCGGTTCCTGCGGAGGCCGACGGCGGACGCGGGCCGAACGGGCCAGGGCCAGGCCTGGCGGCCTGACCCTCACGGCGCGCCGATCGCCCTGGCCGCCACCCCCGCCGGTACCAGCACCACCAATACCGCCCACCCCCAGTACCACCCTCTGGAAGCGAGACCGGAGGGGGTGAAGTGGCAGGCGCTCTACGGGAGTTCATCGGCGGCATGCAACAGCAGCCGCCCGGCGAACCATGCCGGTCATGACTCGGATCACGCCCCGCGCGGGCATCGCTCCCCGCGATTCGGGAACAGGAGGCCGGGTGCCCCCTGGACAAAATAGAAGGTTAGGCTAACCTAAGCCTCATTCCGCCACCCATCGTTGGCGTGCACCCAGTCGCCGCCGTACGCACGAAAGCAGACCCACCCATGTCGAACGCCAGAACCGCCAACTTCTCCCGTCGCGGCCTGCTCGCCACCGGCGGTGCGCTCGGCCTCGGTGCCTTCCTGGCCGCGTGCGGCGACAGCGACTCGGAGAGCGGCGGCTCGGACTCGACGACGCCCGCCAAGGCCTCCGGCCCCTGGTCCTTCAAGGACGACCGCGGCACCACCGTGAAGCTGGACGAGGTCCCGACGAAGATAGTCGCCTTCACCGGCGTGGCCGCCGCCCTCTTCGACTACGGCATCGACGTCAAGGGCGTGTTCGGCCCGACCACGACGAAGGACGGCAAGGCCGACGTCCAGGCCGGTGACATGGACGTCAGCGGGCTGACGGTCTTCGGGAACGTGTGGGACCAGTTCAGCGTCGAGAAGTACGCGGCCTTCGCGCCCCAGGTGCTGATCACCACCACCTTCGACAGCGCCGGCACCCTCTGGTACGTGCCCGAGGCCTCGAAGGACAAGGTCGCCAAGCTGGCCCCGAGCGTCGCCCTCTCCGTCTACGACCGGCAGCTGACCAAGCCGCTCACGCGCATGTGGGAGCTGGCCGAGTCGCTCGGCGCGGACATGAAGGCGGCCAAGGTCACCGACGCCAAGAAGCGCTTCGAGGCGGCCTCGGAGCGACTGCGCAAGGCCGCCAAGGCCCGTCCCGAGGTCAAGGTGCTGGCGGGTTCCGCGGCGGACACCGTCTTCTACGTCTCCGGCACCAACCTCTCCGCGGACCTGGAGTACTTCAAGGCCCTCGGCGTGAACTTCGTCGAGCCCTCGGAGGCGGCCAAGAAGGCGACCGGCGGCTGGTACGAGAGCCTGAGCTGGGAGAACGTCGACAAGTACCCGGCCGACATCATCATGATGGACGACCGCTCCGCGACCATCCAGCCGGCCGACATCACCGAGGCCACCTGGAAGAAGCTGCCCGCGGTCAAGGCCGGCCAGGTCATCGGCCGCTCCCCCGAGCCGATCCTGTCGTACGACAAGTGCGTGCCGATGGTCGAGAACCTCGCGAAGGCCATCGAGGACGCGAAGAAGGTCGCCTAGGCGCTCCGCCGGGAGGGCCGAAGTTCCTCGCGCCCCTCGGTAGCGCCGCCCCGCCCCCTGACCATGACTCAGGAGCTCACATGACCACCGCCATAGCCGCCCCGTTCCGTTTCTTCTCGCTTCAGGTCGTGCGGACGAGGCGGCTCGGTCCGTCTCTGGTCCGGGTGACCTTCGGCGGGGAGGATCTGCACGCGTTCTTCTCCGACGGGCGGGACCAGTCCCTGTCGCTGTTCCTCCCGCACCCGGGGCAGCCCGAGCCCGTCGTCCCGATCGAACTCGGTGACGGCTGGTGGCAGGGGTGGCGTGAACTCCCGGACGACGTACGGGCCGTGATGCGGTCGTACACACTCCGGGCCCTGCGACGCGCTCCTGACGAGATCGACATCGACTTCGTGCTGCACACCCCGGCCGGCCCGGCCTCCGCCTGGGCCGCGCGGGCCGCCGCCGGGGACCGGATCCTGATGCTCGGTCCGGCGATCGCGGACAACCGGGCGATCCGTTTCCGGCCGCCCGCGGACACCGACCTGGTGGTCGTCTGGGGGGACGAGAGCGCCGTCCCGGCCGTCTGCGCCATCGTCGAGTCACTGCCGGCCGGCACCCGCGCCCGGGTCTGGCTGGAGGTGCCGCACGCCGCCGATGTGCAGGACCTGGTGACCGAGGCGGACGCCGAGATCACCTGGCTGGTGCGGGACGCGGCACGCGCCGAGGGGTCCCCCATGGCCCTCGGCGCCCTTCGTGACGCCCGACTCCCGCACGCCGAGCACCCGTACGTCTGGATCGCGGGCGAGTCCGGGTGCGTGAAGGAGCTGCGCCGGCACTTCGTGCGTGAGCGGGAGGTCGACCGGCGCAGGGTGACGTTCGTCGGCTACTGGCGCCAGGGCCTGTCGGAGGAGCAGCTGCGCGAGCGGGAGTGATCCGTCCACGGACGCGATGACGCCGGGCTGGGTCCGAAGTGACGGCAGTCACGGCAGGGGTGAGGTTTCGTCAGCGTTAACTTAGGTTAGGCTTACCTAAGTTGAAGCTGAGGCTCCGTCCTGCTCCCCGCCCCACGGACCGCCCCCACCGGAGGACCCGCAATGCGCTCGCACCTGCTCAACGACACGACCGCGGAGCACTACCGTCGCTCCGCGACCGAAGGAATCGAGCGGGTGGCGGCCAAACTCGCCACCACCTCCCGTCCGTTCACCGGCGTCACGGTCGACGCCCTCTCCCCCCGCATCGACGAGATCGACCTCGACCGGCCGCTGCACGACACCACCGCGGTGCTCGACGAACTGGAGGACGTCTACCTCCGGGACGCGATCTACTTCCACCACCCCCGCTACCTCGCCCACCTCAACTGCCCGGTCGTCATCCCGGCCGTGCTCGGCGAGGCGATCCTGTCCGCCGTCAACTCCTCGCTGGACACCTGGGACCAGTCGGCCGGCGGCACTCTCATCGAGCGCAAACTCATCGACTGGACGGCCGGACGCATCGGGCTCGGGGAGAACGCCGACGGCGTGTTCACCTCCGGCGGCACCCAGTCCAACCTCCAGGCGCTGCTGCTCGCCCGGGAGGAGGCCAAGCCGGGAGGGGCAGGGCGGGACGCCGCGGACTCCTTCTCCACACTGCGTATCTTCGCCTCCGAGGCCAGCCACTTCAGCGTGAAGAAGTCCGCGAAACTGCTGGGCCTGAGCCAGGACGCCGTCGTGTCGATCCCCGTCGGCAACGACAAGCGCATGCAGACCGTCGCGCTCGCCCACGAGCTGGAGCGCTGCCGGCAGGACGGCCTCGTCCCCATGGCCGTCGTCGCCACCGCCGGCACCACGGACTTCGGCTCCATCGACCCGCTGCCGGAGATCGCCGAGCTGTGCGAGCAGTACGGCGTGTGGATGCACGTCGACGCCGCCTACGGCTGCGGACTGCTCGCCTCCGTCAAGCACCGGGACCGTATCGACGGCATCGAGCGCGCCGACTCGGTCACCGTCGACTACCACAAGTCCTTCTTCCAGCCGGTGAGTTCGTCGGCGGTCCTGGTCCGGGACGCGACCACCCTGCGGCACGCCACCTATCACGCGGAGTACCTCAACCCGCGGCGCATGGTGCAGGAACGCATCCCCAACCAGGTGGACAAGTCCCTCCAGACCACCCGTCGCTTCGACGCGCTCAAGCTGTGGATGACCCTGCGTGTGATGGGCGCCGACGGCATCGGGCAGCTCTTCGACGAGGTCTGCGACCTGGCGGTGCAGGGCTGGAAACTGCTGGCCGCCGACCCGCGCTTCGACGTCGTGGTCGAGCCGACCCTCTCCACCCTGGTCTTCCGCTACATCCCGGCCGCCGTCGCCGACCCGTCCGAGATCGACCGCGCCAACCTGTACGCCCGCAAGGCCCTGTTCGCCTCCGGCGACGCGGTGGTCGCCGGCACCAAGGTGGGCGCCCGCCACTACCTGAAGTTCACCCTGCTCAACCCCGAGACGACGGTCGACGACATGGCCGCCGTACTCGATCTGATCGCCGGCCACGCCGAGCAGTACCTGGGAGAGTCCCTTGACCGCGCGTCCTGAAAACCCGACCAGAACCCATGACTTCGTGGGGATCGGGCTCGGCCCGTTCAATCTCGGCCTGGCCTGCCTCACCGAGCCCATCGGCGAACTCGACGGTGTCTTCCTGGAGTCGAAGCCCGACTTCGAGTGGCACGCCGGCATGTTCCTCGAGGGCGCCCACCTCCAGACCCCGTTCATGTCGGACCTGGTCACCCTCGCCGACCCGACCTCGCCGTACTCCTTCCTCAACTACCTGAAGGAGAAGGGCAGGCTGTACTCGTTCTACATCCGCGAGAACTTCTACCCGCTGCGGGTCGAGTACGACGACTACTGCCGCTGGGCCGCGAACAAACTGAGCAGCGTCCGCTTCGGCACGACGGTCACCGACGTGACGTACGACGAGGGCGCCGAGCTGTACGCCGTGAGGACCACGGACGGTGACGTGTACCGCGCCCGCCACCTGGTCCTCGGCACCGGCACCCCGCCCTATGTCCCGGAGGCCTGCCAGGGCCTGGGCGGCGACTTCATCCACAACTCCCGCTATCTGGAGCACCGGGCGGAGCTCCAGCGCAAGGAGTCGATCACGCTGGTGGGCTCCGGACAGTCCGCCGCCGAGATCTACCACGACCTCCTCAGCGAGATCGACGTCCACGGCTACCGGCTGAACTGGGTCACCCGTTCCCCGCGCTTCTTCCCGCTGGAGTACACGAAACTCACGCTGGAGATGACCTCCCCGGAGTACGTCGACTACTTCCACGCGCTGCCGGAACAGACCCGCTACCGCCTCACCGGCGAGCAGAAGGGCCTGTTCAAGGGCATCGACGGTGACCTCATCAACGAGATCTTCGACCTGCTGTACCGGAAGAACCTCGGCGGTCCGGTGCCCACCCGTCTGCTCACCAACTCCTCGCTGAACAGCGCCCGGTACGAGAACGGCTCGTACACCCTCTCCCTCCACCACGAGGAGCAGGACAAGGACTACGAACTCAGCTCCCAGGGCCTGGTCCTGGCCACCGGCTACAAGTACGCCGAGCCCGAGTTCCTCAAACCCGTCCGCGACCGGCTGCGCCACGACGCCCACGGCAACTACGACGTCGCCCGCAACTACGCCATCGACGTCACCGGCCGGGGCGTGTTCCTGCAGAACGCCGGCGTCCACACGCACAGCATCACCAGTCCCGACCTGGGCATGGGCGCGTACCGCAACAGCTACATCATCCGTGAGCTGCTCGGCAGCGAGTACTACCCGGTCGAGAAGTCCATAGCGTTCCAGGAGTTCGCCGTATGACCTTCGCCTTCCGCCCCCTCGATCCCCTGAAGGACGCCGAGCTCCTGCATTCCTGGGTCACCCACCCCAAGGCGGCCTTCTGGATGATGCAGGACGCGAAACTGGAGGATGTCGAGCGGGCCTACATGGAGATCACCGCCGATGAGCACCAGCACGCGCTGTTCGGGCTCCAGGACGGTGAACCGGTCTTCCTGATGGAGTACTACGACCCCCGGCACCGCGAACTGGTCGGCCTGTACGAGCCGTTGCCCGGTGACGTCGGGATGCACTTCCTGACGCCGGCCACCGACCGGCCCGTGCACGGGTTCACCCGGTCGGTCATCACCGCCGTGCTGGCCCGCCTCTTCGAGGACCCGGCGACCGAGCGCGTCGTCGTCGAACCGGACGTGACCAACAAGGCCGTCCACGCCCTGAACGAAGCCGTCGGGTTCGTGCCCGAGCGCGAGATCCAGAAGCCGGAGAAGAAGGCGTTGCTGAGCTTCTGCACCCGAGAGCAGTTCTTCAAGAAGCACGGCCTTCTCTCGACGGGAGTGACCGCATGACCCTCGCCGACGCCGTGGCCCACCTCTCCCCCGAACGCTGGGAGAAGGCCAACCGCCTGCTCGTCCGCAAGGCGCTGGCCGAGTTCGCCCACGAGCGGCTGGTCATGCCGGAGAAGGAGGGGGAAGGGGACGAGTACGTCGTACGCAGCGACGACGGCCTCACCCACTACCGCTTCACCGCCGCCCGCCACGCCCTCGACCACTGGCAGGTGGACGCCGACTCGATCACCCGCACCCGCGACGGAGCCGGGCTCCCCCTCGCGGCCCTGGACTTCTTCATCGAGCTGAAGCAGACGCTGAACCTGAGCGACGAGATCCTCCCGGTCTACCTGGAGGAGATCTCCTCCACCCTCTCCGGCACCTGCTTCAAGCTCACCAAGCCGCAGATCCCGGTCGCCGAGCTGGTGAGCGGCGGCTTCCAGGCGATCGAGACGGGGATGACCGAGGGCCACCCCTGCTTCGTCGCCAACAACGGGAGGCTCGGCTTCGGGATCCACGAGTACCTGTCGTACGCCCCCGAGACCGCGAGCACGGTCCGCCTGGTGTGGCTGGCCGCGCACCGCTCGCGGGCGGCGTTCACGGCGGGGGTCGGGATCGAGTACGAGTCCTTCGTACGGGACGAGCTGGGCGAGGACACCGTCGAGCGGTTCGACGGCGTCCTGCGCGACCGGGGCCTCGACCCGGCCGACTACCTCCTCATCCCCGTCCACCCCTGGCAGTGGTGGAACAAACTCACGGTCACCTTCGCCGCCGAGGTCGCCCGTGGCCATCTCGTCTGCCTGGGCGAGGGCGACGACGAGTACCTGGCCCAGCAGTCCATCCGGACCTTCTTCAACAGCTCCCACCCCGAGAAGCACTATGTGAAGACGGCCCTGTCCGTCCTCAACATGGGCTTCATGCGCGGGCTCTCCGCCGCCTACATGGAGGCGACCCCGGCGATCAACGACTGGCTGGCCCAACTCATCGACAACGACCCGGTGTTGAAGGACACCGGCCTGTCGATCATCCGGGAGCGGGCGGCCGTGGGCTACCGGCACCTGGAGTACGAGGCGGCGACCGGCCGCTACTCGCCGTACCGCAAGATGCTCGCCGCGCTGTGGCGGGAAAGCCCGGTCCCCTCCCTCCAGGACGGCGAGTCCCTCGCCACCATGGCCTCCCTCGTCCATGTGGACCACGAGGGCGCGTCCTTCGCGGGCGCCCTGATCGAGCGGTCCGGACTGACGCCGACGCAGTGGCTGCGCCGCTATCTGCGGGCCTACTACACCCCGCTGCTGCACAGCTTCTACGCCTACGACCTGGTCTACATGCCGCACGGCGAGAACGTCATCCTGGTCCTGAAGGACGGCGTGGTCCAGCGCGCGATCTACAAGGACATCGCCGAGGAGATCGCGGTCCTGGACCCGGACGCGGTACTGCCGCCGACGGTCGAGCGACTGCGCGTCGAGGTCCCGGAGGACAAGAAACTCCTGTCGATCTTCACGGACGTCTTCGACTGCTTCTTCCGCTTCCTCGCGGCGAACCTCGCCACCGAGGGGATCCTGGAGGGGGAGGAGTTCTGGCGGACGGTCGCCGAGGTGACCCGGGACTACCAGCGCTCGGTGCCCCAACTCGCCGACAAGTTCGAGCGGTACGACATGTTCGCCCCCGAGTTCGCGCTGTCCTGCCTCAACCGGCTCCAGCTGCGCAACAACGAGCAGATGGTGGACCTGGCGGATCCGTCGGGCGCGCTCCAGCTGGTCGGCAACCTGGAGAACCCCCTCGCCGGGCTGTGACAGGCCCCCACGGACGGGCGGGCAGCCCCGGAGTACGGTCCTCCGGGGCTGCCCGCCTCTTTCACGGTGGAACAATCCCCGTCATGGCGGAAATCATCCAGAAGGACGGCACGTGGGTCTTCGACGGCGACGCCCTGCGGCTGACTCCGGGACGGGACAAGAACGTCAGCCTCCTGCGCAAGACGCTGGGTGAACTCGTCGTCCCGCTGCGCGCGGTGGCGGGCGTCTCCTTCGAACAGGGGAAGAAGACCGGCCGGTTGAGGCTGCGGCTGCGGGACGGCTCCGATCCGCTGCTGCTCGCGACCGGCGGCCGGCTCGGCGAACCGCACGACCCGTACCAGCTGATCGTCGAGGCGGACCGCTACGGCGTCGCCGAGTACGTCGTCGACGAGGTGCGGGGCGCACTGCTCCTCGACCAGGTGCCGGCCGATCCGGTGGACCGGTATCTGCTGCCGGGTCCGGCCGTCCCGATCTCCGTGTCCGCCGGGGACGGCACCGCGAGCTTCGACGGCGAGCAGGTCCGCCTGGAGTGGAACTGGAAGACGGAGGACGCCAAGGCCGCCGCCGGCCCTCGCGTCCTCGCGGTCACCGACCTGGCCGCCGTGGAGTGGCATCCGGCGGCCGGCCTGGAGAACGGCTGTCTCCGCTTCACCGTGCGGAACGCCCCCACCAAGGCCCCGCCGAAGTACGACCCGAACGCCGTGGAGCTGTGGAGCTTCCGCAAGGACCCGCTGATGGCCCTGGTCGCGGCGGCCGTCCAGGCCCGGCTGCCGCATCCGGCGACCCGCGGGGAGGACGTACGACCGCCAGGAGCCAGGGCACTCACCGCACCCGCACCCGCGCCCGCCGTCGAGAACGACCAGGACGCGGTGCTGCGCCGGCTACGCGAGCTCGGTGAGCTGCACCGCGCGGCCGTGCTGACGGACGAGGAGTTCGTGACGGCGAAGCAGGCGATCCTCAAGCGGATGTAGCCATCCGGGGCCGAGGACCGCCTGCCGTGGGTCGTGCCCCGCCTTCCGGGCACACCAGCCGCGCGTACGGCCCTACTTGGCCGTGCGCGCCACCGTGAAGTGGTCGACCTGCTCACCGCTCTCCGCGATGCCCCGTACCTTCAGCGTGGCCGTGCGGCCCTTGGCGGCCGGGGTGACGTCCACGCGCAGGAAGGAGTAGTCGAGGTAGCGCACCCGGGACCAGGCCACGGTCTCGTTCTGCTTGCCGCCCTTGACGTTGATGAACGAGGACACCGACTCGACCTCGTTCTCGTGGCCCTCGTAGGACAGCGGGGCGGTGAACGCGTAGAGGCTGCGGCCCGCCGCACCCGCCGTCACGTACACGACGCCGTCGGTCTCGGTGTACGCCGTGCCGCCGATCGGGAGCTTCTTGGTGACCGCGCCCGCCTTGATGACGTCCGTGCGCTCGTACTGGTGGTTGTGGCCGTTGATCACCAGGTCGACGGTGTACTTCTCGAACAGCGGCACCCACTCCTGGCGCACGCCCCCCTCCGAGGCGTGCGCGGTGGAGGTGCAGTAGGCGCAGTGGTGGAAGAAGACGACGACGAAGTCGATGTCGTCGGAGGCGCGGTACTTCTTGAGCTGCGCCTCCAGCCACTTGGTCTGGGTGCCGCCCGAGATGCCGAGGTTGGCCGGGATCTCGAAGGAGATGTCGTTGGCGTCGAGCGAGATGATCGCGGTGTTGCCGTAGACGAAGGTGTAGACGCCCGGCAGGTTCTTCTGGTCGGGGCCGTTGTCCGGGAGGTTCCAGCGGGCCTCCTCGCCGCCGTAGCCGTTGGGTGAGTACCAGGCCTCCATGTCGTGGTTGCCGTAGGCCGGCATCCACGGGACGGACTTGGCGACCGACTCGGTCTGGGCGAGGAACTGGTCCCAGATCCGCGAGTCGAACCCGGTGTCGGAGGCCTGGCCGGAGCCGGACGGGTCGGCGTAGGCGATGTCGCCGGCGTGCAGGTGGAAGGCGGGGTTCTGGCCCAGCAGCAGGCTGTTGTTGGCGAGCCCGTGATAGCTGACACCCTCGTCGCCGAAGGCGGTGAAGGTGAACGGCTCCATGGGGGTCCCCCCGCTCGAGCGAAGCCGAGAGTGGGGGAGGGCGGGGGCGGTGGTGAAGGTGCCGAGGGTGCCGAGCAGGTGCGGCTCGGCCGGGTCGAAGCCCTGGTGGCCGGCGCCGTAGTAGTACGTCCTGCCGGGCTTGAGGTGGGTCAGCTTGGCGTGCACGTAGTACTGGGTGTGGTTGGCGCTGGCACCGACACCGGCCGGGGTGTACAGGGTGCGCACCTCGGCCTCGATCTTGCGGGAGAGGTCCCAGGGCTGGGCGCCGATCCGGATGAAGGGCTTCTTGACGGCGACCGGGACCTGCCAGGAGACGGTGATCTCGGTGCGCGGGTCGCTGCCGAAGGCGAGGTGGCGGCCGAAGGGGGCGACCAGGGCGCCGTCGACGGTCGCGGTGGCCGTGGCGTCGGCCCGGGTCGGAACGGCGGCCTGTGCGGTGGCGCCCGGTACGAACGCGCCACCCGCGACGGCGCCCAGCGTGACGGCGCCGCCCCTGATCATCGTGCGTCGGGAGAATCTGTTGCGCAGGTACTCGTGCTGCTCGGCCATGCTCATGCGCTCGGCGAGCTGCTCGGGTACGCCCATGCGAGGAGTGTCCATGGCGTCTGAAACTCGTCCCCCCAGGCGACAGGTCGCAAGACGCCGGATGGACGATTCACGAACAGGTCCTCATGACAGATTCAACGTTCACCCAAAGAATCCCAACAGACACCTGCCCGAAATCGGGCAGAATTCTTGCGAAACCGTCGCCAGTACCTCAGGATCTACCGAGTGCACGACGAACTCGTTGATCATCTGGCGCGGTCCACGCCCCTCAACCGGGGCGAGGCACTGCGCGTGATCCTGGACGTGCTCGCCTACTTCGACGAGACGACGGAGGAACACGTCCGTCGCCGCCACCGCGAGTTGCAGGCCCAGGGCCTGGTGAACGCGGAGATCTTCGAACGGATCGAGGCGGATCTCAAATACCGCGCGGTAGCACCGCCGGAGCTCACGCTCAGGCAGCTGCGCCGCATCGTCTACGGCTGAGGGACACACTTGTATGTGCGGAATCGTGGGATACATCGGGAAGCGTGACGTGGCTCCGCTGCTGCTGGAGGGCCTGCAACGCCTGGAGTACCGCGGCTACGACTCGGCGGGCATCGTCGTCACCTCCCCGAAGACCTCCGGCCTGAAGATGGTCAAGGCCAAGGGCCGGGTCCGGGACCTGGAGGCCAAGGTCCCGGCGCGCTTCAAGGGCACGACCGGCATCGCGCACACCCGCTGGGCCACCCACGGCGCCCCGTCCGACGTGAACGCCCACCCGCATCTGGACGCCGAGGGCAAGGTCGCCGTCGTCCACAACGGCATCATCGACAACGCCTCCGAACTGCGCCGCAAGCTGGAGGCGGACGGCGTCGAGTTCCTCTCCGAGACCGACACGGAGGTCCTGGTCCACCTCATCGCCCGCGCCCAGGGCGAGAAGCTGGAGGACAAGGTCCGCGAGACCATCCGGATCATCGAGGGGACGTACGGCATCGCCGTGCTGCACGCCGACTACCCGGACCGGATCGTGGTGGCCCGCAACGGCTCCCCGGTCGTCCTCGGCATCGGCGAGAAGGAGATGTTCGTCGCCTCGGACATCGCCGCCCTGGTCGCCCACACCCGCCAGATCGTGACGCTGGACGACGGCGAGATGGCCACCCTCAAGGCGGACGACTTCCGCACCTACACCACCGAGGGCACCCGGACCACCGCCGAGCCGACCACCGTGGAGTGGGAGGCCGCCTCCTACGACATGGGCGGCCACGACACCTACATGCACAAGGAGATCCACGAGCAGGCCGACGCCGTGGACCGTGTGCTGCGCGGCCGCATCGACGACCGCTTCTCCACCGTGCGCCTCGGCGGCCTGAACCTGGACGCCCGCGAGGCGCGCCAGATCCGCCGCGTGAAGATCCTCGGCTGCGGCACCTCCTACCACGCGGGCATGATCGGCGCCCAGATGATCGAGGAGCTGGCCCGCATCCCCGCCGACGCCGAGCCGGCGTCCGAGTTCCGCTACCGCAACGCGGTCGTCGACCCCGACACGCTGTACGTGGCCGTCTCCCAGTCCGGTGAGACGTACGACGTGCTGGCGGCCGTCCAGGAGCTGAAGCGCAAGGGCGCGCGGGTCCTGGGTGTCGTCAACGTGGTCGGCTCGGCGATCGCCCGCGAGGCGGACGGCGGCATCTACGTCCACGCCGGCCCCGAGGTCTGCGTGGTGTCGACGAAGTGCTTCACGAACACCACCGTCGCCTTCGCCCTGCTCGCCCTGCACCTGGGCCGCACCCGCGACCTCTCCGTCCGGGACGGCAAGCGGATCATCGAGGGGCTGCGGAAGCTGCCCGGGCAGATCACCGAGATCCTGGATCAGGAGGACGAGATCAAGAAGCTGGCCGAGGAGTACGCCGAGGCCCGCTCGATGCTCTTCATCGGCCGCGTCCGGGGCTACCCGGTGGCCCGTGAGGCCTCCCTGAAGCTCAAGGAGGTCTCGTACATCCACGCCGAGGCCTACCCGGCCTCCGAGCTCAAGCACGGCCCGCTGGCCCTCATCGAGCCCGCCCTGCCGACGGTCGCGATCGTCCCGGACGACGACCTGCTGGAGAAGAACCGCGCCGCCCTGGAGGAGATCAAGGCCCGCAGCGGCCGGATCCTCGCGGTGGCCCACCAGTGCCAGGAGAAGGCCGACCAGACCATCGTGGTCCCGAAGAACGAGGCCGAGCTGGACCCGATCCTGATGGGCATCCCGCTCCAACTCCTCGCCTACCACACGGCGTTGTCCCTGGGCAGGGACATCGACAAGCCGAGGAACCTCGCGAAGTCGGTGACGGTGGAGTAGCAGCGCGCCCCTTCTGGCAAACGGGACGGACCCCCGCGTGATGCCACAGTCACGGGGGGTCCGTTCTGAACGCCGGGGGCCGCCCAACCCCCGGCCGGCGCGGCTATCCGGGGACCGTCACTCCCCGGCGGGCCGCGCGTCGCGGGAGGGCGGTCGGCCACTGGGCCTGCGCCGCCGTCGCGGCGTACCAGGCCACCGCGCCCGCCGCCACCGCGAACCAGCCGCCGGCCTTGGCGAGGCCGTCGTTCCCGGCGAAGTCGGCGATGGCCAACAGAACCAGGGACACGAGGAACAGCCCGTACGTGCCCTTGGCGAGCTGGTCGCCGACGGCCACGGTGAGGGACAGCACCACCAGGGCGAACAGCAGCAGGAACAGTCCGGCCGCGTTGTCGGAGACCTGGCCGCCGGCCGACACCGCCCAGGTGAACCACAGCGCGCCGAGCGCGGAGAAGGCCGTACCGGTGACGGTGTCACGGTCATGGAACGCGAACAGACCGGCGACGAAGAGCGCGACGCCGCCTACGTAGTGGGCCAGCGATACGGCGTCAGCCGCCGTCACGCCGTCGATCAGGTCGGTGTACCCGAGGCCGAAGGCCAACAGGGTGACGCCGAGCGCGAGTCGGCCGACGATCGTGGTGGTGCTTCCCGCAGAGACGTCATTGTCCACGGCGGGCTCCCTTCATGCATGTGCGGTTGTGCGGTGACCGGTATATGCCCTTCACAAAGGCACAAACACATCTACGCACAAGTAGATTCGGGCGGCGCACAAAGGGAGTTGGTGGTACCCAGGGCGCATCTCACCTGGGAGAACGACGAGTTACGGATTGACAACGACAAAAGCGCGAGCGGCTACGGGATGACCATGACGGGCCGCTTGGCCCGCTTGGCGAGCCGCCCCGCGACGGACCCGAAGATGCGTCCGACGATGCCATGGGTCGAGCCGACGACGATCGCGTCCGCCTCGTACTCCCGGCCCACCTCTTCGAGCTCGTGGCAGATGTCGCCGCCGCGCTCGACGAGGATCCAGGGCACCTCGGCGAGGTACTCCGCACAGGCGAGCTCAAGCCCGAGGACCTCGGTGCGGTGGTCCGGTACGTCGACGAAGACCGGGGGCTCGCAGCCCGCCCACACGGTGGTGGGCAGCCGGTTGGCGACGTGGACGATGATCAGGCCCGACCCGGAGCGAAGGGCCATGCCTATGGCGTACGCGAGGGCGCGCTCGCTGGAGGTGGAGCCGTCGAAGCCCACGACGACGCCGTGCCTGAAGGCCGGGTCGCAGGAGTGACGTGGCTCTTCCGCCGCCTGGGGCTCGGCCGCCGTGTGATCGGCGACAGGCCGCTTGCGGTCCGCGGGTTCGAAGAATTCGTGACCGGCCATGGCTGTCTCGGCGTTGTGATCCTTTTATGGGTGGGACATCAGTGTGCGGCGGAGCTGTGTCCGGGAATCATCTTCCCAACCTCGTACCCTCAAGGATACGGCGGCACGCCTCCTTAGCCCAGATCCCGCCCACGGGGCGTGGGGGTTCCAGGGAGCATGCACGAGGGGGTGCCCGTAACGCAATGGTTGCTGCGTTGTACAGGCGGTTCGCACAGGATTCACCTAACGACGTTCCATGTCCCACGCACAGTGACCGATCGATCGAACACGCGTTGAACCCCGTGAGCCACGCCCCAGGGAGCACGCATGTCCGGTCCCAGGCCCCGTTCCGAGGCCTCCCGCGCGACCTCGCCCGGCCAGGACTCCGCCACGGACGTCGTCCGCTGGGCGGCCTTCAGCTGTGTCCTGGTCCCCGTCGTCCTCCTCTGGTACGGCAGCTCGCTGGCCGGGGCCGCCGGCACCGCCCTGGGTCTGGCCGCGGTGACCGCGGTGTGCCGTATCCTCCTGCGCCAGTCGGAGCGCGGCGCGGCCCGCCTGCGCGCCGAGGAGCGGGCTCCCCGCCGCGTCACCCACCACGGCCGCCCGCACAGCGGTCAGCACCGGGCCGGTGCGGGGGCTCGTAGAGGCGGACGTCACAGTGGGGGGAATACACCGGTCGGCTGACCGGTTTCCGCGCACGCGCCCGACTCTTTTCAGCCAACTTCTGACCCCCGCGCACCCCTTGGCCGAACCACCCCCCAACCCCCGTTCCACCTGCACGGAAAGGGGCTTTGGGGGTCTTCCCACCCTACGTGGATTGGCCACTGCGACAAGGCGCACTTCCCTGCACGCCCCACGAGTGCAACGCTTCGTGATCGAATGCTTCACGCCAAGTTGCCAAGTCGACAATGTGCCGCCTGACCAACTGGTCACGTCGGCACCACGGGACGCAGTAGATTCGATCTTGACTGTCTTACGGCGGGGGACTCGTGCAGGACCAAGGGGAAACGTGCAGGAGCGACACAACCGAGGAGCCGCGACCACCGAGGGGGGCTTAGCAGTATGAGCCACGACTCCACTGCCGCGCCGGAAGCCGCGGCCCGGAAACTCTCCGGGCGACGCCGCAAGGAGATCGTCGCGGTGCTGCTGTTCAGCGGCGGCCCCATCTTCGAGAGTTCTATACCACTGTCGGTGTTCGGGATCGACCGCCAGGACGCCGGCGTGCCGCGCTACCGCTTGCTGGTGTGCGGCGGTGAGGAAGGTCCGCTGCGGACCACAGGGGGCCTGGAACTCTCCGCACCACATGGCCTGGAGGCGATCTCCCGGGCGGGCACGGTCGTCGTGCCGGCCTGGCGTTCGATCACCTCTCCGCCACCCGAGGAGGCGCTCGACGCGCTGCGCCGCGCCCACGAGGAGGGTGCCCGCATCGTCGGGCTGTGCACCGGCGCCTTCGTCCTCGCGGCGGCGGGCCTGCTGGACGGCCGACCCGCCACCACCCACTGGATGTACGCGCCGACACTGGCCAAGCGCTATCCGTCGGTGCACGTGGATCCGCGTGAACTGTTCGTGGACGACGGCGATGTGCTGACGTCCGCGGGCACGGCGGCCGGAATTGATCTCTGTCTCCACATCGTGCGGACGGACCACGGCAACGAGGCGGCGGGCGCGCTGGCCCGGCGTCTGGTGGTACCGCCGCGCCGGTCGGGCGGCCAGGAGCGCTATCTCGATCGGTCTTTACCAGAGGAGATCGGCGCCGACCCGCTCGCCGAGGTCGTCGCGTGGGCGCTGGAGCACCTCCACGAGCAGTTCGACGTGGAGACGCTCGCGGCGCGCGCGTACATGAGCCGCCGTACGTTCGACCGCCGCTTCCGATCGCTGACCGGCAGCGCACCGCTCCAGTGGCTGATCACCCAGCGGGTGCTGCAGGCGCAGCGGCTGCTGGAGACCTCGGACTACTCGGTGGACGAGGTCGCGGGCCGCTGCGGCTTCCGCTCACCGGTGGCGCTGCGCGGGCACTTCCGCCGTCAGCTGGGTTCGTCCCCGGCCGCCTACCGGGCCGCGTACCGCGCCCGTAGGCCCCAGGGGGAACGGCCGCCGGTGGACAGCGACGGTATGGCGTCCTCGGCCGGGCAGGTGGGTCCGGCGAGCTCGCCGGCGCCTCTGCACCCGGACAACGGCGGGCCGGTTCCGCTCCAGACCCGGCGCACGGCATCGAGCCCGATCGGGACATCGGCGTCACTGTCGTCTTCCTCGGACAACGGGCGCGAGGCGTACGCGGGCAGCCGGGCGAGTCTGCCGGGGCAGCGCAGCGGGATGTGAGGTGTGACGGGGGCGGGCGCCGGCTGGTGCTCTCCCCCGCCGCCCCTGCCCGTCCCGTCCGGTCTCGTCCGGTCCCGTCCGGTCCGTCGGCGAGGTCCGTGGGTGCACCGGGCGCTCACATAAGCGGACGTCAGCCGTAGGGTGGTCGCATGAACGATCGCATGGTGTGGATCGACTGCGAGATGACCGGCCTCTCGTTGTCCGACGACGCGCTCATCGAGGTGGCCGCCCTGGTGACCGACTCCGAGCTGAACATCCTCGGCGAGGGTGTGGACATCGTCATCCGTCCGCCGGACCAGGCACTGGAGACGATGCCGGAGGTGGTGCGTCAGATGCACACCGCGTCCGGACTGCTCACGGAACTGTCCGGGGGCACAACGCTCACGGACGCCGAGGAGCAGGTCCTGACGTACGTACGGGAGCATGTGAAGGAACCCGGCAAGGCCCCGCTGTGCGGCAACTCGGTCGGCACGGACCGCGGCTTCCTGCTCCGGGACATGGCGACGCTGGAGAACTACCTCCACTACCGGATCGTCGACGTGTCCAGCATCAAGGAGCTCGCCCGGCGCTGGTACCCGCGGGCGTACTTCAACAGCCCGAAGAAGAACGGCAACCACCGCGCGCTCGCCGACATCCGCGAGTCCATCGCGGAGCTCCGCTACTACCGCGAGGCCGTCTTCGTACCGCAGCCGGGCCCCGACTCCGACACCGCGAAGACGATCGCCGCCAAGCACGTCCTGCCCGGTCGATAGGGCAGCCAGAGGCCCGGGAAGGGGCGCCGCGAAAGGCGGGCGCGAGCACCCCTTCGGACCCTGTACACTTTTTCTCGGCCGGTCGGGGAAATCCGAACCGCCCGCATGGTGGGTGTAGCTCAGCTGGTAGAGCACCTGGTTGTGGTCCAGGATGCCGCGGGTTCAAGTCCCGTCACTCACCCTGAATGATCAAGGGCTGACCTGTGAAAACGGGTCAGCCCTTGATGTTTCTCGTCACCACGGGAACAGCACGGGTACAGCCTGCAGGCCACGAGCTGGGACCCCGACGCCCTCCGGAGAGACGGTGCACCCGAACCGGAGCCGAGCAGCGGTGGCAGCCTGCTCTCGATGAGCCTCGACCCTGCCCGCCGCCAGTACGCATGAGACGCCCCCTGCACGGCCCGCCGACCGAGCAGGGGGCCTTTCGTCATGCCCGGAGTCAGGCCGCTTGCACGACTTCGGGCATGACGAAGCCCCCACTGGGTCACCATCGCCTCTACTCCGCCCGCTCCTCAGCGCTCGGCGTACGGCCGCCGAGCCGCTGCCAGAACGCCCGGATGCCCGCGTTGAGATCGTCAACAGACCGCACGGAAGCAGGAGTTGGAGGCTCGTGGGGCATGGACGCAGAGTAGTAGCCCCCACCGACAACAGCCCCCGCCCTGACCGAAGATCGCCGCAGGTACGCTGCCCGCATGATTCGTGCAGCAGTGTTCGACGTCGGCGAGACCATCACCCGCGACGACCGCTACTGGGCCTCATGGGCCGACTGGCTCGACGTCCCACACCACACCCTCTCCGCCCTCGTCGGCGCCGTCGTAGCCCAAGGCCGTGACAACGCCGACGCCCTTCGGCTCGCCCGCCCCGGCATCGACATCGCCGCCGAGTACCACGCCCGCGAAGCCGCCGGCCGCGGCGAGGCACTCGACGAGACCGACCTGTACGACGACGTCCGCCCCGCCCTCTCCGCACTGCGCCACCTCGGCATTCGAGTCGTCGTCGCCGGGAACCAGACACCCAGGATGGGTGACCTCCTGCGTGACCTGGACTTGCCCGCCGATCTGATCGTGACGTCCGGTGAGTGGGGTGTGGCCAAACCACAGCCCGCGTTCTTCGAGCGGGTGCTGGAGGTATCACAGGCCTCACCCGAGGAGACGGTGTACGTCGGCGACCACCCGGCCAACGACCTGATCCCCGCCAAAGCGGCTGGTCTGCGCGCGGCGCATCTACGCCGCGGCCCATGGGGGCATCTGTGGGCTGATGACCCGGAGGTCGTGGCGCGGGCGGACTGGCGGATCGACAGCCTCAGCCAGCTCACGTCGATCATCGCGCACTGAACCGGCAACGCTACGGCCCCACCAGTCAAGACCAGCGGGGCCGTTCTCGTACACGCAGCGTCGTCACGCGAGTACGGCTCGGAGTGGACGCCCCGAACGGGAGCCAGTATGCCCACTACCACGACGCGCGAGGTAGGCCAGCGCATCGCCACCATCCGACAGGCCCGCCGGATGACACAGCAAGACCTCGCAACCGCAGCCTTCCTATCCCTCTCCATGGTCAAAGCGATCGAGCGCGGCGCCAGGTCCCCCAGCGACAACGCCCTCGACTCCCTCGCCGCCGCCCTCGCCGTCGACCCCAGCCACATCATCACCGGCAACACCCACACGGACACCAGAGTCCACGCCGCGATCCCCGCAATCAACGCCGCCATCGCCGCCATCGCCGCCTACGACCTCCCCACAGACGCACCTGCCCGCCCGCTGACGAAACTCCGCAACGACGTGCAGGATGCCGTGAACTGGCGCCTGGCAGCCCAGTACGCACGGATCGCCACGCACATCCCCAGCCTCCTCGACGACACACTCCGGACCCTGCACCACAGCCACGGAGCCCAACGCCTGCAAGCCGCCCAGCTCCTCGCTGCCACCGCCCGCACCGCCGACGCCGTGGCTTACAAGTACGGTCACCACGACCTCTCAGCCCGACTGGTCGACCTGATGCGATGGGCCGCCGACCGCACCGAAGACCCGCTCACACAGGCCACCGCCGCCTACGTACGAACGGAGACGTTCTTCGCCGCGCGCCCACACGGCCGGACTATGCGCCCTTGAGCGCGCCATCGACGCGAGCCCAAGCCCCCACGGCCCGGACGCGATCGCTGTGCGCGGCGCGCTTCACATGCGGGCCGCGGTCATCGCCGGCCGGGTCGGAGACGGTTCTGCCGCCGCCACCCATCTGGGCGAGGCACGCCAACTCGGCGACGAGGTCCGCGAAGGGGAGTACGGGGGGACAGCCTCCGGTCCGGACTCGGTCCGTGCCCACGAGGTGTCCGTCGCGGTCAGCTTGGGCCGCGACCACATCTCCCGCGCCCTCACTGTCGCCCGCGAGTGGACACCGCCGAAGGACTTGCCCGCGGAGCGGCAGTCCGGGTTCTGGATCGAGCTCGCACCCGCACAGCTGTGGGCAGGCCTGGCCGACGACTCCTTCGAGTCGCTGAAGGTCGCCCGGCTGATCGCCCCGCAGCACACCCGCGAACACCCCTGGGCCCGCGAAACGGCCGCCACCCTGCGCCGGTTGAAGCGCGCAGACGCCGAGTCCCTTACGTCGTTCGCCGAGTGGGTCTGCGCCGTCCGACCGTGACCGGCCGAGGAACATCAGGGGACACACGCTGTGTCCCTTGTGCCCCTTGTACAAGGCCATGCTCTGTCTGTCCGCGCAACCAGGCAGAGGGGAACGGCCCATGCCCGACACCGTTACCGTCTCACCGGTCCGCATCAGCGGCCCGGTGAGCATCGCCCGACTCCAGGCCGCGCCTGCTTCGACTGCGGCGCCGTCGCCAAGGACCTCACCGCGGCCGGTTCGGTGAAGGTGCCGGGCAGCGACCGCGAGTGGCCGATCGTGACTTGCGGGCCGGGCATGACCAGTACCACCGACAGCCCGCTGTCCCTGCTCCCCCTCCCTGCCCCTGACGGGTTGTCACAGGAGCAGGTACGCGGCGCGGCATGCGTCTGGTGTACCGCGATCCTCGACACGGCCACGGCTGTCGATCTGGGTGAGCGCCGCCACAAGCGTTTGGACGGGGCTTACTCGACGTTCCCCCGGGCCTGTCGCGGCTGTGCTGGAGAGACCGCCGTGCGGGCTCTTGGCGACCACGCCGGGCAGTGCGAGCAGTGCGTTGACGACGCCTCGCTGTGCGGGACCCGGACCGCGCTGGAGCAACTCGCACGGGAGGCACGATGAGCGCCGCGACGTTGACCCCGGCACAGAAAGCGTTCGGCGAGCTCGCCGACCACTGCATCCTCTGCCCCGGCTGCAAGGTCGACCTCGGCCGGCCGGTCGATCCCCCCGAGTGCCCGGAGGCAATGGAGCGGTACCGGTCCTGGTTCCTCCTCTGGCGCAGGGAGGTCAGACGGTGATCTGCGCACGCTGCGACCTCCGCATCCTTCCCGGCGAGGAGACGCCCGTCGTCAACGCTGCACCCACCAACGCGGGCACGACGGTGTACATCCACACGGTGCCGTGCAAGCCGGCGCCTCACCAAAGCACGCCCGCGCGGCGACGCTGACCCCCGCCGCCCCCGTACCCGTGAGCTGGTGGGGGCGGCGGGTTCCAACGCCCCGACCGGGGCGTCCGTCCACAACAGGAGGAACACACGTGACCATCGCGTTGGAACATCCCGTGGGCACCACCGACCCGCGCCTGGGACACCTACGCGCGGCAGCGGCCCGAGCGCAAGCCGACCAACGCCCGCGGAGAGACGACCTGGTTCAACTGGACGCAGTACCCCGACCACGGCCCCGGTGCTGAGCTCCTCGATCTGCCGCCCGGTGGCCGCGTGCTGGATCTCGGCTGCGGCAAGGGCGGAAACGCGGCGCACCTGGCCCGGCTCGGCATGGAAGCAGTCGGCATCGACGTGTCGGCGGCGCAACTGCGGGCGGCTGAGGAGCGATGGGGCGGCATGCCGGGGCTCGACCTGGTACGGGCGGACGCCCTCTCCTACTTGCACGGCACCGCTCCCTTCGACGCGGTGTGCTCGGTGTACGGGGCGGTGTGGTTCACGGACCCGGCCGTCCTGCTACCGGCTGTGCGTGAGCGGCTGCGGCCGGGCGGCATGCTGGTGTTTTCGCAGCGGCCGCCCGTCGAAGGCTGCTACGGCTGCCAGGCTTCGTACATTCCGCGCAGCGCCGACGAGGACCCGCTCGTCGTGAAGCGCTGGGACTACGAGCCGACAGTGTGGGAGCAGCTGCTCGACAGCTACGGCTACACGGACGTGCGCACGCAGGTGCTGGCCGCGCCTCCCGGCCCACGCACGGTAGGCACACTCATCGTCCAGGCCCGCGCCTGACAGCTGTAGCGGCCCCGGTCAGTTCTCCCCCTCACCGACCGGGGTCTGCGGCGGGCCGCTCAGGTGAGGCGTGGCCCTGCTCGATCCGGCTGTACGAGGGCGCGGCGGCGGGTCAGGACCGCTCGTCGGGTGGGGCGGGACCTCCCGTCCACTCTCCCGAGCCCATGATCAAAAAGGATTCGGGCGGACCCTAATTTGTGTGATCTTGCAGTGCGGAGGAAGGTTGATCATGTGCCGGGGGCGCTGTCGTGTTTCATTGACTGTCGGTAAGGCCGTTCTGCACTCAGCCGGCCCCCACCCTGGATAGCCTCAGAACCCCCTTGTTCCCGTGGGAACGAGAGGCGGTGGGCAGCATTCAGCGACATCGAGCGTCATTGAACGCGCCCGGCTGAAGTCGTTCCCGGCGCCCGCGTCCCGGCGGCCCGGACTGCTCACAGACCTCGGAGAGGGCCAGCCGATGACCGAGCCCCTCATGGCCGCCGAACCCTTCTCCGCACCCCGCCTCGACCTCCTGCCCCTGCGGGTCGAGCACGCCGAGGAGATGGCCGTCGCGCTGTCCGACCCGGCCCTGCACACCTTCATCGGCGGCACACCCCACTCCCCCGACGCCGTGCGGACCCGCTACGAGCGGTTGGTCGCCGGATCGCCCGACCAGGACGTCACGTGGTGCAACTGGGTACTGCGACCGCGCACGGAGGACTGCCTCGTGGGCACGGTCCAGGCGACGATCACACGGGGAGACGCGGGTCGGCACACCGCCGAGATCGCCTGGGTGGTCGGGACACCCTGGCAGGGGCGCGGGTTCGCCTCCGAGGCGGCGCGGGCGCTCGTCGCGTGGCTCGGGAGTCGGTCCGTGCGGACGGTGGTCGCCCACATCCACCCCGACCACCTCGCGTCGGCCTCGGTCGCCACGGCGGCCGGCCTCACACCGACCGAGGAGGAGCAGGACGGCGAGCGGAGGTGGCGGCTGGTCCTGGGCGGCGACTAGGACCCTTCTGCCGCGGCAGGCACGGCGCCAGGGGACGTCCGCATCCGACGGCCTCTCAGGCAGCCGCCGCCCCGCGACGCCGTCGCCAACTCGCCCTCGCTTGCGCAGCGTTCGCCCGGATCCGGGCGGGTGGCCCGTTCGACGACCGCCGCCTGTGCCGCCGTACCCCGGAAGGCGCGCTCGTCATCGCCCAGGACCAGCGCCACCTCCGCCCGCCCTCGCGCCAGGGCATCACCGTCGCCGTACGTCCGTCCCGTAGCGCGATCCGGTGCGGTTGCGGGACGATCGCCGGATGCCGGACCGAGCGATGGAAGGCCCAGGCACGGTCGAGCCGGCGGCGGGCGGCGCGGTGGCGGCCGACTTGGCGAAACAGCGTGTGCCGTCCGGGAGTTGGACGCCGTGCGAGACGCATCCGTCTCGAAGGGGAGCGGGTGCCGCCGGCTTTCCCCACGGCCATACCCGGATCGTACGGGCGTATTGTCAGGTTATGAGTCATTCGTGATGTTGGGAGTCTCGTCATGCTGGCCCGGCGCAACCCCCGGTGGCGGCTGGTGACCTGGGTGTTCCTCGCGTTCAACCTGGCCATGCTGCTGTGGCTCGTGGTGGCCCTCGACGCGGCGGGCAAGGGATGCGTCGGGGAGTTGTGCCGGGGCGCCGACGACTCGGGGTCGGCCGCCGGCGCCTGGCTCGTGATCCTCTGCTGGCTGGCCGGGGACGTGCTCCTGGGCATCGCCTGGTTCGTCACGCACCGCACCGAGCGGCCGCGACGGCGACCGCGCAGGCGGTGGCACCGGCAGTGACCCGGTCAGGACGACGCCCGCGCCACCAACTCCGTCGCCAGCACCACCTGGCGCCGCTCCAGCTCCCGGGTGACCGCCGGCCGACGGTCGGCGATCTCGGTCAGCAGCAGGTCGATCATCCTGCGGCCCATCTCCTCTATGGGCTGGCGCACACTGGTCAGCGGCGGGTCCATGTGGCGGGCGATGGCCGAGTCGTCGTAACCGACGAGCGCCACGTCGTCGGGGATACGGTGACCCTCCTCGCGCAGGACCTGACGGGCGCCGGCCGCCATCACGTCCGAGCCCGCGAAGACCGCGTCCAGGTCGGGACGGCGGGCCAGCAGCTTCGTCATCGCGCGCCGGCCGCCCTCCTCGGTGAAGTCGCCGGGCTCGATCAGCCGCTCGTCCGCCTCGTGCCCGGCGTCCCGCAGGGCGTCGCGGTAGCCGTCGACGCGTCGCTGGGCGCCGTACACATCGAGCCGGCCGGTGATGTGGGCGACCACCCGGGAGCCTCGGGCCAGCAGGTGCTCGACCGCCGAACGGGCGCCGCCGTAGTTGTCCGAGTCGACCGACGTCAGCGTCTCCCCTGCCGATCTCGGGCCGCTGATCACTGCCGGGATCTCCAGCTGGGAGAGCAGGTCGGGCAGCGGGTCGTCGGCGTGCACCGACACCAGAAGGACGCCGTCGACCCGGTGCGCGGCCAGATACTGGGCGAGGCGGGCCCGCTCCCGGTCGCTGCCCGCGAAGATCAGCAGCAGCTGCATCTCCGTGTCGGACAGTTCGGCGCCGACCCCCTTGAGCATGTCCGAGAAGTACGGTTCGGCGAAGAACCGGGTCTCCGGCTCGGGGACGACGAGGGCGATCGCGTCGGTGCGGTTGGCGGCCAGGGCGCGGGCGGCCGTGTTGGGTACGTAGCCCAGTTCGGCGACCGCCGCCTCCACCGCCGCCCGGGTGGCGTCGCTGACCCGGGGCGAACCGTTGATCACCCGGGAGACCGTCCCGCGACCGACGCCCGCCCGTGCCGCCACCTCTTCGAGGGTGGGCCGGCCACCGCTCCGGCCCCTCGCTCCGTGGCCCATGGCTCCGCCTCTCCCGCCGTAGTCTTGCCGCCGGCCTGGAACTTAACAGTCCCGCTCACCGGTGTGGCCGTCACGGGAGCTCGCCGCCCCCGGAACGTCCTGGTCCTCGAACGCCGACCGGGCCGAGTGATGCCGACCGCTTCCGATCCGCTCCCCCCGGGTCCAGTTAACAGCCCGATAACTGAACGCATCTCTCCGCCCCCGGTCCCTTGACACCCCCGCCCGGGTCGACGAACCTTCAACACATCACCAGTGGGAGCGCTCCCACGGTACCTGACTCATACACAACCCGCACGTTCCCCACCCGAGCCGCAGCATGAAACAACGGGTCCGACAACGCAGTTGGCCGGGGGGCCGGCACGTCAGGGCAACAGGAGGACGCAATGCGAGGACGTACCCTCCGCCACTCTCGGCTGGACTCGAGAGGGGGCAGGACCCGCCGCACCGCCAACAGGACATTGGTCCTTGCGGTGAGCGCCGCGATGAGCGCGGGGCTGCTGGCCGGCTGCGCCGACGACGGTGGCGACAAAAGCAGTTCGTCCGGGGACGACAAGGGCAAGACCGTCGTCAAACTGGGACTCTTCGGCACCTTCGGATTCAAAGAGGCCGGCCTCTTCTCGGAGTACGAGAAGCTCAACCCGGGCATCAAGATCGAGGAGAACGTCACCCAGCGGAACGAGAACTACTACCCGGCGCTCGTCAACCACCTCACCACCAGCGCGGGCCTGATGGACATCCAGGCCGTCGAGGTCGGCAACATCGCCGAGGTGGTGAGCACCCAGGGGGACAAGCTCGAGGACCTCTCGAAGGCGCCGGGCGTGAAGTCGAGCGACTGGCTGGACTGGAAGTGGCAGCAGGCCACCACGAAGGACGGCCGGACGATCGGCCTCGGCACCGACGTGGGGCCGGTGGCGATCTGCTACCGCAAGGACCTCTTCAAGGAAGCCGGGCTGCCGACCGACCGCGAAGAGCTGGCGAAGCTGTGGGCCGGCGACTGGAACAAGCTGATCGACGTCGGCGAGGACTACCAGAAGAACGCCCCCAAGGGCACCACTTTCATGGACTCCCCCGGCGGCCTGATGAGCGCCATCCTCGGCAGCGAGAAGGTCAGGTACTACGACGAGTCCGGCAAGGTCATCTACAAGACCAACCCGGTCGTCAAGCAGTCCTTCATGCAGACCGCGAGGGCCGCCGAGGACGGACTGGTCGGCGCCCAGACCCAGTTCCAGCCGGACTGGAACACCACGGTCGCCAACAGCAAGTTCGCCGCGATCGCCTGCCCGCCATGGATGCTCGGCACGCTCAAGGAACATTCGAAGCCGGAGGCCAAGGGCAAGTGGGACGTGGCCGTCGCGCCCAAGTCCGGCAACTGGGGCGGCGCCTTCCTTTCCGTTCCGAAGAGCGGCAAGAACGTGAAGGAGGCCACGAAGCTGGCCGCCTGGCTGACCGCTCCGGAGCAGCAGGCGAAGCTGTTCAAGGTGCAGGGCGGCTTCCCGAGCGCACCGGCCACGTACACCATGCCCCAGGTGCTGGACGCGAAGAACGAGATGACCGGTGACGCGCCGATCGGCGAGATCTTCGCCGCGGCGGCGAAGACGACCCCCGTTCAGATCGTCGGTCCCAAGGACCAGGTCATCGGGTCGAGCCTGAACGACAACGGTCTCGTCCTGGTCACCAAGGGCAAGTCGCCCGAGGAGGCGTGGGAGACGGCCACCAAGACCATCGACAACAACCTGGAGAAGTGACCGGTATGGCCACCCGGCACGACACCGCCGCGCCCCCCGGCAAGGAGGGGGGCGCGGCCCCGGCCCGCGCGCTTCCCGACGCCGGGCCCGCGGGCTCGGCGAAGAAGCGGGCCCGGCTGTCCCGGCGCTGGCAGCGGGACGTGCGCTGGAGCCCGTATGCCTTCGTCTCGCCGTTCTTCCTGCTGTTCATCGCGTTCGGCCTGTTCCCGCTTCTCTACACGGGCTGGGCGTCGCTGCACCAGGTGGAACTGACGGCGCCCACCGACATGAGCTGGGTGGGGCTGCGCAACTACACCCGCATCTTCGAGGACGACTTCTTCTGGAACGCTGCGAAGAACACCCTCACCATCGGCATCATCGCCACCGTTCCGCAGTTGCTGATGGCGATGGGCATCGCCCACATCCTCAACTACAAGCTGCGCGCCTCGATCTTCTTCCGGGTCGTGATGCTCGCTCCGTACGCGACCTCGATCGCCGCCGCCTCGCTGGTGTTCGTGCTGCTCTTCGGCCGCGACTACGGAATGATCAACTGGGTGCTGCACGAGGTCGGCATCGACCCCGTCGACTGGCAGAACGACAAGTGGTGGTCGCAGCTCGCCGTCTCGACGATCATCATCTGGCGGTGGACCGGCTACAACGCGCTGATCTACCTCGCCGCCATGCAGGCCATCCCGCACGACCTGTACGAGTCGGCGGCCCTGGACGGGGCCAGCCGCTGGCAGCAGTTCTTCCACGTGACGCTGCCGTCGCTGCGGCCGACGATCCTGTTCACCTGTGTCGTGTCGACGATCGGGGCCAGTCAGGTCTTCGGCGAGCCGCTGCTGTTCGACGCGACCAAGAGTGCCTCCGGCGGCGCCGAGCACCAGTTCCAGACACTGGGCCTGTACCTGTACGAGCAGGGCTGGGTGAACCAGCACCTGGGGCGGGCCTCGGCGATCGCCTGGATGATGTTCCTCATCCTCATAGTGGTCGGGATCGTCAACTACGTCATCTCGCGCCGGCTGCGCGCCAGTCATTAAGGAGTTCCGGCCGTGTCGACGACTGTGACGAAACCCCCGGCCGACGCGGTGCCCGCACCGCCGAAGCGCTCCCGGCGCCCCAAGTCCGCACGGGCGGGCGGGCAGTTGCACGCCGGGCCGATCGGGTACGCGATCCTGGCCCTGTTCACCATCGGCTCGCTGTTCCCGCTGGTGTGGACGGCGATCGCCGCCTCCCGCGACAACAACCGGCTGGCGCAGTCCCCGCCGCCGTTCTGGTTCGGTTCGGGCCTCTTCGACAAGCTCGAGGTGGCCTGGAAGGAAGCCAACCTCGGTGAGGCGTTCCTCAACACCACCATCGTGGCGGGGATCTCGGCGGTGACCATCGTCGTCCTGTCGACGATCGCGGGGTTCGCCTTCGCCAAGCTGCGGTTCAAGGGCCGCAACGCCCTGATGCTGATCGTGATCGGCACGATGATGGTGCCGCCCCAGCTCAGCGTGATCCCCATGTACATGATGGTCGCGAAGCTGGACTGGACCGACCAGTTGCAAGCGGTGATCTTTCCCTCGCTGGTGAGCGCGTTCGGCGTGTTCTTCATGCGCCAGTACCTGGTCCAGGCGCTGCCGGACGAGATCATCGAAGCCGCCCGCGTGGACGGCGCGAGCAGCTGGCGGGTGGTGTGGCACGTGGTGTTCCCGGCGGCGAGGCCCGCGATGGCCGTGCTGGGGATGCTGACGTTCGTACAGACCTGGAACGACTTCCTGTGGCCGTTCCTCGTGCTGACCCAGATGGGCAACCCGACCGTTCAGGTCGCGATCGCCGGCCTGGGACGCGGCTACACCCCCGACCAGTCCCTGATCATGGCCGGTGCGCTGCTGGGCACACTGCCGCTGCTGCTCGTCTTCGCGATCTTCGGCAAGCAGATCGTGGGCGGCATCATGCAAGGTGCCGTCAAGGGCTGACGGCGGATCAGCTCGCCTCGGTCCCCGTGCTGCCGGGGCGGGTCACCGCCGCCTCACCCCGGTTTTCCTCCTCCCCCTTCCTCCAACGGTCTGAACGACCACCGATGGGAGCGCTTCCATGCCTGAACCCACGACGCCGGTGACCTTTCCCTCCACCTTCCTCTGGGGCGCGTCGACCTCCGCTTACCAGATCGAGGGGGCAGTGCGGGAGGGCAGTCGCACCCCGTCGATCTGGGACACCTTCAGCCATACGCCGGGCAAGACCTTCGACGGCGACCACGGTGACATCGCTGTCGACCACTACCGTCGCTATCCCGAGGACGTGGCGCTGATGGCGGAGCTGGGCCTGGACGCCTACCGCTTCTCCATCTCCTGGTCGCGGGTGCAGCCGACGGGCCGCGGCCCGGCCGCGCAGGTCGGTCTGGACTTCTACCGTCGCCTCGTCGACGAACTGCTGTCCCACGGCATCAAGCCGACCGTGACCCTCTACCACTGGGACCTCCCGCAGGACCTGGAGGACGCGGGCGGGTGGCCGGAGCGCGACACGGCGTACCGGTTCGCCGACTACGCACAGCTGGTCGGCGAGGCGCTCGGCGACCGCGTGGAGCACTGGATGACGCTCAACGAGCCCTGGTGCAGCGCGTTCCTGGGCTACGCCTCGGGAGTACACGCCCCGGGCCGTACGGACCCGGAGGCGTCCCTGAAGGCCGCCCACCACCTGAACCTGGCCCACGGCCTGGGCACGTCCGCTCTGCGGTCGGTGATGCCGGCCCGCAACTCGATCGCGGTGAGCCTCAACTCCTCGGCGGTGCGCCCCGTGTCGCAGGACCCGGCGGACCTTGCGGCAGCCCGCAAGATCGACGACTTGGCCAACGGCGTCTTCCACGGCCCGATGCTGCACGGCGCCTATCCCGAGACGCTGCTGAAGGCGACCGAAAAGATCACGGACTGGTCGTGCATCGTGGAGGGCGACCTGGTGCTGATCAACCAGCCGCTGGACTCGCTGGGGCTGAACTACTACACGCCGGCGCTGGTGTCGGCGGCGGACCCCGAGTCCAGCAGCCCGCGCGCGGACGGGCACGGGGAGAGCGCGTACTCGCCCTGGCCGGGCACGGACGACGTGATGTTCCACCAGACGCCCGGCGAGCAGACGCAGATGGGCTGGACGATCGACCCGACGGGTCTGCACGAGCTGCTCATGCGTTACACACGTGAGGCGCCCGGCCTGCCGCTGTACGTCACCGAGAACGGCGCGGCCTACGACGACAAGCCCGACCCGGACGGCCGCGTCCACGACCCGGAGCGGATCGCCTACCTGCACGGCCACCTGTCGGCGGTCCGCCGCGCCATCGCCGACGGCGCGGACGTCCGCGGCTACTACCAGTGGTCCCTGATGGACAACTTCGAGTGGTCGTACGGCTACGAGAAGCGGTTCGGCATCGTGTACGTCGACTACGCCACGCTCGAGAGGACGCCGAAGTCGAGTGCGCGCTGGTACGCGGAGGTGGCGCGGACCGGGAAGCTGCCCGCGGTGGAGGGGGTCTGACCGCGGCTTCCGGCAGCGGCGGGGGGCGCGGCATCCTGGAGGGAGTGCCGCGCCCCCTGCTCTCGGCGGACGTTGTACGGGCCGGTCGGTTCAGGTGTCCTTGCGGACGTCGATGACCAGTTCCTGGACGGCGTGGTCCGAGAGTCCCTGAGGGTCGCGGAAGTGATAGTGCTCCGCCCTCGCACCACGGGTGGTGAAAGCGAGGTCGAGCCGCCACCACCGTAGCCAGGCCGCACCCCGGTGCCAGCTGACGGGGTAGAGCGACCGGCACGCCCGCAGGGCGTCCTCGGCCACGGCCGACAGCCGCTCGATGTCACCCAGCGAGCGGCTGAGGTTGAAGTCGCCGGCGATGAGCGCCGGACACTCGTTGTCGCGGACGTCTGCGATCAACCGGTCCAGCTGGCGGTTCCGGCTGAGCACCCGTTCCCTGATCTCCCGGTAGAGCCCGAGCCGGAGGGGGTTCTCCAGGAACACGTGCACCGGAAGGTGCACGTTGTACGTGGACAGCACCGGTGAGCCGGGCAGGGAATCGATGCGCAGGTCCGCCCGGAACACCTCGGGAGCCCCGATGTCGGGTGTCGCGACGGCGGGGAAACGCGAGAGTGTGACGAACTGCCCCCGTACCAGGACGTGGTAGCCGGGGAACTCACGAGCCAGGCGCGCGCGGAAGTCCACCGGGATCGGCGGAGCGTGCACGCCTGCGTCGTAAATGTGCTCCTGGAGGAGGTAGATGTCGGCGTCGAGCCGCCGAAGGAAGGCGTAGAAGTCCTCGGTGTCGACGCTCTCGTCCCAGTGCTGGGTGTTCCAGCACACGACGCGGACGCCTCCCGCCGATCCGGTGGCGCGGCGGTTGTTGAGCGCTGCCCGCGGCGCCAGTCCGGAATGCCTCATCCCCAGCACGAGCGCCGCCGCCGCGAGGGTGGCGGTCCACCAGCGCGGACCGCCACTCGTGGCCGAGGCGCCCGCCAACAGCGCTCCGGGGACCAGGACATGGACGGGCGGTGGCAGTACGTCCGTCGTCGCCCACCACCACCATCGGTTGGTCAGCAGCCGGTCCACCACCTGGAAGAGCAGCGCCCCGACGGCACCGGTGATCAGAACGGCGTCGAGCGTCGTCATGCGGGCGCGCTCACCCCCGAGCCCAGGGCGGCGTCGTAGACCTCACGGAACCGGCGGGAGAACAGACACCGCAGGCCGCCCGCGATGACCCCCACGGCCACGGTGAGGTTCACCACGAAGTTGACCGCCATGAAGTACCCGAGGAAGCCCCACCCCTTGTGCCGGACGACGCAGCGGTACAGGCCGGTGTCGCACGCGAGCCCTGTGCCCAGCACCAGCACCGGTACGACCGCCCAGGCCGCGCCCAGCAGGAGCGGCAGCAGCAGCGTGGCGACGGACAGCAGGCACACCGCGCTCGCCCAGGCGCGGGGGCCTGAGGCGTAGCCGCCGGGGAGGCCGCGCCGCCGCAGGTACAGCGGCATGGCGAGGTAGATGCGCTGGTAGACCTTGCGGAGCACCAGCCGCAGCGTGTCGTCGTTGTCGTGCCGGCCCACCACGGCCGAGGTGCTCAGTGCCCCGTAGCGCATCGCGAGGCGCAGTCCGAAGTCCTGGTCCTCGGTGTGGCGGAGCTGGGGATTGAACCCGTCCAGCTCGGCGAAGACGTCCGCCCGGATGGCGAAGGTGTTGGTGTGGACGGTACTGATCCGCCCTTCGGAGCTGACCAGCGCGTAGTACTGCTGGAGGCAGCGGTACTCCTCCATGCGGCTGTCCCTGATGAGCGGGTCCGGGTCGTAGATCCCGCAGACCGCTCCCAGGTCCGGGGTGGCAAGCAACAGGCGGACCGCCTGCGTCACGGCGTCGGGGGCGAGGGCCACGTCGGAGTCGACGAAGAGCAGGATCTCCCCGCGGGCGCGCGCGGCACCCAGGTTGCGGGCCACCGAGACACCGCCGTTCGTACCGGTGCTGACGGCCTCGACCCCGAGGGCCGCCGCGACGACCACGGAGTCGTCGGTGCTGCAGTCGTCGATCAGGACGATCTCGATCGAGGGATAGTCCTGGTCCTGGATCGCCTTGAGGCACAGGGGCAGGGACTTGGCGTAGTTGTAGTTCGGCACGATGACCGACACCAGGGGCTGCTGATCAGGCATGGGTCCTCTTTCGGGTAGGCGGCCGGAAGAAGACCTTGGCGAGGGAGAGCGCCCCTTGCCGCCAAGGTTCGACGCTTGTGGTACCGCCGGTCGCGGGTCGGCGTCCGGCGGTGTTCGCGGACCGCTGCCGCTGCTCGCGCCACCACGCGTAGGTACGGAGGATGGACTCCTCGTTGGAGTATCGCGGGTCGAAGCCCAGCCGTTCCCGGGCGCGGTCGGTGCTGACGAAGGAGTCGTCGAGGAGTTTGTTCAGCAGACGGCCGTAGACGGGGGAGAGACCGGTCCGCTCCAGCAGGCGCAGCGCGGACACAGCGGGCCGGCCCGGGATCGGCACAACCCGTCGGCCATGACCGGCGGCGTCGAGCACGGCCTGGAAGTCCTCCCGCAGCGTGCCGAAGGTGGTCGCGCCGAGGTTGAAGGTGTCGTCCGCCTGTTCGGGTGGGGCGTGCAGCGTGGTGATCACGGCGTCGACGAGGTCGTTCACGTCGAACATCTGGATGCGGACATCGCCCCGGCCCAGAACGGGGAAGTTGCGGCCTTCCTCCGCCCACTCGAAGAGCATCGCGAACAAACCCATCCGGCCCGGCCCGAGGAAGGTCTTGGGGCGCAGGATCGGCAGGCACATTTCACCGCCGCGGAATCTCTCGCAGACCTCCTCGGCCTCGGCCTTGGCGGCGCTGTACGTGTCCACCGGCCGGCGGGGGTACTCCTCGGTGGTCGGCACGACCTTGGGCAGTCCGTAGACCGCGGTCGACGAGATCTGGACGAACCGGGGGACCCGGTTCGAGGCAGCGGCCGTGAGCATGGTCCGGGTGCCGTCCACGATGATCGAACGTATCTGCTCGGTCGGATAGCTGGGCAGCGCGGCAGCGCAGTGCACCACCGCGTCGGCGTCCGTGAGCGCCCTCTTCATCGCCGCGCCGTCCCGGACGTCCGCGACGGTGATGTCGAGTTCGTCCGGCCGTCCGCCGCCCGCGCGGGAGGCGGTGAAGTGAGCGGGGTCGGGTTCGCGGACGTCCACACAGTGCACGTGGTGTCCCTCGTCCAGCAGCTTGCCGATCAGGGTGGAACCCAGCATCCCGGCCCCGCCCGTCACCACGACGTTCATCACCACAGCGACGACACCTTCTCCTGAACGAACTTGGTGAGCAGCCGCGGGAGCCCCTTGGCCAGCGTCTTGTCCAGCGCTTCAAGGAACCGCTCGACCTCGGGCTGCTCCACGATCAGCGGTGGAGCGGCTACCAGCGGATTGCGCCCGTTGAGCGTGTAGTACGCGTAGATGTCGTGGTCGCGGTACAGCGCGTTCACCACCGACGAGGTGATCAGCTTGGTGAGGAACCGGGGATCACGGGTCATCCCGCCGGGTACCAGCTTGGTCGCCAGTTCCAGGGTCCTTGGACCCTCCCGCAGGAAGACGCCGTGCAGCGCGCCGGCCCCGCGTACGTCGACCACGGTCTCGGAGTGCTCCTTCGCGATGCGCTCCAGTCCCGGGGCGAGGACCCGCTCGATGGCACGGGCTCGCGCGGGGTAGTCGTCCTCCACCACGATGTTGATCGCTTCGATGGCGGTGGCCGTCTCCTCGCCGAATCCGTAGTACGTGGTGCTCGTGCTCTGGAGCAGGGCGTCCATCATATTGTCGTAGGCACGGCGGAAGACGGGTTCCCGGGCGACGTAGGCCGAGATGGACGACTTGCCGCCGCCGAATGACTTCGAGGTCGTCACCACGTCCGGTACGAGGCCCGGGTAACGCATGAAGTAGAAGAGGCTGCCGGTCTTTCCCCAGCCGGTGTAGATCTCGTCGAAGATCAGGACGATGTCCTCTTCCGTGCACAGCGCGCGCAGTCCACGGAGGAACTCCTCCGAGCACCACTGCATGGTGGAGGCGCTGAACGGCTCGACGAGAATCGCGTAGACGTCGCACTCGCCTTTCCCCTTACGGGACTTGGCGACTTCCTGGCGGATCGCGTCGAGGTCGCCGTACGGGTAGGAGACCACTCCCTGGATGCCGGGGAACCGGAACGTCTCCTGCGCCTGCCCGGTGAGGCTTCCCGAGCCGAGCAGCTTCCCGTGGAACGCGTTGTCGGCGCGCAGGATCCGCTTGCGGGAGCCGTTGTGGTACTTGTACGCGAGCTTCACGGCGCCCTCCACCGCCTCCGCGCCGGAGTTCGGGAAGAAGGACATGTTGAGGTCGTCCGGGAGGAGCTGCGCCAGGTTGTGGCCGAGTGCCGCCACATAGGGGGAGAAGTAGGTCTTGTGCACCTCCATCCGCTGCTCCTCCTGAAACCGCCGGCGCGCGGCCAGGATGCGCGGGTGGTTGTGTCCGTGGCTCAGCACGCCGACGCCGCCGGTGAAGTCGAGGATGCGGCGGCCGTCGCGCTGGTAGAGGTAGGCGCCCTCGGCATGGTCGACCAGTTCTCTGCCGAACCCGAAGGACGTCATCAGGGATACCTGGCTCCGGTTGACATGGCGCCGGTACAGGTCTTGCACTTGCTTCGCCGTCAGGGCCTGGGTGTCGTCGATGGACAACAGATCGGTCATGATTTCGCCGTCCTTGAGTCGTCGTGCGGTACGGAAGCTGTCCGGGAAGGGGAATCATGCGTCCGGGTGGGGCGCGGCCGACGGGCGAGCAGCAGCACGCCCCCGGCGACGATGACCTCACTCGCGGTGCAGATGATGCGGCTCGCCACAGCGACGGCTCCCGCGGCCGACCAGGGCAGCACGCTGGAGAGCACCACCATGAGGATCGCCTCGCGGGCGCCCCAGCCGTCCGGCAGGACGACTGCCAGGCTGCTGATGGCGGTAGCCATCGCGAACCCACCGACGCACAGCGGCAGCGACCGGAGCGGATCGGCACCGAACAGGACCGCCAGCGACCACAGGTGAAGCCCGGAGACCAGCCAGGAGACGGTGGCCGCCACCATGCTCCGGCGCATTCCCGCCGCGGTCGCCGTGCTGGTGGGCGCATTCCTGCGGACCAGCCGGGCCGCCACCCTCAGCATCGAGGTGAGCAGTTCCGGACGGACGAGCAGTACGCCCACGGCGCAGGCCGGCAGCAGCAGCAACCACCCCTGGCCACCGAGCAGTCCCGGACCACAGACCAGGCCCAGGGCGAGCCCGGTCAGTGTGCCGACCGCAAGATTGAGCAGGAAGACCCCGGACATGGCCGACGCCGAGAAGCCGGCTTCTTTGCCCAGGCGGAGCTGGGCGAGAAGGCCCCAGACCCGGCCGGGCACGAACTTGCCGAGAAATGACGTGAAGTAGATCCGGGCGGCGACGCGGAGGTCCACCACAGGGCGGAGGCCGACCAGGAGAGACCGCCATGTCATGAGAGAGATCAGCATTCCCACGGCATTGGCGGCGAAGGCGGCGACAAGGTACGGGAGGGACCGGGGGCGCAACGCGAGGTCCGCGAACGCGCCGATCCGGTCGTGCAGCGACAGCCACAGTCCGGCCAGCACCGCCAGGAAGAACGCGCCGGACAGCACGTTGCGGCGGATACCGCGCTCCGGTGCCCGAATCCCCGGCGGAGTCTCGGTAGCCGTCATCGCGCGGATGCCTCGGTGGCGGGCCCGACCCGGCCGGCATCCGGACGACCGAATCCACGGTCCGTCAGCAGCCGCAGTCCGCCCCAGGCGGCGCCCAGGACGATCGACAGCTGGACCAGGAAATGAACCCCGGTGAAGTAGGCGAGGAACGCGGGGCCCCGCTGGCGCAGTACGAAGCGGGAGAGGCCGGGGTCGGAGGCGATGGCGACCAGGAGGAACAGCAGCGGAACGGCCGGGAGCAGCGCTATCAGGGGCAGCGTCGCCACCGTCGCGGCGACCGCGAGCACACCGACCATGCTGTGTGCCCGCACCGCGTTCTTCTGTGCCCGGTGCGCCGCCGCGAACGGGATCAGGAGCTGTGCCCGCCTGGCCTGTTCCCGGAGCAGGCCGCGCAGGCTGTCGGCGTCGTCGTGTCGACCGGTGATGGTGTCCGTCAGGCGGACGCGGCAGCGGCCGTGGAGCCGGTTGCTGTATTCCAGGTCCTCCGAGTCGCGCAGCCGCTCGTTCAGCGGGCCGACCGCTTCGAAGACCTCGCGTCGGACGGCGCCCAGTGCGAAGAAGGCCGAGGCCACGACGCCGACGCTGCGACGGTGGAAGTAGTGGGCGTGCAGCACCCGGTAGCGCTCGACGGGGCCGTCGTCGAAGAGCGGCTCCGCAGCCGGAACGCCGTGTACGAACCCGCAATCGGGATCCTCGGTGAGGATCCGGACCGCGTTCTCCAGCGCGTCGGGTGCGAGGGCCACATCGGAATCGACGAAGAAGAGGATGTCGCCTCGGCTCTCGGCGGCGCCGCGGTTGCGGACCGCTGAGACACCGCTGTTGCCGGGGTTCACGATCAGCCTGCACGGATAGGTCCGGATGATCTCCCGTGAGCGGTCCGTGCTGGCGTCGTCGACGACGATGACCTCCAGCGGCTGGAGGGTCTGGGCGAAGACCGCGTCCAGGCACGCCGGAAGTGTCTTCTCGTAGTTGTAGTTGGGGATGATGACGGACACGGTCGGTTTACCAAGTCTCATGCGGCTGTCCTCAGGGCTTCCCACAGATCGTTCGTCACCGGCTCGGCAGTCCGCCCACGAATTCCGGATGGCCGGCCAGCACCGAGGTGAAGGCGAGACAGCCACAGCACAACACCGCGCTGATGACGACCCGCCGATCGCGCAGCAGGGTCTTGGTGGGGTCCCCGCCTCCCCCTTCCGTGATCACTATCTGGAGGTAGCGCAACAGTCCGTACAGGACGAACGGCATGGTCAGCAGCAGGGCCACCTGACCGAAGGGCTGTGTCGCGTCGCTGCGCAGGAAACCGGCGTACCCCAGCACCGCGACGACCGCGGTGACGATGGCCATCTGTTCCACGAACGGGCGGGAGTAGCCCTCAAGGGTGGGGCGGTGCCGGTCGGCCACCGCCCCCAGGTCCAGCTCGTGTCGCCGTTTGCCCAGGCTGATCATGGCGGAGGCCGCGTAGACGCCCAGTACGAGCCACACCGACAGGGGGATACCGCCGGCCAGGAAACCCAGGACGACCCGCAGCGCGAACCCGGCTGCGACGACGAAGACGTCGACCAGTGGGATGTGCTTGAGCCTGTGGCTGTAGAACACGTTGAGCACGAGATAGACGGCCACGGGCCAGGTGAGCCGCCACGGCCCCATCGCGGCCAGAACCGCCAGCGCCGCGGTGAGCACCACCGCCGAGGCGATGGCCACGGAGACGGAAACCCGCCCGGCGGCGATCGGCCGGGCACGTTTCACCGGGTGCAGACGATCCCGCTCCCGGTCGGCCGTGTCGTTGATCACGTAGACAATCGATGCCGCAAGGGTGAACAGGGCGACGGCCCAGGCCATGTGGGACAACCTGTACCAGGTCCAGGACACTCCGCCGACCAGTGGCAGGGCGACGGCCACCAGGTTCTTCGGCCACTGGTGAGGCCGTACCAGCAACACCAGGTCCTTCGCCCGCATGCCGGGTCTGGCGGAGGGGTCGCGCAGGCGCGGTTCTGTGACCGTCATGTCATCTCCCCGCCGGAACCGAGACGGCGCGGGTTCTGATGCCCCATGGCCGTGTGGCGGCGTCTTCGGCCGTCCAAGGGGAGGTGTCCCGCACCAGATCGGCGTGCGGCACCTGCGATGGGGTTGCGCGTCGTCATGACTCTCCTTCGGGCGAGGCTTCGTGCGGTTGGGGGGGGGCGGTTCGTACCGGGCGGAAGCGCGCACGTGCGATCGGAGGCGACGGTTTCAGGGGGTCCCGCTCATGGTCTCGACGGGCAGGCCGAGACTGCCTCGCGACGAGAGCCGCTGCAAGGCCGATCTCATGCGCCCGAGCTCCGTTTCACATCCGTACGATCCCGTTCCGGGGGCACCGCCGGTTCTCGTTGTTCGCGAACACGCCGGTCAGCGCCGCATTACCGGCCACGCCGGGCGCCTGGGCGACCTCTCGCCCCCCAGGCGGCTTCTGGCGGTTCTCTTGTCGACCACATGCCGATGCTCTGGAGGGGCTGTTCCCGGAGTGCACCGGCCCTATCGGGCTCGACGAGCGCTGCTCTTGCGACGCGTCAGCGCTGCTGCGGCTACCGGTTCCGGGCGCGGGGCAGCGGGCAGCGGGCAGCGGGCAGCGGGCGCGACGAAGTCCGGTCCCGGCGGCGAGGACGCCGCCGGGACCGGACTCGTCGGACGACGCAGCGGTCGGGGGCTCAGGCGGTGTTCAGCCGGTCGAGCTGGTGAGCGTCCATCTCGAGGTCGACCGCCGCCAGGCATTCGTCCAGTTGGGCCACCGAGCTCACCCCGATGACCGGAAGCGTGCTGGGCGAACTGTGCATGTGCCAGGCAAGCGCCACCTGGTTCGGCGAGGCGCCGAGTTCCTCCGCGACCCGGCCCAGCTCGGACAGCCGGCCCGGAGTGCCAGGGTGGTTGTACTGCTCCGGAACCGGGCGGTCCGAGCGCGACAGCGCCCCGCCCAGCAGAGTCGAGTAGCCGAGCAGCGTCAGTTCCCGCTCGGAGCGCACGTAGTCGAGGAGTTCGTCGCCGGCGTGGGGGTTGGCACCGAAGTCCGCGCCAGGCCGTGGCTGGAGGTAGGTGGCACGTTGCTGGACACAGGTGTAGCCGGCGACACCGAGCTGCCGCGCCAGGGCACGGGCTCGCTCGATCCGCCAGGCCGCGTGGTTGCTGCAGCCGAGCAGCTGGACCATGCCGCGCGCCACCATGTCTCCGAAGGCCGTGACCGTCTCCTCCAGTGGCGTGCGCCGGTCCTCGATGTGCGCGTAGTAGACGTCGATGCGGTCGGTCCCCAACCGGTCCAGGCTGGCCTTGACCTGACGCTCGATCACTTCTGTCGACAGCCCTTCGGCGGCCTGCGGCCATGGGGCGTCGAGGGGCACGGGTAACGCTCCCACCTTGGTGGCCAGGACTACCTGGTCACGTACACCGCGGCTGCGCAGCCACCTACCGAGCAGCGCCTCACTCTCCTCGCCTGTTCCGCCCTCGGGCCAGAACGCGTACGTGTTGGCGGTATCGATGAAGGTGCCACCGACCTCCAGGAATCGGTCGAGGATGGCAAACGCCGTCGCCTCGTCGGTCTTGGTGCCGAAGTGCATCCCTCCTAAACACAGTGCGCTGGCGTCGAAGCCCGACTCGCCGCCGATCCGCCGCTTTTTCATTTGATGTCCTTCCATGGGTCATGGCATGAGGGCGTCACCCAGGACTCACCGACCGCGGATTCCGCCCGGGGCAGTACAGGTGCGCCGGCGTCCGGACTGTAGGAGATGAAATCGCGGGAGGCGACCGTGCCACTCCCGGCGCGGTGGAACCATACGGTCCGGGATGGCCGAACTTGAGCGCACGACGCGAGCCGCCGACCGCGACGAAGCACAACGGTTGACGACCGCCCGGCGACACGGGATCCGCACCGCCGCCGGCGCTCCACGCATCCCCATCAGGGTCGGCGGGAGGGTCCCTCGGCGCCGGGCGGCCGACCACCCACACGTGCGCCCATCTGTTCGAATGCCGTATTCGACATGATCGTCAGGCGACACCGCATCGAATCACCTCGGGCACCCGCGAAATATTTCGCCGCATGCGTGGCGCCGGGAGACGGACAACTGGATTTCACATTCGCAGCATCGGACGTACCCGACATAGGCGATCGGCCAGTACGCCCGGAGGAACACTATTCGGCCATCATGGACGAGCCTGATGCGTAGCGGAACGTGGCCACGCGATGCCGGGGCGTGGTAGCTTTTGTTTGTTCATTTTCCAGCGGGCGACTGCTTTTGGTGAATCGTGCATGGCACTGCGTACGGCCTTCGGGCCACGACACCGGGGAGAGTGCTTCTATGGACGTAGCCGTAAATACTCTGGGAGATTTAAGGGTTCTTACCGCCCAGCGGAACACAACCCCAAGCGCCCCGAAGCAGCGTCAAGTCCTGGCGCTCCTTTCGGCCCGAGCGAACCAGCCGACGCTCACCGAGGATTTCTATCGCGAGCTCTGGGGTAACAATCCGCCGCGGACGGCCACCGCAACCCTGCATACATACATCGGGCAATTACGACGCGCTATGGCGAAGGCTCTGGATGTCGACACCCATACCGTCTCCGAGCGACTCCTGATCACTCAGCCCGGCGGCTACGTGCTGCGCGTGAACCCCGAGCTGCATGACTTCGCGCAGTACCACCGGCTGCTGGAGAAGGCGGACGAGGCCCGGCGCACCCGGCCGGCGGAGGAGGCTGTGCTGCACTACCGCGCGGCACTGAACCTCTGGCGCGGTCCGGCTCTTGCCGACATCGGCTGCGGCCCTGTCCTGCGGGTATGGGCGGATCGCGCCAACGAGTCCTGCCTGAACTCCACCGAGAAGCTCATCGCACTCGAGTTGGAGCTCGGTCATCCGCTTGAGGTGCTCAGCGAACTGCGCGAACTGGCGGCCCGCCACCCGCTGCACGAGAATCTGCACGGGCAGCTGATGGTCGCCTTCTTCCAGGCCGGCCGCAGGAACGAAGCGCTGGAGACATACCACGCCCTGCGGAAGCGGATCGTGAGTGAACTCGGCCTGGAGCCCTCCGCACGCCTGACTCTTCTGCAGCAGGACATCATCAAGTCCCCCGCGCGTGCGCTGAAGAGGATCGACTACCACGACATGAAGTACAGCGCCTGACACGAAGAAATCTGTCATGCACCCGATAAGGGGAGCCTGACGCGGTTTGTCGCCATGGTGTCGACCACCGCCCGGAGCGACGTGCTTCGCAGTCATGGATTACCTGATCACCGCCGGCAGCGACCCCTTCGAGCAGCTCGCGCCGGGACACGGGGCAGGAATGCGTCGATGATCGTTTCGCCATCCCCCAAAAAACAGTGACGGCGGGTTTGTATACACCGCTGCACAATCATGCCGGACTGCACAGAAACCGGTTGACAGGCCGATGACACACATGTCAGGGTTTTTTTACCGGCTTCCTGGACGGGGAAGGACAGCAGGTGGAATCTGAGTTACTTCGGGAACGAAAAAGACCACTGAGATCTCCACGCCTCACCAAAGCCGTCATTCCGGTAGGAGGCCTGGGAACTCGCTTCCTGCCGGCAACCAAGGCAATTCCCAAGGAAATGCTGCCGGTCATCGACAAGCCTGCCATCCAATATGTGGTGGAGGAATCGGTCACTGTCGGCCTGACCGACATACTCATGGTAACCGGTCGCAATAAGCGATCGCTGGAAGACCATTTCGACCGCAATCTCGAAATCGAAGAGACGCTGGCCCGCAGAGGTGACGAGGCGCAGTTGCTCCGGGTGCGCGAATCCAGCGATCTCGTGTCTCTGCACTATGTTCGCCAGGGCGCTGCCAAGGGCGTCGGCCACGCGGTCCTGTGCGCGCAACCGCATGTGGGGAACGAGCCGTTCGCCGTCCTGCTCGGTGACGATCTCATCGATCCCCGCGATCCGCTGCTCGACCGCATGATCGCCGTGCAGGAACGATGCGGTGGCAGCGTCGTGGCGCTCATGGAGGTGGATCCTCGCGACATCCACCTCTACGGATGCGCCGCCGTCGTACCCACCGACGAGGCCGATGTCGTACGCATCACGGGCCTGGTCGAAAAGCCCGGCCCTGGCGAGGCGCCCAGCACCTGCGCCGTCATCGGCCGCTTCGTCCTCCACCCCGGCATCTTCGACGTGATCCGCGGCACCCGGCCCGGGCGCGGCGGGGAGATCCAGCTCACCGACGCGCTGGACAGCCTCTCCCGAAGCAGGACGGCCCACGCACCGGTGCACGGCGTCCTGTTCTCAGGTCGCCGGTACGACACCGGCGACCGGGCCGACTACCTGCGCACCATCGTCCGGCTGGCCTGCGAACGCGGGGATCTGGGGCCGGACTTCCGAGCGTGGCTCGCCGCGTTCGTCTCGCACGACTTCCATGAAACAAGGTGAACGAAATGCCCTCTGGCTCCCCCCTGGACACCCACCTCCCCGACTCCGCCAACGGCACCCAGACCGAGACCGATCCCCTGGCACTGGCCCGGCTCGTACTCGCCGGCCACGACCCGGCCGGCCTGCCCCTCGCACCGTCGGCCGCCGACGCGACCCCCAGACGGACACCGTTACTGACCGGCGCGGAGGCCGTGGCGGCGCTGCTCGCCGACGGCGGCGTCCGCAGCGTCTTCGTCTACGCGGGTACCTCGGAGCTGGCGATCTGCGACGCACTGCATCGCACCGAAGGTGTCCAGTTGTCCAACGGACGCGGTGACAAGGAATCCGCCTTCATGGCTGCGGGCGCCTCCCTGACACACCCGGGCCGCGGCGCAGCCGTACTGCACGGCGCTCGCGGGCTCACCAACGCCGCCGGAGCCGTGGCCGATGCCCGGCGCAATGAGGTGGGGGCGCTGTTCCTCGTCGGTCTTCCCTCCAGCGGTTCCGTCCGCTTCCTGCCGCCGCACGGCGAACCCGGCCTGATCGAGGGCATCGGCACGTTCGCCGACTGGTCGTGGCAGGCCCCGCCGGTGCCCCAGGATCCCGACGAACGCCGGGCCGCGGCCGAGCGGTTCGTGGAGCGGCTCAAGGCGAGCCTGGCCTTCATCACCACACCACCGCATCGGCCGGCGTTGTTCGGTGTCCCCCAGGATGTCGCCGAGAGCCGCTGGATCCCGCTCGACGCGCTGCTCGCGCCCCCGCCTGCCACGCCGGCCACCGATCTCCGGCAGTCCGCGCTGGAGGCTCTGCTGAGCGAGCTGCGGCATGCCCGGCGCCCGCTGTTCCTCCTCGACGACTACGCCCTCCACCACTCGGGGATACGCCCCGCGCTCGACCGGCTGAGCGCCGCGACCGGAGCGGCAGTGCTTCAAGTGCGGTACCGGCGCGGCCCGATGCTCTTCGAGCGGTTACGGGGCGATGAGGTGACGAACTTCGCCGGATGGCTCAACCCCTTCAGCGCGGCTCACCGCGCCCTACTCGCGGAGTGCGACCTCCTGGTGACCGTGGAGGACCGCAACATCTACGAACGAGTCGTCGGCCCCCTGCCGGACTGCCGGAAGGCGGCGGTCAACACCGACCCCGCCAAGGTCCTCAAGAACGAGTACCTGCACGACGACGAACCGCTGGTCGTGGGAGAACCGGCCCTGATACTCACGGAGTTGGCCGACCGGCTGAGCGTCTCCGCAGAGCCGGCGCCCGTGCCCTGGTTCCCGGCGGAGGCACACGCCGAGCACATGGTGAGCCCCGAGCAGGCCGCCGACGCCGTCGAGGACGGACGCCGCGCCGTCGCCCGGGCGCTCGCCGCGACGCTCGCTTCCTGGGAGCGGCCGGCGCTCGTGGACGACAGCCAGATGTTCGGCGGACTGCTGTCCGAGCACTATGACGACTTCCCGCAGGGCCTGCGGGTCTTCGGCGACCACGGGGCGTTCGTCGGCGGCGGACTGGCGTACGCGACGGGCCTGGCCCGAGGAGACAGGGACGCCCGGGTGATGTGCACGCTGGGCGACCAGGCTTTCACCAACTCCTTCCAGGGGCTGGTTGCCGCCGTGCAGGACCAGGCCCAGGTGCTGTTCGTCGTGTGCAACAACGGGGAGTCGGTCTCGCTGAAGAAGCAGGCCGCCGCCTCTTACGGCGCCTCGGACCGTTCGTATCTCGCAAATGTCGGTCAACTGGCGTACCACCAGGTCGCCGAAGCACTCGGAGTGCCCGCACACCAGGTGGTCGTCCCGGTCGGCGGCTCGCCCGCGGCGGTGGAGGCTGCGGTGTCCCACCTGGCGACCGCGCTGGAGAAGAGCGCCGCCGAACAGGGACCCAGCCTGGTCGAGATCGTCCTGCCGTCGGATCCCGACGTGTGGAAGGGCATCTGGATCACCCAGGGCTTCGAGAAGACGTCTCCGGCGGAACCGGAGAGCGTGGCGTGAGCAAGGGGCCGACAGCCCCTGCCGGGCGGCCGTGGATCGCTCTGAGCGTGGTGTTCTTCGTCAACGGGGCCCTGTTCGGCAACTGGGTGCTGCGCATCCCCGCCGTCAAGGACCACGTCGGCGCGGACACCGGCCCGCTCGGGCTGGCGCTGCTCGGCATCGCCGTGGGCGCCCTGCTGTCCAAGCAGGTCTCCGGCCAGCTCGTCGCCCGGTACGGGAGCCGCCCCATCACCGTGCTCGGCATCACCCTGAGCTGTCTGGCCCTGATTCTCCCGGCCCTCGCCGGGAACATCGTCGCTCTCGGGCTCGCCCTCATCGGCTTCGGCGCGGCGATGGGCATCGTGGACGTGGCGATGAACGCCCACGGCGTCGCCCTGCAGGACCGCATGGGCCGTCCCGTTCTGTCCTCCCTGCACGGGGTGTACAGCATCGGCGGGCTGCTCGGCGCGCTCACCGGCGGGGCCGCCGAGGCCCACGACCTGTCCCCGCTGGTGCACTTCGCTCTCGTCGCCGCGGTGCTGGGCGGTGCGGCCCTCGCCGTGTCGCCCTGGCTGCTGCCCGCGAGCAGCGATGTCGCCCCGAGGGCCGCCCGAGGGGGCTGGGCCAAGCTGCCCGCCGAGCGCAGGCTGCCGCTGGTGCTGCTGGGCTTCGTCGGCCTGTGCGGCATGGCGGGAGAGGGGGCCGTCGGCGACTGGGGCGCCATTTACCTACGCGACGACCTCGGCACCAGCGCCGAGTTCGCCGCCGTGGGCTACGCCGCGTACTCCGTGGCCATGGCGGCCGGGCGCCTCCTCGGCGACCGTTTCCTGGCCCGTTGGGGCGACGTACGGGTGGTCACGTGGGCGGTTGCGTCCGCGGGCTTCGCGTTCGCCGCCGGTCTTCTGGCCGGGCATCCGGCCGCGGCCGTCTGCGGGTTCGCGGCACTGGGAACGGGGCTGTCCATCGTGATGCCCGCGGTCTTCTCCATGGCCGGGCGGATGGGCGGACCGGCCACCGGCCCGGCCATCACCGTCGTGTCCAGTATCGCCGGCACCGGCTTCCTGGGCGGGCCTCCGCTCATCGGCTTCCTCGCGCAGATCACCGGCCTGCCCCCGGCGCTCGGCGTGGTGAGCGTGCTCGCGCTGGGTGCCGCGGTCCTCCTGCGCCTCGTCGCTTCAGGGCAGCGGGCAGCCACCGAGCCGCCTCCCGCCCATGCCGCCTGACCTCTGCACCGACTCCCGAAAGGAACACTCGTGGCTCAACTCCGTCCCAGCGACCCGGAAGTCCTGGCGACCGCCGTCGTCGACAGCGTCGTCGTCGTCTCCGACCCCGACGCCCGCCGCTCCGGCCTCTTCTACTGGGAGATGGCCCGCCCGTGGACCGAAGCCGTCGTCGACGCGGTCAGGAAAGCGGAGAACTCCGAGATCCGTTCCCTCGGCGAACGCCTCCTCGAGGACCCGGGCACTCCCGACCACTACCGCCGGCTGCGTGCCGCCCTCGTCGAACAGGCCGCCCTGCCCTCCACCGCTCCCCTCTTCGACGCCGCATGGGAAGCCGAGTGCAACTCACGTATCGGTTTCCACCTGGGCGAGCGGCACACGCGTGAAGCCGAGCCGGTCTCCGTCGAGGAACTGCGCACCCTCCCGCCCGGGCCCGCGCTGCCCCCCGGAGCCGATCCCGAGGTGCTGATCGTCGTGCCGTTCCGGGACCGTGACACCGGCGGTGCGCGGCTGCGCAATCTGCTGGCCTGCCTGCTCGCCCTGCGCGACCAGTCGTTCCCCCGCGACCGGTACCAGGTCACCGTCGTCGAGTCCGACGACTCCCCGCGCTGGCGTGAGGTGATCACGCCCTTCACCGACCACTACCTGTTCGCCCCCAAGGCCGGGATGTTCAACAAGTCCTGGGCGGTCAACGCGGGCGTGGTGAACACCCCTGGGCGCAACGAGGTGCTGTGCATCCTCGACGCCGACGTACTCGCCGACCGGGACTTCGTCGCCCGCAACGCCGAACGCTTCCGGTCACCCGGCGTCGGCGGCCATATGACGTACCGGAAGATGAGCTGCCTGGACGGACCCACCACCGCCTGGGCCATCCGCGAGCGGGTCCAGCGCCGCGGCACCGAGGCCGGCGCCGACCGACTGCGCGCCTTCCAGCTGCGCCGCCCGCCGGGCTGCTGCCTTTGGGTACGCACCGGGACCTTCCGCCGTATCGGCGGCATGGACGAACGGTACGAGGGGTGGGGCGGCGAGGACAACGACTTCGTCTACCGCTTCGACATAGCCGCCCCCTTCTTCAACCACGACGACTGGATGCTGCACATGCAGCATCCGCCGGCGTCCCTCCTCAGGCCGGACGGCGAACTCGTCAACGCCCACATCCCGCCGCTCAGCTGGCAACCCGAGGAACCCATCGGGCAGCTGGACCGCTTCGCCACCGAACCCGCCGAGGGGAGCCGACCATGACACCCTCTCGCGGATCCGACAGCGAGGTCGTCGTCATCACCGGCCTCTCCGGGGCCGGACGGAGCCTCGCCGCGGACCATCTGGAAGACCTCGGCTGGTTCGCCATCGACAACCTGCCGCCCAAGCTGGTGCCGAAGGTGGTCGAACTGGCCCAGGCCCCGAAGTCGTCCATCACCCGGGTGGCCCTGGCCGTCGGCACCGGGCACTACCAGGACGAAGTACTGCCCATGCTGACCTGGCTGCGGTCGTCCGGGGCCCGGGTGCGCGTGCTGTTCCTGGAAGCCGCCACCGACGTCCTCGTACGGCGCTTCGACCACACCCGTCGCCGCCACCCCCTGGCCGACGGCGACGACCAGCACCTGGTCTCCGCCATCGGCCAGGAGCGCGAACTGCTCGCGCCGGTGCGCAACGAGGCCGACGTGGTGCTCGACACGAGTGCGCTGAACGTCCATGACCTGCGGCGAAGGCTCGGAACGCTCTTCGCGGACCCACAGGCCGGCCAGGACGTGCAGATGACGCTGCTCTCCTTCGGCTACAAGCACGGCCTGCCGCTGGACGCCGACATCGTCTTCGACTGCCGGTTCCTGCCCAACCCCCACTACGTCGAGGAGCTACGCCCGCTGACCGGGCTCCACCCGCCGGTCAGTGAATACGTCCTCGCCCAGCCCACCGCCCAGTCGTTCCTCCAGGACGCCGAGCGGATGCTCGGCCGGCTGCTGCCCGCCTACATCGACGAGGGCAGGGCGTATCTGACCGTCGCCCTCGGCTGTACCGGCGGTCAGCACCGCTCGGTGGCCATGGCCGAACAGCTGGCGGTCGTGCTGCGGTCCCTCGGCGTCACCCCGGGGGTCCTGCACCGGGACGTTCACAAGTGAGCACCCGGGCCGACCAGCCCCGCGTCGTGGCCATGGGCGGCGGACGCGGGCTCACCGCCACACTCCGGGCCGCCCGCCGGTACGCCGCCCACACCACCGCCATCGTCGCCACCGCTGACGACAGCGGCTCCACCGGACGGCTGCGCAGGGCGTTGCGCATCCCCGCCCCCGGCGACCTGCGCCGTTGTCTGGCCGCGCTCGCGGGCGCGGAGGACGAACCGCTGGGCCAGGCGATGGAGTACCGCTTCAGTGGCACCGATGTGGAGGGCCATGCCCTCGGCAACCTGCTGCTGGCCGGGCTCACCGCGGTCACGGGCGACTTCCTGGCGGCAACCGACTGCGCCGCGGCGCTGCTGGGCCTGGACCCGGACCGGGGCCGGGTCGTCCCCGCGACGCTGGAGCCGGTCGACCTGAGTGCCGTCACGTCCGACGGCACCCGGGTGACCGGGCAGTACGCCATCTCGAAGACGGCGGGCATCCGCCGCGTCGAGCTCAGCCCACCCGGAGTCAAACCACCCGACGGGCTCGCCCGGTCGATCCAGGACGCGGACCAGGTGGTGCTGGGTCCCGGCTCGGTCTACACCTCCATCCTCGCGGCCGCTCTCGTCGATGATCTCCACGCCGCCCTCGCCTCGACCCGCGCCCAGCTCGTCTACGTCTGCAACCTGGAGCCCGAGGTGGCCGAGACCCAGGGGTACGACGTCGCCGCACACGTCGACGCGCTGCGCGCCCACGGCGTGGAACCCGACCTGGTGCTGGTGCACGAGAGCGGCCTGCTGCCCACCGGAGACGTCGGCGTCCCGGTCGTCCGCTCCGACCTCGTCCGCTCGGATCCCCTGTACGGCACGGCTCACGACAGCGTCAAGCTGGCCGCCGCGCTCGCGGCGGTCCTCACCTGATTCCCGTCCTCGCGTAGCTCCCGGAGGTATCCCTCATGGCGTTCTTCACGCTGGCCTGCGCCTTCCACGACACCGAGCGGCTCATCGACAAGACACTGCCGCTGGCGATCCGTTCCCTCACCCACCCCACCCGCCACGACTTCGAGGTCGTGCTGGTCGCGGAGCGGTCGACCGACGAGGTCGCCGCCCGGCTGCTGCCACGGCTGGCCGAACTCGGCGTGGACGAGCTGCGGTTCCGCCGCACCAACCACCACGCCTTCTCCGGCGCCCCGTCGAACAACTTCCACGGAAACCACTTCACGACCACCAGCCCGTACCTGATCACGTTCACCGACGACACGTTCATCCACAAGACGGACGAGGACTTCGACGTACTGGACGCCACCGCACAGATCTTCGAGCAGAACCCGGAAGTGGTCCTCATCAGCAAGGTCGACGACCACGAGGAGTGGGACTGGCCGCTCTCGGACGTCGGACCGGAGATCGAGCCGGGGGTCCGTTCAGTCAACCGGGTGGTGGACCAGCTCATCGCCTACGACACCGCACGTTTCGCCCCTGTCGCGCGGCGACTCGGCGCCTTCCACCGGGACACCTTCGTCAGCCACGAGGGATTCGAGTACCAATGGGAGAACCTGGCCAGCCACGTCGGCACCTCCGGCGACCGGAAGATCGCCTACCCGCAACGGTGGCCGCTGCGGGTCCGCCACAGTGACCTGCGCAATCAGCCGGGGTCCATGCACGGCACCCAGGACGAGGACGTGAAGCTCAAGTGCTTCGAACGGCTGATGGAGAGCCAGGGACTGTCCAAGTGAGGTGATCTGCGCCGCGTCGCGGGGAACACGGCCCGACCGGACGTCAGGCGGATCCGGCGGAGGGCAGGGCTAGGGCCTGTCGTTTGGATCAGGCCGCAGGAAAGCAGCGGTGCTTCCTGGCCGACCTGAGCGGGGTGTGGTGCGTGCAGCTGCAAGGCGGA
>NZ_JBFAGK010000029.1:0-114469 GCF_040660135.1 Streptomyces sp. NPDC050997
GGGGTGGGGGCCGGGACGGGGGTGTCCGTCCTCGGTCTGGCGCGGAATCGGTTTCTTGGTGAGTGGGCGGTGTTGACGCGCCAGACGCTGCGGGCGAACACCCCCGTCCCGTCCCCTTGGCGCCGTGGACCGGCGCGGGCTGTGGGTCTGTCTCAACGGGGGTGCTGGTGACGGAAACTGGTTATCCACAGGCATCCCGGTGGCAGGTTCTGGCCAGTAATCTCGGCGTTCATGGAGCAGAGGCATCTCGGCCGCACCGGCCTGCGTGTGTCCCGGATCGGGCTCGGCACCCTGACCTGGGGGCGGGGCACCGATGAGCATGACGCCGCGGACCTCTTGAAGACGTTCTGGGAAGCGGGCGGGAGCCTAGTCGACACGGCGGATGTGTACGGCGACGGGGAGGCCGAGTATCTGCTCGGACGTCTCATAGAAGGCCTGGTGCCGCGTCGGGACCTGGTCATCTCCACGAAGGCCGGCAGCGTGCCGGATCCCGACCGTCGGTTCGACGGGTCACGCGGGCATCTGCTCTCCGCGCTGGACGCCTCGCTGGCCCGGCTCGGCACCGACTACGTCGATGTGTGGCACATCCACGCCTTCGATCCTGACACCCCGTTGGAGGAGAGCCTCCAGGCGCTGGACCTGGCGGTCAGCAGTGGGCGGGCCCGGTATGCCGGGGTGTCGAACTTCTGTGGCTGGCAGCTCGCCAAGGCGGCGACGTGGCAGATGTCGGCGCCGGGCACCCGGACCCGGCTGGCGAGCACGCAGCTGGAGTACTCACTGCTCCAGCGCGGTGTCGAGCGTGAGGTGTTGCCGGCCGCGCTGGACCTGGGGATCGGCATGCTTCCCTCGTCGCCGCTCGGGCGCGGGGTGCTCACCGCCAAGTACCGGCACTCGACGCCGGCCGACTCACGGGGCGCCTCGGAGCATCTGGCGCCGTTCGTCGCGCCGTATCTCGACGACACGGCGACACGGATCGTGGACGCCGTGACGACGGCTGCGGACGGGCTCGCTGTGACGCCGCTCCAGGTGGCCCTCGCCTGGGTCCGGGACCGGCCCGGGGTGGCCGCGCCGATCGTGGGCGCGCGCAACGCGCAGCAGCTCACGGCGGCGTTGTCAGTGGAGGCCCTTAGTCTTCCTGACGAGATCTGCCGGGCGCTCGACGATGTGTCGGCGCCGGTGCACCGCTATCCCGATCACGACTGGAGCACGCTGTGAGCACGGAGCCCGAGCCCGAGCCCGAGCCCGCTGAGGACCTGGGGGACCTGGGGGACCTGGAGGAGACCGAGCCTGGTGCCACCGCCACCGCGCAGGAGGGCCAGGAGGGCGTCGAGGGCCAGGAGGGCGTCGAGGGCCAGGAGGGCGTCGAGGCGGAGACGCCCGACGCCGCGGACGGGGGTGCGGACGCCGGGAAGGTGTCCGAGGCCGCTGCCGAGCTTGCCGCGCAGCGGTTGGAGCGGGAGCGGATCGCGAAGCGGAAGGCCGAGAAGGCGCCGATCGCCGCCGGGATCAAGCTCAGCGGCACGGCCGCTGATCTGCTCGCGGCCGTCCGAGCCGTGGAGAGCGGCGAGAAGCCCGCGGCGGCCGTCTTCGAGGAGCCCGCGCCTCGTCGGTCCGCGCCGGAGCCTAAGCCGCAGCCTGTCTCGGTCGAGGTGGCTGCCGTCCCGGCGCCGGACGTCGTCGAGGCCGTACGGGGTGTCCTCGTCGAGGGGGGCGCGCCGGACGGGCTCGCGGGGCAGGTTGCCATGGTGCTCGGCGAGGGTGCCGGTGAGCTGCTGCGGGCGGACCCCTGGCAGTTGTTGCGGGTCGGCGGTGTGCGGCCCGAGCAGGCCGACGGGTTCGCGCGGGCGCTGCTGGGCGCCGAGTGCGGACCGGACGACGAGCGGCGTGGGCGAGCGGTCACGTTGTGGCTGCTGGAGCAGGCCGCCTTGGCGGGGCACACCGCCCTGGAGCTGCCCGCCCTTGTCGCGGCGCTCTCCCAGCGGGGCGTACCGGATCCGGACGCGGCCGTCCAGGAGACCCTCGCCGAGGGGGAGGCCCTGGCCTTCCATGACGCCCTTGAGGAGCCCGGAGCTCCCGCCCGGGGGGACGACGACGAGGACGAGGAAGAGGAGCGGCCGGTCCGTGTCCTCGTGGGGCTGGAGCGGTACGCCCTCGCGGAGGAGAGCCTCGCCGACGGTCTGGCCCGGCTGATCAACTCCGCGCCGAAGGCGGACGGTTCGGATGCGGAGTGGGAGCGGATCGCGGGCTCGGCCGGCGGGTCCGCCGGAGAGCTGATCCGCGCGGTCGCCCGCCATGGTCTCGTACTGCACACCGGCGGCGAGGCCTCGCTGGCCGAGCCCGCGGCCCTGTTGCGCGCTGCCGGGGAGCTCGGGCTGCGGGCCTGGGCCGCCGCCCACGGTCCGCTCGGGCGTGACCGTTTCGCAGCCCTGGCGGAGAGGCGGACGGAGTCGTCCGTCGACGACGGCTCCCCCGGAGTCGTCACCGTCACCGGGCTGCTGTCCGGTGCCGAGGGGCCGGGGCGGGACGCCGAGGGCACGTTCGATCTCGACCTGCTCGTCGTCCTGGACGCGCCTCAGCTGGACGTCGAGACGGCGGCCCTGCTGTCGGAGTCGCTGCCGGACGGTGCCCGGCTGGTGCTGGCCGGGGACCCCGCGGTGCTGTGGTCCGTCGGTCCCGGGCGGGTGTTCGCGGATCTGCTGGCCGCGCGGGTCTGCCCGCAGGTCGCCTCGCGGCGGCCGGATCCCGGGCCGCTGGGCGAGTTGGTGTCCGGTGTCGGGATCGGCGAGCTGAACCAGGTCGAGGCTCCGGGCAAGGAGGTCGTGATCGTGCCGGTGCGGGACGCCGGCGAGGCTGTGCACCGGACCGCGCAGCTCGTCGCCGACTCGGTGCCGCGGGCGATCGGTGTGTCCGCCGAGGACACCCAGGTGATCACGCCGGGCCACGGCGGTGCGGCCGGCACCCGCGCGCTGAACGCGGTTCTCAAGGAGCGGCTCAACCCGGGCCCCGGCCGCTTCGGCGGTTTCGACCCGGGCGACCGGATCGCCTACTCCCCCACGCCGGGGCGTACGTTGCCGGGCCACGTGGTCAAGGCCGACGCCGAAGGCCTGCATCTCTCGTGCGCCGGCGAGACAGTCGTCGTGTCGAAGGAGCGTGTGGAGCGGGATCTGCGGCACGGGTGGGCGCTGACCGCGCACCAGGCCGTGGGCGGCCGGTGGCCCGCGGTGGTCGTGGTGCTGCCCGGTGACGCGGCGCAGGCGCTCAGCCGGCCGTGGGTCTACACGGCGTTCGGGCGGGCGGAGCGGCATCTGTCCGTGGTGCACGGCGTGGAGCAGGCTCTGCCCAGGGCGGTGGCCGAGGTCCTCGCCAAACCTCGTACGACGCGGCTGCCCGTTCTCCTGGCGCCGCAGGTGCCTGTGGCCGGCTGATCGCATCATGAAGGCGGCGGCGGTTCCGGAGGTTCAGTCTCCGGGGCCGCCGCCGCCTTCGTTCAGCGTTCCGCGTCCAGGGGTTCCAGGTCCTCGTCCTCGTCCTCGTCCAGGTCCACGACGCCGTCGGGCTCGTCGTCGAAGACCGCGCTGACGTCGAAGCGGCAGACCACTCGCTGGGCGTCGGCTTGTTCGAACGGCGCCTCCAGCCACTCGCCGGGCTCGGGCGCCTCGTCGGCGGCCGTCACCCAGAGCGTGGAGTCGCCCTCCTCCAGGCCGAACTCCTTGTGCCGGGAGGCGATCTCGTCCGGTTCGAACTCGCCGAACAGCAGCCCCAGAGCGCCGTGGACCGTGCCGGATGCCCCCGCGCCGCCCGCGACCTCCCCGTCCGCCGCCTCGATCCGCTGGGCGTGCGCCAACAGCCGCTGCGGTTCCACCACGGCGTAGTCGCGGCGGATCAGCACGCTGAGGGCGTTCGGTTCCTCGGGGCCCGTGTACGGCGGGAGCGAGTCCTCCGCTCCGGGGATCTCGAAGGGTGTGACCTCGTCGTATCGGTCGTAGAGCAGTTCGTCGTACGTCTCGGCGGCCGCGGCCAGCTCGTTGAACGCTTCGTAGACGGCGGGGTCGTCCTCCCCCGACCTGCGTTCGACCGCGGCCAGGTGGCGGTCGAGCGCGGTCTTGACCGCCTCGGCGGCGGCTCGTACCTCGGCAGCGGTGGGCTGCGCAGCATCAGACATAGTGCAGACGCTATCCGTACCTGGCCCCAGCCCGCACAATAGATGCGATGCCGGAATACGAATTTGTCGACGTCTACGTACCGCGCGGGGTCTCCCGCAAGGACGCCACACGTCTGCTGACGGACCATGCCGAGTACGGCCACTGGGAGTTGGACCGCCTGAGCTTGATGCGCGACGGCAGCCGCAGGGTGCGGCTGCGGCGGAGGATCATCCGTCAGGTTCGCGCCACCTGGTGAGCTGAGGCGACGGAACGAGCGGGCCCCGCCGAGGCAGGGCCCGCTCCGTCGTACGCACCGCCGCGGAGAGATCGCGGTGCTGCCGGCCGCCGTGTGCGGCCTGTGTGCCTCTACGCGGCGGCGCGGGCCTTCCGGTAGAGCATGGCGCCCGCCAGCAGCGCCCCCGCGCCCATCGGCAGGGCAAGGCCCATCGGCAGGTCGCTGCCGGTGTGCGCGAGCTGCGCGGAGCCCGTCGGCTGGACCACGGACTGGGCTCCCGGCTGGTTGGCGTGCGCGGCGCCGACCTGCGTCAGGTCGTCCGGGGTGTTCGGGACACCGGGGCGGCTGGGCTCCACCGGGTCGCCCGGGTGACCGGGGTGTTCCGGGGTGCCGGGGCCGCCCGGGTGACCGGGGTGTTCCGGGGTGCCGGGGTGGCCCGGCTGCTCGGGACCGCCGGGAGGGGTCGTCCTGTCGCCGCCGACACCCGGAGGCGTGCTCGGGTGTCCGCCGCCGACACCCGGAGGCGTGCTCGGGTGTCCGCCGCCGACACCGCGGCCACCGTTCTCACAGTCGTTGGCCGTGGTGGCGTTGCCGATGCCGATGATGTCGACGCTGTTGCCGCAGACGTTGACCGGCGCGTCGATCGGCACCTCGACATGGTTGCCGGATCCGACGCCCGGCGAGCCGCCGGTGTGACCGCCGGCGTGCGAGCCCCCTGAGCCGCCGTGACCGCCATGACCGCCATGGCCGCCATGGCCGCCATGGCCGCCATGGCCATCGTGGCCGGAGTGACCGCCCTGGTTTCCGTACCCGCCCGAGTCGCCGTACCCGCCGGACTCGCCGTATCCGCCGCCGGTCCTGACGTCGTGGTTGACGCACTTGTTGCCCATCGCCGGGTTGAGGAGCCCGATGACGTTGACCGTGTTGCCGCAGACGTTCACCGGTGCGTGCACCGGCGCCTGCACCGAGTTGCCTGAGAGCACGCCGGGCGAGTCGGCGCTCGATCCGCTGGCGCCCGAGCCGGCGTGCGCGGCGCCGCCGGTGGCGGCGAGCACGCCGGTCGCGGCGGCCACGGTCATCAGGCCCTTGCGGGTGACCTGTCGCATTGCTGAAATCCCTGCCTTCGAACTTGTCCCGAATTTCGACGTTCAGAAAGAACCGTAAGAACGTGAAATGCTGTTCCGAAAAGGCCTGTCGACCCCGGAGCGCATGGCGTGCGCTCCGGGGCCGACGGGCTCAGACCCTCACAGGGCGAGGCACAACGTCACTTGTTGACGCAGGTGTTACCGAAGGCAGGGTTCAGCAGCCCGATCACGGAGACCGTGTTGCCGCAGGCGTTCACCGGGACGTGAACCGGAACCTGAACCACGTTGCCCGACAGGACACCCGGGGAGTGCACGGCGGCACCCTGGGCACCAGAATCGGCGACGGCCATGCCCGCACCCGCGAGAACCAGACCGCCAGTGGCAGCCGCAGCAGCGACGACCTTCTTGATCATCATTCCTCCTTGTTGGCAATGCGATCCCAAGTAGTTGATCGCATCACCTGTAACGAGGAGGGAGTAATGGAGCTACGAGCTTATCGTCGCATTCACTCTTCTCAGTCGATTCCGTACGAGCGCGCGAATACTGAAGTTTCGTTTCAGTGGACGAATTCAGGACGCGTCGAGGAACCGGTCGAGCACCCGCACGCCGAACTTGAGCCCCTCCACCGGGACGCGCTCGTCGACTCCGTGGAACATGCCCGCGAAGTCCAGCTCCGGCGGCAGCTTGAGCGGTGCGAAGCCGAAGCCCCGGATGCCCAGGTCGTCGAAGGACTTGGCGTCCGTCCCGCCGGAGAGCATGTAGGGAATGGCCTGCGCGGTCGGGTCCTCGGCGAGCAGTGAGGACTGCATCGCCTCCACCAGCGCCCCGTCGAAGGTGGTCTCCAGGGCCTTGTCGGAGTGCACGTCCTCGCGTCGCACCTTCGGACCGAGGATGCGGTCGAGGTCGGCGAGGAACTCCTCCTCGTGCCCCGGCAGGAAGCGCCCGTCGACGTGCGCGGTGGCTTCGCCCGGGATGACGTTGACCTTGTAGCCGGCGCCCAGCTGGGTGGGGTTGGCCGTGTTCCTGAGGGTCGCGCCGATGAGCTTGGCGATGCCGCCGAGCCGGGCGAGGGTCGACTCCATGTCCTCCGGGTCGAGCGGGGTGCCGAGCGCGTCACCGAGTTCGTCGAGGAAGGCCCGGGTGGTCTTGGTGACCCGCACCGGGAACGTGTGCCGGCCGAGCCGGGCGACCGCCTCCGACAGTTCGGTGATGGCGTTGTCCCGGTGGATCATCGACCCGTGCCCGGCGGTGCCGGCCACGGTCAGCTTCATCCAGTGCATGCCCTTCTCGGCCGTCTGGATCAGATAGAGCCGCCGCTGCTCGCTCACGGTGAACGAGAACCCGCCGACCTCGCTGATCGCCTCGGTGACGCCCTCGAAGAGAGCGGGGTGGTTCTTGACGAGGTGCTTGGCGCCGTACGTGCCGCCCGCCTCCTCGTCGGCGAGGAACGCGAGGACGATGTCGCGCGGGGGCCTGCGCCCGCTGCGCAGCCGGTCGCGGACGACCGCCAGGGTCATCGCGTCCATGTCCTTCATGTCGACCGCGCCGCGCCCCCACACGCACCCGTCCGCGATCTCGCCGGAGAAGGGGTGGTGGGTCCAGTCGGCGGCGTTGGCCGGTACGACGTCGGTGTGGCCGTGGATGAGCAGCGCGGGCCGGGACGGGTCCTCGCCCTCGATCCGGGCCACCGTGGAGGCGCGCCCCGGGTGTGACTCGAAGATCTGCGGTTCGAGCCCCACCTCGGCGAGCTTCTCGGCGACGTACTCGGCCGCCTTGCGCTCGCCCGGTCCCGAGTGGTCGCCGTAGTTGCTGGTGTCGATCTGGATCAGCTCGCGGCAGAGGTCCACGACCTCGTCCTCGCCGGTGACGCTCCTGGCCGTGTCCGTCTCGCTCACGCTGCTTCCTCCCGCACTGTCGCCGCTGGTGGTCCCTGTCATCCTGCCCCTCCCCCGGCCACACCCCAAGACCGGACCCGGTCCGTCACACCCCGTTCACGCACGGAGAGGCGCGGTCCGGAGGGCTGGGGGGTGATCAGGGGCCTGTCGAAAGCCTGGTAATGTTTCCTGTGTCGCCGCGGGGTCGCTCCCGCACGCGACAGGCACCTTGTCCGGGTGGCGGAATGGCAGACGCGCTAGCTTGAGGTGCTAGTGCCCTTTATCGGGCGTGGGGGTTCAAGTCCCCCCTCGGACACTGACGAGTGAAACTGACGAAGACCCCTGTTGACCAGGGGTCTTCTGCTTTTCCGGGGTTCCGGCCCTGGTCCACGGCACGCCTGGAAGTCCGGCTGACCGGCCCGGCGGTGGCGGCCCCGCTGTGCCGACGGGCCGCAGTGGTGTGTGGGATCTCTCGTTCCGTGTACGAACGTGCTGGTCAACGCCCGTTTACCGGGTTGTCGGTCCCCTCGAACGGCCGTCCCGAGTGGCCGTTCGAGGGGGGCGAACCTAGCTTCGTACTAAAATTTCCGGCTTGTTACGTGAGCTGGACCGGACAACCCCAGGCAGACCTGCGGACCCGCCGGCACCCCGGGCTTCCGGGAACGAGACGCGAGGACCCGATGGCAGCCACACACGAGAGCAGCGCTCTCGGTCTGCTCGACGAAGAGATCCGCGAACGGTTCGGCGATACGGCACGTTTCTCCGGGGGTCCGGCAACCTCTCCGCGCACGCTTGTGGACGTCTTCGACGCCTCCGTACGGTCGTATCCGAACGAACTCGCCCTGGACGACGGCACGACGCAGCTCACCTACCGCGCGCTGGCCGTGGAGGTGGAGAGACTGCGGCGGCGGCTCGCGCACGCCGGGGTGGGCCTCGGTGACCGCGTGGGGGTGCGGGTGCCGTCCGGGACCAATGACCTGTACGTGGCGATCCTCGCGGTGCTGGCCGCGGGCGCCGCCTATGTGCCCGTGGATGCCGAGGACCCGGACGAGCGGGCCGAGTTGGTGTTCGGGGAGGCGGCGGTGCGGGCCGTCGTCGGAGGTGGGCACGAGCTGACCGTCCATGGTCGGTCCGAGACGCCCGCCGCGCGTCCCGGCGTCGAGCAGGACGCCTGGATCATCTTCACCTCCGGGTCCACCGGGAAGCCCAAGGGTGTCGCCGTCAGCCACCGCAGCGCCGCCGCCTTTGTGGACGCCGAGGCCGCGCTGTTCCTCACCGAGGACCCGATCGGGCCCGGGGACCGGGTCATGGCGGGGCTGTCGGTCGCGTTCGACGCGTCCTGCGAGGAGATGTGGCTGGCGTGGCGGTACGGGGCCTGTCTGGTGCCGGTGCCGCGTGCCCAGGTCAGGAGCGGTGCCGATCTCGGGCCCTGGCTGGTCGAGCAGGAGATCACCGTCGTGTCGACGGTGCCGACGCTGGCCGCGCTGTGGGAGCCCGAGACCCTCAACGACGTACGGCTGCTGATCTTCGGTGGTGAGGCGTGCCCGCCCGAGCTGACGCAGCGGCTGGTGACGGAGGGGCGCGAGGTGTGGAACACCTACGGGCCCACCGAGGCGACCGTCGTGGCCTGTGCCTCGCTGCTGAGCGGCGAGGAGCCGATCCGGATCGGGCTGCCGCTGGACGGCTGGGAGCTGGCGGTCGTCGACGACGCCGGGGAGCCGGTGCCGATGGGCTCCAGCGGTCAGCTGGTGATCGGCGGGGTCGGTCTCGCCCGATACCTCGACGCCGAGAAGGACGCGGAGAAGTACGCGCCGCTGGAGTCCCTGGGCTGGGAGCGGGCGTACCGCAGCGGTGACCTCGTCAAGGCGGAGCCGGAGGGGCTGGTGTTCCTCGGGCGGGCCGACGAGCAGATCAAGCTCGGCGGGCGGCGCATCGAGCTCGGTGAGGTGGACGCGGCGCTGCAGGCGCTGCCCGGTGTCGCCGGGGCCGCCGCCGCCGTACGGACCGCTCGCAGCGGCAACCAGCTCCTCGTCGGGTATGTCGTCACCCAGGACGGCTGGGACCACACGGCGGCCGTCGAGAAGCTGCGCGCCGAACTGCCCGCGGCCCTCGTGCCGCTGCTCGCGCCGGTCGACGAGCTGCCGACCCGCACCAGCGGCAAGGTCGACCGGGGCGCCCTGCCCTGGCCGCTCGAGGAGTTGGAGGGCAACGGCCCCGTCGAGCAGCTCTACGGCACCGAGGCCTGGCTGGCCGAGCAGTGGAGCGAGGCGCTCGGCGTCACCGTGACAAGCGCGCGGGACGACTTCTTCGCCATCGGCGGCGGCAGTCTCGCCGCCGCCCAGCTGACGACCCGGCTGCGCACCCGCTACCCGAGCGCCGCCGTCCTCGACATCTACCAGCAGCCGGTGCTGCGGAAGCTGGCCCGGCACCTGGAGGAGTCGGCGCAGGACGACGGTGCCGTGCGGGTGGTCGCTCCGGTTCCGGTGCGTGCCCAGGTGGTCCAACTCCTCCTGCTGCTCCCCCTGTTCACCGTGCTCGGGCTGCGCTGGACCGTCGTGCTGACCGCACTGGGGAACCTGCTGCCCGGGTACTCCTGGCTGCCGACCGCCCCTTGGTGGCTCGTCGGCGGCGGGGCGCTGCTCTTCTTCAGCCCGCCGGGGCGGCTCGCGATCGCCGCGGGCGGGGCACGGCTGCTCCTCAAGGGGGTCCGGCCGGGGCGGTACGCGCGCGGTGGCAGCGTGCACCTGCGGTTGTGGGCCGCCGAACGGCTGGCCGAGTTCAGCGGGGCGACCTCGCTGACCGGGTCGTGGCTGGAGCGGTACGCGCGGGCGCTGGGCGCCAAGGTCGGACCGGACGTGGACCTGCACTCGCTGCCGCCGGTCACCGGCATGCTCAAGCTGGGCCGGGGCGCGGCCGTGGAGTCCGAGGTGGACCTGTCCGGCTGGTGGCTGGACGGCGACCGGCTGGAGATCGGCCCGGTCAAGGTGGGCGCGCATGCCGTCGTCGGCACCCGCGGCATCCTCTTCCCGGGGGCCCGGGTCGGCAAGCGGGCCGAGGTGGCGCCGGGTTCCGCGGTCACCGGTCAGGTTCCGACCGGGCAGCGGTGGGCGGGCGCCCCCGCGGTCAAGCTCGGCAAGGCCAAGCGGAACTGGCCCAAGGAGCGGCCGGCGCGGGGCACGTACTGGCGCGTGATGTACGGCCTGTCGGGCCTCGCGCTGAGTGCGCTGCCGGTGCTGGCGGGCGCCGCCGCGCTCCTGGTGGGCCACTGGTTCGTCACGCCGGAGCTGACGGCCTCGGGTGTCGCGCTCGGTCTCGTACCGGCGACCCTCGCCTTCGGGCTGACGTACGCGCTGCTGCTCCTGGTCGGCGTACGGCTGCTCAGCCTGGGCCTGCGCGAGGGCACGCACCCCACGCACAGCAGGATCGGCTGGCAGGCGTGGACGGTCACGCAGCTGATGGACCGCTCCCGCGAGACGCTGTTCCCGCTGTACGCCGGGCTGGCCACGCCGGTGTGGCTGCGGCTGCTGGGGATGCGGATCGGGCGGGGCGCCGAGGTGTCGACCGTGTTGGCGCTGCCCAGCCTGACGACGGTCGGTGAGGGCGCGTTCCTGGCCGACGACACGCTGACCGCGCCGTACGAGCTCGGTGGCGGCTGGATGCGGATCGGGCGGGCGGAGATCGGACGGCGGGCCTTCCTCGGGAACTCGGGGATGACCGCGCCGGGACGGTCCGTGCCGGACGGCGGTCTGGTCGGGGTGCTGTCGGCCACGCCGAAGAAGGCGAAGAAGGGCAGCTCGTATCTGGGGCTGCCGCCGATGAAGCTGCCGCGTGCGGCGACCGGTGGTGACCAGAGCCGGACGTACGACCCGCCGGCCCGGCTGCTGTGGGCGCGTGGGCTGGTGGAGCTGTGCCGGCTCGTGCCGGTGTTCTGCTCGGCGGCGCTGGCCGTGCTGACGGTGGCCGCGCTGTGCGCGCTCGGGTCCGCCGGTGCGCTGGGCGCGTGGGCGCCGCCGCTGTCGGGGCTGGTGCTGCTCGGGGCGGGGTTCGTGGCGGGCCTGGTGTCCGTCATCGCCAAGTGGGTGCTCGTGGGGCGCCACCGCAGCGGGGAGCATCCGCTGTGGAGCGGGTTCGTGTGGCGCAACGAGTTGGCGGACACCTTCGTGGAGGTGCTGGCGGTGCCGTGGCTGGCGGGTTCCGTGACCGGTACGCCGGTGCTGACGGCGTGGCTGCGCGGGCTCGGGGCGCGGATCGGCCGGGGTGTGTGGGTGGAGAGCTACTGGCTGCCCGAGACCGACCTGGTGACGCTGGAGGACGCGGTGACCGTGAACCGGGGCTGTGTGCTGCAGACACACCTCTTCCACGACCGGATCTTGCGGACGGATACTGTGGTCCTCCGTGAGGGCGCGACGTTGGGTCCTGGCGGAATCGTCCTGCCCGGCAGCACGATCGGCGCCCGTACGACACTGGGGCCGGCGTCACTGGTGATGGCGGCGGAGTCCGTGCCCGACGACACCCGCTGGCTGGGCAACCCGATCGAGTCATGGCGCTCCTGAGCGCGGCTCGGCCGGGGCCGGGACCTGTCCGGCGGATCAGGTCACAGGAAGGTCGACGGCGCCCGATGGACGCCGGTGAGCGGGGGCAGACGCACGTGCCGGCCCCCGCGCCTGCGGCATGATCTGCCGGACAGGCCCTCAGTACGGCACACCGGCACGACGTCAGTACGGCACACCGGCACGACGTCCGAGCACAGCGCAGGGAGCAGACGCAGCAGTGACCGTTCAGCAGGCAGTGGGTCCGGACCCGTACTTCCCGGCCAACGGTGATCCCCGCTATCGGGTGCACCGCTACGAACTCGCGCTGGACTACCGCCCGGCTCCCAACCGGCTGGCGGGGACGGCCCGGATCAACGCCATAGCGGGACGGTCGCCGCTGGCCGAGTTCCAGCTCAACCTGTCCGACTTCAAGATCGGCCGGGTCCGGGTGGACGGCCGGCAGTCGCACTACACGCACCGGGGCGGCAGGCTGCGGGTGCGTCCGGCCAAGCCCGTCCGGCCCGGCGCCGCCTTCACCGTCGAGGTGCACTGGTCGGGAAACCCCAAGCCGGTGGACAGCCCCTGGGGCGGGCTCGGCTGGGAGGAGTTGGAGGACGGGGCGCTGGTCGCGAGCCAGCCGATCGGGGCGCCGTCCTGGTATCCGTGCAACGACCGGCCCGCCGACAAGGCGTCGTACCAGATCTCGATCACCACGCCGTCCGCGTACGCGGTGGTGGCGGGCGGGCGGCTGCTGACCCGGACGACGAAGGCCTCGACGACCACCTGGGTGTACGAGCAGGCGGCGCCCACGTCCAGCTATCTGGTCGGGCTGTCGATCGGCAAGTACCAGACGGTGCTGCTGGGCGATCCGGGGCCGGGCGGAGTGCCGCAGCACGGGCACATTCCGGCCCACCTGCTGCCGGAGTTCTCGCGGGACTTCGCGCGCCAGCCCCAGATGATGGACCTCTTCCAGGAGCTGTTCGGTCCCTACCCGTTCGACGAGTACGCGGTGGTGGTGACCGAGGAGGAGCTCGATGTCCCCGTCGAGGCACAGGGGTTGTCGCTGTTCGGCGCCAACCATGTGGACGGGGCGCGGGGTTCGGAACGGCTGGTGGCGCACGAGCTGGCGCACCAGTGGTTCGGCAACAGTGTGTCCATCGCCGACTGGCGGCACATCTGGCTGAACGAGGGGTTCGCGAAGTACGCCGAGTGGCTGTGGTCGGAGCGGTCGGGGGGCCGTACGGCCCATCAACTCGCCGCGGCGGCACACCGGTTGCTGTCCTCCCTGCCACAGGATCTGCGGCTGGCCGATCCGGGGCGCAAGTCGATGTTCGACGACCGGCTCTACCAGCGCGGCGGGCTGGCCCTGCACGCGGTGCGCTGCGCGGCGGGCGACGAGGCGTTCTTCCGGATACTGCGCGGGTGGGCGACGCTGCACCGGGGCGGAGCGGTGAGTACGACGACGTTCACGGCGCACGCGGCTCGTTTTGCCCCGGAGCCGCTGGACGAGGTGTTCGAGGCGTGGGTGTACGCGACGGCGCTGCCGCCGCTGCCGGTGCCGGACGCCCGGATACCGGCCCGTCCCACGCATCCGCCGACCAACGCCGGGCCTGTGTAGGGGTGTTGGCGGTCAGGGCCGGGTCGGCGCGGGCCCGCCGGTTCGGGTCGGTCGGCCGCTCGGTGCGGAACCGGTGGTGCCGTCGTACGGGGGTCCGGTGACGGACCGGTGGCCTGGCGTCGGGGGGCCGGCGGCACAATGGGCGCATGTCCCGACGCAGCACCCGCTCCGCCCGACCCGCCAGTAACTGCCCCTGTGGGCGTGCCGAGCCGTACGACGCGTGCTGCGGCCGGTTCCACGCGGGCGCCGCCGCTCCCACCGCCGAGGCGCTGATGCGGTCCCGCTACTGCGCCTTCGTGAAGGGGGACGCGGCGTATCTGCTGCGGACCTGGCATCCCCGGGCCCGGCCCGCGCGGGTCGACCTCGATCCGGGGACGCGGTGGACGGGGCTGGAGATCCTGGAGGCGACGGAGGGGTCCGCGTTCCACACCACGGGGACCGTGACCTTCCGGGCCTCGTTCCGGGGCGGGTCGCTGCACGAGCGCAGCCGGTTCGAGCGGGTACAGGGGGCCTGGGTGTACGTGGACGGGGAGTTCCTCGACCAGTAGCGGGCCGACCGGGGCGGGTCGGGGGCCGGTCGGGCTACGGCGCCAGGATGTCCAGTTCGTGGAGCGCGCCCACCGTGATCTGGCGGGTCAGCTCCTCCGCGCGCGCCGCGTCGCCCTCCCGGACCGCCTCGGCGACCTGGACGTGGAGGGTGACGGCGGGCGGGTCGGGGTCCTCGAACATGACCTCGTGCTGGGTTCGGCCCGCGAGGACCTCGGCGACGACGTCGCCGATGCGGGCGAACATCTCGTTGCCGGAGGCGTTGAGGATCACCCGGTGGAAGGCGATGTCGTGGAGGAGGTAGCCCTGTAGCTGGTGGCCGCGCGAGTGGGCCACCATGCCCAGGGCGCACTCGGTGAGTTCGGCGCACTGCTCCGCCGTGGCGTGTCGGGCGGCGAGGCCCGCGGCGACCGGTTCGATCGCCGAGCGCAGCATCGTGAGCGAGCGCAGCTGGCGCGGGCGGTCGGTGCCGGCCAGGCGCCAGCGGATGACCTGGGGGTCGTAGACGTTCCACTCGTTCGTGGGCAGCACGGTGACGCCCACCCGGCGGCGGGACTCGACCAGGTGCATGGACTCCAGGACCCGCACCGCCTCGCGCATCACGGAACGTGAGACGTCGAAACGCTGGGCGAGTTCGTCCGTGCGCAGGACACTGCCCGGCTGGTACTCACCCGCGGTGATCGCCGGGCCGAGGGTGTCCAGGACCTGGCCATGCAGCCCCCGGCCTGATGTGCTCATGCACTCAGCGTACGGGGCACGCCGCACGCCGTAGGAACAAAAGGTCAGACTTATTTGTCACAGAGACTTGAATTCGTCGTACCTAATAGGTTTCAGTGTGGCCGACGTCAGATGTCGACGTCGGATGTCGAAGAAGACAGCGAGGCACTCATGCGTACCCCTCACGTCGTCGTGGTGATGGGCGTCGCCGGCACGGGCAAGACCACGATCGGTCCCCTGCTCGCGGCCCGGCTGGGCGTCCCGTACGCCGAGGGCGACGACTTCCATCCGCAGGCCAACATCGACAAGATGTCGGCCGGCACCCCGCTCGAGGACGCGGACCGGTGGCCGTGGCTGGACGCCATCGGGGACTGGGCACACGGGCGGGCCGGGCTCGGCGGGGTGGTGAGCTGTTCGGCGCTGAAGCGGTCGTACCGTGACCGGCTCAGGGCCTCGGCCCCGGGTGCCGTGTTCGTGCACCTCGCGGGCGACCGGGCGCTGATCGAGGACCGTATGACGCATCGGCAGGGTCACTTCATGCCGACCGCGCTGCTGGACTCCCAGTTCGCCACGCTCCAGCCGCTCGGCGCGGACGAGGCCGGGGTCGTCGTGGACGTCATCGGCAGTCCGGAGGAGATCACCGAACGGGCGGCCGACGCGCTGGACACCGTCCCGGACACGTCCTCCGCGCCCGCGGGCGCCCTCCCCGAAACGTCCCTTTCCGAAGCGTCCCTTCCCGACGCACCTCAGTAACACCCCCTGGTAGCACCCCTCCCCCATCCCCGTACTTGCAAGGGAACTCCCCCGTGACCAGACTCAGGGTCGAGATACTGGCAGCGGACGCACCCGAGCCGATCACCTCGGCCGGCCATGCTCAGCTGGGTATCGCCGTTCTGGCGGGCATCGCCGTCATCGTCCTGCTCATCACCAAGTTCAAGCTCCACGCCTTCCTGTCGCTGACCCTCGGGACGCTGGCGCTCGGCGCGTTCGCCGGGGCCCCGCTCGACAAGACGATCCTCAGCTTCACCACCGGACTCGGGTCGACGGTGGCCGGCGTCGGCGTGCTCATAGCCCTGGGCGCGATCCTCGGCAAGATGCTCGCCGACTCCGGGGGCGCCGACCAGATCGTCGACACGATCCTGGCTCGGGCCAGCGGCCGCACCATGCCGTGGGCGATGGTGCTGATCGCCTCGGTGATCGGTCTGCCGCTGTTCTTCGAGGTCGGCGTGGTGCTGATGATCCCGGTCGTCCTCATGGTCGCCAAGCGGGGCAACTACTCGCTGATGCGGATCGGCATCCCGGCGCTCGCGGGCCTGTCCGTGATGCACGGCCTGGTCCCGCCGCACCCCGGCCCGCTGGTCGCGATCGACGCGGTCCAGGCCAACCTCGGCGTCACCCTGGCGCTCGGCGTCCTGGTCGCCATTCCGACCGTGATCATCGCCGGTCCGCTGTTCTCGAAGGTCGCCGCCCGCTGGGTGGACGTCCCGGCTCCGGACCGGATGGTCCCGCAGCGCGCCTCCGAGGAACTTGAGCGGCGTCCCAGCTTCGGCGCGACCCTGGCCACGATCCTGCTGCCGGTCGTCCTGATGCTGGCCAAGGCGCTGGTCGACATCGTCATCGATGACCCCGAGAACACCGTTCAGCGTGTCTTCGACGTCGCCGGCTCCCCGCTGATCGCGCTGCTCGCCGCTGTGCTGGTGGGCATCTTCACGCTGCTGCGGCCCGCCGGGTTCGCCAAGGAGCGGGTTTCGCAGCTGGTCGAGAAGGGGCTCGCGCCCATCGCGGGCATCCTGCTGATCGTCGGCGCGGGCGGCGGCTTCAAGCAGACGCTGATCGACTCCGGCGTCGGCCAGATGGTCCTGGACATCTCCAAGGACTGGTCGATCCCGGCGCTGCTGCTGGCCTGGCTGATCGCGGTGGCGATACGGCTGGCGACCGGTTCGGCGACCGTGGCGACCATCTCGGCGGCCGGCCTGGTCGCCCCACTCGCGGCCGACATGTCGACGACCCACACCGCCCTGCTCGTCCTCGCCATCGGCGCCGGCTCGCTGTTCTTCAGCCATGTCAACGACGCCGGGTTCTGGCTGGTGAAGGAGTACTTCGGCCTCAGCGTCGGCCAGACCGTCAAGACCTGGTCGGTCATGGAGACGATCATCTCCGTGGTCGGGGGCGGCCTGGTCCTGCTCCTTTCCCTGATTATCTAGGAGTACGGCGACGAGTCACCCCCTGTTCGGCATCAGCGGCCTCGCGGAGGCGGGCTGCCGGGTCGTCCTCGACGGACGGGACGGCGAACGCCTCACCGAGGCCGCCGCGCTGCTGCCCGGCGACGTCCACATGGTCGTGTTCGACGTGACCGTCGGCCCGTCGGTCGCCGCCGGGATCGCTGATGTCGAACAGCGGGTGGGCACACCCTGAGACCTCACAGCGGGTACCGACCGGCGCGCCCGCTATCCCTGCTGCTGCGGGATCAACGCCGCCGCGGGGGCCAGCGCCCGGCCGCCGTCCCCGCCGCCGTTCTGGCCGCCGTCCTGGCCATCAGCGACCTGGCCGTCGGCGAGCGTCGCATCGTGCACCGGCATGTCGTCGCGAATCAGGTTCTCGCGGATGAGGACGGCCGCCGTGGCGCCGCCGCTCGGCGAGGAGCGCAGTTCGACTCTCAGGCCCTGCCGGGCGGCGATGCGGTTGACCACGAAGAGTCCGATCTGCTTGGCGTCCAGCAGGTCGACGTCCTCGGACTGGATCTTGCGGTTGGCCTCGGCCAGCGCCTCCTCGTTCATGCCGAAGCCGCTGTCCTCGATCTCGATGAGGAGGCCGTCGCGCAACCTGGCGGCCCGCAACCGGACATGCGCGCTGGGCGGTGAGAACGAGGCCGCGTTCTCGACGAGTTCGGAGAGCAGGTGGATGACGTCGGCCACGGCGCCGCCGTTGAGGGAGACCCGCGGTAGGGGCCAGATCTGGACCCGGCCCGGCTGCTCGATCTCCGCGACGGCGGCCCGCAACACGTCCGCCAGCGGGATGGGGTCGCGCCAGCCGCGTCCGGGCGCGATGCCGGACAGGATGAGCAGGCTCTCGGAGTGGCGGCGCATCCGGGTGGCGAGGTAGTCGATCTGGTACAGCTCCTGCACCTCGGCCGGGTCGCGCGGGCGCTGCTCCAGTTGGTGGAGCAGGTCGAGTTGGCGGTGCAGCAGCACCTGGCTGCGGCGGGCGAGGCTGACGTACACCCCGGAGATGCCGCTGAGCAGTTCGGCGCGCTCGGAGGCGGCCTTCAGCGCGGCCCGCTGCACCGCGGTCAGTGCCGTGCCCACCTGGGCGAGTTCATCGCCGACGAGGCGGCGCATCGGGGCCTCGGCGTCGATGTCCACGCCCTGTCCGGCGTGCAGTCTGCGCATCGCCCGCGGCAGTCGGCGCCCGGCGACTTCGAGGGCGTCGTTGCGCAGGTCGAGCAGTTCGACGATGAGCCCCCGGCCGACGCCCACGGACACGAGCAGCGACAGCAGCAGGCCCACAAGACCGAGGATGACGGCGATGCCGGAGGCGCCCAGCGTGCCCCAGCCGAACGGGTTCGCCTTGGCGGTGGCCCCCGTGCCGGCGCCCGACTCGGCCTCGGCGAGCCCCTTCAGCACGAGGTCGGCACCCTGGTCCCAGTCCCTCAGGAAGCCCGTGGAGAGGAAGGTGTTGGGCCCGGCACCTCGCACCCGGTCCTCACCGGCCGCGAGCCCGGCGTAACTCGCGCTCCGCAGCACCGTGTCGTACGCCGCCCGGTGGGCCGACTTCAGGTCGGCTACCGCGGGCTTCAGCAGCTCCCGTTGGGTGGCGACGGCGCCGACGAACAGCGAGTACTGGTCCGTGGTGAGCTTCCCGGCCCCGCTCCCCGCGGCGAGGAGGGCCTGTTCCTGGGCCACGGCCTCGCGGGCGCGGGCGAGTTCGAGGACGACCCGTGCCTCGGACGCGGCGTTGGTGCCGTTCTCGCCGGTGAGCGCGCCGGTGACGGCGAAGGCGTGCTCGATGACCGTCGAGTACGCGGTGAACGCCGTCTGGGGGGCGTCCTTCACGTCGGTCCGCGCGCGCAGCGCGGTGAGTCCCCGCGCGTCGGCCTCCAGGCGGTCGATGCGGGCGGGCAGCCCGGAGTCGAGGAGTTCGGCGTCCGCGGTGGCGGCGTCGGCGCCGTCACGGAAGGCGGTGGCGGCCGTGTCGCTGGTCCTGACCGCCGCCTTGAGCGCGTCGAGGCCGTCCGTGTCCCGGGTGGCCGCGTGGCGTGTGGCGGCGGTCCGTTCGGTCTGCAGTGCGGTGATGAACTCGTCGACCGGGGCGAGGAGTTCGGCGTTGACGTCCTTGACCCGCTCGGTGCCACCGATGTTGGAGGCCGTGGTCACCGCGGCGAAGCCCCACAGCGCCATGAGGGACACGATGGGCAGCATGAGCAGGGCGACGATCTTGGCACGGACCGATTTGGGGCGCAGCCGTTCCGTTGCATCGGTGACACGCATGGGATACCTCTCCGAGGGTGTGTGCGTTCGGCGCTGCGGGCTGCGGCTCAGGCGGTGGGGGCGGGAGCGGGCTCGGTGGTGGTCGCGGTGGAGAGCTCGACCTCGCGCAACAGTTCGGCGGTGACGGACTCGGCGCGCTTGCCGGTCGGAGAGAGCGCGACGTACGCGGAGGTGAGGAAGAGGAACGAACCGAGCACCACGGCGAGCGGGAAGAGGAACTCGGTGGCCGTGGCCCCGGACAGCTCCGCGCTGCTGGGAGCGAGACTGACGTCGACGGCGTACATGGCGGTGTAGTGCATGCTGCTGACCGCGAGCCCCATGACGAGCGCGGCGACGACGGTGAGGACGGGGCCGCGCACGATGAGGGTGAGGGTGAGCGCGGCGGTCGCGGCGACGACGGCGATCGCGACGGAGACGGCGACCAGGAGCGGGTCGTAGTCGACGGTGCCGTGCAGGTTGAGCGCGGCCATGCCGGTGTAGTGCATCGCGGCGACACCCAGTCCGGTACCGAGCCCGCCGAGCACCACCGACATCACGCGCGAGCGCCCGTACCCGGAGGTGAAGACACCGGCGCTGACCACGGCGATGGCGATGACGAGGCTGAGCACGGTGAGCGGGACGTCGTAGCGGATGGGGGTGCCCTTCACGCCGAAGCCCATCATCGCGACGAAGTGCATCGTCCAGATGCCGGAGCCGATCGCGAACGAGGCCAGCAGCAGCCAGTTCCGTTTCGAGGCCCCGTCGGCATCAAGGGCCCTGACGGTGCATCGCAGGCCGAGCGCCGAGCCGACGCAGGCCATGACGTAGGACAGGAGCGGCGTGACCCATCCGGCGCTGAAGTGGTCCATGTGTCCCACGGAAGACTCCTCTCGCCCGCCGGGCGGACAGCACAGCGCGCACAGTGGTACCGACGGAACCAAGGGATCCGGAGGAACCAGATCAAGCCACTGCTCGCCGGAGGTCGGTGAGGATTAACGTACTGCGGTGAGGGTTACAGCCCCGTTTGCGCGCAAGTGCTTCACATTCCCCTTACCCTGCCCACATCTTGACTGCCGAGGGGGTTCGCGCGCCCGCCCGCGGTCGTCGGCTCGGGCAGCGGACGGTCAGGAACGGCGGAGTTCCGTGCACCGCGAGCATGGCCGAAAAGTCTCCCCGGAAGGCGGTGTTGGAGGCCTCGTCGGCCGCGACGACGGCAGTTTCACGATCCGTCAGAAAACGACAGGCACGACAGGCACGACAGGCACGACAGGGAAGACAGGCACAACCGGCTAGGGGCGCCACAGCGGATGTTCCCGATCCGCCCAGTCCCGGCTGACCTTTCCCGTCCGCAGGCCCCGGCGGGCCTCCGGGTCGCCGAGTGCCATGCCGATGTGGCCGCCCAGAACGATGCCGATGGTGAGCGCGAGCCAGTCGTGGACGAAGGTCGCGCTGGTGCGCCACTGGATCGGGGTGAGGTGGGTGAACCACATCAGCAGTCCCGTGCCCAGCATCACCAGGGTGGCGCCGGCGATCCAGGCCGCGTAGACCTTCTGGCCCGCGTTGAACTTGCCGGCCGGGCGGGACGCGGACCGTTTGTCGCGGCGCAGGGCGGCACGCAGCCAGACGCGGTCGTGCGGGCCGAAGCGGTTCAGGAAGCGCAGGTCGGCGCGGAACGCGCGGGAGGCGAGGCCCGCCAGGACCGGCACCGGCAGGGCGAGTCCGGCCCACTCGTGGACGCGGACCACCAACTCGCGGCGGCCGACGAGTTCGGCGATCTGGGGGACGTACAGACAGGCGGCCGTCACCACGCACACGCCCATCAGCGCGGCCGTGGCGCGGTGCACCCACCGCTGGGCGCGGCCGAAGCGGCGGATACGGGACGCGTGCGGAGTCGGGGTGTCGGTTTCCAGGCTCATGGTCAACTCGTGGGCTTGTCGTCGCGGCCGTTCGAACGGCCGACCCAGGCGTCGACGTCGTAGCCGCGCTCCTCCCAGTAGCCGGGCTTCACGTCCTCGGTGACGGTGATGCCGGACAGCCACTTGGCGGACTTGTAGAAGTACATCGGCGCCACGTAGAGGCGGACCGGGCCGCCGTGGGAGTGGCCGATGTCCTTGTCCTGCATGCGCAGGGCGACCAGGACGTCCGCGCGGCGGGCCTGGTCGAGGGTGAGGCTCTCGGAGTACGCCCCGTCGAAGCAGGTGAAGCGCACCGCCCCGGCCGAGGGGCGCACTCCCGCGGCGTCCAGGAGCCGGGACAGGCGTACCCCCTCGAAGGGGGTGTCCGGGACCCGCCAGCCGGTGACGCACTGGACGTCCTTGATCATGCGGGTCTGCGGCAGCGCCCGCAGGTCGTCCAGCGTGTACGACCGCGGGTGGTCGACGAGGCCGCCGACGGTGAGGCGGTAGGTGGCCGCGGTCTTCTTCGGCACGGACGACGTGACGGAGTAGTAGCGGAAGCCGCCGCCGTTCGGGAGCAGGCCGGTCAGGCCGGTCGGGTCCTTGTCGGCTGCGCTGCCGAGGAAGGCCTCAAGGCCGCGTTGCAGGGTGGGTGCGGCGACCACGCCGAGCGCGCCCAGGCCGAGGGTGCCGAGGAGGACACGCCGGCCGATCGGCGCACCTCGCTCCTCGGGGCGTTCCGGGCTCGGCTCCTCGGGGCGGCGCATGCCGGGCTCCTCGGGGCGTTCCGGGCTCGGCTCCTCGGGGCGGCGCATGCCGGGCTCCTCGGCGCGGCTCGTGCCGGGTACCTCGGGGCGGCGCCTGCCGGGTTCCTCGGGCTGTTCGGAGTTCACCTCCTTATTCGAGCACTCGCGACCCCCGCCCGACCAGGGATCGCGGGTGCTCGTCAGAGTTCCGTAACCACTTCTCACCCTGCTCTCAGGGTCTACGACGGGTCTACGGCGTCCGCTCCGCCGCCTTCTCCAGCTGGAACGCCTCGTTGCCGAGCCCGATGCGGGCGTGCGCCTCGGGACGGCGGGCCCGCAGGACCACGCCCTGCACCAGGCCGATGATCAGGGCGAGAGCGATGATGCCGGGCAGGACCCAGCTGAGCGAGGAGTCCGGACCCGCCCCGACCAGGACGTCGAAGTCCTTGACCGTGTAGCCGGCGATCACCAGCAGGGCGACGCCCGCGACGGCGGAGGTGAGCAGCCGCCCGGCCTGGGCGCCCGCGGCCCCGCGCCGGGCGAAGAACACCACGACCGAGAACGAGGCCGCCGCCATCAGCACGATCACGCCGAGCGCCCCGATGTTGCCGAACCAGGTGAACAGGTGCAGGACGGGTCCGGTCGGATCGCCGGCCGGCTTGTCGTCGGCGACCGCGAAGGCGATCACGATCACCACGGAGACGGCCGTCTGGAGCAGCGACCCGGTGCCGGGGGCGCCGCTGGCGCCGGTCGTACGGCCGAACGCGGCCGGCAGCAGGCCTTCGCGGCCCATGGCGAAGGCGTACCGGGCGACGACGTTGTGGAAGCTGAGCAGGGCGGCGAACATGCCGGTCACGAACAGGATGTGCAGGACGTCGGTGAAGGTACCGCCGAGGCGGGACTCGGTGAGGGAGAACAGCAGTCCGGCGCTCTGCTTCTGCGACTCGCCGACGATGGCGGAGGGGCCGGCGGCGACGGTGAGGGCCCAGCTGCTGAGCGCGAAGAAGACGGCGACCCCGCCGACCGCGAGGAACATCACGCGCGGCACCAGGATGTGCGGCCTGCTGGTCTCCTCGGCGTACACGGGCGCCTGCTCGAAGCCGAGGAAGGCGGCGATGCAGAAGCACAGCGCGGTGCCGACCCCGGCGCCGCTGAGAGTGTCCGGGTTGAAGGCGTGCAGGGACAGGCCCTCCTTGCCGGGGTCGGCGACCGCCGCGATGTCGAAGATCACGACCAGGGCGACCTCGATGACCAGCAGAACGCCGAGCACGCGAGCGTTGACGTCGATCTTCAGCCAGCCGAGCGCGCCGACGGCCAGCGCGGCCAGCAGGGCCGGTATCCACCAGGCCACCTGGAGATCGGCATAGGTGGAGAACAGGCCGGAGACCTCGAAGCCGAAGATCCCGTAGATGCCGACCTGGAGGGCGTTGTAGGCGACGAGGGCGACGAGCGCCGCGCTCGCTCCCGCCGTGGCGCCGAGGCCGCGGGAGATGTACGCGTAGAAGGCGCCCGCGTTGTGGACGTGCCGGCTCATCTCCGCGTAGCCGACGCCGAACAGGACGAGGACCACGCCGAGGAGGACGAAGAGGAGCGGCTGTCCGACGATGCCCATCACCGCGAATGTGGTGGGCATGACACCCGCGACGACCATGAGGGGGGCGGTCGCGGCGAGGACGGAGAGCAGCAGGCCCCCGGTCCCGAGGCGGTCGGCGCGCAGGGCCCGCTCCTGGCCCTTGAACGTACTGATGCCGTCTCCGGTGGTTCTTGTGGTGTTGGAGCTGTCCGTTGTCACGGGGAAGACCGTCCTGTTCGGGGAAGGGGCGTTACGCCGTGCCGAGCGCGTGGTCGCGTGCGGCGCGGAAGGCGGTGTACGGCTCACGGTCCGGGTACGACCAGGGAGCCGGGGTGGGGTGCTCGCCGATGCGGTGGAACAGGGCGGCGGCCTCGGCGCCCCGGCCCTCGTGGACCTTGGCGTGGGCGAGGAAGTTGAGGTCGACCAGTCGGCGGGGGTGGCCCTCCTGCTCCCACTCCAGCCACCAGTCGAAGGCGGCCTTCATCACCTGCCGGGCCCGGCGGCCGGTCCAGTGGAGGGAGGCCGCCGGGTCGGGGGGCTCGTGGCCGGCGGCGGCTAGGGCGCGGTAGCGCTCGGCGTGCGCCACGACCGGCAGGATCGCGAGCGGGGAGTCGGCGGGTGCCTGTTCGGCGGCCCAGGCGGCGAACTCGTAGACCTCGTGCAACGGGTCCGGGCCGGCGTCGGCGCGGTGTTCGGCGAGGCGGGCGACCATCAGATGGTGGGCGTGGTGGTGGTCGGGGTGCCGGGCGCGGACCTCGCCGAACAGCCCGCCGACCTCGTCGGCGGAGCCCAGGGCGTGCTCCAGCAGGAGCAGCCCGAGCCAGGGGGTGGGGTCGGCGGGCGCGAGTGCGGCGGCGGACCGGCAGGCCTCGCGGGCCCGGGCGGGTCTCTCCTTGCCCCGCAGGGCGCCCCGGACCTGCGCGAGGGCGAGCAGGACGGCGGCGTCGGCGGAGTCGGGCTCGGCGAGCAGCCAGTCGCCCGCCCAGGCGGCGCAGTAGGGCTCCAGGGCGAGAACCGTCACCCGGTGCCCCCGGCGGTCCCAGTCGTCGCCCGTGGCGGCCAGCAGCGCGCGGGCCGCCTGCCATCGCCCCTGCGCCAAGGCGGCACGCGCGGACACGAGTTCGGTGTCGTCCAGGGCGGCGTCGAGCGCGTGGGCGGCGGCACGCTTGCGGCTGAGTCCTGACTTTCGGATCACGTCGGCTCCGCGGGACGGCGCCTGGAAGCGCGGATGAGAGGGGTCATGGGGATTCCCCCGGCCCGAGCGAGGCCGGGGGCCGGGGGGAGCGTGCGACTGCGGGGCGGCGAGGGGGGGGCCGACGCGATACCGGTCACCTTTCCTGGTGGGTGCGCGCCGGCCTCCTCGGCCAAGGTGTGATCCGAACGGCAGGCCTCGGGGCCGTGGGGCGGGGGTGGGGACACCGCGGGGACTTCCTCACGCGACGCGGCTCATGGTCGGTTGTGCCGACGTACCGGCCGGTCGCCTGGTCCGGACGTCGCGGCTCGTCGTCAGCTGATCACGCACAGCCAATCCCCAGCCAATGGTTTCCGTCAAGGCCCACAGGGACGTTACACGCGTCAACTCCTGTCATTCACAGGGGACTTGTGAATCACAGGACGGGGGCGGCCCCGAGTCAGGGGCGGTGTCTGTGGCGTACGCCATGGCGTCGATCGGCCCGGCATCGCACCATGGCAGGACGGACGCGGTCCCGCCTTCGATCGACCGGGCGGCGTGACCGAGTCGAACGCCCGAATCCGGGTACTCCCAGGGGCAAGCCGGGCCCTGGGCCGCTAAAGTCAGCCCCCTACGCACCCCGTGGCCCGGCCGGATGATCGAGGTACGCAGCGTGTCGGTACTGGTTCTTGTTCTCGCCGTGAGCGCGGCCTGCTGTCTGGGCTTCGGGTTCGTGCTCCAGCAGAACGCTGCCCGCCAGGCACCGCTGAGCGACTTCCTGTCGCCCCGACTCCTCCTGGACCTGATGAAGGTGCCGCGCTGGCTCGGCGGCATCGGTCTGATGGCGGCCGGCATGATCCTCGGCGCGATCGCGCTGGGCAAGGGCGAGATCTCCCTGGTGGAACCCCTCCTGGCGACGAACCTGCTGTTCGCCCTCGCCCTCTCCCGCAGGCAGAGCAAGCAGCCGGTGGGCCGCCAGGGCTGGGCCGGCCTTCTGCTGCTGGCCGGCGGGGTGACCGCGTTCATCGTGGCGGGCGAGCCACGCGGCGGCACCGCGGTCACCGACCCGCTGCGCCACTGGCTGATCATCGGCGTGATGATCGGCCTCGCGTTGCTGCTCACGACGCACGCGAAACACTCCCGGCTCAGCTCCGCCCCGGTACTGCTGGGGCTGGCGGCCGGTCTGCTGTACGGCGTGCAGGACGCCCTGACCCGGGTGACCGGGCAGCGGTTCTCGGAGGGCGGCCTCGTCGAGGTACTGACCGACTGGCAGCCGTACGCCGTACTCGTGCTCGGCGTCACCGGCCTGGTCCTGGTGCAGAGCGCGTTCGAGACGGCGCCCCTGCGCATGTCGCTGCCCGCCCTGACGGCGGCCCAGCCGCTGGCCGGGATCGTCTGCGGCGTCGGCTTCCTCGGCGACCGGCTGCGCACCGACACCGGCGCGCTGGCCTGGGAGGCGGCGGGGCTCGCGGCGATCGTGGCCGGCATCGTGCTGCTGGGCCTGCACCCGGCGATGCCGCGCGGCGCGACGCCGCCCGAGCGGACCCGGGACCTGCAGCCGCGCTGAGGTTGTATGGAGCCATGAGCGCTGCTGACGAGATCCTCGACATCGTCGACGAGAACGACCAGGTCATCGGGCAGTCCCCGCGCGGCGAGGCCTACGCGCAGGGCCTGCGCCACCGCTGCGTCTTCATCCAGGCCCGGGACGCGACGGGCCGGCTCTTCGTCCACCGCCGCACACCGACCAAGCTGGTCTTCCCCTCCCTGTACGACATGTTCGTCGGCGGAGTGGTCGGCGCGGGCGAGTCCTACGACGACGCGGCCCTGCGCGAGGCCGAGGAGGAACTGGGCGTGACGGGCCTGCCCCGCCCCGAACACCTCTTCAGGTTCCTCTACGACGACGGCGCCGGACGGACCTGGTGGTCGGCCGTGTACGAGGTCCGCTGCGACCTCCCGGTCAGCCCCCAGGTCGAGGAGGTGGCCTGGCACGCCTTCCTGCCCGAGGACGAGGTCGAGCGCCGCCTGCGGGAGTGGCAGTGGGTACCGGACGGGTTGGCGGCGTACGAGCGGCTGAAAGCGCACCGCTCGGCGGGGTGAGCGAGCCGATCGAGGGCCCGGGACAACCGACTGCCCGCGGCCGTTCGACGGCCCGAGCCACCATCAGCCCGTCCGGCGTTTGAGGACGAGGCCGTTCAGGCCGAAGCGGGGGCCCGGGGGCGGCAGCCCCCGTGGACGGCCACCCCAAGAGCCCGGCCCAAGCCCAGCGCAGCGGCCGGGTAGGGTCCACAACGTGATCGGTTTCGCACAGAACGTTCGGTTGTGGTTCGCCCCCCGGGATCTCCGGCAGGAGGGCGGCACCCCCGACTACCGCTTCTCCCTGGCGAACGAGCGCACCTTCCTCGCATGGCTGCGCACCGCGCTCGCTCTGATCGGCGGCGGCTTCGCCGTGGACCAGTTCCTGCCGGACCTGCGCTGGGGCTGGCGGGTCGGGCTCGCGCTGGCGCTGCTCGCGGCGGGCGTGCTGTGCTCGCTGCGGGCGGTCAACCACTGGGTGCGCTGCGAACGGGCCATGCGCCGGGGCGAGGACCTGCCGGTGTCCCGGTTCCCGGCGTTGCTGAGCCTGGCGGTCGCGGTCGTGGCCGTCGCGATGGTCTTCGTGGTGCTCGTCGGGTGGGAGGGGTGAGCGGGACGGCCCCCCAGGAGTGCGCGGACCGGGATCCCGGGCTCCAGCCGGAGCGGACCCGGCTCGCCTGGCGGCGTACGACCCTGTCCAGCACGGTGGCCGCCCTGCTGGCCATGAAGACCGCGCTGCACGGCGGGGCCTCGGTGGCCTCTGTCACCGTCTGCGCGCTGTGCGGCGCCCTGTGGCTGGGCTTCCTGCTCGTCGCCCACCGCCGAATCCAAGTCCTGTCGGCGACGAGCCACCCCACGGCGATGACCCCGCGGCACGCGACGACGGGGGCGCTCCTGACGGTGGCGCTGGCCGTCTGCGCGGTGGCGCTCGTCTTCTAGCCACTCCCCAGCCGCCATTCCAGCCGCTCCCGAGGGGTTCCGGGGCGACCGGTCCGGGCCCACCCGCCCGCCCCGGACGCCACGAGGGACGAATCGCCGGATATGCGCCGCGCCCATGGCAGCCTGTCCGAGGTCATCACCCCCCACCTTCGAAGGTGAGCACCATGACCACCCCCCACCAGGAACACCTTTCCCACCCGCACACCCACGGCCCGGGTTGCGGGCACACCGAGGTGCCGCACGACGATCACCTCGACTACGCGCACGACGGGCATCTGCACCGCGAGCACGGCGGCCACTGGGACGAGTGCGAGCCCGCCGAACATGTCTCGCACCAGGGCCACGATCACCGGCACGGGCAGGATTGCGGGCACGACAGCGTGCTGCACGGCGACCACGTCGACTACCTCCACGACGGCCACCGGCACGCCGAGCACGAAGGCCACTGGGACGACCACTGAGCCGGCCCGCCTGACCGAAACGGCCTGCCGACAGCTCCCCGCCGCGCCCGGTGGGGAGCTGTCGGCCTATCGTGGCTCCGATCACGTTCCGCGCCCGCCCTGGACGACATACCGACCGGTCGGCATCATGGAGCAGTCCCGTTCACGCGCCCGCGGACCCGTGCACACGCACACGTAAGGAGCATCGATGAGCCCCGACCACCCGCCAGGACTCGATCTGGACCGGCTGCACGCCCTGCTCGACCGTGAGCGGCCCGGCCTGGTGCAGGGCCCGCTGACCGGCCGGCTGATCGAGGGCGGACGGTCGAACCTCACGTACGCGGTCTCCGACGGCGGCGCGAAGTGGGTCGTACGACGGCCCCCGCTCGGCCATGTCCTGGCGACCGCGCACGACATGAGGCGCGAGCACCGGGTCATCAGCGCGCTGCACCCGACCGATGTACCGGTGCCGCGCCCGGTGCTGCTGTGCGAGGACGAGGAGGTGCTGGGCTCGCCCTTCTACGTCATGGAGTTCGTGGAGGGCACCCCGTACCGCACCGCCGACCAGCTGGCCCCGCTCGGCCCCGCGCGTACCCGGGACGCCGTCCTCGCGCTGGTCGACACGCTCGTAGAGCTGCACGCGGTGGATCCCGGCGCGGTGGGTCTCGCCGACTTCGGCCGGCCCGAGGGTTTCCTGGACCGTCAACTGCGGCGCTGGGGCAAGCAGTTGGACGCCTCCCGCAACCGCGAGCTGGCCGGGATCGACGAGCTGCACGCGGCGCTCGGTCGCGCCCTGCCGCCCTCTCCCGCCCCGGCGGTCGTGCATGGCGACTACCGGCTCGACAACGTGCTGATCGGCGAGGGCGACCGGATCAAGGCCATCCTCGACTGGGAGATGTCGACGCTCGGCGATCCGCTGACCGACCTGGGTCTGCTGGTGATGTACAGCATGCCGCTCGGTATGCCCGACTCGCCGGTGTCGACGACCGCCGAGGCCCCCGGGCACCCGGATCCGGCCGAACTGATCGAGCGGTACGCGGCGCGCTCGGGCCGCGACGTCTCCGCGGTCTCCTGGTACACGGCGTTCGCCTGGTTCAAACTCGCCGTGATCCTGGAGGGCATCCACTACCGCTACACCCTGGGCCAGACCGTCGGCCGCGGCTTCGACCGCATCGGCGACCTGGTCCCCGTCTTCATCGAGCACGGCCTGACCACCCTTCAGGAAGGCTGACCAGACATGGACTTCGCGTTCGACGCGCGCACCGAGGAACTGCGCGCCAAGCTGCTCGCCTTCATGGACGAGTACGTCTACCCGGCAGAGGCCGTCGCGCACGAGCAGCGTGAGCGGCTCGCCTCGCCGTGGGACACCCCGGCCGTGGTCGAGGAGTTGAAGGCCGAGGCCCGCAGGCAGGGCCTGTGGAATCTCTTCCTCCCGGACTCAGCGTACGGCGCCGGCCTCACCAACCTCCAGTACGCGCCCCTCGCCGAAATCACCGGCCGTTCCCCGCAGTTGGCGCCCACGGTGACGAACTGCGCGGCGCCCGACACCGGCAACATGGAGGTGCTGACACAGTTCGGCGACGAGCAGCAGCGAAAGCAGTGGCTGGAGCCGCTGCTGGCGGGCGAGATCCGCTCGGCGTTCGCGATGACCGAGCCGGATGTGGCCTCCTCCGACGCCACGAACATCACCACGCTCATCGAGCGGGACGAGGGGGGCACCTCCCGCTCGAGCGGAGCCGAGAGTGGGGGAGAGTACGTCATCTCCGGCCGCAAGTGGTACATCTCCGGGGCGATGAACCCGGACTGCAAGATCTTCATCGTGATGGGCAAGACGGACCCGGACGGCGAGGACATCCGCCGCCAGCAGTCCATGGTGCTGGTCCCCCGCGACACCCCGGGCGTCACGGTGAAGCGCGCCATGCAGGTCTTCGGGTACGAGGACCACTACCACGGCGGCCACGCCGAGGTGGTCTTCGACCGGGCGCGGGTGCCGGTGTCGAACCTGATCGGCGAGGAGGGCGGCGGCTTCGCCATCGCCCAGGCCCGTCTCGGCCCCGGCCGCATCCACCACTGCATGCGGCTGATCGGCATGGCCGAGCGGGCGATCGAGCTGATGTGCAGGCGGGCCGTCTCGCGCGACGCCTTCGGCAAGGCGCTGGCCCAGCAGGGCGTGGTGCACAACTGGATCGCGGACGCGCGGGTCGCCGTGGAGCAACTGCGGCTGCTGGTCCTCAAGACGGCCTGGATGATGGACACGGTCGGCAACCGGGGCGCCCACGCCGAGATCCAGGCCATCAAGATCGCCACGCCCCGCACGGTCGTCGACATCATCGACCGCGCGATCCAACTGCATGGCGCGGGCGGCGTCAGCCAGGACTTCCCGCTGGCCGAGCTCTACGCCGGGGCCCGCACCCTGATGATCGCCGACGGCCCGGACGAGGTGCACCAGCGGTCGCTGGCGCGACGGGAGCTGAAGAAGTACCTGTGAGGTGACGAGGTAAGGGGCGGTCGCAATGGCGGCCGCCCCTTACTCATGTCCGTCGGCTGTCAGGGCCGCAGCGCCCGCAGCAGCAGGTCCGCGAGATGGTCGGCGACGTCCTGCGGGCTCATCGGACCGTCGGGGCGGTACCAGGTGGAGAGGTGGTGGACGGAGCCGAAGTGGTAGTCGACCACCAGGTCGGCCGGGGTCGCCCTGGAGAAGACGCCCGCCTGCTGGCCCTCCTCGACGAGCGCGCGGAAGCGTTCGTGGTAGCGCCGGCGCTCGGCCCGTACCTGCTTGTTCTTCTCCGGGCTCAGGTGGTGCATCGAACGGAAGAAGATCATCGCGTCGTCGAGGTTGTCGATGGTCGTGACGACGACGTCGGCCGCCGCGCCCCGCAGTCGCTTCTCGATCGGCTCGTCGGCGCCCGCGAAGGCGTCGAGTCTCTCCTGCTGGACGCGCAGCACGCGCGCGTACACCTCGTGCAGCAGGTCGTCCTTGGAGCCGAAGTAGTGGTACAGCGCCCCCTTGGTGACGCCTGCCGCCTCGACGATCTCCTGCACCGAGGTGCGGTCGTAGCCCTGCTCGGCGAAGAGCCGGGTGGCGGCGGCAAGTAGCCGCTGCGGCACGGGGGCCCCTTCACCGTCCGTCGTCCTGGGCACTGCGCCACCTGCCTTCCGAGTGATCTTCCGCTGCTGTTTCCAGCCCTAAGGGCGAGAACGCAGTTCCCGCCGGAGGATCTTCCCACTGGCCGTCTTCGGCAAGTCGGGCAGGATCTCCACCTGTCGCGGGTATTTGTAGGCGGCCAGTCTCTCCTTGCAGTAGGCGGCGAGCGCATCGGGGTCCGTCTCGGCCCCCGGACGGAGACTGATGTACGCCTTGACGGTCTCCCCGCGGTACCCGTCGGCCACTCCGACGACGGCCGCCTCGCGCACCGCCGGGTGCGTGTAGAGGACGTCCTCTACCTCGCGCGGCCACACCTTGAAGCCGGAGGCGTTGATCATGTCCTTCTTGCGGTCGACGACATACAGCCAGCCCTGCGGGTCCATGAAGCCGATGTCACCGGTGCGCAGCTCGCCGTCCGGGAAGGTCTCGGCGGTGGCGTCCGGGCGCCGCCAGTATCCGGGCACGACCTGCGGCCCTCGTACGACGATCTCGCCCTGTTCCCCGAAGGGCACCTCCGCGCCCTGCTCGTCGACGATCCGGACGACCGTGTCGGGCCCGGGCACGCCCACCGCCAGCGTCCCGGAGGCCGGGTCGACCGGGGCCTCCAGGGTGGGCGGCACGGAGGCGCAGGGCGCGCTGCACTCGGTGAGCCCGTAGCCGTTGCGGATGTACGGCCCGAAGCCGGCCCGGAACTTCTCCACCAGGGCGGGCGGCAGCGGGGCACCGCCGGAGGAGATGTTGACGAAGGACGAGAAGTGGTCCGGGGTGACGTCGGGGTGGGCGGCCAGGGCCATGAAGGCGGTGGACGGACCGACCGTGTAGTGCGGCCGGTGCTCGGCGAACGCGTCGAGGACGACCCCCGACTCGAAGCGGTAGGCCAGGACCAGCGTGCCCGCGCTGTCGAGGCACGCCCCGAACTGGCAGACCATCCCGGTGATGTGGAACAGGGGCGCCATCGCGAAGTAGACGGGCGCCTCGGGCAACGCCAGGCCCGTCCGCTGCCGCTCGGCGTTGTACATGATGTTGGCGTGCGTGTTGGTGGCGCCCTTGGGGGTGCCGCTGGTGCCCGAGGTGTAGCTGATCAGGGCGATGTCGGACGGAGCCGGGTCGCGGCCCTCGGGTGCCTTGTGGCCGGCCCGGGCCACCTCCGTGAGGTCGTCGGCGTCCCCGGCCTGCGGGAGGCGCTCGAAGGTCAGCACGCGCGTGTCCCCGCGGCTCTGGAAATCCAGCTCGCAGGCGGTGAGCGCGATCCGCACCGGCGAGTCGGCGGCGGCGTCGCGCAGATACGCCTCCCAGGCGCGGTCGGAGCAGATCAGCGCGGCCACCTCACCGTCGTGCAGGACATGGCCGACCTCCCCCGACTTGTACATCGGGTTGACGGGCACGACGGTGGCGCCCGCCTTCCAGGCGCCGAGCACCGCGAGCACGAAGTGCGGGGAGTTCTGCAGCAGGACCGCCACCCGGTCGCCGGGCTCCAGGCCCCGGGCGGCGAGGTGACCGGCGACCGAGTCGCTCAGTTCGTCGACCTCGCGGTAGGTCAGACGGCCGTCGAAGTAGGCGAGGAAGGCGCGGTCCGGGGTCTCGGCGACGGCCCGGCGCAGGGCGTGCACGAAGGAGTCGGCGGGGTCGACGGGGGCGCGCTGGGCGTCGTTGAGCAGGCCCAGCCAGGGCTTGGCGGCGTACGGGGAGTCGGTCACCGGGTGGTCTCCCACTTCTGCTGGATGTGGTTCATGTTCGTCAGCCAGCGGTCCGGATCGGCGGCCCTGGCCTGCTGGTACCCGGCGACCTCGGGGTGCGGCAGGATCAGGAAACGGTCCTCCTCGATGCCCTTGAACAGGGCCTCCGCCACCTCCTCGGGGGTGATCGCGGTCGGCTGGAGGACCAGGTCGCCCGCGCTGCCGGTGGCGGCCAGCATGTCGGTTCGCACGCCCTGCGGACAGATCGCGTGAACCTTCAGACCGCGGTGCCGGTACGTCAGCGACAGCCACTCCGCGAAGGCGTAGGCGCCGTGTTTGGTGACGGCGTAGGGCGCGGCTCCGATCATGGTGAGCAGTCCGGCCGCGGAGACGGTGGAGACGAAACGGCCACTGCCGCGCTCCAGCCAGTCCGGGAGCAGCTCGTGGGCCGCGCGGACATGGGCCATGACGTTGACGTCCCAGGACAGTGCCCAGGGCTGCTCGTCGAGCGGCCGGCCGGGCTCCCCCGCCTCGAAGGCGACACCCGCGTTGGCGCAGTACACATCGACCGTGCCGCCCAGCGCCGCACGGGCCTCGGCGACGATCCCGGAGGCGTCACCCGGGACCGCGATGCCACCGATCTCCTCGGCCACCGCCTCGGCCCGGTCGGCGTCCAGGTCATTGACGACGACCCGAGCGCCCTCGGCGGCGAACCGCCGGGCAAGCGCGGCCCCGATCCCACCCCCGGCCCCCGTGACAACCACACCAGCACCCTGAACGGCTTCCACCATCGGTCTCCTTCGACGCGACGCGACACGGCTCTGCCCCCGTGGCGGCCAGACTAACCGGTCGGTATGTTGTAAGGAAGGGGCGCTGTGCCCAACCAAGGGGCGCGGGGAACTGCGCGACAAGCCACAGTTGACCCGCGGCTTCCACACAGCCGGCGGGAGCGCATAGCGTGCGCAGCATGCGCCTCTCCAGACGAGCTCTGCTAGCAGCAGCAACGGCAACGGCGTCACTACCCACAGCTTCCCCCGCCTCCGCGGCCCGCCGCAGGCGAACCGGCTTCGAGAACCTGGCCGCGAGCCACTACGCCCAGCTCAGCGACCAGAGAACCGGAATCGTCACCAACCCCACCGGCATCACCCGGGACGTCCGCCACATCGTGGACGTCATGCACGCGGACCCCCGCGTCAAGCTGACGGCAGTCTTCGGCCCCGAGCACGGCTTCCGCGGCACCGCCCAGGCGGGCGGCTCCGAGGGCCGCTACGACGATCCGGCGACCGGCCTGCCCGTCTACGACACGTATCTCAAGAGCGGCCAGGCCCTCGCCGACATCTTCACCGCGTCGGGCGTGGACACCGTCGTCTTCGACATCCAGGACGTGGGCGCGCGCTTCTACACGTACATCTGGACGCTGTACGACTGCATGGAGGCGGCGCGGCTCGCGGGCAAACGGTTCGTGGTCCTGGACCGGCCCAATCCCGTGACCGGGCGGGCCGCTCTCGGGCCGGTGCTGCACCGGGAGTTCGCGACCTTCGTCGGACGGCAGCCGATCTCCCAGGCGCACGGGATGACCGTCGCGGAGCTGGCGCGGCTGTTCAACGGGGAGTTCCTGCGCGCGCCGGTGGAGCTGGACACCGTACTGATGACCGGGTGGAGACGGTCGGAGTGGTACGACGCCTCCGGGCTGCCCTGGGTGCCGCCGAGCCCGAACATGCCGACGCCCGACACCGCCCTCGTCTACTCGGGGACGTGTCTCTTCGAGGGGACGAACCTGTCGGAGGGGCGCGGCACGACCAGGCCGTTCGAACTGCTGGGCGCGGAGGGCGTGGACGGGCGGTGGGCCGCCGCGGTGGGTGAACTCGGGCTGCCCGGCGCGCACTTCAGGGAGGCGTACTTCGCGCCCACCTTCTCCAAGTTCCAGGGGAAGACGATCGGGGGCGTGCAGATCCATGTGCACGACCGGGACGCCTACGACCCGGTACGCGCCGGGATCGCGCTCCTGGTGACCGCGCGGAAGGTGTGGAGCGGTTTCGCCTGGCGCCCGGACAACTGGATCGACAAGCTCACGGGCTCCACGCTGGTGCGCACGATGATCGACGCGGGCGCGGACACCGACGAGGTGGCGGCGGGCTGGGAACGGGAACTGGCGGCGTTCCGGCGGGTGCGCGGGGAGTACCTCGTCTACCGGTGAGCCTGTGAAACACCCGGATGAGTCATGACGTATGGCCAACTCCGCCCGGTAGCAGGACGATGCGCGCACATCGCACCACACCGGCGGACCAGGGGGCCAGTCATGGCGGATCCGGCAATGAGCGTGGCACCGTACTGGGAGCTCACCTTCGACGCGGACGGCGACCCGGACGGCCGCGGGCGGGACCGGCTGCTCACCGGCGTCGGGCAGCACGACGTCCGTGACCTCGTCGTCTTCGCGCACGGCTGGAACAGCGACCGCTCGGGCGCGACCCGGCTCTACCGCCGCTTCTTCGCGCCGGTCCCGGAGCTCGCCCCGAAGGCCAGACTCGGGTACGTCGGTGTGGTGTGGCCGTCGATGCGGTTCTCGGACGAGCCGATCCCGGACTTCCCGCGGGCCGTGGCCGCCGAACTGCCGCCCCGTCCGGTCCTCGACAAGGACACCCGGCACGCGCTCCTCGAGACCTTCCCCGGGCGGGCGACCGTGATCGACCAGATCGCGCGGCTGCTGGACCAGCAGCCGCGCGAGGAGGCGGAGTTGGAGGAGTACGGACGGCTGGTCCGGCTGCTGGTGGAGGTGGTTCCGGCGGGACCGCAGGCACTGTTCGCGGCGGACACCCTGTCCGAGGGGGTACCGCGGAGCGAGCCCGTGATGTTCTCGTGCACCACGGCGGAGACCTGCGAGGAGTTCGGGCGGGCGCTGGCGGAGCTCGAATCCCCGGGCGGGCCTGCTGCGGCGTTCTCGGTCCCGAACCCCTGGGACGGTGCGCACGAACTCCTGCGGCAGGCGACGTACTACGCGATGAAGCGGCGCGCGGGGACCGTCGGCGAGCGCGGACTGGGACGGGTGATCGGACAGTTGGCCACGGCCGCACCGGAGCTACGGGTGCATCTGGTCGGGCACAGCTTCGGCGCGCGGCTGGTGTCGTTCGCGCTGCGGGGACTGCCGCGGGGCGTGCGCACGGTGAAGTCGGTGACCCTGCTCCAAGGGGCCTTCTCCCACTACGCGTTCGCCGCCCGGCTGCCGCACGACGCCCGCACGGGCGGCATGCTGCGGGGCCAGACCGACCGGGTGGACGGGCCCGTGGTGTGCTGCTACTCCCGCCACGACGCCGCGCTCTCCACGATGTACCCGCTGGCCTCGCGGATGGCGGACGACGACCGGACGGTCGGGACCGACGCGCACGACAGCCCGGGCTTCGACGTGCGGCGGGCCCTGGGCGCCAAGTGGGGTGCGATGGGGCACGACGGCGTGCAGGCGGTGCCGGGCACGAAGTCCCTCGGTCTGGCCGAGGCGCTGCGGGCGGGGCTGCCCGCCTCGGGCTGTGTGAACGTCGACGCGGCCGGCGTGGTCAATCGCGGCGGGCCGCCGGCCGGCGCGCACAACGACATCGTGCACCGGGAACTGGCCCAGCTGGTGGTGACGGCGGGCCGCATCCGCTGACCCGCCGTCACTCATGCCTCACCGGTGTCCGGCGTGTTCACCGGTGTGACGTGAACTCCACGACCTGTTGGAAGGTGGGCCGGTTCTGCCAGCTGATGTTGCCGTGCTTGATGCCGCCGAGGGTGCGCTGGACGATCGAGTCGGCGCACCACTGGTCGCCGGCCGAGCACAGGTCGTCGCCGGGGTAGACCTGGGCCGCCGTCTTGCCGGCCGCCTCCTTCAGGGTGCTGATCAGGACGTCCCGGCAGGCGCCGAGGATGCCGTCGCCGCAGTACGTGCGCGCGAGCGGCCCCTGGACCGACTCGCCGAGCACCGCCCGGATGTCCTTGTCGACATAGCTCCACCAGCCGTACTGGAAGGAGCTGCCCGCGTGCGCGCCGGTCGGGCCGTGCGCGGCCGAGGGAGCCTCGTCGACGGGCAGGTTGGCGGTGAAGGCGGTGTACAGGTCGGTGCCGAGGCCCGGGGCGAACTCGGCCTTCACCAGCAGCGGCCACCAGGCGTCCAGGAGGCGGATCGCGTCGGCATTGGCGTACGCCTTGGAACCCGCCGACGTCTCGGTGCGCTTGGCGCCCGCCGTCAGCCACGTCTGCAGTTTGCTCACCGCCGCCGCGGCCGTCGAGTCGGTCACCGTGGAGCTGTTGACCACCTTGAGGAGGTCCGGCAGCACGTCCTCGGCCCGCAGGTCGGCCAGGGCCGCGTCCGCCATCGCCTTGGTCAGCGCGGCCCGGGTGACCCCGCCCGCGGCGACCAGCTTCTTCACCCGGTCGTCGAGGAGGTTGCCGCGATGGACGGAGCCGTCGCCCCAGGACGCGGTCGTGTAGTCCTTGGCCTGCTTGTTGTTCCAGGAGATGTAGTAGTCCTGGTCGGTCGAGTGGGGGTGGGCCGAGGCGGGTGTGTAGTCCGAGGTGTTCGTGGTCGGGTTCCAGTTCCGCCACTCGTACGCCGACCGCGCCCACACCGGGAACTCGGCGTCGACGCCGCTCGCCCGCACCGGGTTGTCGCCGCTGTTGTAGTACGCGGTGTGCTCGGAGTCGGCGTAGAACCAGTTGAAGGTGTAGTTGATGTGCTGCACCGCGGACTGGAAGTCCGCCGGCCCCTTCACGTAGTCGGGGTCGTTCAGCATCTGGAAGCCGATGATCGAATCGGCCTCGTGCAGGAAGGAGGAGCGCAGCGTGGTGTAGGCGACCTTCTTGCCGCCGACCGTCGCGCGGTACGCGACGGGGCCGTACTCGGTGCGCCACGCCCGCATCGTGTAGGAGCCGGCCGCGGTGCCGTCGGCGGTGGTCGGCTTCCAGGCGTTCTTCTGCTCGATCTTCTCCATGGCCGTGCAGGTGCCGCGGTAGAGGTAGTGATAGTCGTCCTGGCACAGCTCCACGGCGTACGTGTCGATGATGTCCTGGCCGGAGGTGGTGGCGCTCCACGCGTAGTCCTGGCCGCGGCCGAGTTCGACGTACATGCTCAGGCCCGCGAAGGAGGCGCCGCGGGCGCTGAGGCCGGGGCCCTGGATCTCCTGGAGCATCAGCAGCTGGGGCGCGAAGTAGCCGGTCTGCGGACCGAAGACGGCGATCGGGTCGCCGCTCGCGGTGTGGTCGCCGCTCACCACAAGGGCGTTGGACATGCCCCGCCTGGCCGAGGTGAGGGCCGTCGTCGCCGCCGTCGTGGAGGCGCCGGTGGCGTCAGCGGTGGCCGCGCTGCCGGTACGGTCGTAGACCAGTTCCTCCCTGGTCACCGAGCCGGTGTCGGGCAGTGCCTGGCCCTGGGCGTCGGCGGGCTTGGTGGCGTACGGGAAGCTGCCGTCCTTGACGGTGAGGACCGCCTCGGGATCGTTGCGCTCGCGGAACGACTCCCAGACCTGGGTGCCCTGTTCCACGCCGTACTTCTGCTGTGCCGCGAGCAGCGATATCGCGTTGTTGACCTCGCCGCCGCCGCCGGAGCCGAAGAGCGAGCCGATGACGGAGGCCAGCGCGACCAGGTCGGTGGTCTTGAAGTGGTCGATCGTGCCGGCGTTGGTGATCGAGTCCTTGTGGCCGGTCAGGACGTACTCGCCGGGGAAGTAGCGGCCGCTGTCGGAGGCGTCGATGTAGGCGTTGATGCCGGCGACATAGGCGTTGACGTCCCCGAGAGCCTGCTGGCCCCGGTCACCGGCGGAGGCGACGGCGTTGTCGATCTGGGCCTGGAGATCGGCCTCGGTGTAGGGGGCGTTGCGCCAGAACTCCTGCTCCAGGCCCTGGTTGGACGGGGCGCCGCCCGCGAAGGCGGTCAGCTGGCCGCGTCCCACATGGCGGAAGACGTCCATGAGCCACAGCCGGTCCTGAGCCGCCGCATAGCCGGCGCCGAACTCCGTGCCGTATCTGGTGGTACCGGTGATGTGCGGTACGCCCGTCTTCTTGTCGCGGACGATCGTCACGTCGCTGCGACCGGCGGGCTTGAGCGTGGAGGCGACTTGATCGGCAGAGACCCCGAAAGACGCGTCGTTGAAGAAGTTGTTGATCGTGGTGTTGGTGAGCGACGGGTACCCCTTGGCCAGGTTGGCGTACGGGGCGAGTTGGTCCTCGGCGTGCTCGGGCTGGGTGCCGAAGGCCTGGTTGAGCAGGATCTGCGCGAGGGTGGCGTTGCCGTTCTGGCCCGGCGGCAGGACGTCCGAACACTGGCCGCCGCAGTAGTCGTTCGCCGCCGTCACCTCGACCGCCGCTGTCTGAGCCGCCGTCGCCGGGGCAATCGGGGACAAGAGACCGGCAATCACTACGCATACGGAAGCGGACTTCAGGAACCCGGGGAATCTGCGGGGAGTTCTCAGTCTGTCGAGGACGGTGCGTGGGGTGCGCCGTGGCATGGCAGCTCCTACCGACGGGGGTGGGCCGGACGTTACCGCCGGTATCCCCGGGATTGAAGATGAACATGCGTCAAGTTTTGGAGTGGCCTCGATCGGCTTATGGAGGCCATCGGAAAACAGATGGAGCCAAATCGCTTGTCGATACGTCTATTCGGCGACGTCCGTTGGACGACGCCGAAGTGACCGAAGTACAGGTGCAGGTGTGACGGAGGTGCAGGGCGATGGCCGGTTTCCGGAGTCTGGCGAGACAGGTGCGCGACCCCCGATGCGATCTGGCGCTACGGCGTTACTCGCTCCGCAAGTGCCTTGAGCGGTTCGCCCCTTACGGACACAGGGCGACCTGGGACCATTTGTGCTCCCGGGCCGGGTTCGGTCCGGAGGACCGCTCCCCCGACCCAGCGCGGCTCGTGGCCGCACTGGAGGAACTCGAGGAGGCGCGTTCGGTCTGGCTGGCCTACGAGGTCGAGTTCGCCGAGCGGCGCAAGAAGGAAAAGCACGACGGGCTGCGCAGGCCGGGCACCGTGGACGACTGGCACCGGCTGACCTGGGGCGGCTTCGGAGTCGCCTGGTGCGACGACCCTCGGGTCCATCCCGACGAGCCGTTGGCGGAGGTACTGCGCCGGCTGATCTCCGCACTGGAGCGGGAACCGGGCGCGGAGTGCCCGGCGTGCGGCGGGGAACGCCTCGTCTGGAAGTACGAACTGGACCACGAACCCTCGACCGGTCCGGTCTGCACGGCCTGCGGGATTCTCGTACCGCGGCCCGTACTCACGCCCGAGGCCCTGGCGGACGCCAGGCGCGGACGGCTGCTGGTGTCGGCCTGACCGAACTGACGGAAGCGATCCAAGCGCGACCGAAGTGACCCAAGCCACCGAAGCCACCTAGGAACCGAGCGTCGCGGGGGTGCGCCGGGGATGCCGCACCCCCCGTTTTGTTCCCCTACGGCTGTTCAGCAACGCCACACGGTTCGCCGTGTCACCACTCTGCCCGGAGGTGCCGCGCACGGTCCCACCTCGGCCGACGGCTTCAGCAGCAGCTCTCCGGATCTCGTTCCCCTTGGCGCTGTCCGGACTTGGGGCGGTCTTTGCCCCGCTCCACCAACAGCCTCGATCCCGCCTGCCGTTCACCGAACACGTCGTCCGGGTTGGAGAGGACGCAGCCCTCCAGGGAGAGACAGCCGCAGCCGATGCAGTCGGTGAGGTGGTCGCGGAGGCGGTTGAGTTGTTTGATGCGTTCGTCGAGTTCGGAGCGCCAGGCCTCGGAGAGATGGGCCCAGTCCTCGCGGGTGGGGGTGCGTTCCTCGGGGAGTTCGGCGAGCGCCTCGCGGATCGTCGCCAGCGGGATGCCGACGCGTTGCGCGGCGCGGACGAAGGCGACCCGGCGCAGCGCGTCACGCGAGTAGCGGCGCTGGTTGCCCGTGGTCCGGCGGCTGCTGATCAGCCCCTTGGACTCGTAGAAGTGCAGGGCGGAGACGGCGGCGCCGCTGCGTGCGGCGAGTTGGCCGACCGTGAGCTCATGGATCTTCTCGGAAATCTGGGGCACCCAGCGACCCTACCCACCCTCACCGCCCGGGTCCGTTGACATGGGGTGCGCGGACGACCATGCTAAGCAGTCGCTTAGACATCACACGAGAGGCCGGGACATGGCAGAGCCGAGGATCTTCACGTCCGCCGACGATCTGAAGGCGGCGGTGGGCGAGCAGCTTGGGTACACCGACTGGCTGGAGGTCGACCAGAAGCGGATCGACCTGTTCGCGGAGGCGACCGGTGACCACCAGTGGATCCACGTCGACCCGGAGCGGGCCGCCTCGGGACCCTTCGGGACCACCATCGCGCACGGCTATCTGACGCTGTCCCTGCTGCCCCTCTTCGGACCGCAGCTGATCAAGGTCGAGGGCGTGAAGATGGGCGTCAACTACGGGACGAACAAGGTCCGTTTCCCCGCCCCGGTCCCGGTCGGCTCCCGGCTGCGCGCCACCGCCACGATCAGCGACGTCGCCGATGTGACGGGCGGCATCCAGGTGACCGTCGCGTTCACCGTGGAGCGCGAGGGCGGGGACAAGCCGGTGTGCGTCGCGGAGTCGGTCGCCCGCTACTACCTCTGACGCCGGCGTGGGCCTACTTCACGCCCACCATCCGCAGCACGAGGTCGGCGTACAGCGCGCCGACCTCCTCGGGCGTCCGCGGGCCCGCGACGTTGAACCAGCGGGCCACGTCGATGCAGAGGGAGAGCACGGCGAGGGTGGTGCCGTGCACGTCGAGCACGTCGAACTCGCCCGTGGCCATGCCGTCCTCGATGATCCCGCGCACCTCGGCGTCGCACTGGCGGCGCAGCGCGAGGATCTCGGCGCGGGCGTCCGGGCCGAGGGAGTCGAGTTCGTACTGCACGACTCGCGCGGTGGTACGACCGCCCGCGTGCCAGCGGACGAAGGAGCTGACCGCGTCGGCGAGCCGCTCGGTGGCGCTGCCCTCTCTCCGGGCTGCCACGCGGAGGATGTCCACGGCCCTCTCGTGGCCGATCCTGCTGATGCGGTGGAGGAGTTCCTCCTTGGTCTTGTAGTGGATGTAGAGCGCGGCCGGGCTCATGCCGGCGCGGCCCGCGATGTCACGGGTCGTCGTGGCGTGGTAGCCCCGCTCGGCGAAGGCCTCCACCGCCGCGACGAGCAGCCGCCGAGCCGCGTCGGGCGTGACCTCGCCCCACGCCGACGTCTCGCCGTCGGCCGTCTCCTCCGCCGTACTCATCGCACGCTCCCTCTCCACTGACACGGCCCCCACCATACCGCCGAAGGTGAGCGAGCGCTTAGTGAGGCCGCTCAGAGCTTCTCGAAGGGGTGGTAGGCCGGTGTCGCCGCTTCCTGGCGGTCCCGGATCACCTTGGAGAGCGTGAAGGCGGAGGTGACCAGGTACAGGACGGCGATCGCCAGGAACGCCCGCACCCAGGCGTCGGCGTTCAGCTTGAAGATGCCGACGGCGGTGGCCGCCATGGCCACGGAGAAGGACGCGACGGCCTGGCCGTAGAAGGCTGCCGTGTTCTGCTGCTTGCCCGGTGTGTCACTCATGGGACAAGAATCGGCGGACGTGGCCCGTGCCACATCCGCCGAACTACTCAGAGCCGTACTCAGATGGCCCGCCGCTCAGATGACTCGCCACCCGGATCACTCGCCGCCCGGAAGGTCGCCCCGGTAGGGCTCAGAACGCCGAAACCCCCGTCAGCGCCCGCCCGATGACCAGCTTCTGGATCTGGCTGGTGCCCTCGTAGAGGGTCATCACCCGGGCGTCACGCAGCAGTTTGCCCGCCGGGTACTCGTCGATGTAGCCGTAGCCACCGAAGACCTGGAGGGCGTTGTTTGCGGCGCGGACGGCCGCCTCCGAGGCGAACAGCTTGGCCTTGGAGGACTCGACGGCGAAGGGCAGGCCGCGGTCGATCAGGTCGGCGACCCGCCAGGTGAGCAGGCGGGCCGCGTCCACGTCCAGGGCGATGTCGCTGATCAACTCCTGGACGAGCTGGTGATGGGCGATGGTCTTCCCGAACTGCTCGCGCTCGCCCGCGTACCGGACGGCCACGTCGAGGGCGGCCTGGGCGATCCCCACACAGCCCGCCGCGACCGACATCCGGCCCTTGGCCAGCGCCGACATGGCGACCGAGAAGCCCTTGCCCTCGGGGCCGAGCATCGCGGAGGCCGGGACGCGTACGCCCTGAAGGACCAGTTCCGCGGTCGCCTGGCCCCGCAGGCCGAGCTTGCCGTGGATGGTACGGCGGGTCAGGCCGGGGGTGTCGGTCGGCACCAGGAAGGCGGAGACGCCCTGGTGGCCGGGGGCGTCGGTGGAGCGGGCGAACAGCAGCACGATGTCGGCCCAGGTGCCGTTCGTGATGAACATCTTGGTGCCGTCGAGGACGTACTCCGCGCCGTCCCGGACCGCACGCGTGGTGAGGTTGCCGGCGTCGGATCCGGTGCCCGGTTCGGTGAGGCCGAAGCAGCCGACGTACGCGCCGGAGGTGAGTCCGGGCAGCCACTGCCGCTTCTGCTCCTCGTCCCCCCAGGCGGCGATCGTCTTGGCGACCAGGCCGAGCGAGACGGACACGATCCCGCGCACGGACGAGTCCCCTCGGCCGAGCTCCTCCGTCACCAGGCAGTACGCGAGATGGTCGCCGCCCGAGCCGCCGTACTCCTCGTCGACGGTCAGGCCGAGGAAGCCGACCTCGCCGAGCTTCTTCACGATCGAGCGGTCGACTTCCTCGGCGCGGTCCCAGGCGATGACGTGCGGGGCGATCTCCCGCTCCACGAAGTCCTTCGCGAGCCGCCGTACGGCAGTCTGCTCCTCGCTGAGCTCCAGGTTCACGCCGAGTCACCCCACTTGAAGACCGTACACTTAAATTAGCACTGCTAGTTTCTGCTCGCAGCCCTACTATGTGCGCCATGGCCCGACCGCGCAAGCCTCTTCTCAGCACCGACCGGATCGTCGGGACGGCCCGGGTTCTCGTGGACGCGGAGGGTCTCGCGGCCGTGTCCACGCGTCGGCTCGCCGCCGAACTGGGGGTCAGCGGGCCCTCGCTCTACAACCACTTCCGCACCAAGGACGAGATCCTGGAGGCGGTCGCCGACTCGGTGAGCGCTCAGGTCGACCTGTCGATGTTCGAGGACGGCCGGGACTGGCGGACCGCGCTGCACGACTGGGCCGTCTCCTACCGGGCCGCCCTGCGCGACCACCCGAACATCGTGCCGGTCCTCGCGCGCGGACCGGGCCGCCGGCCGGCGGGGCTGCGGCTCGCCGACGCCGTCTTCGGCGGGATGGTGGCGGCGGGCTGGCCTCCGGCGCAGGCCACGTCCATCGGCGCGCTGATGCGGTACTTCGTCATGGGCTCCGCGCTCGGCTCCTTCGCCGCCGGCTTCGTGGACGACGCCGGCGCGTACGACCCCGCCGACTATCCGCACCTCGGGCAGGCCCACCTCCTCGCCGAGCAGCAGGAGAAGATCGACGAGCGGGCCTTCGAGACCGGGCTGACCGCGCTCCTTGACGGGCTGGCCCAGCAGTACGAGCAGGTCAGGCGGACGGTGTAGGACACTTCGGCGGGCACCGAAGTGTCCCTGCCCCATCCTGGGACGCATGACCACCAAGGATCCACGGGCCGCGGACCCACGGGCGGCGCGGCTGGCCCGGCTCGCCACTCTCGTCGCCGACGAGACCCGCGCCGCGTGTCTGCTCGCGCTGCTCGACGGCCGGGCCTGGACCGCCGGTGAGCTGGCGCGGCACGCGGGCGTCGCCGCGTCGACCCTGAGCGAGCACCTGGGAAAGCTCGTCGCGGGCGGACTGCTCGCCGAGGAACGCCAGGGCCGGCACCGGTACGTCCGGCTGGCCGACGCCCAGGTCGCGCAGCTGGTGGAGGATCTGGCCGCGCAGGTGCGCCCGGGCGGCGCCGAGGTACGGCCACGAAGTCTTCGGGAATCGAGCGCCGGGTCGGCGATGGCGCGGGGCCGCACCTGCTACGACCATCTCGCCGGACGGCTCGGCATCGCGGTCACCGACGCGCTGACCGGCCGCGGACTGCTGTGCCAGGACACCGGGTTCGCGCTCACCGACGCGGGCCTCGACTGGTTCGACTCCGCCGGGATCGCCCTCGACCGCACGACCCGCCGCCCACTGGCCCGGGCCTGCCTCGACTGGACCGAACGCCGTCCCCATCTCGCGGGCGTGGCCGGCGCCGCGCTGTGCCGACACGCCCTGGCCACGGGCTGGTGCGTACGCATCGGCTCCGAGCGGGCGGTGAAGGTGACGGCGGCCGGTGAACGCGCCCTGTCGGAGCTGTTGGCCATCGAGCCGACGGCGCTGCGCTGAGCCCGGCCGGCACCGGTGCGGGCGCGCGCTCGGCGTCCGGTCCGAAATCCGCGAGCTTCCCCACCCGCCGCCCTCCTAGTCTCTGGAGCATGATGAACGTCTCCCCGTCCCGTCCGGCACGTCGTACGGAGCTGCTCGCCGCCGGTGCGGCCACGGTCACCGTCGTGTTGTGGGCCTCCGCCTTCGTCTCGATCCGCAGCGCGGGCGCCGCCTACTCCCCCGGCGCGCTGGCGCTCGGACGCCTGCTGGCCGGGGCGCTGGCACTGACGGTGATCTGTCTCGTACGGCGGGAGGGGGTGCCCCCGCGGTCGGCGTGGCGCGGGATCGCGATATCCGGGGTGCTGTGGTTCGGCGTCTACATGGTGGTCCTGAACTGGGGCGAGCAGCAGGTGGACGCGGGGACGGCGGCCCTGGTGGTGAACATCGGGCCGATCCTCATCGCGCTGCTGGGCGCCCGGCTGCTCGGGGACGCGATGCCGCCACGGCTGCTGGCGGGGATGGCGGTGTCGTTCGCGGGCGCGGTGACGGTCGGGCTGTCGATGTCGGGCGAAGGCGGGTCGTCGGTGCTCGGCGTGGCGCTGTGTCTGCTCGCCGCGGTCGGCTACGCGGCCGGTGTGGTCGCGCAGAAGCCCGCCCTCGGCGCTGCGAGCGCCCTGCAGGTGACGACGTTCGGCTGTCTGGTCGGCGCCGTGCTGTGTCTGCCGTTCGCCGGTCAGCTGGTCCACGAGGCCGCCGACGCGCCGGTCTCGGCCACCCTCAACATGGTCTACCTGGGCGTCTTCCCGACCGCGCTCGCCTTCACGACCTGGGCGTACGCCCTGGCCCGTACGACCGCCAGCCGGATGGGAGCGACCACGTACGCGGTGCCCGCGCTGGTCGTGCTGATGTCATGGCTGGCGCTCGGCGAGGTGCCGGGGCCGCTCACCCTGGCGGGCGGCCTGCTCTGCCTGGCCGGGGTGGCGGTGTCGCGCTCGCGCACGGCGAAGGCCGCGGCTCCACAAACGGTTGCGGAGCCGCGGCCCGAGACTGCGTCCGACTCAGCGTGAACGCGCCCGGCCCGCGAGGACCTTGATGGAGAGCAGGGCGATCACCGCGAGTCCGATGATGTAGCCGGAGACCGCCATCGAGGTACCGGTGGATTCCAGCAGCAGCACCATCATGAAGGGCGCGAGCCCACCGCCGAACACCGCCGCGATCTGGTAGCCGAGCGAGGCACCCGTGTAGCGCATCTCGGGCGTGAACAACTCGGCGAACAGGGCGGCCTGGGGGCCGTACATGATGCTGAGGAAACAGCTGGCCACGAAGGTGCTCACGGCCAGCCACAGCAGCGAGCCGGTGTCGATCAGCAGGAACATCGGTACGGCCCACAGCGCGATGCCCACCGCGCCGAACGCGTAGATCCGGATGCGGCCGACGCGGTCGGAGAGCGCGGCGGAGGCCGGGATCAGTACGAGTTGGGTGAGGCTGACGCAGAGCGAGACGGTGAGCACCGCGCCGCGTTTCATGTCGAGTTCGCGGGTCGTGTAGTCGAGGACGCCGGTGATCAGGATGTAGAAGGTCGCGGTGTTCACAGCGAAGGAGCCGCCGGCCAGCAGCACCGTGCCGAGATGGTCGCGCATGATCGTGCGCAGCGGGGAGCTCTGCTCGGACCTCTCCTTCTCCGTCAACGCCTTCTCGGCCTCCCGGAATTCAGGGGTCTCCTCGACCTTGGTGTGGATGTACCAGGCGAGCACGAGCACGAACAGGCCGATGAGGAAGGGGACTCGCCAGGCCCACGCGGCGAACTCGCTGTCCGTGGTGAAGGCGCCGGCCAGCAGGAAGACCGAGTTGGCCGTCACCACGCCGATGGGGACGCCGAGTTGGACGAAGCTGCCGTAGACACCGCGCTTGCCCTCGGGGGCGTACTCGGTGGCCAGCAGCATGGCGCCGCCCCACTGCGCGCCGACCGCGACACCCTGCACGACGCGCAGGGCGACCAGCAGGATCGGGGCGGCGACGCCGATGGTGTCGTACGTCGGGAGCAGGCCGATGCCGGTGGTGGCCAGGCCCATCAGAGTGAGCGCGAGGACCAGCATCGGCTTGCGGCCGCGCCTGTCGCCGAGGTGACCGGCGACGATGCCGCCGAGCGGACGGGCGAGGAAACCGACGGCGAAGGTGGCGAACGCGGCGAGGACGCCGGCGGTGGAGCTGCCCGAGGGGAAGTACAGGTCGCCGAGGACCAGGGCGGCGGCTATGCCGAAGACGAAGTAGTCGTACCACTCGACGGCGGAGGCGAGCGCCGCGGCGGTGGCCACACGGCGGCGGTTGGCCTTGGGGAGGGCCGTGGTGGGGATGGGGCGAGCGGGTGGGGCAGTGTCCATGCGTGCACACTCCGGTGGGTGCGTGGGGACGGTCCCCGGAACATACTGACCGGACGGTATGGGGTCAACGGTCGTGCGGGAAGGTTGCCCGGGGCACCCGAGGGCTCCGGGCACCCCGCAGGGCTCAGAAGACGACGAGCGCCCGACCGCCCTTGCCCGCCAGCATGTTCTCGAACGCCGCCGGAATGCCCTCCAGGCCGATCCGTTCGGTCACCAGCGCGCCCAGGTCCAGGCGGCCCGCCCGGACGTGTTCGGCGATGACCGGCAGGTCCCGCTCCGGGACGCAGTCGCCGTAGACGCAGCCCGCCAGGGTCCGGCCCCAGTGGAAGATCTCCAGGGCGTTGAAGGTGACCTGCTGGTCCTTGCCGCCGATGCCGACGACCGTCGTACGGCCGCCGCGGCGCGTGGACTCCCAGGCGGTGCGGATCGTGACCGCGCGGCCCACGCACTCGACGGCCACGTCGACGCCCTGCTTGTCGGTGAGGGCGCGGATCTCCCGGGCCGTGTTGTCGGAGGCGACGACATAGTCGGTGGCTCCGGCTCCCCGCGCGAGCTCCTCCTTCGCCGGGGAGACATCGACCGCGACGATCCTGGACGCGCCCGCGATCCGGGCGGCCTGGAGGGCGGCGAGGCCCACTCCCCCGACGCCGTACACCGCGACCGTCTCCCCCGGGCGGACCTTCGCCGAGTGGTGGACGGCGCCGTAGCCGGTGAGCACGGCGCACCCGAGGAGGGCGGCGTCGGTCAGGGGGACGCCCTCGGGGGCCGGGAGGACGCAGTTCGCCGGGACGACCGTCTCCTCGGCGAACGCGGCGACGTTCAGGCCGGGGTGGAGGTCGGTGCCGTCGGACGTACGACGCGCGTACACGTCGGCGGCCCCGTTGAGGGCGTTGGCGCACAGCCAGACCTCGCCGAGTGTGCAGGCGTGGCAACTGCCGCAGGACGGGGCCCAGTTGAGGACGACGTCGGCGCCGGGCCGGGTGTGTTCGACCCCTTCGCCCACGGCGACGACCGTACCGGCGCCCTCGTGGCCGAGGACGGCGGGGACGGGGACACGCATGGTGCCGTTGGACAGGGACAGATCGGAGTGGCAGACCCCGGCGGCGGCGAGCCGGACCCGGACCTGGCCGGGCCCGGGGTCGGGGAGGTCGATCTCGGTGATCTCCAGGGCGGCGCCCACGGCGGGAAGTACGGCGGCACGAACCATGGCAACGCTCCTCAGAACTGCAGGGACTTGGTCTGGAGGTACTCGGCGAGACCGTGCGAGCCGAGTTCGCGACCGACGCCCGACTGCTTGTAACCGCCGAACGGGGCGAGGGGGTTGAAGCGGCCGCCGTTGATGTCGACCTGCCCGGTGTCCATGCGACGGGCGAAGGCGACCGCCTCGGCCTCGTCGCCGGCCCAGACGGCGCCGGCGAGGCCGTAGACGGTGCCGTTGGCGATGCGCAGGGCGTCCTCCTCGTCCTCGTAGCGCAGGATCGACAGGACGGGGCCGAAGATCTCCTCCTGGGCCACGGTCATGTCGGGGGTGACGTCGGCGAGGACCGTGGGACTGACGAAGTAGCCCTGTTCGCGCGGGGCTTCGGGGCCGCCCGCGACCAGCCGGGCGCCCTCGGCCACGCCCTTCTCGATGTAACTCCGCACCCGTGCCCGCTGCTTGGCGTTGACGACCGGGCCGATGCGCTCGCCGTACTTCGCGGCGGCCGTGGCGGCCAGTTCGACGGCCTCCTCGTACCGCTCCCGGTGCACCAGCATCCGCGTCCAGGCGCTGCACGTCTGGCCGGAGTTGGACATGACGTTGGCGACGCCGACGTTGACCGCCTTGGCCAGGTCGGCGCTCGGCAGGATGACGTTGGCGGACTTGCCGCCCAGTTCCAGCGCGACCTTCTTGATCGCCGCCCCCGCCGTCGCACCGATCTGCCGGCCGACGGCCGTGGAGCCGGTGAAGGAGACCAGGTCGACGTCAGGATGCTCGGCGAGGGCCTGCCCGGCGACCGGGCCGAGGCCGGTGACCAGGTTGAAGACGCCCGCCGGAAGGCCGGCCTCGTGGACCGCCTCGGCGAAGAGCTGAGCGACCAGCGGGGTGTCCTCGGCGGGCTTCAGGACGACCGTGCAGCCCGCCGCCAGCGCCGGGGCGACCTTGGCGACGATCTGGTGCAGGGGGTAGTTCCAGGGCGTGATCGCGCCGACCACGCCGACGGGCTCCTGGTGGACGATCGAGTTGCCGACCTTCTCCTCGAAGGCGTACGTCGCCGCCAGCTCGGCGTAGGAACCTGCGACGGCGATCGGCACGGCCGCGTGCACGGCCTGCGAGAACTTCAGGGGGGAGCCGAGCTCCGCGGTGACGGTCTCGGCGATCTCGCCCTCGCGGGCCACGAGGACGTCCCGCAGGGCGGCCAGGCGCGCGGCCCGCTCCGCGGGGGCGGTCCCGGCCCAGGCCGGGAGGGCGGCACGGGCGGCCCGTACGGCGGCGTCGACGTCCTCGGCGGTCCCGGCCGGGACCCGGCCGACGATCCGCTCGTCGACCGGGTTCACGACCTCGATGACGTCCGGGCCGGTGGCGGGGCGCCACTCGCCGTCGATGTACATGCCGTCGTGTGCCTTCATCGTGCGTCCTCCCGGGCGGGGCTGCGTCGTCCGCGTCACAACCTAGCGACCCCCATAAACTAGCGGCGTTAGTTTTCCGGCACCAGGGGTCCCGGGGATGGGCCGGGGCGATCCGCGGGAGGCCAGGGCTGATCCCCAGGGACTGCCTGGGGCGATTCCCGGGACGGCCTGAGCTGATATCCCGGGACGGCCTGGGCTGATACCCGGGGACGGCCTGAAGGCATCCCCGGGACGGCCTGAGCCGATACCCCGGGGGACGGCCTGAAGCGCACCCCCGGTACAGCCCGAGCCGATCCCCCGGGACCGTCTGAAGCGACCCCCGGGACAGGCTGGAGCGTTTTCCAGGGCAGCCTGCGGATATCTCCTGGCCGTTCAACGGTGGTCTCCGAGCCGGTCAGCGGCGGTCTCCGGCTGGTCAGCGGTCGCGGTGGAGCCGGGTGGACCTCACTCCTCCAGGTCCGGCAGCCGCGCCGGGGCCGGGCAGATGCGTTCGCCGTGCTGGTCGAAGACGAACAGGTGGGCGATGTCGACGAGCAGGGGGACCTGCATCCCGCGGCGGAGGTCGATGTCGGGGGTGGTGCGGACGACCAGGTCCCCGGGGAAACGGCTGTCCGGCCGTGCGGACTCGGGGGCCCGCTCCGCCGGGTCGGCCAGGACCACCACCGGTCCGGCGCGCAGGGCGCCCGCCCGCTCTCGGAAGCGGCCGAGGACGGACCCGCCCTCGCGGTGTCGGCGCCTGGCCTGGGCGGCGGCGGGGCGCGGGGCCTCCAGTTCCGGTACGAGGGCGGGGCTGGAGCCGGTGTTGAAGTGGACGAGGACCTCGTGTCCCTGGAACTCCACATGCTCCACGAGGCCGCTGATCGCCACCTCGCCGGGACGGGCGGCGGCCGGCTTGGCGAGCCGGACGGCCTCCGAGCGCAGTCCCACGATGACCTCGCGGCCCTGCTGGACGCGGAGCAGCTGGTGGTCCAGGGACAGGGGCTCGGGCAGCCGCAGGTACTGCTTGCCGAGGCTGATGGTCATCGCGCCGTCGAGCGGGGCGCGGACCAGGCCGCGCAGGAGGTTGATGCGCGGGGTGCCGATGAAGGCGGCGACGAAGACGTTGCGCGGCAGGGCGTACACCGAGCGCGGGGCGCCCACCTGCTGGAGCACCCCGCCGCGCAGCACGGCGACCCGGTCGCCGAGCGACATGGCCTCGGCCTGGTCGTGGGTGACGTAGACCGTGGTGACGCCCAGCTCCCGGGTGAGGGAGGTGATCTCGGCGCGCAGGTGGTTGCGGAGCTTGGCGTCGAGATTGGAGAGCGGTTCGTCCATCAGGAAGGCGGACGGGTGGCGGGCGATCGCCCGGCCCATGGCGACCCGCTGGCGTTCTCCGCCGGAGAGCTGGGCGGGGAAGCGGTCCAGGATGTCCTCGATGCCCAGCATGCGGGCGGTGGCGTCCACGCGGGCGCTGGGGTCCTGGCTGGGTGCCTCGATGCGCAGCGGGAATCCGATGTTGCCGCGGCTCGTCATGTTCGGGTAGAGCGCGAAGTTCTGGAACACCATCGCGATGTCCCGTTCGGACGGGAGCCGGTCGTTGGCGTACTCGCCGTCGAGCAGCAGGTCTCCCTCGGTGATGTCCTCCAGGCCGGCGATCATTCTCAGCACGGTGGACTTGCCGCAGCCGGAGGGGCCGAGCAGCACGAGGAACTCGCCGGGGGTGATGTCCAGCGACAGCCGGTCCACCACGCGGACGCCTCGCGTATAGGTCTTGCTCACGTCGTGCAGAGAGATGGCGCGTGTCATGACGGTGCCCCCGGGGGCTCACTGCGCGAGCGCTGGCGCTCCGCGGCCGAACGGCCCGTGCGAGTCGTACGGGCTGTAAGTCACGGAAGTTAACGGAATGTACGCGGTCGGGGGAAGACGCACGACGGAATCCGCCCCGCCTTCCGCCGGGCGATAGCGGCCGCGGCGATGCAGCGGGGCAGCGACCCCCCGCGACCGGCGAGCGCCCGGCTCCGGGTCAGCGGGTCGCGGTCAGATGGGCGAAGACGACGACGTTGCTGGTGTAACCCGTGCTGCGGTTGAAAAGGCCACCGCAGGTGAGTACCCGCAGCTCCGGGCGTCGGCTCGGCCCGTACACCTCCTTGTCGGGAAAGCCGGCCTTGTCGAAGACCTTCACCCGGTCCACGGTGTAGACGGCGGTACGGCCGTCGACTCGCCGGGCCTCGATGTGGCTTCCGCGGTCCACCTGCGCGAGGGCGGCGAAGACCGCGGGGCCGGTCTTGGTGTCCCGGTGGCCGACGGCGATGGCGGTGCCCTTCTCGCCCGGCGTGGGACCGTCCTTGTACCAGCCGACGAGTTTTGGCTTGTCGAGCGGTGGTGTCCCGAGGTGCCGGTCGGGGCCGAGCCGCAGCCCGACGATCGGCGCGTCGATCTTCAGGGAGGGGACGCGCAGGGTGGTCGCCGGCGACCGGGGCAGCGGCCGGGGTGGGGGCGCGGCCGGGGCGGCTCGCCCGGCGGGCTCCCCGTGCTTCCCGCATTGGACGACCGTCACCAGGACGGCCACGATCATGGCCGTCCTGATGAGGCGATAGGCGCGGGTCCGGTACCAGGGCCTGCGTCTGTGCCTACGCGGCACCATGCGAGCGACGGCGCAGCATGCGGAAGTACACGGCTCCGCTGACCGCGACCAGGCCCACGGCGGCGGCCGCGCTCAGCGGGGTGTACGCCCGTGAGGTGTCGACGAGACCGCCGCCACCGGCGTGGACGCCGCCCTGCGGGCCGCCGCTCTCGTGCTCACCCCAGGCGGCCTCCTCCTTGGGCTCCTCGCTCTCGTAGCTGCCCGGCTCGCCCTTTTCGCGGCTCGGGTCCTCGTACGAGTGGCCCCCGGGGCCCTCCGCCTTGCCGTGCTTGGCCTTGCCGTGGCAGTCGACCTGGAAGACCTTCTGCTTGGGGGTGGCGGTCCCTGCGGGGTCGGGCCACGTGAGCAGGTACTGCCCGTCGGCCAGCCCGATCGGGTCGCTGTGGCCGGCGCCGTTGGTGAGGGGGATGTTGCCCGTCACGGTGGTGCTGCTGGGGGGGACCTGCGCGGTGATCTTGTAGCCGACAGTCGTGAGGGTGGCGTCGAAGCCGACGGCGTCGAGGTAGAACTTGCAGACCTCGGGGTCGTCCTTCGCCCAACCGTACGGCGTGCGCACGTCATGGATCCGGATGTCGTCTGGGGTGGCCGCCACGGCGGTCGGTGTCGCGAGCCAGGTGGCTCCGGCCGCGGTGAGTACGGTCAGGGCCGTCACGCCGAGGCGGTTGCCTGCGACGGACGGGGGCAACAAGGTGCGCATGGATGTTCCTCCGAGTCAGACGATTTTCATACAAATCGCTCTTTCACGTGACTCTCTTTCACATCCAGCGCCCGCCTTACGGAAGCGACGCCCGACGCGCCGTCAGATATCACTCGACCGGCGCAACCGGGCCCCGGATCCGCTCCCCTGCGGGGCGGGTCCGGCCGTCTGACCGCTTCCTGCGGGCGTCGGCGCGCGCAGTGCCGTGCCCGCCGAGACCAACAGCAGCGCCCCCAGCATCACGAACGGCGCGGCCACGCCCGCGACCCCAGCGATCAGGCCGGCCGCGGCGGGCGCGGCGACCTGGCCGAGGCGGTTGCCGGTCAGGCGCAGGGCGAGGGCGGTGGAGCGGGCCCCGTCGGGGGCTGCCTGGACGACCGTCGTCATGGACAGCGGCTGTCCGACGCCGAGGCAGAAGCCGAGGGCGGCGAGTATCAGGGCCAGCGCCCAGACCGGCACCGGCAGCGCGATGCCGGCGCACAGCACGGCCGCCAGCAGACAGGTGACGGTGAGCAGCAGCGCCCGGCCCAGCATCCGCAGCAGCGGCGTCAGCACCAGTCGGCAGGCGATCGTGGCCGCGGCACGCAGGCTGAGCAGGAGGCCGATCACGGACGGGGCGATGCCCCGGTGCTGGCCGACCACCGGGAGGTAGGCGGTGAGGATGTCCGTCGCGGACAGCACGGAGAGGCTGACGAAGATGCCCGCGGGTACGCCCCGGGCGCGAAGGATGCGCTGGACGGGGACACGATCGCCTTGTGCGGTACGGGACTTGACCGTCGTACGGTCCTCGATGCGCCACAACGAGGTGAACGCGACCGCCGCTCCCGCGCCCGCCACGACGAGGGCCAACGCGCTGGTGCCCGCCATGTCCTGGCCGCCGATCAGCGCGCCCGCGGCGACCGGGCCGACCAGTTGGCCGAGGGAGGCGCCGATGGTGAAGTGGCCGAAGTTGCGGTCCTGTTCGTGCGGCGCCGACTGGCGGGCGACGAGCGACTGGGCGCCGATCACGAAGCAGAGATGGCCGAGGCCCATCACTCCGCTCCAGATCGCCATCGCCCACAGGGAGTTGGCGAGACCGCTCATCGCGCAGCCGCCGGATATCAGGACCACGCCGACCGGCAGCAGGGGCGCACAGCGGCCGTGGTCGGTACGGCGGCCGAGCGGCACCGCGGCGAAGAGCGGCAGCAGTGCGTACACGCCCGCGATGACGCCGATCGCCCGCTCGTCCGCGCCCAACGCGAGGGCCCGGTAGGAGACGGCGGGCCGGGCCATCGACACCGCCCCCTGCGCGAAGCTGAAGGCGATGACGAGGCGAAGCAGCCAGCCGCGATGCCCACCGGGCCTCATATGCGGATCCCCCATCGAAAGATCAGGTGCCGGTTAGATGATCCCGAAGAGGATGCCTGCCCCGAGGATGATGAGGCATGTGAGGGCCGCCCACTTGACCACGAACTTGGTGTGGTCGCCGAACTCCACCTTGGCCATGCCGACCAGGACGTACACGGCCGGGACGAGCGGGCTCGACATGTGCAGCGGCTGACCGACCAGCGAGGCGCGGGCCATCTCCAGCGGCGTGACGCCGTGCGCCGCGCCGGCCTCGGCGAGGACCGGGAGGACGCCGAAGTAGAACCCGTCGTTCGACATGAAGTAGGTGAGCGGGAGGCTCAGGAAACCGGTGACGAGGGCCATGTGCGGGCCCATGCCGTCGGGGATGACGTCCACCATCCACCGGGCCATGTGGTCGACCATGCCGGTGCCCTGGAGGACGCCGGTGAAGACGGCGGCGGCGAAGACCATGCCGGAGACGTTGAGGACGTTGTCGGCGTGTGCGGCGAGCCGGGCCTTCTGGTCCGGGATGTGCGGGAAGTTCACGGTGAGCACGAGCGCGGCACCCAGCAGGAACAGCACCGGGATCGGCAGCCACTCCATGATCATGGAGGTGAGCAGGACGACCGTGAGCAGCGCGTTGAACCAGTAGAGCTTGGGGCGCAGGGTGGCCCGGTTCGGGTCGAGGACCTGGAAGCGCTTCTCGTCGCCCTCGGCGTCGTCATCGGCGTCGTCGTCGGCGGCCTCGGTGCCGGCTCCGCCGGTGGCCGTGGCGCCCTTGCCCGTGCCCGTGCCGGAAGCACCGGAACCGGCGCCGACCAGAACCGTCTCGCTCTCCTTCTCCTCGGCCTTCTCCTCCACCAGGACGTCGCCCAGGGTGAGCACGCCGAGGCGCTTGCGCTCGCGCTTGCCGAGCACGTACGAGAGGACGAAGACACCCAGCAGGCCGACGGCGAGGGCCGGGATCATCGGGACGAAGATGTCGCTGGCGTCCACCTTCAGCGCGGTGGCGGCGCGGGCCGTGGGGCCGCCCCACGGCAGGGTGTTCATCACGCCGTTGGCCATCGCGGCGACACCGGTCATCACGACGAGGCTCATCTTCAGGCGCTTGTACAGCGGGTACATCGCCGAGACCGTGATCATGAAGGTGGTCGAGCCGTCGCCGTCCAGCGAGACGATCGCGGCGAGGACCGCGGTGCCGACGACGATCCGCATCGGGTCGGCCTTGCAGAACTTCAGGATCCCCCTGACGACCGGGTCGAAGAGACCGACATCGATCATCACACCGAAGTAGACGATCGCGAACATGAGCATCGCCGCGGTGGGGGCGAGGTCGGTGACGCCGTCGATGACGTAGTCACCGAGCTTGGCGCCCTTCCCGACAAAGACACAGAACAGTGCCGGGATCAGTACGAGCGCCGCGATCGGCGACATCTTCTTCATCATGATCAGGACCAGGAAGGTCGCAATCATGGCGAAGCCGAGGATGGTCAGCATGTGTGGATACCTAACGTTCGCCCTTGAACATCCCACCAGGGACGGCGGTGGGTTGACGTTAGGTCCCGTCAAGCAGCGTTAACAAGACGTTGACATGCGAGCAATAAGCGCAAAACTGCTGGTCACGGCTTTGCACAGCTCACAGGGGGTGCGTTTTCAGACTGTGACGGTGACTTTCACGGGGATGCCGTTGAGTACCGCGTTGCCCGAGAGCGGGTCGAGCAGGGTGCCGTCGAGGAGCTGGTTGACGTTCACGCCGGGGTCGGTGGCCGCGTGGCTCTGCCGGGTGCCGGGCCGGTCGTGACCCCAGCCGTGCGGCATGCTGACCACCCCCGGGCGCACGCTGTCGGTGACCTCGGCGGGAGCGGTCACCTCTCCCCCGGCGCCCTTGACGCGTACGGCCGCCCCGTCGCGTACGCCCAGCCGTTCGGCGTCCTCGGGGTGGATGTGCAGGGTGCAGCGGTTGGTGCCGCCGGTGAGGGCGGGGACGTTGTGCATCCAGCTGTTGTTGGAGCGCAGATGGCGGCGGCCGACCAGGACGAGCCCGTCGGGGCGTTGCTCCAGCGCGCGCCTGAGCCGGGGCAGGTCGTCCGCGATCGGCTGCGGCAGCAGTTCCACCTTGCCGCTGCGGGTCTTCAGGGGCTGCGGCAGCCGGGACCCGAGCGGCCCGAGGTCGATGCCGTGCGGATGCGCCAGCAGCTTGTCCAGGCTGAGCCCGTCCGGTCGTACGCCGAAGCCGTCGCCGTAGGGACCGAGGCGCAGCATCATGTCGAGCCGCCGCTCGGGGCCGTTCTCGCCGGTGAGCTGTGCGGCGAGCTCCTTCGGGTCCCGGCCGTGCACGGGTGAGTGCGGTTCCCCGACCGCCTTGCCGAGGGTCTGGCCGAGGACCAGGTCGTCGACGGCGGACGGGTCGGCGCCGTGCATGCCGGTCGCGGCCAGGACCAGCCGGGCCAGGATCTCGGTCTCGGCCATCCTGCCCGGCTCCAGGGGGACGGCGGGGCGGGTGTAGCGGACCTGGTTGCGGACGGCGAGGGTGTTGAAGGCGAAGTCGTGGTGCGGGCTCTGGGCGGGCGGGGGCGGCGGCAGGACGACATGGGCGTGCCGCGAGGTCTCGTTGAGATAGGGGTCGACGCTGACCATGAAGTCGAGCGAGTCGAGCGCCTTGTCGAGCCGGTCGCCGTCGGGCGCGGACAGGACGGGGTTGGCGGCGACGGCGATCAGCGCCCGGACCGGCTCGCCCTTCTCGGTCGCGGTGTCGATCTCCTCGGCGAGCGCGGACAGCGGCAGCTCCCCCTTGGCCTCCGGGTGCCGGCCGACCCGGGAGTGCCAGCGCCCGAGCGCGAACCCGCGGCCGGGTCCGGCGGGCCGGGGTGTCCTGTCGGTGGCCGCCTGCGGGAAGAGGGCGCCGCCGGGCCGGTCGAGGTTGCCGGTGAGGATGTTGAGGATGTCCACGAGCCAGCTGGCCAGGGTGCCGTGCTGGACGGTGCAGCTGCCGATGCGACCGTATACGGCGGCGGTCGGGGCGGCCGCCAGTTCACGGGCGAGGGCGCGGATGGTCGCGGCGTCCACATCGCACGCGCCGGACACGGCCTCCGGCGTGAAGTCCTGTATGGATCCCCGGAGTTCGTCGAGCCCCTGCACCTGCGGGGCCAGCGCGCCGAGGTGTACGAGGTCCTCCTCGAAGAGGACGTACGCCATCGCGGCGAGCAGCAGGGCGTCGGTGCCGGGCCGGATCGGGATGTGCCGGTCGGCGAGCCGTGCGGTACGGGTCCGGCGGGGATCGATGACGGTGAGCGTGCCGCCGCGGGCCTTGAGCGCCTTGAGCTTGCCGGGGAAGTCGGGGGCGGTGCACAGACTCCCGTTGGACTCAAGGGGGTTGGCGCCGATGAGCAGGAGATGGTCGGTGTGGTCGAGGTCCGGGACGGGGATCGCGTTGGCGTCGCCGTACAGCAGGCCGCTCGAGACGTGCTTGGGCATCTGGTCGACCGTGGAGGCGGTGAAGAGGCTGCGGGTGCCGAGCCCGGCGAGGAGCACGGTCGGATAGAGGGCTCCGGCCATGGTGTGCACGTTGGGGTTGCCGAGGACGATACCGACGGCGTGCGGCCCGTACCGCTCGACGACCGGCCGGATTCCGGCGGCGACCGCGTCGAACGCCTCCTCCCAGCTCACCTCCCGCAACTCCCCGTCCTTGCGGACGAGCGGGGCGCGCAGCCGGTCGGGGTCGCCGTCGACAGCCCCGAACGAGGCCCCCTTGGGGCAGATGAACCCCCGGCTGAACACGTCGTCACGGTCACCTCGGGCACCGGTCACCCGGGTCCCGTCGATGGTGAGGGTGAGGCCGCAGGTGGCCTCACAGAGGGGGCAGATACGCAGGGCGGTGCGGGACACGGGTCCTCCCGGAGACGGCGGCGGCGGTGACGCCGGGTTCGGGGCCGAGCATACCGACCGGTATGCACGGAGGGGAGGCCTCAGCGCCGGCAACCCTCGCCGCGGCGCCTGGGCCGCTCGGTCCGGCACTCGTGCACCCAGTCCGGCACCCGTGCCGCTCAGTCCAACACCCGCGCCAGATACGCCCGCAGCAGCTCCCGCGTCTCCAGGATGATCCTCTCGTCCCCCTCCGGCGCCACCCGGAAAGCGAGATGGACGAGGGTGTCGGCGGTTTCCACGGCGACGAGGAAGACACGGCGCAGGTCCTCGTCCGGTTCACGGTCGAGATAGCCGGAGAGCAGGTCGGTGAGGCGGTCGGCGACACGGTGGTTGGGCTCGGCGTAGCGGGCGCCGACCGGGATCTGATTGCCGAAGTCGACGAGGGAGAAGCCGGGCGCGGTGCGCTTCATGGCGAGGTACTCGTCGAGGACGGCGTCCATCGCCGTGCGCCAGCCTCCCCCGCCCTCGGCTCCGCCCGAGTGGGAGGCGTCCTCGCCGCCGGTCTTCCTGAGGCGTTCGGTGACCCGCTCGGTGTAGCGCTCCAGGTTGCGCTGGGCGAGCGCGTCGGCCATCGCGCGCTTGTTGCCGAAGAAGCGGTAGACCGAGCCGATGGGGACCTCGGCGCGCAGGGCGACGGCCCGGGTGCTCAGGGCGTCGTAGCCGACCTCGTCGAGCAGATCGGCGCAGGCGTCGAGAATCCTGGTCAGCCGTTCGGCACTGCGACGCTGCACGGGCGCTCGGCGGAGCGATGTCGCTTGGGGCACGGGCTTCATGATGCCTTTCCGCCGCGGTCCGGGGAACCTCGCCCCCCGGTACGCGGTGGGGTGGCGGGCACACTCAACGCGCCGTTCGCGGTTCCGGTGTGCTCCGGCCCCGAGGCCGTGATGTCCGCGGTGCTCTCGACGGGTTCGCCGTCGACGCTCCACACCGTGCCGTCGTCGGCGTACAGGCGGGCGGTGAGGTGGTGCGTGCCGTGCGGGACGTAGCGGGCCGCGAGACGGTACGCGGAGGTGCGCAGCCGCGCGACGGGGCGCCCGTCCACGAAGAGCCGGGCCACGCCGCGGCCGGTCACCGCCGTCGCCTTGCCGCCGGCTGCGGAGAAGCGGAAGTCGCGGAGGGTCAGCCGTACGTTCCACCCGCCGTCGTCCGCCGCGGGCTGCACCTCGATGCCGATGCCGGGTGCGCCCTTCTCGTCCACCTCCCGGTAGTGGTGCCCCTGCTTGTCCGTCTCGTCGAGGAGCTTGCCCACCGGTGAGGGTGAGGCCCCTGTCTGCCCGTTCTCCTGCGCACCATCCGAGCCGCACCCCGCGGATCCGGTCAGCAGCAGGACACAGACCGCGAGCACGGCAGGAAGTCCCCGCGTCCACGACATGCCGGGGAGCGTAGAACACCGGTACGACACCTCGTATCCCCCTGGAGTCTGGTTCCGGTCGGCTCCGGTAGTACTCGATGAGGACGCCGTACGGCCTCTTGCGTCCGGGAAACCGCAATCCTACGGTGATACATAGGAATCAAACACCCAGGGAGATGTGATGAGCGGGGTCGCGCAGAAGACCGCGGAGGGGCTGACCTACCTCTCCGGTTTCGGCAACGAGCACAGTTCTCAGGCCGTTCCGGGCGCCCTGCCCGAAGGCCGGAACTCGCCCCAGCGCGCACCCCTCGGGCTGTACGCGGAGCAGCTCAGCGGTACGGCGTTCACCGAGCCGCGAGCCTGCAACCGGCGCTCGTGGCTGTACCGGATCCGCCCCTCGGCCGCGCATCCGGCGTTCACCCGCACGGAGAACGGCATGATCCGTACGGCACCCTTCACGGAGGCGGTGGCCGACCCGAACCGGCTGCGCTGGGACCCGCTGCCCGAGTCGGCGCCGGGAACCGACTTCCTCGCGGGGCTGTGGACCCTCGGCGGCAACGGCGACGCGACCCAGCGCACCGGCATGGCCGTGCACCTGTACCACGCCAACGCCTCGATGGACCGCGTCTTCAGCGACGCCGACGGGGAGTTGCTGATCGTGCCGGAGCGCGGCGGGCTGCTGCTGCGCACCGAGTTCGGCGCGCTGTATGTGGAGCCGACCCAGGTGGCGCTGATCCCTCGTGGGGTGCGCTTCCGTGTGGAGCTGATCGAGGACTCCGCCCGGGGTTATGTGTGCGAGAACTATGGCGCCCCGTTCCGCCTCCCCGACCTCGGCCCCATCGGCGCCAACGGCCTCGCGAACGCCCGGGACTTCCTGGCCCCGGTCGCCGCGTACGAGGACGTCGAAGGCCCGGTGGAGGTGGTCAACAAGTTCTGCGGCAACCTCTGGACGGCGACCTACGACCACTCACCGCTCGACGTGGTCGCCTGGCACGGCAACCATGTGCCGTACATCTACGACCTGCGTCGTTTCAATGTGCTCGGCACCATCTCGTACGACCACCCGGACCCGTCGATCTTCACGGTGCTGACGTCGCCGTCCGACACCCCGGGCCTGGCCGGCGTCGACTTCGTCGTGTTCGCGCCGCGCTGGCTGGTGGGCGAGGACACCTTCCGGCCGCCGTACTTCCACCGGAACGTGATGAGCGAGTACATGGGCCTGGTCGAGGGCGCGTACGACGCCAAGACGGCCGGAAAGGGGGGCTTCGTGCCCGGGGGCGGCTCGCTGCACACCATGATGTCGGCGCACGGGCCGGACCGGGAGACCTTCGACCGGGCCAGCGCCGCCGAGCTGCGTCCGCAGAAGGTGGACGACGGGCTGGCGTTCATGTTCGAGACACGGTGGCCGCTGACCCTGACACCGCACGCGGCCCGGGCGGAGCACCTGCAACAGCGGTACGACGACGTGTGGCAGGGCATGCAGCGGCATTTCCGCCCCTTGCACTGAGGATTCCCTACCGGTACGGATGGGCCCGTGACCTCCTTCGCCCCGGACTCGATCGTCCTGAACCGCAAGCTGCCGCTCTGGTATCAGGTGTCGCAGTCGCTGCGCGCCTCGATACTCGGCCGCTCGCCGCGGGACCCCTTGCGGCTGCCCACCGAGGAGCAGCTCGCGGGGCACTACGGGGTGAGCGTGCTGACCATGCGGCAGGCGCTGAAGGAACTGGAGGACGAGGGCCTGATCACCCGCCACCGTCGCCGCGGCACCTTCATCGATCCGACCGCCCGCAGGGGAACTCCCGTACGGCTGTTGGGCTCGGTGGACGCGATCGTGGCCCAGCAGTCCGGTATGGCGACGGAACTGCTCGACCACGGCAAGGCGCCGGCGCCGGCCGAACTCGCCGAGTACTTCCCGGATCTCGGGGAGGTGGCGACGTACCACCGGCTCCGCTCCGACGAGAAGACCGGCGAGCCGACCAACCACGCCCGCAACTACGTCCGGCCCGAACTCGCCGCGTCCATCGACCTGGACGACCTGGCGCGCTGGCCGATGACCAAGGTGCTGCGGGATGTCGTCGGGGCGGACATCAGCCGCATCACGGACACGGTGGAGGCCCGCCTGGCGGACCCGGAGACGGCCCGCCTCCTCCAAGTCCCGCTGCTCAGCCCGATCCTGCACTACACGGGAGTGACCTATGACGGCGAGGGCCGGGTACTGGACGCGGCCGTCATCCACTACCGGGGGGATCGTTTCTCCTTCACGGTCACCCTCGACGCCACGTAGGCCTGTCCGGCGGATCGGCGGATCCTCGCGCGAGCAGGACAGCGTGCCGGAACGGTGGCGCTTCGGCCGGGTGGCCGGACAGGCCCTCGTCCCGCTGTCGCCGGCAGGTCGTACGATGCCCAGCGTGACGCACGACGACGCTCCGCCGCTGGCGGACCTCATGCCGTGGTCGGTCGCACCGCCCCGGCTCGGCCGGGGGTGGCCGGCGGGCCCCGACCCGGCATCCCTCAGGGCCCGCTGGGACGCCCTGCTGAAAGCCGAGGGCCCCGGCCGGGAGACCCTGTTCGAACCCACCCGTTCCCGCACGCTCCACTCGGCCGTCGGACAGTTGCCGGGCCGGTACGGCGGCACGGAGAAGCTGGTGCGTGCCTCGGGGCCCTGCCCGCAGCCGGTACGGGTGCTGCACGGCCCCTTCGACGAGCAGTGGCTGATTCCGGACCAGCGGCTGATCGACAGCGCCCGGCCGGAGCTGTGGCGGGTGGCCGACGAACAGCAGATCTTCGTCGCCGAGATGCCCGACGCCGCCGGCTCCCAACTCCTCGCGACCTCACTGCTCCCGCTCCTTCGCCCCGGTCGGATCCGCCCCCTCTACCGCCGCCCCGGCGGCGCGGAACCGAACCTGGCACCGGGCCTGCTGGAGCACCTGGCCGCCCGCCTCGGCCTCTCCCCCACCCCTGCGGACCTGCTGGCCTGGATCGTGACGGCGGCCCGCCCCGGCCTCACCGTCCCGCTCACCGAGGACCCCGAACTCTGGGCGCACGGCGTCGAACTGGGCCACCGCACGCTCTGGCTGATGCGCCGCGACGGCGCCCGCCCCAAACTCCCCGGCGGGCGCCGCCCCTACGTCCGCGCCCCGCTGCCCGACCGCCCGCTGACCGTGCGCTACGACCGCGACGAGGAGTCCCTGCACCTCGACGACGGCCGTATCTCCCCGGTCCCCCCGCAGGCCTGGGACTTCGAGGTGGCGGGGGTGCGCGTCCTGGAGCAGTGGCTCGCGAACCGCACGGCGACGGCCGATCCGGGCACGCTGGCGGCGATCCGCCCGGTGACCTGGCCGCAGACGTGGACGTCGGAACTGCTGGAGCTGATCACCGTGCTCGCGCTGCTGGCGGAACTGGGCCCGCGGCGGGCGGAGTTCACCGTGTCCGCCCCGATCACGGCACCGGAGCTGAGAAAGGCGGGCATCCTTCCGGCGCCCGAGGCGACACGTCGGCCGGCCTCGGTCCTCGACCACCACGAGGAAGGCCCGGAAGGGCAGTTCGCCCTGCTCTAGTGCCGCGGCACCAGGGCCCTGCCCGCCGGCCTCCGCCCCTACCTACCCCCTGGGCTCGAAGGCGTCCAGCACACGGCCCAGCATCCGCTGGAACACCGCCTCCATGTCGATCGGCCCCGCGTCCTCCGTGAACGCGGCGGCCAGCCTCGGATAGGCGCCGGAGGCGATCCGCCCGCCCAGATAGGCGATCCGCACCGCGTTCTCCTGGTCCTCCGACCACGGCAGCGACCGCGACCGCTCGGCCGTGGACAGCTCACTCGAGACGTACACCGTCACGCACCCGTTGAGCATCGCGAGCAGCTCCATCTTCGTGCCGTAGGGCGCGTCGAAGGGGTCCAGGCAGGCCATGCAGTGCTCGAGATAGCGCAGGGCGTTGGGGCTGAAGCCGTACACCGGTGACATCAGCCGTGGCAGCCAGGGATGCCGGTGCATGAGTTCCCGGGACTGACGGGCCACCCGGAGCATGTCGGCGCGCCAGTCGCCGCTCGGCTCCCACAGCTCGTGCTCCCCGCTGACCGCGTCCACCATCAGCTCGTACAGGTCCTCCTTACGGGGGACGTAGTTGTAGAGCGACATCGTCCCGCAGCCCAGCTCGGCCGCGACATGCCGCATCGAGACGCCGTCCAGCCCCTGCGCGTCGGCGATCCGCACCGCCGCCGCCGCGATGTCCGCCCGCGTGAACGCCGGTCTCGGTCCCCGGCCCGTGCGGTCGGGACGGGCCCAGATCACTTCGGGTACGGCCGCTCGGCCCGCCATCGATCATCACCTCGTCCACCATCGTAGTTACGTACACCGTACGTAGTGCGCTATGGTCGAGACATGACTACTACGTACGCTGTACTTAGTGAAGGTCTGGAGAAGCGGTTCGGTGCTGTCCACGCACTCCGCGGCCTGGACCTCGCGGTGGAGACCGGCACGGTCTGCGGAATCCTCGGACCGAACGGGGCGGGCAAGACCACGGCCGTCCGACTGCTCACCACCCTGCTGCGGCCGGACGCCGGCTCCGCGCGGATCGCGGGACACGACCTCGTCCGGGAGGCGGCGGCGGTACGGACGAGGATCGGCGTCACCGGGCAGTACGCGTCGGTCGACGGGGACCTCACCGGCCGCCAGAACCTCCACCTGTTCGCCCGGCTGCACCGGGTGCGCGGGCCGGCCGGGCGGGCCGGGGAACTGCTCGACCGCTTCGGACTGACCGAGGCCGCCGACCGGCCCGCGGCCACCTACTCGGGCGGGATGCGCCGCCGGCTGGACCTGGCGGCGAGCCTGATCCGCCGCCCCGAGGTGCTGTTCCTGGACGAGCCGACGACCGGCCTCGACCCGGCGAGCCGCAACCTGATCTGGGCCGCCGTACGCGACCTCACCGCGGACGGCACGACCGTACTGCTGACCACGCAGTACCTGGAGGAGGCCGACCAACTCGCCGACGACATCGCCCTGGTGGACGGAGGCCGGGTGGCGCACACCGGTTCGCCGACCGAACTGAAGGCACTCATCGGGGCGCATGTCGAGGTGGTCGTCGCGGACGTCGACGTCATGGCGACAGCGGCGGGCGTCCTCGACCAACTCACCGGCACACAGCCGACGTTCGACCACGAACGCAAGGCCGTCGGCGCGGTCACCCGGGACTCGACACTCACGCTTCCCCGGCTGGTGCGTGAACTGGACGCGGCCGGCGTGCCGTTGCTGGACGCGAGCCTGCGCCCGCCGACCCTCGACGACGTGTTCCTCCGACTCACCGAGGACACCCCCCAGGACCAGAAGGAGGTCGCCGCATGAGCATGCTGGCGTACGACGGAACCGCGATGCTCGGCCGCCAGCTGCGGCGGGCACGGAACAACCCGGGCCTGCTGATCCTGACCCAGACCATGCCGGTCACCATGCTGCTGTTCTTCGGCTACGTCTTCGGCAGCGCGCTGGCGATGCCGGGCGAGGAGTACCGCTCGTTCCTGATGCCGGGCCTGCTGGTGGCGACCGCCGCGAACGGGATCATGACGGGGATGTTCCAGGCGGCCCAGGACACCCACCGGGGCGTGATGGACCGCTTCCGCACGCTGCCGATGAGCAGGGCGGCGGTACCGCTCGGACAGGCCGGTGCGGATCTGGTGGTCACGGCGGCCGGCACGGTGCCCTTCCTGCTGGTGGGGCTCGCGGTGGGCTGGCGGATCGAGGGGAGCGCGCTCGAAGCGGTGGGCGCCTTCGGCCTGTTGCTGCTGTTCCGGTTCGCGACCACATGGATCGGGATCTTCCTGGGCCTGCTCACCCGGAACGAGGAGGCCGCTGGCCAGCTGGGCGGCTCGACCTTCCTGCTGCCACTGCTGTCGAACGCGTACATCCCGACCGATGGCCTGCCGGGCTGGCTGCGCGTGGTCGCCGAGTGGAATCCGATCAGCGCGGTGACAACGGCCCTGCGGGACCTGTTCGGGAACGCGCCGGTGCCGGAGGGCGCGGCCTGGCCGGTGGCCCATCCGATCGCCGGGTCACTGGTCTGGTGCGCGGTGCTGTTGGCGGTGTTCGTACCGGCCGCCGTGCACCGGTACGCGAACGGCGAGCGGTGAACCGGCGCCGGTAGGCCGGATCGACGCCCGTACCGGGCGGAGCCGCCCGGCACGCCGGGTGGAGGCGGCGGGCGGCGTGGATGAGGGCGCGGGGGATGGACGGGGGTCTTGCCCCGCGCTCGGGAGCCACGACCGGTGCGCCGCCGCGTGCCGTGGGGTGACGGACAAGGAAAAACGCGGCGTCGCGCCGGGACGGCGTGGCGACCCGAGCGAGGGCTCCTCGGGTCGGCCCCGAGGAACGCCGGTGTCGCTCAGCGCCCGCCGAACAGCGAACGGCGCAGCCGACGCAATGGCGCGAAGAGCGAGAGGCGGCGCACTCGCGCTCCCCTGGCACTCCGGTTCTGTGCGGGCTCACGTGCGGTCAGCTCACGCATCAGCGAGGTCGCCTCAGCCGCTTCCCGCTGCGGGACGGCAGGGCCCCCCAGCACCGAAAGATGGCGATCAAGACGCGAACTGGTTGCACTGCTCCCGCATGTGATCGCAGGAACCCTCGCCCTGCTGCGCACTGTTATCTGCTCCATGTCACTCCCCACCCGTACGAGTCCACCCGGCCCGGGCAGAGTAACCCTATCGCCCCCTCGGGGCACTCATGTATCGCGGTCGCATGATTCACCTTCCCCATAAGGGCGTTGACGACTCCTCCCCGGTTACTCTCCGAATCCGACCGATTTCAGGGCGAGTTGGACAACCGGCTGGGTGGTGGGCTGCTTCGAGCCCCCGCCCGGCTCGACGGTCACAGCGAGTGACGTCGCCGACTTGTTCAGGCCGGATGTGACCAGGGGCGTGTCGTCGGCGAAGAGCCCGAGGGAGCGCGGTTGCGCGTCGGGGCGCATCAGCCACAGTTGGCGTACGCGGTCGCTCGGCAGATCGCCGTACCCGCTCAGGGTCACCACCGCACGCCCCTCCGAGGCGGAGGCGATCACTCCGATGGTTCCGCCCTTGGGGTCCTGCCCGGTTGTCGCCCGGGCGTCGGGAGCCGCGAGAACGTGGGCGATCTCACTCGCCCGGGCCCGTTCGGCGTTCAGCGTGTCCTGTGTCTTGTTGGCCTGGACGGCGAACAGGGACCCCACCACGAGGGCCGCGGCCGCCGTCGCCGTGGCGAACGGCACGAACAGGGGGCGCGAGCGCGGCGCATGGGAGCGTGACGGCGGTGGCTGCGTGCCCCACACATGCGGCGGCAACTGGGGCGCCCGCGCCCGTCCCGGGTCCTGCCGGTACTCCTGCCGGTGTTCCGGCCGGGCGGCGGGTTCCTGCGGAGTCGTGCGTACGGCGGCCAGCACCCGGTCGCGCAGCGCGGCGGGCGCCGGGGCGGCCGTCGACCAGGCGAGCCGGACGGCGTCCTCGGACAGGGTGCGGACCTCGGCGGCGCAGCGGGCGCACTTCCTGAGGTGCTTCTCGAAGCGGACCCGTTCGGCGGGCTCCAGGGCGTCGAGGGCGTACGGGGCGGCGAAGGAGTGGAGATCCCCGCGGCGGAACAGGCGGTCGCTCAGGCTCATGCGACACCTCCCAGGCACTCGCGCAGGCGGGTGAGTCCGTCGCGCATCCGGGTCTTGACCGTGCCCAGCGGCAGGGAGAGCCGCTCGGCCACTTCACGGTACGTATAGCCCTCGTAATAGGCGAGCGTGACCGACTGTCGCTGCAGGGCGGTAAGTCCTTCCAGGCAGTGGCGCACCCACTCCCGTTCGAGTCCGGCCTCCACCTCCTCGGTGACCTGGTCGAAGGCGGGGTGGTGGGCGCGGCGGGCCTCGCGCTGCTCGCGTTCGCCGGCCGCGCGGGCGCTGCGTACCCGGTCGACGGCCCGGCGGTGGGCGAGGGTGAGGACCCAGGACAGGGCGCTGCCGCGCCCCGGGTCGAACCGGGCCGCTGACCGCCAGAGTTCCAGCAGCACCTCCTGCGTCACCTCCTCCGACTGCGCCGGATCCCGTACCACCCGCCGCACAAGTCCGAACACCGGTCCGGACACCAGCCCGTACAACTCCTCGAATGCCCGCTGGTCGCCGCCGGCCACCAGCACCAGCAACTCGTCCGCCTCCAACTCGTCTCCCCCTCCAGCCAGACCGCATCTGGGCCGCCGTCCCGTCCCACGAGGCATTCGCAACCAACCCACCTCCGGATGGGGTTACGGATCGACGAGCCGAAAACGCGGGTGGCTGTCGATGAAACAAGTTTTCACTTCCGCCGTAAGAACGTTTGGGATTCGACCAATCCACCCTGCCGACCGCTCCGAATCGCGTTCGTCAGGCAAGTTGGCACTGAGGACGGACGGCATGACACCAAACTCCAGGACCGGCGCGCGACACCGGAGCCTTGCGACCCTCATATGCGGGGCGCTGGCCGCCGGCGGGCTCGCAGCAGTCGGCGTGGCCACGCTGGAACCGGGGGCGGCCTCCGCCTCCAGCCACCGGGAGGCCCCGCTGATCTCGGGGCAGCCCCAGTACGACAACACCGACGTGTACGCGTTCGTCAGCCCGGACCATCCGGACTCGACGACGATCGTCGCCAACTGGATCCCGTTCGAGGAGCCGGCGGGCGGACCGAACTTCTTCCCGTTCGCCGAGGACGCCCAGTACGACCTGCACGTCGACAACAACGGTGACGGCCTGGGCGACCTGCTGTTCCGGTACACGTTCAAGACGCACACGAAGAACGACAAGACGTTCCTCTACAACACGGGCGCGGTCACCAGCCTGGACGACCCGGACCTCAACATCACGCAGACGTACGACATCGAGCTGTTCCAGCTTGAACATGGGAAGGCGAAGTACAAGACGAAGGTCGCCGACGATGTGCCGGTGGCGCCGTCGAACGTCGGCAAGGCGTCGATGCCGGACTACAGCAAGCTGCGCTACGAGGCGGTGCACAAGCTCGCCAACGGCGCGAAGACCTTCGCCGGCCAGGCCGACGACCCGTTCTTCCTGGATCTGCGGGTCTTCGACCTGCTGTACGGCGGAAACCTCACCGAGGTCGGGAACGACACCCTCAAGGGTTACAACGTCAACTCGATCGCCCTCCAGGTGCCGACCGAGATGATCACCGAGTCGCACGACCAGCCGATCGTGGGCATCTGGTCCACCACGCAGCGCAAGAACGCGCAGGGGTACTACGCGCAGGTCTCACGCCTGGGCAACCCGCTGGTCAACGAGGTCGTCAACCCGCTGAAGGACAAGGACAAGTTCAACGCGTCCGAGCCGAAGGACGACGGCCAGTTCCTGAAGAACGTCACCAACCCCGAGCTGCCGAAGCTCATCGAGGCGATCTACAAGATCAAGGCGCCCGACGAGCCCCGCAACGACCTCGTCGACGTGTTCCTCAAGGGCGTCAAGGACCTCAACCAGCCGCCGTACGTGACGCCGGCCGAGGAACTGCGCCTCAACACCTCGATCAAGCCGACCGCCAAGCCCAAGCGGCTCGGCGTGCTCGACGGCGACACCGCGGGCTTCCCGAACGGGCGCCGGCTGACCGACGACGTGATCGACGCCTCGCTCCAGGTCGTCGAGGGTGAACTGCTCGGCGCGAAGAACGACCTCGGTGACGCGGTCGACAAGAACGACAAGAACTTCGAGAAGTCCTTCCCGTACGTCGCGCTGCCGACGGAGGGTTCGCGTGGCCCGCTCGCGAAGGGCACGACCGACGGGACCGACGTCCGCAGCCAGCTCGGCGACGCCCTTCAGCCGGCCGGCTCGGACAGCTCCGACAACATGACCCTGATCGCCGGCTCCGCCGGTGCCGGTGCGCTCGGCATCCTGCTGATCGGCGGGGCCCTGATGTGGTGGCGCCGGATGCGGGACCGCGCGTACTAGGCCGGCCCTCCCGGCCGCACCGGCCGGGAGCCCGTCCCATCGACTGGCGCGGTCCGCTCGTACCCATCCCCCACGGCGCGGGCCGCGCCGCAGCACGACAACCAGGTTGAACAGTCCGTCGACCCGTCGACACGTCGACCAAGGAGAGGGCATGCCCCGGCGTACGAACGACAGCGCACCGGAAGGCGGCCACATGGCACCGCCACCCGCCGCACCGGAGCGCGACCACGGCACGGGTTCGCCCGCCGGGGTTCAGACACCGAACACGCCGGAGGCCACCGAGACTCCGAAGGCCACCGAGCCGGCCTCCGGGCCGGCGCCCCAGCCCGCCGAGGCCGAGGCAGCCACCGCGCCGGAGGGCGCGGAGTCGCGACCCGACGGGCCGACCGCGGCGACCGGATCCGAAGCCGACTCGGCCGCGGGCCCCGAACCCACCCACCAGGAAACCGGCGTGGGCCCGGACACGGCGTCGCAGGGCGCCGGTGCGGAGGAAGACCAGGACATCGTCCCCGTCACGGAGGGCGGCGACAGCGGCGACTCCGCCACTGAAGCCGAGGCCGGCACCGGCACGCCGAGCGAGGAGCTCGGTGGGGCCGGTGAGGGGGCGGCTACGGATCCGCGGGTCGTGGCCGTACGGCGGGTCTCGGCTGCCGGGCGGCGTTGGCGGGTTGCCCAACTCACCGGGTGTGCCGCCCTGTTGGCGGTGGCGCTCACCGCCGGGGCCATCGTGGTGGGGGCCGCTCGGGACGGCGGGGGTACGGCGGTGGCACCCGCGTCCGCCGCGCTGTCGCCCCAGTTGCTCACCAGCGGCGACATCGACGCCAGCATCACCGCTCTCCAGGCTCATCTCCGCGGCCAGCCCCGGGACTTCGGCGGCTGGGCCACCCTGGGTCTCGCCTACGTCGAGCAGGCCAGGACCAAGGGCGACCCCTCGCGCTACCCGCAGGCGGAGCGTGCCCTGAAGCGGTCGCTGGAGCTGGAGCCGGACAACGACCAGGCCCTGGCCGGCCGAGCGGCCCTCGCAGCCGCCCGGCACGACTTCGAGAACGCGCTGAAGTACGCCGACGCGACTTTGGAACAGAACCCCTACAGCGAACGCGCGCTGTCCTCCCGTATCGACGCGCTCGTCGAACTCGGCCGCTACGACGACGCGTCGAAGGCGGCCGACACCGCCGACACCCGGCGGCCGGGCGTCCCCGTCTTCACGCGGTACGCGTACGTGCACGAGCTGCGCGGTGACGTGGCGACCGCGAAGCGGGTGCTGGAGCAGGCGCTCGCCACCGCCACCGCCCCGGGAGACGTGGCCTACGTGTCCACCTCTCTCGGCCAACTCGCCTGGAACCAGGGCGACTACAAGGCGGCCCTGACCCATTACGCGCGCGCCCTCGCAGCCGACGAGAACTACCTCCCGGCGCTGGAGGGCCGTGCCCGCGCCCAGGCCGCCGACGGCGACAAGGCCGCCGCGCTGCGGAACATGGAGGCCGTGGTCGCCCGCTACCCGCTGCCCGGCCCGCTGGTCGAACTCGGCGAGCTGTACGAGGACCGGGACGCCGAGGGCGACCGGGCGAAGGCGCGCGACCAGTACGCCCTCGTCGACGCCTGGACGGCACTCGCCCGCGCCAACAAGGTCAACGTCGACCTCGACACCGCGCTCGCTGCCGCCGACCACGGCGACAAGGCCGAGGCGCTGCGCGCGGCCCGCGCCGAGTGGTCCCGCCGGCACACCGTGCACACGGCGGACGCCCTCGCCTGGGCCCTGCATGTCAACGGCCGTGACGAGGAGGCCCTGCCGTACGCCCGCCGGGCCACCGCCACCGGCTACCGCAACGCCGCGTTCCGCTACCACCGGGGGATGATCGAGCGGGCCACCGGCCACGAGAAGGAGGCCCGCACACATCTGACGGCGGCGCTGGAGCTGAACCCCGGCTTCTCGCCGCTGGGCGCCCGCGAGGCCCGTAAGGCGCTCAAGGCACTGGGGGTCGGCCGGTGAAGGCCCGGTTCGCGACCCGTCGCCTCGGCACCTCCGGCGCGGCCGTGCTCACAGCCGTGTGCGCGCTGGTGCTGCTCCCCTCGGGGGCCGCGAGCGCCCACCCCCTCGGCAACTTCACCGTCAACCACTACGACGGACTCGTCGCCGCCCCCGGCGAACTGCGCGTCCAGCACGTCGAGGACCTCGCCGAGATCCCGGCCACCCAGGCCAAGCCGGACCTGAAGAAGCTCGGCACGACCGAGTGGGCCCGGCAGCGGTGTGCGACGGCCGCCCGGGACAGCGAGGTCACCGTCGACGGCCGTACGGTCAAGCTCACCGCGCACGGCAGCCAGGTGCGGGTGCGTCCCGGGCAGGCCGGGCTCGACACCCTCCGCGTGGAGTGCGGGCTTACCGCGCCGCTGCCCGAGAACAAGACCGTGACCCTCGGCTTCCACAGCGCGGCCACCTCCGCCGGCCCGGGCTGGCGGGAGATCACCGCGCGCGGCGACCGTATGACGCTCACCGGCTCGGACGTACCGAAGAAGTCGCTGTCGGGCGAACTGACCAAGTATCCGGAGGAGTTGCTGTCCTCCCCCGCCGACACCACGACCGCGTCGTTCCGGGTCCGCCCCGGCGGCGCGGCCCTGGCCGAGACCGACCGGGACGCTCCCGCCGCCTCCGTCCTCCCGCGCGGCGCCGACCGCTGGACGCGGGCCCTGGACTCCCTGGTCGCCCGCAACGACCTCACCCTCGGCTTCGCCGCGCTGGCGATCCTGATCTCCGTCGCCCTGGGCGCGATGCACGCGCTCGCACCGGGCCACGGCAAGACGCTGATGGCCGCGGTGGCGGCCGCCCGGGGCGGCAAGGCCCGGATGAAGGACGTCCTCCCGCTGGCCGCCTCGGTGACCGTCACCCACACCCTGGGCGTGGTCGCCCTCGGCATCCTGGTGACGGCCGGCTCGGCGGCGGCGCCCTCGGTGATCGCCTGGCTGGGCATCGCCAGCGGCGCGATGGTGACCGCCGCGGGGCTCACCCTCCTACGACGGGCCTGGCACAACCGGGCCCACGCGCGCGGGCAGGCACAGGGGCACGACCACGCTCATGGCGACGGTCAGGGGCACCACCACGACCACGGGCCCGGTCACAGTCACGACCACGGGCCAGGTCACGGTCACAGCCACGACCACGGTCACGACCACCCGCACGATCACGGCCACCCGCACGAGACAGCCGACGCGCACGAGCGTCCGCTGGTCCTGGCCGCCGCACACAGCCACACCACCTCCGCCGCCTCCCTTGCCGGCTCTCCCGCCCTGTCCCCGACCCCCAGGCACGACCACCCCCATCCCCACCCCCACACGCACGATCACGGCAAGGGCCACTCCGTCACGCACTCGCACGGCGGCTTCAGCCACACCCACGACACCGCCCCCACCCTGCGCGGCACGATCCTCCTCGGCTTCGCCGGCGGGCTCGTGCCCAGTCCGTCCGCGGTCGTGGTGCTCGTGGGCGCCGCAGCGCTCGGGCAGGCCTGGTTCGGGCTCCTGCTCGTCGTCGCCTACGGCGTCGGACTCGCCCTCACCCTGACCGCGGCCGGCTTCGCCGTCGTCAAACTGGGTACCGGTGTCACTCGGGTGTTGGACAAGCGTCCACGGTGGACCGCCAGTCCGCTGACGGCCCTGGTACGCAGGACCGCACCTCTGGGATCCGCGCTCGTCGTCGTGACCCTTGGGGTCGGATTGGTGCTCAAGGGGGCGGCATCCGCACTCGGCTGAGCTACGTTTGTGGAGAAATCACGCGGATGCGAATGGGGGACGCCCGTGTCCGAAGAACCGGGCAGTGAACGTCTGATCGCGGGCCGCTACCGTCTCCTGTCCGCGCTCGGCGAGGGCGGCATGGGAACCGTGTGGCGTGCTCACGACGAGGTGCTGCACCGCGAGGTCGCGGTCAAGGAGGTACGGGCACCCGCCGGGCTGCAGGGATCAGAGATCGAGCGGATGTACGCCCGGCTGGAGCGGGAGGCGTGGGCGGCGGCCCGGGTCGCCAACCGCAACGTGGTGACGGTGTACGACGTGGCCACCCAGGACGGCCGCCCCTGGATCGTCATGGAGATCGTGCGGGGCATCTCCCTGGCCGAACTGCTGGAGGCGGAGGGGCCGATCGCCCCCCAGCGGGCCGCCCACATCGGCGCCGAGGTGCTGTCCGCGCTGCGGGCCGCGCACGAGGCCGGGGTGCTGCACCGGGACGTGAAACCGGCCAACGTGCTGATGTCGAACGACGGCCGGGTCGTGCTCACCGACTTCGGCATCGCCATGGTCGAGGGCAGCTCCGCGCTGACCATGACCGGCGAGGTCATCGGCTCGCCCGAGTTCCTGGCGCCGGAGCGGGCGCTGGGCCGCACGCCCGGCCCCGAGTCCGACCTGTGGGCACTGGGCGTCCTGCTCTACGCGGCGGTCGAGGGCCACTCCCCGTTCCGCCAGAACACCCCGCTCAGCACCCTGCGGGCGATCGTCGACGAGGAGCTGCCGCCGCCGCTCCGGGCCGGTCCGCTGACCCCGGTGATCGAGGGGCTGCTGCGCAAGGGCCCGGCCGAGCGGCTGTCGGCCGAGCGGGCCGAAGAGGACCTGCGGGTCATCGGCGCGGGCGGCACACCCCGCGCGGACTTCGGGCCGGAGTCCTCGTTCGCGTACCCGCCGACCGTCGCGGCCCATCAGCAGCCGCCGCCGACCTCGCCGGGTCCGTCCCAGTGGACGCAGCCCGCCCCGGCCGACGGCCGGACGGCACCCACGACCGCCCCCGGCGGACCCACCGGACCGCGGCGCAACCGCCGCGCGGCCGTCGTGCTGGTCGCGGGCATCGCCGCCCTGGCGCTGGCGATCGCGGGGCTGACGTACGCGCTGCTGAACGGTGACGACGGGAACGGGAACAAGGCCGACGGCGGAGGGACCAAGAACGAGACGTCCGCGCCGGTTTCGCCCTCGGTGAGCGACACCGCGCCGAAGGACACCTCGAGCTCGGAGCCCACGCCCAGCGAAAGTCGCGAGTCCACGTCCGCCGCCCCGCCGCAGTCGGTGAAGGTCTCCCTGGCCGGCTCGCGCACGGAGTACTCCGGCACCTGCCCGCCCGCGCAGAACGACGCGCCCGCCTTCACGGCGACGTTCACGGTGGGCACGGTGCCGGCCGAAGTCAGCTACCGCTGGGTGTCGCGGGACGGCGAAGTCATGGACGCGGGGTGGAAGACCCTCTCGTTCCCGGACGGCGGCGGAAAAACCAAGCAGGACACGGCGTTCGTGACGACGAAGGCCGACAACGGCAGCTTCGAGAACGAGATCAGTGTCGAGGTCCGCGATCCCGTGCGGACCACGTCCAACTCGGTGCCGTTCTCGGTGACCTGTGAGTCGGAGGCCCCGTCGGACGAGGCCTCCCCCTCTACTTCAGCGACGCCGTGACGGCGCCGGCACTCCCCTGACGGTCAGGCCAGGCCGTTGAACACCGGCAGAAAGCCGCCGGACTGGCCGGCCGCCGTCGGGTGGTACGACTCCCCGATGTTGAGCAGCTCGAGGCTGTGCAGCCACGCGCTGCCGGAGCAGAGCTCGTGGCCGGTAAAGGTGCCGCGGACGTCGCCGAAGGCGAAGCCGTGGTCCGCGGCCCTCTTGGCGACCGCGGTGTTCAGGTAGTCGGCCGCGTCGTTGATGGCCTTCCGCTTGGTCTCGGAGAGGCCGACGCAGGTGGCGCCGAGCTTGTAGAAGCGGGGGTAACCGAGCACGACCACTCGGGCGGCCGGTGCCTTGGCGCGGATCGCTGAGTAGACGCTGTCGAGCCTGCCGGGGAGCGTCGAGTCGACGTACGCCCTCGCGGTGTCGATCCGGGACAGGCAGGAGCTGTCGGACTGGAGCACACAGGTGGTCATGACGTCGGAGAATCCGGCGTCGTTGCCGCCGACGCTGAGCGAGACGAGGGCGGTGGCGGAGTTGAGCGGGGTGAGTTGACTCGCCAGAACATCACTCGTTCGGGCGCCCGAGCAAGCGGTGAAGTCGAAGGAGGAGGGTGAATGGGCGGCGGCCCAGAGGTAGGGGTACGCCTTGGCGCTGCGCTTGCAGTCGCCGCTCGCGGAGAGGTAGCTGCCCGTGCCCACCCCGGAGGAGTAGGAGTCACCGAGCGCCACATAGCCGCCGGTTGCGGCGTGTTGGGACGCGTGGGCCGTGGCTGCCCCGGTGAGGGCGGTGCCTACGGCGAGGAGGAGTGAGCTGACGAGTACGGCAAGTCGGGAACGTCTCATGGAACCTCCCTTAGCAGGATTTCTGCCACAACCGTCGTAGCAACTACGCGCGTTGATGGGAAGTGTCCATGCCAAGACTTTTCGGCCGTTTACGGGAGCACCCCACCCCGTTCCCCACGTTTTCAATTACGCGTGCATGACAAACGTATGACAGAGCCTCAAGTCCCTTGATCTACACCCGTAGACCACTGATTCTTTACTCAGTCATGGGGAGGAACGCAGCGCTCCGTGGCCGTGCGCGCGATGACACGCGCATCCCCCACAGACGCGCGTCCCCACCCAAGGCGCGCGCCGCCTAGAGGAGGAATCCTTCGTAATGGCACACCTGCGTAGCAACAAGGTCCGGCTCGCCACGATAACCAGCCTGGCGACCGCCGCCCTCGTGGGCGGGCTCACCACTCTCCCCGCCCAGGCCGCCCCCGCCGAGGGCACGGTCCTGGCGGCCGGATCCCCCACCGCCATCAAGGACAGCTACATCGTCACGCTGAAGAAGGGCGTGGACTTCAAGGCCTCCTCCGCCGAGGGCCGGAGCCTGGTGAAGGAGTACGGCGGTGCGGTGAACAAGACGTTCGGCGCCGCGCTGAACGGCTACACGGCGACCCTGTCCGCGACCGAGGCCAGGAGACTCGCCGCCGACCCGTCGGTGGCCACGGTCGAGCAGAACCAGACGGTGCACGTCACCGACACCACCCAGTCCAGCGCCCCTTGGGGCCTGGACCGCTCCGACCAGGCATCGCTCCCGCTCTCAGGCACCTACACCTACCCGGACACGGCGGGCAGCGGGGTGACGGCGTACGTCATCGACACCGGCGTCCGCATCACGCACTCCCAGATCAGCGGCCGGGCCAGTTACGGCTACGACGCCGTGGACGGCGACACCACCGCCGACGACGGCAACGGCCACGGCACCCACGTGGCCACGACGATCGCCGGCACCACCTACGGCATCGCCAAGAAGGCGAAGATCGTGGCGGTCCGCGTGCTCGACAACGCCGGCTCCGGCACCACCGCGGGCGTCATCGCGGGCATCAACTGGGTGACCTCGAACCACAGCGGTCCCTCGGTCGCCAACCTGTCGCTCGGCGGCAGCGCCTCCAGCACCCTGGACACGGCGGTCTCCAACTCCATCGCGAGCGGCGTGACCTACGCGGTCGCGGCCGGCAACAGCAGCGCCGACGCCTCCTCGTACTCCCCGGCCCGCGTCGCCGCGGCGATCACGGTCGGCGCCACCACCAGCACCGACGCCAAGGCCAGCTACTCGAACTACGGCTCGGTCCTGGACATCTTCGCCCCCGGTTCCTCGATCACGGCGGGCTGGAACACCAGCGACACCGCGACGAGCACCATCTCCGGTACGTCGATGGCGACCCCGCACGTGGCGGGCGCGGCGGCGGTCTACCTGGCCAACCACACCTCGGCCACCCCGGCGCAGGTCGCCACGGCCCTGGTGAACGGATCCACCACCGGCAAGGTCACCAGCGCGGGCACGGGCTCCCCGAACCGTCTGCTGAAGATCGTGCCGTAAGTGCGGTGAGTGCCGTGAGTGCCGTGAGTTCCGCGGCACCAACTCGTATGACCTGAACCAGCGTTCCCCGGAGGCCACCCGCGCCTCCGGGGAACGTTCGCGCTTGACGGCCCCCGCACGGCTGAGCGACATTGAAGCCCGACATCCGGCGCTTCGGGGGGCAAAGTCGCCAATGCGGACCATACGCGTCAAGGCATCGTCAAGAGATCTGTCGCCGTTGCTCGCCGGCGCCGCGACGGCCGTCGCGGGATGCGGCGCGCTGCTCGCGCTCGCCGACTCGGACTCACCGCTGCGCGGCACGTTCACCCTGTTCTTCCTGCTCGCCGCGCCCGCGGCCGCCATCGCCGCCGCGCTGCGCGGGCTGGAGCCGTTCGGTCGGCTGCTGACCGCGGTCGCGGGCTCGGTCGTCGTCAACATGCTGGTGGCCCAGGGCATGCTGGCCGTGCACCGCTGGTCGGTGCGCGGCGGAATCGTGGCCGTGGCCGCCATCAGCGTCCTCGCCCTGCTGCTGGTTCTGGCGCGGCGACCGCGCGGCCGTCCGGCGCACGAAGCCGACGACTCGCCTGTCCCAGTGGACAGGTAACGGTCGATCAGCACCTGTCGCCCTAATAGCTGTCGATCGGCATCTGTCGATCGGTAACGGTCAAACCAACAAAAACGTGAGGCCTCGTTTCAGGTCTTGCCATACAGGCTCAATCGTCAATACCGTCGTACATCTCACCCGCATCGGTCCGTCATCAAGCGGCTCAGGGGAGGGCTCAGGACCGCGATGGATTCCGGCGCGGGGCGCGGTAGGGGGGTGCCGTGCTCGGTGACCGCACGTGTGACCGAGCCGTGCCGCGAGACCGGCTTCCGCTTTCCAAGGCCGGCCAGCTTTGCCAGCTCACCCGGCACGCACGGAGATCACTTCCGGCATGCCTCGGGTGAGAACCCCCCTTTCGAACCGGACAAAGAACCGGGCTGCCCAGGGGCGGGCGGTCCACCGGACGAGAGGGACCAGACTCATGAGCTCAGTTCTGCGCCCGGCCAGTACGGGCCAGGATCCGTCAACGGCCGGTGAATACCGTCCGATCTCCTCTCACCTGGCGATCACGCCGCCGGTGAGCGTGGTGATTCCCGCCATGAACGAGGCGGAGAATCTCCCCTATGTCTTCAAGACACTTCCGGACTGGATACACGAAGTGGTCCTTGTGGACGGCAACTCCACCGACGACACCGTCGAAGTGGCCCGCTCCCTGTGGCCGGACGTCAGGGTCGTCGAACAGCACGGCAGGGGCAAAGGCGACGCGCTGACCACCGGGTTCCAGGCCGCCACCGGCGACATCATCGTGATGGTCGACGCGGACGGCTCGGCCGACGGCAACGAGATCGTCAGTTTCGTCTCCGCCCTCGTCTCGGGCGCGGACTTCGCGAAGGGGTCCCGGTTCGCCAACGGCGGCGGCACCGACGACATGACCTTCATCCGCAAGCTCGGCAACTGGGCGCTGTGCACGGCGGTCAACCGCAAGTTCGGCGCCCGCTACACGGATCTGTGCTACGGCTACAACGCGTTCTGGCGGCACTGCCTCGACAAGATCGAGCTGGACTGCACCGGCTTCGAGGTCGAGACCCTGATGAACATCCGGGTGGTGAAGGCCGGCCTCAAGGTGCAGGAGATACCGAGCCACGAGTACCTCCGCATCCACGGCACCAGCAATCTGCGGGCCGTGCGGGACGGGCTCAGGGTGCTCAAGGTGATCCTGCGGGAGCGCTCCAACCGGCGGGCCCTGCGCCGTCGGCCGCAGCACTCCCCGCTGCTCGACTCGGTCCGGGGAGAGGTGTCTTGAGCGGTCCCGACATCTCCGTCGTGATCTGCGTCTACACCGAGGACCGCTGGGAGGACATCCTCGCGGCGGTCTCCTCGGTGCGGGAGCAGTCGCACCCCGCACTGGAGACACTCCTCGTCGTCGACCACAACGCGGCGCTCCTGGACCGGCTGTCCAAGGAGTACAAGGAGTACAAGGAGCCCGAGGAGGTGCGGGTGCTCGCCAACGCGGGCCCCCGCGGTCTGTCCGCCGGCCGCAACACCGGGATCGCCGCGGCTCACGGCGACGTCGTGGCGTTCCTGGACGACGACGCCGTGGCCGAGCGGGACTGGCTGCGGCACTTCGCCGCGGGCTACGCCGATCCACGGGTGCTGGCCGTCGGCGGCCGTACCGTGCCGATCTGGGCGTCGGGCCGCCGACCGGCCTGGTTTCCCGAGGAGTTCGACTGGGTGGTCGGCTGCACCTACCGGGGACTGCCCCCGGGCCGGGTGCGGGTGCGCAACGTCCTGGGCGGCAACGCCTCCTTCCGTCGCAGCGCCTTCGACGCGGCGGGCGGCTTCGCCACCGGTATCGGACGCGACGGCGACAAGCGGCCGCTGGGCTGCGAGGAGACCGAGCTCTGCATCCGGCTCACCCGGGCCAGACCGGAGGCGATCCTGCTGATCGACGACCGTGCGGTGATCCATCACCGGGTGCCCGAGGCGCGTGAGCACTTCGGGTACTTCCGCAGCCGGGCGTACGCCGAGGGCCTGTCGAAGGCGCTGGTGGCCCGAAGTGTGGGGACGGACAAGGGACTTGAGTCGGAGCGCCGCTACGCGACCCGGGTGCTGCCGGCCGGGGTGGCGCGCGGTCTGCGGGACGCCCTGCTGGCCCGTCCGGGCGGCGCGGGCCGCGCGGGCGCGATCGTCGCCGGGGTGCTGACGGCGGCGGGCGGGTATGTCGTGGGCAGTGTCCGGGCGCGCCGCGCCACCACCACCTTCTCGGTGGTCGCGATCGAGGGGGAAGCGGATGGCTGAGGCGCCGGTGCCGATCCTCATGTACCACGCGATCGCGGCCGAACCGAACGAGGCCACCCGGGAGTTGTCGGTGGCCCCGGACGCCTTCGCCGAGCAGCTGGACATGATCGGCGAGCTGGGGTTCACCCCCGTCGACACCGCCCAGCTCGCCGCCCGTTGGCGCTCCGGACGCCCGCTGCCCGCACGGCCCGTCCTGATCACCTTCGACGACGGCTACGAGGGCGTGCACCGGCACGCGCTGCCCGTGCTCGCCAAGTACGGCTTCGCGGCTACCCTGTTCGTCTCCACCGGCTGGATCCGGGGCGCGTACGACACCGGGGGCGGCCTCGACACCATGCTGGACTGGGACCAGATCCGCGAACTCGCCGCGGCCCGCGTGGAGATCGGCGGACACAGCCACACCCACCCGCAGCTCGACCAGCTCGACGACGCCACGCTGCGCCACGAGCTGATCCACTGCAAGGAGATCGTCACCGACGAACTCGGCACGGTCCCGGCCTCGTTCGCCTACCCCTACGGCTACTCCAGCCGCCGGGTACGACAGGCGGTGCGGGAGACGGGGTACGGTCAGGCGCTCGCCGTCGGCAACGGGCTGGCCCGCCGCCGGCAGGGGCCGTACGCCCTGCGACGCGTCACCGTGCGCCGCAGCACCGGCATCGAGGAGTTCGAGCGGCTCGTCCAGGGCCGCGCGATCGCCCGGAACTTCGCCGGGGACCGTGCCCTCACCAAGGGGTACGCCCTGGTCCGCAGAGCACGTCAGATCCGCCGGAAGGCCATCCGTTCCCGTGTCTGACACGACCACGACCACGCCCGAGGACACCACGCCCGAGGACACCTCGCCCGCGACCGGGGCGCCCGAACGGTCGGGGCGCCGGCTTAGGCTGCCCGGCCTCGGCCGGTCGCCGGGGGGCAGTCAGTTGTTCCGCAACGCCTACGCGCTGATGCTGAACACCGGCATCTCCGCGGTGCTCGGCCTCGGCTTCTGGCTGGCCGCCGCCCGCTACTACTCCGAGTCGGCGGTCGGCCAGGGCTCCGCCGCGATCGCCGCGATGAAGCTGCTCGCGGGCCTGACCGCGGTGACCCTGACCGGCGCGCTGGCCCGCTTCATCCCGGTCGCGGGCCGGGCCACCGGGCGGCTCATCTTCCGGACGTACGCGGGCAGTTCGGTGATCGTGAGCGTGGCCGCGCTGGTCTTCCTTCTCACCCTGAACCTGTGGGGGCCGTCGTACCGCTTTCTGCACGGGCCCCTCAACGGGCTCGGCTTCGTGGTGGCCGTCGTCGCCTGGTCGCTGCTGACGCTGCAGGACGGGGTGCTGACGGGGCTGCGCAGCGCGCTGTGGGTGCCGGTCGGCAACACCGTGTTCTCCGCGGTGAAACTGGGGCTGCTGGTCGCGTTCGCGGTGGCCCTGCCGACCTCGGGCGTGTTCGTGTCGTGGGTCGCCGCGATCGCCTTCTCCGTGCTGCCCCTGGGCTGGCTGGTGTTCCGGCGGCTGGCGCCCCGGCACATCGAGGCCACCGACGCGCACGCGCGGCCGCCGACGGTGAAGGAGATCGGGCGGTTCCTGGCGGGCGACTACACCGGCTCGCTGTTCTCCCTCGCCGTGGTCTACCTGGTCCCCGTGATCATCGCCTCGCAGGTCAGCTCCGAGGACAACGCGTACTTCTACATCACCACCACCATCGGCGGCACGATCAACCTGCTCGCCATCAACATGGGCGCCTCACTGACCGTGGAGGGCTCGCACGACCCGCGCCGGCTGGCCGCCAACACCCGGGCCGCGCTCAGGCGGATGGCCCGGATCATGCTGCCGGTGGCCGGGATCCTGTTCGTCGGGGCGCCCTGGATCCTCGGCGTGTTCGGCGCGGGCTACGCGGACGCGGCCACTCCGCTGCTGCGCTGGTTCGCGGTCGGCGCGGTGCTGCGGGTCGTCATGGAGACGTACTTCGCGGTGCTGCGGGCGCAGAGCCGCACCGGCCCACTCGCCTGGATGCAGGGCCTGTTGTGCGTTCTGGTGCTGGGCCTGACGCTGTTGCTGCTGCCCCGCATGGGCCTGACCGGCGCGGGCGTCGCGGAGATCTCCTCGCTCGCGGTGATCGTGGCGATCGCCGCGCCCAAGCTGTACAAGACCGTCCGGGCCGGGGCGGGCGACCGGCCCGAGGGCGCGGCGCCGGACGGGGACCTCGCCGACCTGGGGGCGCGCGAGGTCCCCGCTCCGGCCGGACCGCACCGCCGCGGGCCCGGCTGGGCGCTCGACAAGGACACCCTGGCCCTCGGTATCCACGTCGACTTCGACCACCTGGAACGCCGACCGGACGTCCGCCCGGGCCCCGGCACACCGCCCACCGGCACCCCCGTGGACCCCGAGGACCGACAGCCGACCTGGGCGCGGGAGCCCGAGCTGGGGCTGCCCGTCGAGGCGAGGGAGCCGGGCGCCGAGGCCTCGCTCGGGCCGGCGGAGGCCGAGGCCGAGGTGGACGCCCCGTTCGAGCCGCGGGAGAACATCGCGGGGGACGCCGAGGCGGACGTACCGGAGGAGACGCCCGCGGGCGCGGAGGCCATGGCGGCCGCGGAGGCACCGGAGCCCGAAGCGGCACCGGCGCCCGCGCGTGGGCTGCCCACCCGCGTCGGAGTGATCCTGGGTTGTCTGCTGACCGCCGCGCTGCTCCTCTACTGGGTGCCCGCGCTGCGGCTGGGCGAGGCCGACCTGGACGAGATGGGCGGGCTCGGGCTGATCTCCGTGCTGCCCCTGCCCACCCTGGTCGGGGCCGCGCTGCTGGTCGTGGTGTTCGCGTCGCTGCTGTGGCTCGGGCGCGAGCACCGGGCGCTGCTGCTGGTGACGCTGCTGGCGACCGTCGTCTCCCTGCACGCGCTGCCCGCCGTGATCGAGACGGAACCGCGGTTCGCGACGGCGTGGCAGCATCTCGGGTTCATCGACTACATCGACCGGACCGGGTCGGCCGTACCGGACCTGGACGCGCGCTGGAGCTGGCCGGGCTTCTTCGCTGCGGCCGCGTTCGTCGCCAAGGCCTGCGGGGTCAGCGACCTCACCGAGGTCATCCGCTGGTGGCCGACCGCCGTCCAACTCCTCTATCTGGCCCCGATGTTCCTGCTGGTGCGCTCGATGCGGGCGAGCTGGCGGGCGAAGTGGACCGGCATCTGGGTCTTCGTGCTCAGCGGCTGGGTGGGGCAGGACTACTTCTCCCCGCAGGGCTTCACGTATCTGCTGTATCTGGTGTTCGTGGCGATCCTGCTCGTCTGGTTCCGGGCACCGGGCGTGATCTGGGCGAAGCGGCGCCCCGGCGAGATCGAGGTCGAGCCGACGGACCGGCGGCAGCGGGCCGTGCTGCTGGTGATCGTGATCGGCCTGTTCGCGGCGAGCGTCCCGGCCCACCAGCTCACCCCGTTCGTGATGCTGGGGGTGCTGGCGGTGCTCGTCCTGGTCGGCCGCAGCGAACTGCGCGGCCTGCCCATCCTGTTCGGGGTGCTGGTGGCCGCCTGGGTGGGCTTCATGGCCGAGCCGTACTGGTCCGGGCACTTCGACGACCTGTTCGGCGGAGTCGGCGGGGTCGGCGGCAATGTGTCGTCGTCGGTGTCCGGCCGGATCCAGGGCGGCAGTTCGACGCACAAGCTCGTGCTGTACGTGCGGGTGCTGCTGGCCGGCGGGGTGATGGCCTTCGCCTGCTGGGGCTGGTGGCGCCGACGCTGGCACCACTACCGCGAACGGTCGCTGCTGGTCCTGACCTTCGTGCCGTTCCTGGGCTTCGGCATGCAGTCGTACGGCGGTGAGATGGCGCTGCGCGTCTTCATGTTCGCCCTGCCCGGCTCGGCCCTGCTCGCCGCCCTCGCCCTGTTCCCGCGCACCGGTGTCACCGTCGAGGAACGCGACAAGGACCGGGTGAGCCTGGCCCCGCTGGCCGCGCTGATGGCGGGGCTGGTCCTCATGGGCGGTTTCCTGGTGGCGCGTTGGGGCAACGAGCCGTTCGAGCGGATTAGGCCCGGCGAGGTCGCCGCCATGGACTACGTGTACGCCCATGACGATCCGACGGTACGGCTGCTGTGGCTGAGCAACGACACGGTGGACAACGTGACGCCGGCGATGCCGTGGGGCGCCAAGGACATGGAGAAGGTCGAGTACGTGCCGACGTTGGCGCCGTCCGACCCTGTGCTGGTGTCGGGCCTGGTCAAGGCGCTGAAGGACGCGGGCCCGCACTCGTATCTGATGATCAACCGCAGTCAGGTCGTCTATCTGCGGCTGGACGTGGGCTATTCGGACAGCTGGGAACCGCGGCTGGTCAAGCACCTGGACGAGCGGCCGGAGCTGCGGAAGGTCCTCGTCAACGACGACGTGACGATGTACACGCTGCGCAAGCAGCCCGAGGGCAAGGTCCCGGCCGCGGACCCGGGCCCGATCGGGCCGCAGGTGACGTGGACGCCGTGGACGGTCGTCGGGGCGCTGGCGGCGCTCGCGCTGATCGTGCTGCTGACGGCGCGGGAGGTCGTCCGGGTCGCGGTGCGGCCGAGTGTGCGGCAGCTGCGGTGGCTGCAGAGCAGCTTCTGGTTCTCGCTGCCGCTGCTGGCGGTGCTGTTCGCCGCGCTGGTCCAGCGGTTCCTGACGATGAAGTAGGGCTCCCCGTGCGGCGGGGCTCGCCTCAGCGCGGCGAGGTGTGGTGGCTCAGTCGGTCCGCCGGTCGAGCCACTTCACCTCGTACGCCTGCATCTCGAACCGCCTGCCGTCGACCTGGGCGCTGATCGACCGGTCGAGGGTGTTGACGACCAGGGCCACCGTGTCGGTCGCCAGGACCCGCACGTTGGGTACGTCGTCCTTGGCCACGGACACCGTCCGGTAGGTGGTGCCCGGCGGGAACTCCGTACCGAAGCGGGAGACGAGGTCGTACAGGGGAAGTTTCGCGCCGCCGCCGCCCCGGTCGGTCGGGGTCCACAGACAGCCGGGGCAGTCGGTGCCCTTCTTCTTCTCCGGGTTCCAGTAGAAGCCGGAGGAGGCGCCGCCCTTGACCATGGCCATCATCCCGGCGGCTTGGACGGCGACCCGGCGGGTCTCGGACCAGCCCTTGCGTTCGTCGTCGGCGTCGCCGGGCTCGACGTAGTACTCGGCCCACCACAGCGGCAGGTCACCGGTGCGGGCCCGCACCCACTTCCCCACCGCCGTGAACTTGTCGGTGGCCGCGAACTCGTCGGGCAGCAACTCGTCGTCGTTGGTGTAGCTGGAGCCGTCGACGACCACGAAATCGGCGCCGGCCTTGTGCCGGTTCCAGTAGGCGAAGGCGTCGAGGATCCGCTGGTCCATCGCGCCCCAGGGCCCCTTGAAGGTGGTCGAGGCGTCCGCCGAGCGCGGATCGACGCTGTCCATCACCAGGTACGGCCCGCCGACCATGATGTCCTTGTCGACAGCCTTGAGAGCCTTGTGGACCAGGTTGTAGAGCTTGGTGTAGCCCTCGTAGTCCCAGCGGGCCTCGGCGTCGTTCCAGAAGCCCTTGAACTCGTTCCAGACGACGAAGTGGCGTACGTCGGGATAGCGCTTGGCGACGGTCGCGGCCAGGTCGGCGAAGTCCTGGTAGTGGTCGGGCGTCGGCGCGCTCTCCAGGGCGGCCTGACTCCAGTTCGTGTTGCCGACGCCCGCCTTGCCGCCCTTCATCCAGTCCGGGGAGCAGCACAGGGTGATCACCGGGGTGGCGTCGGAGGCGCGCATGAAGTCGACCCGGCGGTCCAGGGCCCCGAAGTCGTAACGGCCCTTCACCGGCTCGGGGTTGTCGGCGCCCCAGCCCATGATGTGCTGGTTCTGCGGCAGTTCCCCGGCCTTCGACAGCAGATCCTCGACGCGCCGGGTGGCGGCACCGGCCCCCTCGTCGGCGCTGAACTGGGTGTGCGTGAAACCCCAGCCCACCTCGGGCTTCGACGCACCTGTGGGAGCCCTCGGCGTGCCGTGCACCTTGTCGCCGTCGCGTGAGGTGCCCTCACTGCCGCCGCCGTTGCCGGGAAGCGTGTTGAGCAGGGTCACGACCAGGGCCAGCGCGGCCAGGCCCACGCCCAGCAGCGCGGTGAGCCGCCACCGCCCGGCCCCCGAATTCCACCCATGACGTCCCATCGAGGGCAACGGTAACCGGCCGGACACCCGGCGGGGCAGATGTCGTAGCCGCACAGCTCTGTAACAGGACCGGCAGGGCGGGAAGGACGGAGGGAACGCACCGGAGGCACGCGACACCGGTGCACGACCCGAGCGGTGCACTCAGAAGCACTACGGAAAGCGGGTGCACAAGGCCCGAACGTGCCGGATCATGGCGGGCATGTCTGCGAACCCACACGACGCTCTGCCGATCCGGCTCAACGTCGACGACAGCGACTCGCCGTCCGACGTCGTCGACGCGCTGTTCCTCGGTCGCTTCGCGACGGGCGAGCAGCCGTACTCGCACGCGGCCAACATCGACCGGGTGCGGTCCGGGGCGACGCTGCTGCCGCCGGGCGCCCGCCTGCTGCGGGTGGCCCGCGACGACGACCGCAGCGCGACCCTGGCCGAGGGCGACGGCTGGACCCTGCTGATCTCCCGCTGGAACCGGGGCGCGGACGTCACGGTCACGGCGACCACCGCCGAGCTCGCGGCGAAGGTCCTCGACCAGGCCACCGACGGCGCAGCGGACGAGCCCGAGCCGCAGCCGGAGAACGTGACGATGGGCTTCTGGTACGTCTCCCCGAGGCGCGGCCCGCACCGCACCACCCGGCAGATCTCCGCGGGCACCTGGGACGAGGTGCGGACCAACTACACCGCGCCGGTCGCGGACGCGATGGACACCCTGATGAAGACCACCCCGGAGGACATCGCCGGCCGGCTGCTGCTCCTGCACGGCCCGCCGGGCACCGGCAAGACCTCGGCGCTGCGGACGCTGGCGCGGTCCTGGCGGGACTGGTGCCAGGTGGACTGCGTGCTGGACCCGGAGCGGCTGTTCAACGACGTCGGCTATCTGATGGACATCGCGATCGGCGAGGACGACAGCACGGGCAAGGGACGCTGGCGGCTGCTGCTGCTGGAGGACTGCGACGAGCTGATCCGCGGCGAGGCCAAGCACACCGCCGGCCAGGCGCTGTCCCGGCTCCTCAACCTCACCGACGGCCTGCTGGGCCAGGGCCGCAACGTCCTGGTCGGTGTGACGACCAACGAGGACCTGGAGCGCCTCCACCCGGCCGTGGTCCGCCCCGGCCGCTGTCTGGCCCGTATCGAGGTGGGGCCGCTGACCCGCCGGGAGGCCGTGAGCTGGCTCGGCGACGAGGAGGGCGTGGGCCGCGAGGGCGCGACGCTGGCGGAGCTGTACGCGCTGCGCCGGGGCACCTCACCGACGTCGCTGCCGGAGCCCCGGCCGGGGACGGACGCGGGGCTGTATCTGTAGAGCACGTGACCTGTAGAGCGCGTGCTTTGATGGGGGTATGACCCTGTTCGTCGGCACGTCGGGGTGGCAGTACAAGGACTGGCGGGGCGTGCTCTACCCGGCCGGGTGCCCCGCGCGGCTGTGGCTGGAGGAGTACGCCGCACGGTTCGCGACCGTCGAGATCAACAACGCCTTCTACCGGCTGCCGACCCGGGAGACCTTCGAGTCCTGGCGGGAGCGCACTCCGCCGGACTTCGTCGTCGCGGTGAAGGCCAGCCGCTATCTGAGCCACATCAAGCGGCTGCGGGACCCCGAGGAGCCGGTGCGCCGTCTGATGAGCCACGCGGCGGGTCTCGGCGACCGCCTGGGTCCGGTCCTGCTCCAGCTGCCACCGACATTGCGTGCGGACACGGAGCTGCTGGACACCTGCCTGTCCTGCTTCCCGGCCGGCACGAGGGTCGCGGTCGAACCGCGCCACGACTCGTGGTGGACGCCCGAGGTGCGCGAGGTGCTGGAATCCCGCGGCGCCGCCCTGTGCTGGGCCGACGTCCGCTCCCGCCCGGCGACCCCGCTGTGGCGCACCACCGACTGGGGCTACGTCCGCTTCCACGTCGGCCGCGCCCGGGCCTGGCCCCACTACGGCCTGCAGTCCCTGAAGAGCTGGGCCGAGCGGATCGCGGACACCTGGTCCGAGGGCGAGGACGTGTTCGCGTTCTTCAACAACGACCCGAACGCGGCGGCGGTGAAGGACGCGGTGCTGTTCGCGAGGGCGGCCGAAAGAGCGGGACTGCCCCCTACGCGCACGCCGTGAACACGCTCGGCCACGACACTCGTCAGCACCCGTCAGCCACGAGGGCTCACTCTTCCCTGCCCACCGCCCCCGCTCACCCCGCCCGGTAAGCCGCCCGCAGGGCATCCCGTACCGCGACAAGCGCCGCGTTCTCGTCCAGCCCCAGACGCCGGACCCGCTCGACGTACGCCTGGGCGGCCGACGCCGCTTCGCGTTCCGCCGCCGAGCCCGCGGCGGCGACATACGTTCCGTTGCGCCCCCGCGTCTCGATCACCCCGTCCGCCTCCAGCGCCCGGTACGCCTTGGCGACCGTGTTCGCGGCCAGGCCGAGTGACTCGGCCAGCCCTCGGACGGTGGGCAGCCGGTAGCCCACCGGCAGCACTCCCGAGCGCGCCTGCTCGGAGATCTGCGCCCGGACCTGCTCGTACGGCGGGGCGCTCTCATCGATGTGGATCTTCAAGGTCACGCAGCCGATTGTCCCGCACCCGGGCGAAAATGAGAGGCACCGGTACGCATCTCCCCCGTAGCGTGCGCCCATATGACCATGACTGTGCGCGATCTCCGTCCAGGGGTCCAGGCCGACTTCGAGGGCTTCGCCCGCGTCCGCCATCTCGCCCTCCCGTTCTATCTCGTCACCCCGGACTCCCTCGCCTACGACCTCGCCCACGCCCATCCCGACTCCCACTACCGGCCCCTGGTCGCGGAGGAGGACGGGGAGGTGATCGGCACGGCCCAGGTCGGGATCGTGCACGACAGCCCGGAACCGGGCCAGGGCTACGTCAACGTGTACGTGCACCCGGAGCGCACCGGCCGCGGCGCCGGCTCCCGGCTGGTGCGTGCCGCCGAGGAGCACCTGGCCGGCCTGGGGGCGACGAAGCTGTTCGCGTGGGTCCTGGACGAGCCGGGCAACCGTGCCTTCGCCGAACGGCACGGCTATCGCGGCAGCCGCTCCGCCCACTTCCTGCGCCTGGACCTGGCGCACGGCACCCTGCCCCCGCTCCAGGACCCGCCGCCGGGCGTCGAGCTGCGGACGGGCGCCGACTTCGCGGACGATCCCCGCCCGATGTTCGAGGTGGACGCGGAGGCGATGTCGGACGAACCGAGCGACATCGACTACGAGTTCACCGACTACGAGGCCTGGCTGGAGGACACCTGGAACCACCCCCTCTTCAGCCCCGAACTGACCTCGGTCGCCGTGGTCGACGGCCGCCCGGTGGCCTTCAGCGCGGCCCGCACGGACGGCGGCACCCGCTACGGCACCGTCATGACCGGCACCGCCCGCGCCTTCCGCGGCCGCGGCCTGGCCAAGCTCGCCAAGACCGACTCCCTGCACCGCGCCCGTGCCGCAGGTCTCACCGAGGCGTTCACGGGCAACGACACCGGCAACGAACCGATGATCGCGATCAACAAGTGGTTCGGCTATGAGATCTGTGCGACGGAGATGCGCCATGTCCACGAACTCGGCTGAACCGACGCGCCGCCTGGAGGTGGTCCTCGTCAAGGCGGGCCGCACGAAGATCCGTTACGGGGCGGAACTCCTCGGCGACGACGGCACCCGGATCGCGGTCCGCGCCCCCTGGGCCGGTGAGGACGTCCGCGACTTCGGCTTCGTCCGCTTCGAGCCGGGCGATGTCTTCACCGAGTACTACTGGCGGGACCGCTGGTACGCCGTGAAGGAGGTCCGCGACGGGGCCGGCGCGCTGAAGGGCTGGTACTGCGACATCACCCGCCCGGCCACGCTCTTCGGCGCGGAGCTCCTGGTCGAGGACCTCGACCTGGACCTGTGGGTCTCCGGCGACGGCACGGACGTACGCCGGCTGGACGAGGACGAGTTCGCCGAGAGCGGTCTGGCGGACCGGGACCCGAGGGCCGCGTCCGCCGCCGTGGCCGCGCTCGACGAGCTGGAGGCGCTGGCCCGCGAGAGCGGCCTCGCCCCGCTGCTCGGCTAGCAGCCGCCCCCGCCCCACCGCGTCCCGCCGCTCAGCCCATCGTCGCCACCGCCACGTACCGCTCGTCGTCCACGTCCTTCCCCCACAACCGCGCGTCGTCCGAGAGCCGGTCCACGCGCACCTGACCGCCGAGCGGTGTGAGCAGGGCGGTGAGCCGGTCGGCGGGTATGCCGACCGGGTGGGCCGTGCCCCACACGCCCTCGACCAGCACCAGCCGCCCTCCGGGGCGCAGCAGCTCCCGCCAGTGCCGCAAGGCCCGGCCGGGGTCGGGCAGCGCCCACAGCACATGCCGGACGAGCACCACGTCGAAGCGTTCCTCCCCCACCGGCGGCTCCGCCGCGTCGCCGACGAGGAACACGGCGTCACGCCCGGCGAGCTTGGCGCGGGCGAGGGCCACCATGTTCGGGGAGCCGTCCACCCCGGTGACGTGGTGTCCCTGCTCGGACGCGAGGAGCGACAGACTGCCGGTGCCGCAGCCCAGATCGAGGATGTCGGCGGGGGGCCCGGGCAGCCAGTCGCGCAGCCGCTCGGCCCAGGCGCGGCGCACCTCCGGGTCGCGCAGGCCGTGGTCCGGCTCGTCGTCGAAGGACTCGGCCCGCGTGTCCCAGTCGACATCCGCCGAGGTCATGGCCGGGTTCGTGGCATCACTCTCGTTCGTCATGGGCCCCAGAGTGACACCCGCCACTGACACTCGAATCGTGACAGCGGCCACTGACAGACCGGCAACCGATGAGCAACTCTCCCTCCACAGGTCTACCTCCGTGAAAACACGGAACCCGTAGCCCCTGGAGGAGGCAGCCATGCGCCGTATGACCGTGCAGAAGCCCCTGAAGAAGACGGACTCCCGGGTCCGTGAGGAGGCCGACGAGCGCCCTGCGGGACGCCCGGAAGTCCGCAAGGACATCGCACGCACCTGGTGGCCGGACGGCTGAGGCCTGGCTCTGTCAGTCCAGCCGCTTCCGGTAGTGAACACGGTCGTACGGCCCGTCGACGCGCCGCCCCACGACCTCATAGCCGAACTTCGGGTAGATCTCCTGGTTCTCCCACATCATCGCGTGGGTGTAGAGCCTGACCTCGGACAGGCCGAGCTCACGCGCGCGTACCTCGACGAAGTCCAGCAGTCGCCGTCCCACGCCCCCGCCCTGCGCGTCGGGGTGGACGGCGAGGTTGTCGAGGTACAGATGATCGTCGCGTTCCTCGATGACCACCAGACCGATCACGGGGTCTCCCGTGACGAACACCCGCCCCGCGGCCACGTTCGCCGCGTGGTCCCGCCCCATGGGCTGGGGCACCCTCCCGATCCGCTCGATGTAGTGGCGGTACGCCGCGTCGGTCACGGTCTTCACGGCCGGCACCTCGGCCACCGTGGCGGGTCGGATCTCCTCGTTCGTCATGCGCGCACGCTACCTACCTGATCCCAGTCCCAACCCTGCCTTAAGGCAGCCATAAAGATCGCCCCGGGCCGCCCACAGCAGGCGATTCCGGGGTTTCTTTGATCCGGGACCCGTCAGCACCGGTTCCGAGGAGATCCCCCATGCCCACGCCAGGGCCTGACCGGCGGCTCAGGCCGGACAGGCCCCGGCGACGGTCATCGGGTTCAGCCGACCGCCGACGCGCAGGTGGTGGGCTTGGCGTGGGCTGGGTCCAGCGCGTTGGCCACCTCGTGGAAGGCGATCCGGTCGAACAGTCCGATCGCCACGTGCTCGGACAGGTCGACCGGGCACAGGTCCTGGAGCAGCACGTTGTGCACGCCGGATCCGCTCAGGAACTGGCTCCGGTACGGCGTGACCACCTCGTCGTACTTGCTGGCGAGGACCGTGTAGCGGACGCCGGGCACGGTGTCGCCGCCCTCGTTGAGCCTGGTGAGGAAGGCGGAGCCGGTCACCTGGTCGGCGAGGGCGGGGGTGTTGGTGGTGAGCAGGTCCGCGATGCCCGGGAAGTACGGCAGCAGTTCGGTGAGCCCGGAGAGTGTGGTGCCGTGGTTGGAGGGTGCGATGCCGACGAGGGCGTTCACCTTGGCGGCTCCGCCGAGGAACTTGAGGTAGTGGCGGGGCATCATGCCGCCCTGCGAGTGGCCGACGAGGTCGGTCTCGGCGGCGCCGGTCGCCGCGAGCACCCTGTCGACGTATGCCTTCAACTGCTCGGCCGACTTGTCGATGGGGGCGAGGCCGTAGAAGAGCGGGACGCCGGAGAGCCCGCCGTAGTCGAACGAGAAGACGCAGTAGCCGCGGTTCTCCAGGTACGGCGCGAGGCCCAGCCAGTTGTCGACGGAGTTCGCGAAGGTGCCGTGCACGAGGACGACGGGCCGGGGGTGGGCGGCGGACGGCTCGCAGGAGTAGTCGTTCCAGCCGGTACTGGGGGCGTCGGCCGCCTGGGCGGTGGCGGGGACGACGGCTATCGCGGCGGTCAGGAGCAGCGCGGTCAGGGGTCTGAGCACTCGTTTCCAGGGCAGCATCGGGTGATCTCCTTGCGGCTCAAGGGAGTTGCGACGGCTCTACGCCCTGTGATCCGGATCACAAGAATGCTGTTCACTCGTCAAGTTACGGGCGAGTAGTTCACTTGTGAAGTTACGCGTCAGTAAAAACTTCCAGTGGTAACCATCGACGTCAGGTGCCACTGAGGAACAGTCACCAGGTGGGCCTGATGGGCCCATGGGGAGCAATGCGCCCCAATCGGTCACGCAGCGCGCGCACTTCACCCTCCCCGAGCAGCCCGACCCACGCCCCGACGGCCTCCGCCGCCGCCTCCTCCGCCGCACGAGTACAGGCCCACCCCTGTTCGGTCAGCACGATCAGCCGGGCCCGCGCGTCCCCGGGATGCGGCCGACGCTCGGCGTACCCCTTGCGCACGACCTCGTCGACCAGCTGACTGGCGGCCTGCTTGGTCACTCCCAGATGGGCGGCGAGGTCGGTGACCGTCGCCCCGTCCGGGGCGAGCCGGGCGAACGCGAAGCCGTGCGCCGGCCTGACCCCGTCGAAACCACGGGCGACGACACCCTCGTGAATGCGTTGCGTGAGCTCACCGGCGACGGCGAGCAGGGCGGCGGACAGGGCAATGGCGTCGGAGTTCTGCACAGCCGCATTGAAACACCCTTGACGAATTGGTCAAGCTGCTTGACCATCAGGGGGATACATAGTCAAGCAGCTTGACCATTTGTCGACCCGCCCGCATCCATCCGCAGGAGACAGCCATGCCCGTCATCCGCCCGTCCGAAGCCGTCACCCACGAGATCCACGGCGCCCGCTTCGTCGCGTACGCCACTCCCCTCACCGGCAGCAAGGAGCTGTGCGCCTGGCGGGGCGAGATCCCGGCCGGGACCAGGGCTCCCGTCCACACGGTCAACCGGGAGGAGATCTTCCATCTGCTCATCGGCGAACTGCTGATCACCCTCGACGGCCGCACCGACCGGCTCACCGCGGGCGACACGGCGATCATCGGCCGCGGAACGACCGTCGGCATCGAGAACCCGACCGACCACACCGCGATCTCCTGGGTCACCACGTCCATCGGCCTGGAAGCGGAACTGGCCGACGGCACACGCGTCACTCCGCCGTGGGCCAACTGAGCCCCAGGAACCGGAAAGACAGCCCTACGACGCCAGCACCCCCGTCACCGCGCGTGGCCCGAACTTCGCCCAGGTGAGCTGGTGGGAGGCCGGTTCGGCGGGGTCGAGGCCCTCGGCGCGCAGGGTCATCGAGCGGACCCGGGCACGCTGGAGGCCGAGGGCCTCGTACATGTCGTGGGCCGCCCTCGTCAGCGCCGCGGAGCGCGCGGTCGGCGCCTTGAGGTTGTGGGTGCGGGTCGCCGCGGAGCGGTCGGTGTAGCGCACGGTGAGGGTCAGGGTGCCGCACACCTTGTCCAGGGCGTGCAGCCGGGCGCCCAGTTCCTCGGCGGCCACGAGCAGCGTGCGGCGGTGCCGGTCCGGGTCCGACTCGTCGCGGGTGAAGGTGCTTTCGGTGGCCAGTGAGCGGGAGGTGGCGTTCGGTACGACCCGGCCGCGGTCGACGCCGTTCGCCTTCTCGTGCAGTTCACGGCCGGCCCTTGCGCCGACCAGTCGCTGGAGCGTGGACAGGGGGGCGGCGGCGACCCGGCCCAGGGTGTCCAGGCCGTACTCGCACAGGGTGCGGGCGGTCGCGGTGCCGACGCCGGGGAGCGCGACGACGGGCCGGTCGGCGAGGAACTCCGCCCCGGTCCCCTCAGGGACCGCGCAGGTCACCCCGGGGCGCGCGGCGCGCAGTGCCATGCGGGCCAGTAGCGGGCCCGGCCCGGCGCCGATCACGCAGTCGACGCCGTGCAGCGCGAGGGCGCGGACCCGGATCACCGACGCGAGTTCCACCGCGTCGCGCCCGAAGTACCGCTCGGCGCCCCGCAGATCGACCAGCGCCCCGTCCGGCGGGAGCGCCTCGACAACGGGCGTGAACTCCTCAAGGAGGCCGAGCAGCTCCGGAAACGCCCCGTCGCGCTTCGGCGGCAGCTGGAAACGTACACAGAGGATGGTCATCCCGCACTCCCCGGACTCCGGTGCCACAACTTCCGTACTCTCGCGGGCACTTCGCCCGCCGGGCGCAGATCGGCCCACGGATGCGGTTCGTATCCCGGAGGCATCTGGATTCACCCAGCGGCCGTCGGATCGTCATCCGGTCTCTCCGGCAGCCTGCGCGATCCGTACGGCGCTCGGCGCCGGAGTCCGGAAGCCCTTCGCCGTCAGGCCGGACGGTCGAGCGCGCCGTCGATCAGAGCTTCGAGCTGCCGCGCCACCTGGTCCAAGGGACGCATCGTGCGCTTCGCGCGGCACATCGCGATGGCGCCCTCGACGGACGCCACGACGAGGGCCGCGAGCCCCCGAGCCTGTTCGGGGTCGGCACCCTGATCCCGTAGCGCCTCGGCGAGCAGTCCCTCCCAGTCCTCGTACGCCTCGGCCGCGGCGATGAGGGCCGGCGGGATCTCGTCGGCCGGTGGCTCCTCGACGGAGACGGCCAGTACGGGGCAGCCGGCCCGGAAGTCGCTGTCGACGACGATGCCGCGCCACAGGGCAAGGAAGGCGCGCAGGCCGGCGACCGGGCCCGCCCGCAGTTCCTTGCGCAGGATGCGGGTGACCGCCCCGCCCGCGTACCGCACGGCCTCGGTGGCCAGTTGCTGCTTGCCCTCGGGGAAGTAGTGGTAGGTCGAGCCGAGCGGTGCCCCGGCGTGTTTGGCCAGGTTCCGGATGCTCGCGGCGTTCAGGCCGCGCCTGCTGATCAGGTCGGCCGCACCGGCGACGATGCGGTCGCGCGACGGTGCGCTGGCTTTGGCCAAGACCGTTCTCCCCTCTGGATATAACGATCGTCATAGTCTAGCGTGACCTCCGGTTATAACGGTCGTCATAGACCGTACGTCCGCTGAAGGGAGACTCCGTCATGCCGATGATCCGGCTCACCGTCCCGCCCGGTTCCCTGACCGAGGAGGGCCGCAAGACCGTCCAGCGCGACCTGGCCGCCGTCCTGCTGCGCTGGGAGGGAGCGCCCGACACCGCGTTCTTCCGCGCCCAGGCATGGAGCTACCTCGTCGAACTCCCCGAGGGGGCGCAGACCACCGCCGAGGACGACGCGCCCCGCTTCCTCGTGGACGTCACGGTTCCACAGGGCGCGCTGTCCGAGCGGCGCAAGGCCGGGCTGGTCGAGGACGCCACCAAGACGGTCCTTGAGGCGGCCGGGCTGTCGTCCGACGACGCGCTGCGGGTGTGGGTGCTGGTGCACGAGCAGCCGGACGGCACCTGGGGCGCCGGCGGTTCGGTCATCCGTTACGCCGACCTCGTGGCCCTGGCGAAGGGGCAGCAGGCCGATGCGTGAACTGACCTATGTCGCCCGGCACTCCGTCGAGTGGCGCGAGGTACCCGACCCGAAGCTCCGGTCCGATCAGGAGGCGATCGTCGCCCCGGTGGCCGCCACCTCCTGCGACGTCGACTCCGCGATCCTGGCCGGGCACGGCTTCGTCGACCCGCCCTTCGCCCTCGGCCACGAATGCGTGGCCCGGGTCGTGGAGACCGGCGACGCCGTCACCGCCGTGGCCCCCGGTGACCTGGTGGTCGTCCCCTGGTCCATCAGTTGCGGCAGCTGCGACCACTGCCGCGCCGGACTCACCGCGCACTGCACGTCCGTACCGCACATGGCCATGTACGGCGCGCCGCTGGGCGGCAGTTGGGGCGGGCTGTTCTCCGACCTGGTCCGCGTGCCGTGGGCTGACGCCATGCTCGTACCGCTGCCCGCCGGCCTCGACCCGGTCGCCATGGCCTCGGCGAGCGACAACTGGTCATTGTCGTGGCGCCTGGTGGCACCCCATCTGAAGAACAAGCCCGGCGCCCGGGTCCTGGTGGTGGCCCGCGGCAGCATCGGTCTGTACGTGTGCGACATCGCCCGCGCGCTCGGCGCCTCCGATGTCCTGTACGTCGACCCGGACCCCGAACACCGCGAGATCGCCCGAGGCTACGGTGCCGCCACCGCCGAGGAACTCGAACCGTTCCGGCACGGCTTCGACATCGTCGTCGAGGCCACCGGTCGGGTCGACCAACTCGCCCTGGCCGTCAAGTGCCTCGCCCCGGAAGGCATCTGCGAGTCCGCGGGCAACCACTTCCGCCCCGGCGAGCTGCCCCTGCTCGACATGTACCTCACCGGCGTCACCCTGCGCATCGCCCGTGACAACGTCCGCGACCACATCCCCGACGCCCTCGAACTCGCCGCCTCCGGCAAGGTCGCCCCCGAGCGCGTCGTCTCCCACGTCCTCGACTGGGAACAGCTCCCCGAGGCACTGCCCGAGAAGCACCTCAAACCCGTCTTCGTACGCGACACCACCCCGTCACCCACCGCGGGCTGACCCCACACCGCCGACGCCGGGAACCAAGTGGTTCTCGCCCAGGGCGGTCAGTGAGTCAGCCCCCGCTGCTCTCCCGGACGATGATCCGGTGGCCGATCACCTCGTCCCGGTAGGGGGCGCCCGAGTCCGGGGTGTCGATGCGGTCCAGCAGCAGGGACACCGCCGCGCCCGCGATCTCCCGTTTGTCGGGGGAGACCGTGGTCAGGCTGGGCACGCTGAAGCGGGATGCCTCGATGTCGTCGAAGCCGACCACGTCCACCTCGCCGGGCACCCGCACGCCGGTCTCGTGCAGGGCCCGCAGGGCACCGAGCGCCATGTTGTCGTTCAGGCACAGCAGCGCGTCCGGTGCGGATCCGTCCCGCATCAGCCGGGCGGCCGTCTCGGCGCCGTCCCTCCAGTGGTAGGCCTCCACCGGCACCACCAGGTCGGGGTCGAAGGGCAGGCCCGCCGCCGCCAGGGCCTTGCGGTAGCCGTGGGTGCGCAGCCGGTCGGTGCCCTGCTGGCCGCGTACCGCGCCGCCGACCACCGCGATCCGGCGCCGCCCGCGGGACAGCAGATGCTCGGTGGCCTCGCGCGCGGCGCGCACGTTGTCGATGCCGACGTGGTCGGTGTGTCCTTCGGCGGGGCGCTCGCCGAGCAGCACCACGGGCAGTCGGCGGTCGCGGGTGGCGAGGTCGCGGGGCAGCAGGGACAGCGGGCTGAGGATCACTCCGTCGCAGAACTGCGTGTCGAAACCGTGCAGCGCGGCCAGTTCGCGGTCGCGTTCCGCGCCGGTCTGGTGGATCAGCACGGTCCGGCCGTTGCGCCCGGCCGCCTCCATGACGTGCCTGGCCAGCTCGGAGAAATAGGCGACGTCGAGCTCGGGCACGGCGAGGGTGATCATGCCCGTGCGGCCCTGGCGCAACTGGCGTCCGGCCATGTTGACGCGGTAGCCGAGGGCGTCGATCGCCTCGCGGACGGCCGTGCGGGTCTGCTCCGAGACGTGCTCGTAGTCGTTGATCACGTTGGAGACGGTCTTGGGCGAGACGCCGGCGTACTCCGCCACGTCCTTGATCCTCGGTCTGGCCGCCACGCTGCCCTTCCTTCCGAACTCTCTTGATCGTACCGACCGTTGTGCATCGTTTTCCGGCCAGCCGATCGCACACAAACCGCGTCCGAGCTATTTACATCGATGTAATCGGCATGGTGCCATGAGCCCGCACCAGCTACACCACGCACTGACCTGCACTCTCGCCACAGGAGCGCCATGCCCGACCCGTACCTTCCGGACGAGCCGCCCCGTCCCGAGTACCCCAGGCCCCAGTTCGAGCGGGACGCCTGGCTGAATCTCAACGGCGTGTGGCAGTTCGAGACCGACCGGTCCGACACCGGACTGGAACGCGGCCTGACCGACCGCGAACTGGCCGACCGCATCCTCGTCCCGTTCTGCCCGGAGTCGGAGCTGTCCGGCATCGCGGAGACGGACTTCCTGGAGGCCGTCTGGTACCGGCGCACGGTGACCGTGCCGGCCGAGTGGGGCGACGCCCGGGTGCTGCTGCACTTCGGGGCGGTCGACCACGACACCACGGTGTGGGCAGGCGGCCAGGAGGTCGCCCGGCACCGCGGCGGCTTCACGCCGTTCACCGCCGATCTCGGCGAGGTGGCAGCGGCCGGCGAGGAACTGACCGTCGTGGTGCGCGCCCGGGACAGCCGACACTCCGTGCAGGCCCGCGGCAAGCAGGCCACCTGGTACGCCAACTCGCACTGCCACTACACCCGGACCACCGGCATCTGGCAGACCGTGTGGCTGGAGCCGGTCCCCCGTACCGTCGCCCTGCGCCGGCCCCGTGTCACACCCCAGCTGGCCACCAGTTCCTTCCTGGTGGAGCTGCCGCTGTCGGCGAACATCGCGGGGCACCGGGTGCGCGCCACGCTGAGCGACGCCGACGGCACCGTCGCCACCGCCGAAGGACGCGCCGACCTCGATCTGTGCCCGCGACTGGTGCTGCCCGTCCCCGACGACCGGCGGCGCACCTGGTCGCCGGGCGACCCCCATCTGTACGACCTCGCCCTGGAGGTCCTCGGCCCGGACGGGGCGGTCGTCGACGCCGCCCGTTCCTACGCCGGGCTGCGGTCGGTGTCCGTGCGCGGCAAGGAGCTGCTGCTCAACGGGGAGCGGGTCTTCCAACGGCTGGTGCTGGACCAGGGTTACTACCCGGACGGGCTGATGACCGCGCCCACGGACGCCGCGCTGCGGCGGGACATCGAGCTGGGGATCGCGGCCGGGTTCAACGGGGCCCGACTGCACCAGAAGGTCTTCGAGGAGCGCTTCCTCCACCATGCCGACCGGCTCGGCTACCTGGTGTGGGGCGAGTTCGGCGACTGGGGCTGCGAGGTCGGCGTCCGCGACGACAACCAGCGGCCCGACGCCTCGTACATCACGCAGTGGCTGGAGGCGCTGGAGCGGGACCATTCGCACCCCTCGATCGTCGGCTGGTGCCCGCTGAACGAGACGTACCAGAACCTGCACGACCGCATCACCGTGCTGGACGACGTCACCCGGGGCATGTTCCTCGCCACCAAGCAGGCCGACCCGACCCGGCCGGTCGTCGACGCCTCCGGCTATGCGCACCGGGTGCCGGAGACGGACGTCTACGACTCGCACTGCTACGAGCAGGACCCGGCGGCGTTCGCCAAGATCATGGACGGGCTGGCCGAGGACCGGCCGTACGTCAACACCGGCCCCGAGGGCCGCGCGTGGTCGGTGCCGTACCGGGGGCAGCCGTACTTCTGCAGTGAGTTCGGCGGGATCTGGTGGGACCCGGAGGCAGCCGCCGCGGTCGGCGACGACGCCGGGAGCTCCTGGGGGTATGGCGAACGGCCGCGGACCGAGGAGGAGTTCGTGGAACGGTTCCGCGGTCTGACCGGCGTGCTGCTCGGCGACCCCGGGATGTTCGGCTACTGCTACACACAGCTCACCGACGTCTTCCAGGAGTGCAACGGCGTCTACCGCTTCGACCGTTCCGAGAAGGCCGACACCGCGCTGCTGCGCGCGGCCCAGCTGCGCCCGGCGGCGTACGAGGACACGCCGTAGCACCCGGTTCCCGCTCGTCGAGGTGAGCGAGCGCACCGACCCCTGCCCGAAATTTACATCGATGTAAGAGGCCCATGGCGGGCAGCAGCGGCGCACGGACTTGAGTCCCCGCGCCGCCGCCCACCGGGAAGGAACCCCATGACCGGCACACCAGCCCAGGTCGGTCGCCACGGACCGACCAGACGCCGTGTCCTGACGACAGCACTCGCCGCGGGCGCCGCGGCCCTCGGCGCCGGAGCGCTCAGCGGCTGCGGATCGGCGCTCGCGGCCGACGACGGATCGACGGTCCGTCTGTGGGACCCGTTCAGCGGGGCCGACGGCGGCCTCCTCAACGAGATGGTGGCCAAGGCGCAGCCCGACATGCCGGGCACGCACATCGAGCGCACCGTCCTGGAGTGGGGCACCCCGTTCTACACCAAGCTCGCCATGGCCTCCAGCGGCGGCCGCGGGCCCGACGTGGCCGTCTCGCACATGTCCCGTCTTGCCGGGTACGCGCCCACCGGGCTGCTGGACCCGTGGGACACGGACCTGCTGGCCGAGTACGGCATCGCCCCGGACGACTTCGCGGACGCGGTGTGGTCGCGCACCCAGTTCGAGGGCCAGACCTACGCCGTCCCGCTGGACACCCACCCCTTCATCGTCTTCTACCACCCCGGACCGGCGAAGAAGGCGGGCCTGCTGACCGCCGACGGAACGCTGGACGCGGACGCGTTCTCCTCCCCCGACAGGTTCCTGGCCGCCGGCAAGGAACTGGCCAAGGCCTCCGGGAAGCAGGGCATCGCGTTCGGCTATGTCACCGACACCGCCCAGTGCTGGCGGCTGTTCTACGGCCTGTACCGGCAGACCGGCGGCAGGTTCGAACTGCCCGAGGGCGGGCCGGCCGAGGTGGACGTGGACCGGATGGCCGAGGTGATCTCCTTCATGGCCAAGGTGGTCGACGGCACCGTGAACCCGAAGCACCTCGACTACGCGTCCGCCATCGCCTCCTTCGTCAACAAGCAGACGGCGATGACCCTCTCCGGCGAGTGGGAGCTGGGCACCTACCGCGCGGCCGACAAGAACGTCGGCGCGGCACCCTTCCCCACGGTGTTCGGCACCCCGGCCGTCTACGCCGACTCGCACTCGTTCGTCCTTCCCCACCGGGACCACCCGGACGAGGAACACCGCCGGCGCACCCACCGCGCGGTGGCCGCACTGCTCAAGGCCGGTCAGGTCTGGGCCACCGCGGGCCACATCCCCGCCTACCAGCCGGTCACCCGTACCACCGCCTACGCCCGCCTCGAACCGCAGGCGCACTACGCGCAGGCCGCGAGCCATGTCGTGCTCGACCCGTCGGTGTGGTTCGCCGGGGCGGGCTCCGACTTCCAGAACGCCATGTCCCAGGTCCTCCAGCAGGCTCTTCTGGGCGACATGACACCGGACCGCGCGGCGCGCGCGATGGTGCGCCGCCTCAACACCTTCCTCTCCAAGCCCAGCCCGGCCTGATCCGGCCGCGAACCATCCGCGCAGGAGGCACAACGATGTCCTCTCCCCTTGCCCCGGCCCTGCCCGGGACGCGCCCGGCACGCCGGATCCTCTCTCCCGGCCTGCTGTTCGCCCTGCCCTTCCTCGTGCTCTTCGCCCTCTTCCTGGTCTGGCCGCTGGTCCAGGGACTGTGGATGAGCCTCACCGACACCTCGCTGTCGGTCCATTCGCCGAGCTTCGTCGGCTTGGACAACTTCTCGGAGGCGCTTCAGGACGCCGAGATGTGGCGGGCTCTCGGGCACACCGTGTGGTTCACCGTGCTGTCGACCGTCCCGCTGGTCGTCGTAGCGCTCGGCATGGCGCTGCTGGTCCACACCGGGCTGCCCGGCCAGTGGGTGTGGCGGCTGGCGTTCTTCGCGCCGTATCTGCTGCCCGTCGGTGTGGTGAGCCTGCTGTGGGCCTGGCTCTTCCAGGGCGACCTCGGCCTGTACAACCAGCTGCTGAACGCGCTGGGCCTCGACTCGGTGGCCTGGCTGAGCGACACGTCGGTCGCGATGTGGGCGATCGTGCTGACCACCCTGTGGTGGACGGTCGGCTTCAACTTCCTGCTGTATCTGGCGGCTCTGCAGTCGGTGCCGGACCACCTGTACGAGGCGGCGGCGATCGACGGCGCGGGCGCCTGGCGGCGGCTGTTCTCCATCACGCTGCCGCAGCTGAGCCGGATCACCGTCGTCGTCACGGTGCTGCAGATCCTGGCCTCGCTGAAGGTCTTCGACCAGATCTACCTGCTGACCAAGGGCGGTCCGGACAACTCCACGCGACCGGTCATCGAGTACATGTACGACGTCGGCTTCACCGGCTACCGGCTCGGCTACGCCTCGGCGATCAGCTACGTCTTCTTCGCACTCGTCATCCTCGCCTCCGCGGCGCAGTACGCCGCCCTCCGTCGCCGGGAGAAGTGACATGACCTCCACCATCGACCCGCCCCTCCCCCGTCCCAAGGCCGCGCCCCGCTCGCCGGTCATCCGGGAGGTGGCGGCCCGCCGGCGGCGCGCCGAGGCCCGCCGCGCGCATCTGTCCCTCGGGGAGAGCCGCACCGCGCGGGTGCTCACGTTCACGGTGCTGACCGTGCTGGCGCTGCTGTGGCTGCTGCCGGCGGCCGGGGGGCTGCTGACATCGTTCAAGTCGGAGCAGGACGCGAGCGATCCGGTGCACTGGCTGTGGCCGAAGCACGGCTTCACCCTGGACGGGTTCCGCAGTGTGTGGGAGCGCGGCGAGCTTCCGCTGTGGATGTTCAACAGCTTCCTGGTCGCGGCCGCCGTCACGGTGATCACGGTGGCGGTGTCCGCGATGGCCGGCTACGCGTTCTCCCGTACCGGGTTCGCCGGCCGCAAGGGGCTGTTCACGGTCGTGGTGGCGGCCGTCCTGGTGCCGCCGCAGATGCTGATCGTGCCGTGGTTCCAGCAGATGCTGACCCTGAACCTCGTCGACACCTACGCGGCGGTGATCCTGCCTCAGACGGTGGCGCCGGTGATGGTGTTCATCCTGAAGAAGCACTTCGACTCCCTGCCCAGGGAGTTGGAGGAGGCGGCCCGCATCGACGGTGCGGGGCACTTCCGGATCTTCTGGAGCGTGCTGCTGCCGCTGTCCCGTCCGATGCTGTCGGCGGTGGCGATCTTCGTGTTCATCGGCGCCTGGAACAACTTCCTGTGGCCCTTCATCTCCACCTCGGACCCCGACCTGATGACCCTGCCCGTGGGCATCACGTCGGTGAAGGACGCCTACGGCGTCCAGTACGCGCAGTCGATGGCGTCGGCTGTGCTGGCCGCGCTGCCGCTGGTGGTCGTCTTCCTGTTCTTCCAGCGGCACATCATCAAGTCCGTCGCCACGACGGGCCTCGGCGGCCAGTGAGCCGGCCCGCCCCCTGACAGGCACTCACCACGACGCAACGGAGTCGCCCATGAGTTCGTCCCCCCGCACGGCACGCACGGCGGCATTGGTCGCCCTCCTGCTGGCCGTGGTGTTCTCCCTCGTCTCCACGCCCACGTCGACCGCGGCGCCCCAGGCCGCGGCCGCGACCGGCACCACGTTCCGCAACCCGCTCAACACCGGGCTCGACCCGTACCTGACGTACTGGAAGGGCTCGTACTACATGACCACGACCCAGGGCGGCAGCATCCGCATGTGGCGCTCGACGTCCCTGGGCACCCTGCCGGCGTCCGACCCGGTCACGGTCTGGACCGACACCAACAGCTCCCGCAACAAGAACATCTGGGCCTCGGAGTTCTACCGCTTCGGCAACCGCTGGTACCTCTACTACACGGCCGACGACGGCGTCGACGACCACCACCGCGTCTACGTCCTGGAGTCCGACGCCGACTCCCCGACCGGCCCGTACCACTTCAAGTCGGCGCTGATCCCGCCCAACCACACCAACGACTTCGCGATCGACCCCAGCGTCTTCACCCACAACGGCAAGCTGTACCTCGCCTACAGCGGCATCAACGCCTACCAGCACAACGGGCTCAACATCGCGCCGCTGTCGAACCCGTACACCGTCTCCGGCAACGCGGTCGCGATCAACGGTGCGGGCGGCTGCGCGGAGGTGCGTGAGGGACCGGAGTTCCTCAACCGCAACGGCCGCACCTGGATGACGTACTCGACATGCGACACCGGCAAGCCCGACTACCAGCTGAGGATGATGTCCCTGGCCGACGGTACCGATCCGCTGGGGGCCGCCAACTGGAAGCAGCACAACGGCGCGGTGTTCTCGCGCAACGACTCGGTCGGCGTGTTCGGACCCGGCCACCACGCCTTCTTCAAGTCCCCGGACGGCACCGAGGACTGGATGGTGTACCACGCCAAGACGACCTCCCAGTACACCTACACCGACCGCACCAGCCGCGCCCAGAAGATCGGCTGGAACGCCGACGGCAGCCCGAACCTCGGTACCCCGCTCGCCATGGGCGCCACCCAGAACCTGCCTTCCGGAGACCCCGGCTCGGGCAACCACTGGATCAACGACGACAACCGCTCCAGCGGCGACGGCACTGTCGCCTATACCGGGACCTGGAACTCCGGTACGGGATGTGCCGCGCAGTGCTTCTGGGGCGACGACCACTGGAGCGACCAGGCCGGCAACACCGCGACCCTCACCTTCACGGGCACCCGGATCGCGCTGCTGTCGGTACGCGACACCGGCAACGGCATCGCCGCCCTCAGCATCGACGGCGGGGCGGAGACCCGCGTCGACTTCTACGGCGCCATCCGCACGGGTGAGACCGTGCAGTACATCAGCCCGAAGCTCGCCTCCGGCCGGCACACCCTGCGCATCCGGGTGACCGGCGAGCACAACGCCCAGTCCACGGCCTCGTTCGTGAGCGTGGACCGGGCCGAGGTGTACACCGGCTGACCGGACGGGAAGGCGGCGGCCGGGCGCCGGGCAGCGAGGCCGGCTGGTGCCCGCCGGCCTCGCGACTACTCGATCGAGGTTCTGAGCGTTGCGGTGGTCAGGGCAGCAGGACGTACCGCTTCCGAGCCGAAACGCCGCCGGGCCCGGTCGGCGGCGGTTTCGGCAGCGCGAGCACGGGTGTCCCCGGGGTCCAAGGAGAGCTGGCGGTAGGCGCTGTCGGCCGGCAACAGGTCGTCGGCGCGGATCGCGTAGGCGCGGACTCGTGCTCGCTGCAGCCCCAGGGCGGTCAGCAGGCCCAGGGCGGTCGCCGCGATGGCGGGTGAGTGGTTCGCGGGTTCCGGCAGCGTGCGTGTGCGGGTGGTGGAACTGCGGTCGGCGTACCGCACCGTGAGCGTGATTCGGCCGGCGACTTGGCGTTCGCCGCGTAGGCGCTGACCGATCCGGTCGGCGAGTCCCAGGACAGCTCGGTGATGTTGTGCCGGATCGAGACAGTCCCGGTCGAGCACGAGGTCGGCGGTCAGGTGTGCCGCGGGCTCCTTCGGGGTGACGGGACGGGGGTCGTGGCCGCGGGCGCGTTCGGCCAGCAGTCGTGCCTGGGCCGTGCCGAGGAGGCGTTGCAGGGTCCCCGCGGGCAGGTCGGAGACCTGCCCGATGGTGTGCAGGCCGTACCGGGTGAGGGCGGTCGCCGTGACGCGGCCGATCCCCGGCAGTGCGGTGACCGGGCGGGGGTACAGCCAGGTGGCGGCCTGACCGGCGGGGATCCAGGTGGTGTCGCCCGGCGCGGACGCGTCGGCCGCCATGGCGGCCAGCATGCGGTTGTTCGCGAGCCCGGCGCTGCTGTCTATGCCGTACAGGCCCTTCAGCCTCATCTTCGCCAGCTGGACCACGTCGTAGGGAGACAGGTCGAAGTATCTGAGCGCCGATGTCAGGTCGAGCTGGACGGCGTCGGGCGGGACGGCCTGGACGTGAGGCGTGATTCCGGACATCAGTTCGAGTACGTCGTCGTACTGGGCCTCGCTCAGTGCGGCGTGCAGATGGAGGTGGGCGATATGCCGCTGACGCGTGGTCATCCCGCGCTCCCCGGGCTGCGGTGGCCGAACTTCTTCAGGTCGGCCGAGCGGTTGCCGGCGGGCTGCAGGTCGGCGTACGGGTGCAGCCGGGCGCCCGTGGTGCCGTTGGCCAGGGTGCGCTGCGGCTGGGCGGGGGTCGGGGACGGACGGTCGGCGCCGAGGAGGGCGAGGGCGGCCTCGGGGCCGTTGTCGCGGCGGGCCTCGGCGATCTCGTCCAGGTCCCAGGCCATGGTGCCGACGACGGTGCGGCGGGTGCCGCGCACCTGGACCGTGCCGCGCACCAGCAGCAGTCCGCTGTGGAAGACGGTGTACGCGCAGGCCGGGTGGGAGTCCTCGAAGAAGGCCAGGTCGACCAGGCCGGAGCCGTCCTCCAGGGTGACGAAGATGACGCGCTTGCCGCTGGCGATCGGCGGGGTCTGCGTCGAGGCCCGCACACCGGCGACCAGGACCTGCTGACCGGCGCGCAGACCGGCCAGGTGCGCCGCGTCGGTCGCGCCGATCTCGCGCAGCAGCCGGTGGTGGTGCTCCATCAGATGCTTGGAGACGTCGATGCCGAGGGTGCTCAGCTCGGCGCTCAGGGCTTCACGTCCGGTCATCTCCGGCAGACCGCTCGGCTCCGCTCCCCCGACCGCGCCCGCTTCGATGGGCAGTTGGCCCTTGGCGGCGGTCCGGGTGCGGGAGGCCCGGTGGAGTTCGGCGATCTGCAGGAGCAGGTCGCGCCGGGTGAGGCGTCCGTCGTGCAGGGAACCCAGAGCGCCGATCTCGGCAAGGCGTTCGGCGATCGGCCTGCTGGGGTGGGCCCGCTGCCAGAAGTCCGACAGCGATCCGTACGGCTGCGCCTCCTCGATCCGGGCGCACTCGCCCTCGCTGATCCCGTGCACCGCGGACAGCGCGAGCCGCACGCCCCACTGTTCCCCGTCGGTCGGCTCCACGATGTGCCTCACCTTGGAGCGGTTGACATCGACGGGCAGGACCGGGACACCGCGGCGACGGGCGTCGGAGACGAGGACGCGCTTGGGCCACATCCCGGGATCGTGTTCGAGCAGGCCGGCCAGCAGGAACGCCGGATAGTGCGCCTTGAGCCAGGCACTCTGCAGGGCCGGTACGGCGAAGGCGACCGCGTGGGCGCGGCAGAAGCCGTACGCGCCGAAGGCCTCGACGGTCTTCCACACCTCGTCCCGCACGGTCTCGCTGTAGCCACGGGCCTGCGCTCGACGGTGGAACCAGTCCTTGATCCCGGGCAGTCGGCCCTTGTCGCCGAGTGCCCTCCGGGCGATCTCCGCCAGTGCGCGGTCGCAGCCGGTCATCACGGCGAAGGTCTCGATGATCTGCTCGTGCCAGATGGTCACGCCGTAGGTGTCGGCGAGCACCGGTTCGAGGTCGGGGTGGGCATAGGCGGGCGTGCCCCCGTGGCGCGCGGCGATGTACCGCTCGGGCATGCCTCCGGCGACCGGGCCGGGGCGGAAGAGGCTGATGTCGGCGATGACGTCCTGCGGATCGCGGGGCTGAAGCCGGGACAGGAGGTCCTGCTGGCCTGGCGACTCGAGCTGGAAGAGACCCAGGGTCTGGCTCTCCTGGATGAGCTTGAACGCGAAGACGTCGTCGAGCGGCACCTGGCGCGGGTCGTCCAGGTCGATACGGTTGCCGGTCGTCCGTTCGATCTCGGTGATCGCATGCGCCATCGAGGACAGCATCCGCACGCCCAGGACGTCGAGTTTGATGTTGCCCAGCGCCTCGATCTCCTCCTTCGCCGCCATCGCCATGGGGTAGTCGCCCTGCGGCGTGGGCTGCACCGGCAGCCGGTCCAGGAGGGTGGCGTCGCTGATGACCACTCCGCACGGGTGCATGGCCATGCCGTGGACCAGGGAGTCGAGGCCTTCGGCGAGCTCCCACAGGGGTCCGTACCGGTGTGCCTCGGCCGCCAACTGCCGTAGTTCGGGCAGTTCGGCGAGCGCACCGGTGATGTCGGAGGCCCGCAGGTGCGGGAAGCTCTTGGCGATCCGGTCGACGTCGGCGGGCGCGATACCGAGGGCGAGGCCGGTGTCCCGTAGGGCGCGGCGGGCCCGGTAGGTCTCGGGCATCGCGGTGACCGCCACCCGTTCCTTGCCGAACCGGTCGAAGATCGCGTCGTAGCACTCCAGGCGTCGGGCGGACTCCACGTCGATGTCGATGTCGGGCAGCGAGGCCCGGCGCACGCTCAGGAACCGCTCGAACAGCAGGCGGTGGTCGAGTGGGTTGGCGGTGGCGATGTCGAGCGCGTGGCAGACCATCGACCCCGCGCCCGAGCCGCGGGCCGCGACCCTGATGCCCTTGGCCCGGATGTCGGCCACGACCTGGCCGACGGCGAGGAAGTACGGGTCGTAGTCCAGCTTGGAGATCACGGCGAGCTCTTCGTCCAGCCGGTCGAGCGCCGCTCGGTCGCGGTCGAGGCCACGTCGGGCCATACCGGCCTCGCACTGGTCGCGCAGCAGCTGGGCAGCTCCGCCGGCTCCGGGGTCGGCGCCGAAGAGCGACGGTTCCGGGAAGTGCGGTGTGCCAAGACCGAGGTCCGCTCGGGGGTCGACGGCGCACGCGGCCGCCGTGGCAGCGGTGTCCGCCATCAGACGGCGCGCCCGCCGGGCGTCCGTTCCGGCGCACTCGGAGATCATCTGCGCGACGGCTGTCATCGCCCGCTCGTCCTTGAGCCAGCGCTGCCCGCTGTCCAGGCGGCGCCGGTCGATCGGGCGCAGCAGTCTCGCGGCGTCCAGGACGTCAGCGAGCCGGTGCTGTCCGGGGTCGGCGTAGCGGACGGCGTTGGAGAGCACCGCGGTGGTACGGGTGCGGTCGGCCAGCGCCAGCGTCCGGGCAGCCAGCCGAAGCGACCCCGGCTCGACGCTGAAACGTTTCTGCGCAACGGCCTCCAACCGGACTCCACTCCCGAAGATCTCCCGCCAGGGCGCCAGCAGCTTCATCGCGACGTCCTCCCGACCCACCGACAGCGCCCGCACCGGCTCCGAGAGCGGGCCGAGCAGCACGATCAGACCGGGGCCGCCGTACTCGCGCAGCGCCTCCCACGGCACCACCGGCGGCGTACCGGACAAAGCACCGGCATGGGCTGCCGACGTGATGCGGCACAGCCGCGCCCATCCCGCCCGGTTCTGCGCGAGCAGCACGAACCTGAGCGGCGGCTCGACGACGTGCGCCCCACCGCGCGCCGGAGTGCGGCGCCGCCGGGCCGGCGGCGGAGGCGCCAGGGCCTCTACGGCCAGGTCGACGCCGAAGACCGGCCGCACCCCGGTTCCGGCGCACGCCTGCTCGAACCGGACGGCCCCGGTGACCGTGTCCCGGTCGGTGAGCGCGAGCGCCGTCATACCCCGCTCGGCCGCCCGCCGGGCGAGCTGCTCGGGGTGGGCGGCGCCGTAGCGGACGGAGTAACCGGACGCGACGTGCAGATGGGCGTAGCCCGCCATGCCGCACCTCCATCACTCCACCCCTTTTCGACCATAAGCCCGATATGTTCATCGTACTCTCGTTCGATTACTCTAACCCCATCAGCCCCGGTCAGCGACATGATTCGAACACATCAGCGATTATTTGGCGAGGTGAGGGGCGGCCGGAACAGGTACCTCCCCGTCACCTCGCCCACCTGGCAGATCAGTTGCTCTCGCAGAAGTCCTTCGGACAGAGCGTGTGCACGATCCAGGCGCCGGCGACGGGGGCCGACGGACGCCGAACGGTCGGCGGCGGTGACTGCGGGCGCGGGGGTGCGCGTCGACGCCGCGTCGCAGCGGGGAGGGGCGTCGCGTGCCGGTCGAGCTGTCCGCCTACCGCGTCGCGCAGGAGGCGCTGACCGAGCGGGGCGGGAACGGGGAGTGCTGGTCCTGTGTCGGACGCGGGCGGGCGAGCCTAGGGGACGGGGCTCGTCACGCTGCCTCCCTCCTGGCGCGCGGTTGGCGCTTGAGGCGCGGCCCTCGTGTCGCGCCGATCAGGCTGTGTCGTACGGCAACACACCGTCGTACGACGCGAAAGTCCCGCCCCTCGTGCACGGGGCGGGACTTCGTCGGGCGTGAGACGTGGCCGTCAGCCGATCTGCGCGCCGAAGGCCGAGAGCGCCTCGGTGACCGGCTGGAAGAAGGTCTCGCCGCCCGAGGTGCAGTCGCCGCTGCCGCCCGAGGTGAGGCCGATCGCGTTGCTGCCGGAGAAGAGCGAGCCGCCGCTGTCGCCGGGCTCGGCGCAGACGTCGGTCTGGATCAGGCCGTTGACGATGTCGCCGTTGCCGTAGTTCACGGTGGCGTCCAGCCCGGTGACCGTGCCGTCGTGCACCTGGGTCGTGGAGCCGCTGCGGGTGACCTTCATGCCGACGGTGGCCGCGGCCGCTCCCGTGATCTTCTGCGTGGAGCCGTTGTAGAGGTTCACCTCGCTCGGGTGGGCCACGTCGCCGGTGTACTTGACCAGGCCGTAGTCGTTGTCCGGGAAGCTCGACTCCTCGTTCTGGCCGATCACGTCGCCGCTGGAGTCGGACCAGGTGGAGATGGACTCCGTGCAGTGCCCGGCGGTGATGAAGTACGGCGCGCCGCCCTTGACCACGTTGAAGCCGAGCGAGCAGCGTCCGCCGCCGCCGGTGATGGCGTCGCCGCCCGCGACGAAGGGCTTGTACTCCCCCTTCGTGCGCTGGAGTTCGGTGGTGGCGCCGAGCCCGTCGACGACCTTGGTCAGCTTCGCCCACTCGGCGTCGGAGACCGTGCGGTCGGCGGTGACGACCACCTTGTTGGTCGTCGGGTCGGTCGCCCAGGCGGTGCCGGGGATGCTCGCGTCCTGCTTGAGGGTGCCGTGGGCGCTCTTCAATTCGGCGAGGGAGTTCTCGACGACTCTGGCCTTGGCGCCGGCCGCCTCGACGGTCTTCGCCGCGGCCTCGTCGAGCACGTTGACCACGAGGCTCTTGGTCTTCGCGTCGTAGAACGTTCCCGCCGCCTCTGCGCCCAGGTCCTGACCGAGCGTCGAGGCGAGCTTTCCGGCCGCCAGGGCCGAGAGGGTTTCCGGCGCCGGGGTCTTCGCCGGCTCGCTGGCGTTCGCAGACTGGAAGGTGACACCCGCGGCGACCAGTGCGGCGATACCCGCTCCGGCCAGGGCCACCCGTCGCCTGGGTATGCGTCGGTGCTTCAACTCGCGTCCTCCTGTGGGGGGTCGGCCCGGACGGTTGTGGGGACCTCGGGACCGAAAGAGTGGTTGACGAGCGCCTACTCTTCCGAATTCCACAGGGGGCGCACAAGGTCGACTTCAGGACGCGCGTAGAACGCGGTTACGCGCCCCCTCCATTTGACAGTTCACGGTCACTCCAGGCCATTCCCGATGCAAACACTACGGGCGAGTAACTCTCATCAGCCTGTGAGGACTAGTCCTGTCTTGAAATCGCCCCTTGTCCATCGGGGTTCACCTGGGGCGCGACGGGCGGGAGTTGCTCCTGCACCGGTTGCTGTACCGCGGGATACCCCTGCTGGGCCTTCTCCAGGAACCGCAGCAGCTCCACCGGGAACGGGAGCACGAGCGTCGAGTTCTTCTCGGCGGCCACCGCCACCACCGTCTGCAGCAGCCGCAGTTGCAGCGCGGCGGGCTGATCGGACATCTCCTTGGCGGCCTCGGCGAGCTTCTTCGACGCCTGGAGTTCGGCGTCGGCGTTGATGACCCGGGCCCGGCGCTCCCGGTCTGCCTCGGCCTGACGGGCCATGGACCGCTTCATGGTCTCGGGCAGTGAGACATCCTTGATCTCGACCCGGTCGATGGTGACGCCCCACTCCACGGCCGGGCTGTCGATCATCAACTCCAGGCCCTCATTGAGCTTTTCGCGGTTGGAGAGCAGATCGTCCAGCTCGCTCTTGCCGATGATGGACCTGAGCGAAGTCTGCGCCATCTGCGCGACCGCGAACCGGTAGTCCTCCACCCGGACGATCGCCTCGGCCGGGGCGGTCACCCTGAAGTAGACGACGGCGTCCACCCGCACCGTGACGTTGTCCCGGGTGATGCCCTCCTGCCCGGGCACCGGCATCGTCACGATCTGCATGTTGACCTTCCGGAGCTTGTCGACGCCCGGAACGATCAGGGTGAACCCCGGTCCGCGCACCTCCGGCAGGAGCTTGCCGAGCCGGAAGACCACACCCCGTTCGTACTGTTTGACGACCCGTGCCGCCGACCACACGTACACCACTCCGGCGGACGCGAGCGCCACTCCCGCCGCCACCAACTCCTCGACCATCACGGCCCCCAGGGTCCGACGTGACCGCCTGTCCGTCGACGGTAACTCCGGCGGCCGACAAGGGCGAGCCCCCGCACGTCGATTGCGTGCGGGGGCTCGTTCCGCTGCTGGCCGCGGAGTTCCAGTGGTGCGCCCGGGGTCAATGATCCGGGCCCAAGGCCCCGGACCGGCGAACCGGGACTAGAAGACGCTCACGCCATAGGCGCTCAGGGCCTCGGTGACCGGCTGGAAGAAGGTCGTGCCGCCTGAGGTGCAGTTGCCGCTGCCGCCGGAGGTCAGACCGTAGGCGACACCGTTGGTGCCGTAGAGCGAACCGCCGGAGTCGCCGGCCTCGGCGCAGACCGTGGTCTGGATCATGCCGTAGACGATGTCGCCGCTACCGTAGTTGACGGTCGCGTTCAGGGCGGTGACCCGACCGCTGTGGATGCCGGTGGTGGAGCCGTCACGGGTGACGGTGGTGCCCACGCTCGGTGTGCCCGCGCTCGTGATGTCAGTGTTGCCGGCGGTACCGTCCTTGGCGACCGACGTGTTGGTGTACCGCACGATGCCGTAGTCGTTCGTCGGGAAGCTGGAACCCGACGTGGTGCCGAGCGTGGTGGTGTGACCCGAGTTGGACCACCACGTGCCCGCGCCGTCGGTGCAGTGACCGGCGGTCAGGAAGTAGTAGTTGCCCGCGCTGTCACGGACGTTGAAGCCGAGGGAGCAGCGCCAGCTACTCGCATAGATGGCGTCGCCGCCTCCGATGTACTTCTGGAACGTGCCGCTGGTGCGCTTGATCGTGAGCGCGTCGGCGTTGGCGCCCGCCTGCTCCTTGATCTTCGCGATCTCGGCCTGGGAGACCGTGCTGTCGGCGGTGACGACCACCTTGCCGGTCTTGCTGTCGACGGCCCAGGCGGTGCCCGGGACATCGGCCTTGAGTACCGAGCCGCTGACGCTCTTGAGCTCGGAGGCGCTGAACGTGGGAGAGTCGGACGCGTTCGCGCTGGGGACCGCGATCGCGGCGGCGGCCACGAGGCCGGTGGTGACGGCGGTCAGCCGGGTACGTCTCGAAATGCCGCTGCGGGGGGTGGTGCGCTTGATCCTCACTTGTCGTTCCTCCACATGGGAAGTCGGGGGCCCTCGTGGGGTTCGGGCCCGTGAGGCGCAGCCAGTGCGCCGGCCGCCCGAATTCCGGACACGCCGTGCCCCTGACAAGCGCTGAGGGGGAGTATTCGGCCGAACGGACGGTCGGCGCAAGGGCGCCTTTCGGCCGTCAACCTTTGAACTGTCTTTGCGATCCCGGTGACCGGACCGCTCCTCGCAGCACGTTCCGCTCCTCGGCGAGCGCCCGTGGCATCGCCGAAAACCGCCCACCGCGAACCGTCGCCCTCGACCGTCGGCTGGAGCGTCAGTTCCTGTCCGGCCAGGTGGATGCCAGTTCCCCGCCGAGGGCTAGACCGCGCGTCCTGCCGTCCGCGTTCTCGACGCGTACGGGGCGGCGGGGTCGAAGTCGCGTACGTCCCGCGCCCCTTCGCGCACCAGTACCGCCGGGGTCGGTGGGGGGGCGGGGACGGGCCGGGGGGTGTCCGTCCTCGGAACGGCGCGGAATCGGTTTCTTGAGGAGCGGGCGGTGTTGACGCGCCAACCGCTGCGGGCGGACACCCCCCGGCCCGTCCCCTTGGCGCCGTGGGCGGGTGCGG
>NZ_JBFAGK010000030.1:0-46113 GCF_040660135.1 Streptomyces sp. NPDC050997
GCGCGCCAGTCACCCTTGGCGTTCGGCACGCCGGTGACGAAGTTGGCGGGCATCCAGGCGCCGCTGGGCAGGGTGGCGAGGGTGCCGTCGCCCAGACCCTTGTACCAGTCGTCGGTCCAGCCGTTGATGGGCGCGAGAAGCTTCTCGTCGATCAGCTTCTGCCAGGTGTCCGTGTACTTCTTGGCACTCGCGTCAGCGAAGTTGATCTTCACGTTCGTGCCGTCGACCTTGTAGGGGCGTGAGCCGGCCTGCCACAGCAGGCTGGTGGTGAGGCCCGGGTCGCCCGCGTCGGCGGCGATGAAGACCTTGGGGTCGGCCTTGTGCAGCTTGCGGGCCGCCTCGACGTACTCGTCCCAGGTGGTCGGTACCGCGACCTTGTACTTGTCGAAGATCTTCTTGTTGTAGAACAGCGCCATCGGGCCGGCGTCCATCGGCAGGCCGTAGACGGCCTTGTCCTCGCTCACGGCGTTCCACGGACCCGGGCTGTACTCGGATGCGAGCTTGTCGGCGCCGAAGGCTGTCAGGTTGGTGAGGCCCTTGGTGAGGGCGTACTGGCCCACCGCGAAGTACTCGACCTGGGCGACGTCGGGCACGCCCTTCTCGGCCGATATGGCGTTCGACAGGGCGGTGTAGTGCTTGTCGCCGGACCGCTCGCTCACGAGGTTGATCTTGACCTTGGGGTACTTCTTCTCGAAGTCGGCCGCCACCGACTTCAGCGTGGGCTCCCAGGCCCAGACGTTGACCGTGCCGCCCTTCTTCAGGGCCGCCTGGATGTCCCCGGCGGAGACCGCCTTCTGGCCTGAGTCGTCGTCGGAGCCGCCGCACGCGGTGGCCCCCAGGGCGAGGGTGGAGAGGAGGGCGAGGCCGCGCAGCAGGCGGCCGGTCGTTCTGCGCATCGAGATGCTTCCACTTCTTCGTGGGTGGGACAGGGTGAGGGTGGTGGGCAATGTGGGGCTGAGGGGCGGCCGGAGGGTCGCGGTGATCACTCCTTGACGCTTCCGGCCGCGAGACCCGACTGCCAGTACTTCTGCAGCAGCAGGAACGCGGCGATCAGCGGCACGATGGTCAGCAGCGAACCGGTGATCACCAGGTTGTAGATCACTTCGCCGCCGATCGTCTCCGCCTGGGAGTTCCAGACGCTCAGGCCCAGGGTCAGGGGGTACCAGTCCGAGTCCTTGAGCATGATCAGCGGCAGGAAGTAGTTGTTCCAGGTCGCGACCGTGGTGAACAGCAGCACCGTCACGATGCCGGGGGCGAGCAGCGGCAGGGAGACCGTGAAGAAGGTGCGCGCCTCGCCGGCCCCGTCGATGCGGGCCGCCTCGAGGAGTTCGGTGGGGATGGCCTCGGTGGCGAAGACCCACATCAGGTACAGGCCGAACGGCGAGACCAGCGAGGGGATGATCACCGCCCACGGGGTGTCGGTCAGGCCCATCTTGCTGAACATCAGGAAGGTGGGCACCGCGAGGGCCGTACCGGGGACGGCCACCGCGCCGATGACCATCGCGAAGATGCCGCGCTTGCCGGGGAAGTCGAACTTCGCCAGCGCGTAGCCGCCCAGGACCGCGAGCAGAGTGGCCCCGCCGGCGCCCAGCACGACGTACAACAGGGTGTTCAGCAGCCAGCGCGTGAACACGCCGTCGTCGTACGTGAACGTGTCCCGGATGTTGTCCCACAGGGCGAAGTCGTGGGCGAACCACAGCCCCGACGAATCGGCCAGGCCCGACTGGGTCTTGGTGGCGTTGATGGCCAGCCAGATCAGCGGCACCACGGTGTAGATGACCAGAAGGGAGATCATGACCGTCAGCAGCACGCTGCGCTTGGGCCGGCTGACGGAGTGCCGGCGCGTGCCCCGCAGCCGCGGCGCGCTCTTGCCGGGGCCGCCGGTCTCGGCGGGTGTGGCGGGGGAGGCGGTGGTGACAGGGGTGCTCATCGGGTCACGCTCCCTTGCGCATGCCGCGCAGTTGCACGGCATAGGCGATCACCATCGTGATCAGACCCATGATGATGGCCACCGTGGCGGAGTAGTTGTGCTGCTGGCCGTTGAAGGACAGCGAGTACGTATAGAAGTTCGGGGTGTAGTCCGTCGTGATGGCGTTGCGGGCCAGCTTCCGCAGGATGTTCGGCTCGTTGAAGAGCTGGAAGCTGCCGATGATCGAGAAGATCGTCGCGATCACGAGGGCGCCCCGGATCGCGGGCAGCTTGATCGCGGTGATGACCCGGAACTGTCCGGCGCCGTCGATCTCCGCCGCCTCGTACAGCGAGTGCGGGATGACACGCAGCGCCGAGTAGAAGATCAGCATGTTGTAGCCGACGAACTCCCAGGTCACGATGTTGCCGATCGACGCCAGCACCAGGTCGGGGGAGAGCGGGTCGGGCAGGGTGACGCCGAAGGCCTGGTTGATGTCGCCCACCAGCCCGTACTCCGTGCCGTACATGAAGCCCCACATCAGGGTGGCGACCACGGCGGGCACCGCGTACGGCAAGAAGATCGTGATGCGGAAGAAGCTCTTGCCGTAGAGCCGTCCGCTGTCCAGCGCCAGGGCCACCAGCAGCGCGATGCCGAGCATGATCGGCACCTGCACGCACAGGAAGAGCGAGACGCGGCCGAGCGACGCCCAGAACTGGTCGTCCCGCAGGGCCTGCGTGTAGTTGTCCAGGCCGACGAAGGTGTTGCCGCCGATCAACTGGTTGCGGTACAGGCTCAGGTAGATCGAGTAGGCGATCGGCGCCAGGAAGACCAGCGCGAACACGGCCACGAAGGGACCGATGAAACCCCATCCCGTCCAGGAGCGGCGGTCCCTCTTCGCCGGAGGTGGTGCCGGCCGCGGTTCGGCGGCCGCCGGCGGTTGCAGCGTCGTCATGTCGTTCCTCGCTCGTCCACGTCCTGGAACCCGGTGGTGGCGGGGACATCCGTCGCCGGTGCCGCGCCCCACCGCGATGTTTACGCAAACATCGGCCATCGCGAGGATGCGGTGTGCTGTTATGTTTACGTAAACATCCGATGGCGGCATGTCTACACTGCCCCGTTGACGGGGGTCAAGGTCCCCTGGGGAAACCGTGATGCGAGCAGCGGTGGAGAGGTGGCGGACGCCGAGTGGACACGTCTGAGAGAACGCCGACGAACGTGCCCGGTCCGGCCGTTGACGCGGCGGGCGGGCCCGCGGACGTGACCGGCGACGGTCCGAAACGCACCCCCGGCCGTACCCGGGGCGGCGGCCGGGCCAGCGCCTCCATGGCGGACGTCGCCCGGCTGGCGGGTGTCTCGTCGCAGACCGTGTCCCGGGTGTCCAACGGCTACGCGGGAGTGAACGAGGAGACCCGCCGGCAGGTGCTCGCCGCCATGAAGGAGCTCGGCTACCGGCCCAACAGCGCGGCCCGCGCGCTCAAACGCGGCGAGTTCCGCACCATCGGCGTCATCACCTTCTCGCTGTCCACCACGGGCAACGTGCGCACCCTGGAGGCGATCGCCACCTCCGCGGCGCACGAGGGGTACGCGGTGACGCTGCTCCCGGTCGCCGTCCCCACCCAGGACGAGGTGCGGGGCGCCTTCAGCCGGCTGGAGGAGCTCGCCGTCGACGCGGTGATCGTGATCATGGAGGTCCATCTGCTGGACGCGGCGACCGTCACACTGCCGCCGCACGTCCAGGTCGTCGTCGTGGACTCCGACGCCGGCGACCGCTACACGGTGGTGGACACCGATCAGGCCGGCGGCAGCCGAGCGGCCGTACACCATCTCCTCGACCTGGGACACCGGACCGTATGGCATCTGGGCGGTCCTGAGGGCTCGTTCGCCGCGCAGCGTCGCGCCGACGCCTGGCGGGCGGTTCTGGCCGAGGCGGGCCGCAGCGCGCCGCCACTCGTACGGGGCGACTGGTCGGCGGGGTCCGGCTACCGCGTCGGTCTCGAACTCGCCGCGCGCGAGGAGTGCACCGCCGTCTTCGTGGCCAACGACCAGATGGCTCTGGGACTCCTGCGCGCCCTCCACGAACGCGGGCGGCGGGTGCCCGAGGACGTCAGTGTGATCGGCTTCGACGACATCGCCGAGGCGAGTTCCTTCCTGCCGCCGCTGACCACCCTCCACCAGGACTTCGCCGAGGTGGGCCGACTCTGTGTGGAGGCCGTGCTGCGCAAGATGCGCCAGGACGGGCCGGAGCGGGGCACGACGCTGGTGCCTACCCGGCTGGTGGAGCGGGCGAGCACGGGGCCGCCGCCCGGACATCACGGGGCGCGCTGAGGTCGCGGGGCGGGCGGGTGTTGCGGGCTTGGCGGTGCGGGGTCGCCGGACGCGGTCTTCGCGGTCGACGGGCGGTGGGCGGTGGCTCTGGGCCGGGCTGGCCGCTCGCTGTCTCCGGGGCGTGGCTGTGCGTGGCTGTGCGGGGCCGTCGGACGCGGTCTTCGGGTCGACGGGCGGTGGCCGGTGGCTCTGGGCCTGGCTGGCCGCTGCCTCCGGGGCGGGCTGTCGCGTGCACTGGCGGAAGTTGCGTCTGCTGTGGGTCCGGGAGGAGCTTGCCTGCGGTGCCTGCGGTGCGTGCGGTGTCTGCGGAGGGTGCTGACGGTGGCGAGGGTGCCGACGTGGTCGGGTTCGGTGGGGTGCCGGGCGGCCTGGCCGGCTTGGTGTGGCCGAAGCCACGTCACCGGCGAGGCCCCCGGCATGTCGGGGCGATCGGTGCGCGGGCTACCGTGCTGTGCAGTCTCGCTGTCTCCGCCACCGACAATGTCCCGCCACCGACAACGTCCCTCGACACCCTTCGGACGGCCCGGAAGTGCTCGCAGCTCTCTCCCCGCTCATCGCGGCGACCGCCCAGTGGCTCACGTGTGCCTACCCGTCGGGCGGCGGTGCGCTGGCCTCTGCCCTGTGCGAGGTGCAGGCCCGGCAGGCCGTGACCGTCGCCGCGTGGCTCCGCTATCCGACGCCGATGGACGCCGAGTTGGTCCACCTGGCCGGATCCGGCGGAACCACCCGGCTGGACTGGGTCACGGGCGCGGACGGGAGAGTTGCCCAGGACACGGCTGAGGTGGCCTGGCGCACCTGGGTCGACGAGGTCGTCGCGAGCTGGGCCGCCTGTCTGCTCACCGACCCGGAGCTGGCCTGCCTCGCGGTGGCCGAGGTCGTCGAGGACAGCCACACGGCCGCCGCGGCCGTCGAGTTCCGTCGCCTGACCGCGCCGGGCGACGCGGACCGCCGGGCCGCGGCCCTCCTGCGCCACCCCGACCTCCTCGCGCCCGTGGCCGAACTGCACCAGGGACAGCTCGTGCGACGCCTGCGGCCCGGGCAGGCCCTCACCGCCTGACCCCGGCGTGACGGACCCCGCGCGGGGGAACGGGGGTCAGTCGAGCTTGCCGCGGCCCGTGAGAGCGTCGCGCAGACGGTCGACGAGGCCGGCTCCCGGTGCCAGGAACTTGTTCGCCGGAGGAGTGTCCGGGGCCGAGGGGTGGGGGCGGGTCGGGGCCACCTTCTTCGCCATACGCACCTTGTCGCCGAGCTTGTCCAGCGCCTCCGCCGGGCACGCCGCCCGCAGCTGGGGGAAGAGGTTCTCCTCCTCGTCGGCCAGATGGGAGCGGATCTCAGGCATCAGCATCCCGATGAGCCGGTCGAACTCGGGGTCGCCCGCCTCGCAGCTCTCCAGGTCCTTCATGATCTGCTCGGCCTTGGAGTGGTCCTCGATCTCCCGGTCCACGATGGTGTTGCCGTTCGCCAGGTGCTCCCGCGCCGCGGGGTACAGGTAGGCCTCCTCGGCCACCGAGTGCCGCACCAGCTCCATGGTGGCCTGGTCGGCGTACACCTTGCGCTTCTTGTCGCCCGACGGCAGCGCCTCGATCTTGCCGAAGATCTCCTCGACCTCCCGGTGATCGGTCGTCAGCTCGTCGATGACGTTTCCTCCGTGACCCACGCGTGTCACCTCCAGCCAGGGGCGGCTCCGGGGCGGAACCACCGAGATCCCCGAGTGCCCCCGACCGTCCGTCCTACGCCCGGGTGTGGACCGGGCGGAGCACACCGCAGTCAGGCGACGGCGTGCGGCTCGTCACGCGCGGGAACCGGGCAGCCGTCAGCCGGTCGTGTGCAACTGGTGCACGTTGAACGCCCGCCGGATGACCGGCTGTGCCACGTTCCGCACCCGTACGCCGCCCACCGTCATCCCGTGTCTCGGTGCCCGCGTGGGCGTGGCCGTGGACGCCGAGATCGGCGCCGGTCGTGTCGATCGCCTCGGCCGGCAGGTAGCTGCCGAGGAACGGAAAGATCTCCGGCGGCTCCCCGGCGAGTGTGTCGGCCACGGGGGAGAAGTGGGTGAGCGCCACCCGCGCCCCGCACCCGTGTTCCGGCTCCCGCGGCCGGTGGATCAGGCGGGCAGTTTGGCGCGTACCCGGGCGGCCGCGGCGGCGGGCCGAGTGGTGGCGCGGACCGAGCGGCGCACCAGGTGGGCCTCACGGCGCAGGTCGTGCGCGGAGTGACGGCCGCGCCACCACAGGGAGGGACGGCCGGCCGTGTCGTCGGCCGCGATGAGCAGACCGCCGAGCATCGAGAGGTTCTTCAGGAAGTGGATGCGCTGCTGGGCGCGCTCGGCGGGATCCTCCGTCTCCCAGAAGCGATGCCCCGCCAGCGTGGTGGGCACGAGGGTGGCGGCGAGGGCCAGGGCCGCCGGCCGGGGGACACGTCCCATCCCGAGCAGGACGCCCGCCACCACCTGAACGGCACCGTTGAGCCGTACGACCCGGTCCGTGCGGTCGGGCAGGGCGGAGACACGTTCGGTGACCGGTCGGACGAGGGGCTCGGCGGCCGCGGCCACCTCCTTGGGTTCGCGAACGGAGTTCAGGCCGCCGGCGACGAACATGGAGGCGAGCAGGGGGCGGCCGGCCAGGCGTAGGAGACTCATGAGCCCTCCTGGGAGGTTCGGAAGCAGGGAAACAGGGGTTGTGGGGCCCGGGTTCCCCACCCTGGGCATGCTCATTCGACGCCCCGCCCGCCATCGACGGACCGAACAGACCCAGGCGCACCTTCCGGTTCGGTTCCGGCAGGCCGGGAACGCGTCCTGTCGAGTACCCGAACCGAGGGACGGTGCGCCCATGACCGAGTACGAACGTTCCCGCACGATGCCGGCCCAGCCGGAGCATGTCTTCGACCAGGCCGCCCACGTGGACCAGCTGGACGCCTGGCTGCCGGGGACCCTGCATGTGCACGCCGACGAGGCGCCGGCCGTCACGGTGCACGGGGACCGCCGCGACGAGGACACCCGCGCCCTGCTGCGGGCCAGGCCCGAGCAGCTCCGACTCGAATGGGGCACCCGCGACCAGGGAGGCTACTCAGGCTGGCTGCAGGTCGCGGGCCTCGACAGCGGGGCCAGCGAGGTCACCGTGCACCTGTCGTTCTTCGACGACAGCCATGACCCGGGCCGACAGACCGTGCACGACTCCCTCGACTCCAGCCTGCGGCGCCTGGAGGAACAGGTACGGCTGCGCGTCGACAACGCCGCCGGCTGAACCGGCGGCCCGCACCCCGGCCGACCGGAGCGCGCCGCGGCCTACGCTCACGTACCGCTCACGCGGGCCGCCGCGCCGATCATCCGCCGTCGGGCGGAGTCGGCGGCTGCGTTTCCTCCCCGGCGAGGCACCCCTCGTACTCCTCGTACTCCTCCGCGATCTCCCGCACGTCGACGTCCGGGGAGGCGAGGACGGCGTGCCGCCACCGTGCCATGAGCGCGGCGTCCCCGAGGTCGTCCAGGAGCATCACCAGAGCACGCATCGCGAGGACGTCGGTCACCTCGTCGATCAGCGTCCGCTCCACCAACGGGGCGAGTTCGTCGTGGACGGCGACCGACCCGGCGAGCGAGCTGATGACCTCACGGCCCCAGACACCGGGCTTGTTGACGCTCAGACAGCACTCGTACAACTCGGGGAGCAGGCTCTGGACGATGTCCGGCCGATCCGCGCCTACGTGACGCAGCAGGTCCAGGACCGCCAGGGAACCCCGGCCGGTGCGCAGGGAATCCCGGAGGACGGGGGCAACGTCGGATCCGAGGAGCCGCTCCCTGGCCGCCGTACGGTCCTGTTCCACGTCGCGCAGTCTCTCCTCGGCGACGAAACGGAGGTGATCCGCTTCCAGATAGGCGCGCCACAGGCGCTCCCCGCCGCTCTCGTCACCGCTCCCGAACCACCCCACGGGCCCCTCCCGACTCCGCCGATCGGGAGAGACTACTGGGACGATCGCCGCTCGTCCTCGCGTGCTCGGTCCATGTGCCGCAGACGACGGATCCGGATCTGGCCGAACCGCTGATCCGGACCAAGTAGGCCGCGCGGAAAGCCAGATGATCGGCCTCCGTTCCTCAAGGTCGCTAAGAGATCTCTGTGAATTTCCAAGTCGGTTGAACGCCCGGGGTCCGTGGTCCGTATGGGACGGGGGATTTCCATGTCCGACCGGTCGACAGGCGCAGGAGTATCCGTGGGAAGCAACAGGCGCAGACGCCCGACAGGCGCACAACGTGCGACCTTTGGCGCAATAGCACTGATGCTGGGTGGAGGTGGACTTGTCGCGGTCAATGTGTACGCGTCGGCCACCGAGGACGGTTCGGGCGGCACGGCGAACGCGGAGACCCGCAGGGCCGCCACGGTCGACTGCCCGGACGTAGGCGCCGAGTTGACCACGGTGCCCGATGAGGCGCGGGCGGAGGTGGACAAGGAACTCGCCGCCCTGGACCAGCAGACGGCCGAGGCCTATCAGCGGTTGCAGGACCCGGCGGCCGCCGCCGACGGCGACGCGGAGGCCGAGGGCCTCATGGACCCGCTGAAGGAGAACCGGGCCGCGACGATCGAGCGGATCGCCGCCGCGATCGACCGGGTCGGCGACCGCCCGGCGGGCCTCGACGCCCTCGCACCCTGCACCCTGCGCCAGTCCGACGACCAGTCCGACGACCAGGCCGGTGAGGCGAACGGCGGGCAGGGCGACGAGGGCGGCGACGCCCAGGACGGCCAGGACCAGGACGGCCAGGACCAGGGCGACCAGAACCAGGGTGACGGACAGCAGGGCAACGGCGGTCAGGCCGGCAACGGCCCCGTCGCGGGGGACTACGCCGACATCACCACCGTCCAGCCCAACGCGCAGAACTCGAAGGTCCAGGCGGACGGCTCGCGCGGCACCTTCGCCACCAGTTGCGGAGTGAACGCGAACGGCCTGTTCAACTCGGACAACGTGATCGTCGCCCCGGGCGTCTCCAACGGTGCCCACCACTTCCACGACTACGTCGGCAACCAGTCCAACGACGCCTTCGCCGGTGACGACGACCTGGCGAACGCCGAGACGAGTTGCGTGGATCAGGGCGACAAGTCCACTTACTACTGGCCCGTGTTGCGGCTGCAGAACGGCACCCAGGAGCAGGACGCCAACTCTCCGGGTGGCGGCATCGAGGGCAACGCCGGCGAGATCGTCACCCCCAAGCAGGTCACCCTCGACTTCGTGGGCAACCCGCGCAGCGAGGTCACGGCCATGCCGCGGCTGCTGCGCGTCATCACCGGCGACGCCAAGGCGTTCGTCAACGGAACGGCCAACGCCAACGCGTCCTGGAGCTGCACCGGGTTCGAGGACCGGCAGTTGAAGGACAAGTACCCGCTGTGCCCGCAGGGCAGCGACGTGGTGCGCTCCTTCAAGTTCCAGAGCTGCTGGGACGGACGCAACATCGACAGCGCCAACCACCGCACCCACGTGGCGTTCACGCAGGCGGACGGAGCCTGCGCGGCCGGCTTCAAGGCCATCCCGCAGCTGGTGCAGCGGATCGTCTACGACGTCGACGCGCCGAGCCTCCAGGACGGCGGCCGCACGACCCCGCTGTTCGCCGTGGACTCCTTCCCCGAGCAGCTGCACAAGCCCGTCACCGATCACGGCGACTTCATCAACGTCTTCGACGAGGACCTGATGGGCGAGATGGTCGACTGCATCAACGAGGGCCGCACCTGCGGCGCGGGCGCCGGCGCCGGTGAGGGCTCTGGTGGGGACCAGGGTTCCGGCGGCGACCAGGGTTCGGGCGGCGACCAGGGTTCCGGTGAAGGCGGCGACCAGGGTTCCGGTTCCGGCGGCGAGCCGCAGGAGCAGCCGACGGCGACGCCGCCGGCCTCGGACGCCCCGGGCGAGGGGAACGGCGAGGCGGAGCCCGGTGGCTCCGGCGACGAGCAGACCGCGCAGCCCCCGGCCGACACGCCGAGCGCCACGGCACCGGGCGGCGACACGCCCGCCGAGCCCGGCGGCAACGGCCCGAAGGTGTACACCACGCCCAAGTCCGCGCCGAGCACCGCCGCGGCGTCACCCGAGCCCGAGGACCAGGTCGAGGACCAGGTCGAAGGCCAGGACATCGGCGAAGCGGTCAGCTCCGAGCCCTCCGTGGCCGGCGCCGTCGCACAGCCTCCCGTGGGTTCCCAGACCGCACCGCAGGCGACCGGCGGCGACCTCGCCGAGACCGGGACGCAGCTGTGGCCGGCCGCCGCCGGAGCGGTTCTCCTGATCTGCGGCTTCCTCCTGCTCCTGCGCACCAGGCGAAACGCCATGTGATTCCAGGCGCGCGACGCCCTCGAACGACCGCCCCCGACAGCCGGCCATCCAGCCGCTGAAGGGGGCGGCCGTTCGTGGGCGTTCACTCCCACGGATCAGTAGGCCGAGGCACCGGAGCCCTTCTGCGGGTCAGATGGAGAGCGTGCGAATATCCATCACCGCGGCCCTGAGCCGCTCCCGCCTGCTCGTGGCCGCCACTCTGCTCGCCGCCGCCAGCGTCCAGCTCGCCCCGTCCGCGGTCTCCGCGGCTCCGGATCCCTCGCCCGTCCGCGGCTCCGCCTTCATGGGCATGGGGGTCGTGGCCCACGACGGCAGCGACGGCACACCCATCCCTACCCGCGCCACCCAGACCGAGGGTGTGGACGTGGCCAGCTACCAGGGCAACGTGTCCTGGCCGACTCTCTGGACCAGCGGAGTGCGCTGGGCCTACGCCAAGGCTTCCGAGGGGACGTACTACACGAACCCCTACTTCACCCAGCAGTACGGAGGCGCGTACACCCAGGGCATGATCCACGGGGCGTACCACTTCGCGACCCCGGACACCGCCAGCGGCGCCACCCAGGCGGACTACTTCGTCGACCACGGCGGCGGCTGGTCCCAGGACGACAAGACCCTGCCCGGCGCACTCGACATCGAGTGGAACCCGTACGGCGACTCCTGCTACGGCAAGACCCCGAGCGCGATGGTCACCTGGATCCGCGGCTTCCTGGACCGCTACAAGGCACGAACGGGCCGGGCCGCCGTGATCTACACGGCCACCAGCTGGTGGAACGAATGCACCGGCGACTACGGCGGGTTCGCCGCCAACCCGCTCTGGATCGCCCGCTACGCCACGACCGCGGGCGCCCTGCCGGCCGGCTGGACCAAGTACACGATGTGGCAGTACACCTCCACGGGGCCGACGGTCGGCGACCGCGACAAGTTCAACGGCTCGACCGACAAGCTCCGGACACTCGCCCATGGTTGATCACGCTCCACCCACCTTCGACGAGGTGGTGGAGAGACAGCGTGCGGCCAACCAGGCACACAACCGCGTCGAAGAGCTGCGGCACTCCCTCGGTCCGCCCACCGAGCACAAGTGGACCAAGGAACAGTCCGTCACCTACGAGACCGCCTGGCGCGCCTGGCGCGACCTCGACCGTGAAGCCCAGGCCACGCTGGCGGAGTACGCCACGGAACGGGGCCGGCCGCGGCAGGAGGTGCAGGACGACGTGGCGACGGCGGTGCGCAGCAGGGACCCGGAGTAGCCGGGCGGCGCGAGGTGGGGCGGGACGTACGGCTCTTGGGCCGCCCGGGGATCACTGCCCCGTCCTCGTTGCCGAACCGGCAACATTGTTTGCCCGTCGTGCTGTCACGGCGGAGACTTCCCTGCGACGACCAGCAGTGTTCCGCGCAGGAGGCGCCATGACCGACATCCATCCCACGCGGGCCGCCGAGTTCTGGGAGGCCCGCTATCAGGGCAACGACCGTATCTGGAGCGGTCGGCCCAATCCGCTGCTCGTGCGCGAGGTGACCGGTCTCGTGCCCGGCACCGCGCTCGATCTGGGATGCGGCGAGGGAGCGGACGCGGTGTGGCTGGCCTCGCGCGGCTGGCGGGTCACGGGAGCCGACATCTCCCGTACGGCCCTGGAACGCGCGGCCGGGCACGCCGCCGAGGCCGGAGTCGGCGACCATGTCCGGTGGGAGCGGCACGAGTTGGGTGTGACGTTCCCGGAAGGGCTCTTCGACCTGGTCACCGCACAGTTCCTGCAGTCCCCGGTGCCCCTGGAGCAGGACCGGGTCCTGCGGCGGGCCGCCGCCGCGGTGGCGCCCGGCGGCACGCTCCTGATCGTCATGCACGCCGGCTGGCCGTCCTGGCAGGACGAAGCACCCTTCGACGTGGAGTTCCCCACGTCGACGAGCCTGCCGGCGGCGCTCGCGCTGCCGGAGGGGGAGTGGTCCGTGGAGACCGTGGACACGGTGCGCAAGCCGAGCGTCTCCCCCGAGGGGATCGAGGGCTTCCGCGACGACAACGTGTGGCGGTTCCGGCGCACCGGACGCTGACGACCCGCGCCCGCGCTCACCCCCGTTCGGCCGACGCACCGCCCCGGACCTCACCGAGTTCCTCGCCCAGGACTTCCCGCACCACCTCCAGCGCCGCCGAACGGTCGTCCGGTACCAGCCCGATGCGGGTGCGCCGGTCGAGCAGGTCGGCCGCGTCGAGTGCCCCCTCGTGGCGTACCGCCCACAGCAGTTCGGCGCGGGTGACGGGATGCCCCGGCACCACGGGCTCGCGCAGGCGCGCGTCGCTCGCCCCGAGCGCATGGACGGCCGCGGCCTCGGTGCCGTAGCGCCGGACCAGGCGCCGTGGCGCCCGCACGCCGTCGAGGACGTGCGGTGACGCGGCGCCGACGAGTGGCAGCGAGGCGGTGGGGGACGGGCCGGCCGTGAGGCGGCGGGCGGTGACGGCGGTGTCGACGGCGTCCTCGGCCATCCGCCGGTAGGTGGTGAGTTTGCCGCCGACCACGGTGACCACGCCGTCCGGTGCGGTCAGCACCGCGTGCCGGCGGGAGATGTCGGCGGTCCTGGCCGCCGTACCGGAGGCGGCGGACGTGTCCAGCAGCGGACGCAGACCGGCGAACGCCCCTACGACGTCCTCGCGGTGGACGGGGACGTCCAGGACGGAGCCGAGGACGTCGAGCAGGAAGCCGATGTCGGACTCCGGGGCCTCGGGCACGTCCGGGACCTCGCCCTCGACGGGTTCGTCGGTGAGCCCGACGTAGACCCGGCCGTCGCCCTGGGGCAGGACCAGGACGAAGCGGTTGGTCTCCCCGGGGACCGGGATGTGCAGCCCCGCGGGCAGTGGGCCGAGGTGCTCCGAGCGCAGGACCAGATGGGTGCCGCGGGACGGTCGTATCCGGATGCCGCCAACCAGGTCCCCCGCCCACACACCGGAGGCGTTGATCACCGCCCGGGCCCGGATGTGCCCCTCCCGGCCGGTGAGTTCGTCCCGTACCCGGGCGCCGGAGCCGGTGAGCTCCAGGGCCCGGACCCGGGTCAGGATCCGGGCGCCGTGGGCGGCGCCGGTGCGGGCGAGCGCGGTCACCAGGCGGGCGTCGTCGGTGAGTCGGCCGTCCCAGGACAGCAGGCCGCCGCGCAGGCCGTCGGCGCGCAGCGCCGGAGCCAGGTGGCGGGTCTCCACCGCGGACAGCCGACGCGGCGCGGGCAGGGTGGCCCGGGCCGTGCGGGCCGCCAGGCGCAGGGTGTCCCCGGCGCGGAAACCGGCCCACGCCAGGGCGGCCTGACCACGCGAGACCAGCGCGGTCAGCGGCAGCACGAACGGCTGGGCGCCGACCAGGTGGGGCGCGGTGCGCTCCATCAGCACCCCGCGCTCGACGGCGCTCTCGTGCGCCACGTCCAGCTGCGCGGAGGCGAGGTAACGCAGTCCGCCGTGGATGAGTTTGGAGCTCCAGCGGGAGGTGCCGAACGCGAGGTCGTGCGCGTCCACGGCGACGACGCCCAGTCCGCGGGCGGCGGCGTCCAGAGCGGCTCCGGCCCCGGTCGCGCCGAGACCGACGACCAGGACGTCCACCACGGGACCGTCCATGGTCGCGGTCAGTTCCCGCGCACGCCGGGCGGCGGAGAGCGACGACGATCCTGACGACGGGAACACCGGCCGAGCCGCTGGGCTGCTCGTCGGACTCATGGTGTGAGGGTCCTCTCCAGGATGGTCCGCAGCTCCCCGAGGAAGGCCGCGCCGGTCAGCTCGGTGTCGTCCTCGTCGGTCATGGTCCGCAGGGACAGGGTGAAGGACTGCGCGACCAACAGCAGGGACCGCGCCTGCCGTTCGGCATGGCCGGGACGCACCGACCCGTCGGTGTGCCCCTCCCGCAGATCCTCGGTCAACAGTCCCAGCAGGGCCGTCTGGCTCGCTCCGCGCCGGTCCAGTACATAGGGGAGGAGTATTTCGGGATCGACGTCGAGGATCTTGCGGAACAGGGGATGGGCGCGGAAGGCGTCCACCCCGGCCACCAGCCCGTCGACGATCAGGGTCCGTGTCGGTGTGCCGGGGCGGCGTTCGGGCACGGCACGGGTGGCCACGTCGACCCACTCCCGGGTCATCAGGTCGCCGACCAGGGTGCGTACGTCGGGCCAGCGCCGGTACAGCGTCATCCGGGAGACCCCGGCGCGGCGGGCCACGTCGGTCAGCGTGGTGCGGCGGACACCGACGGCCAGCACGCAGTCGCGCACCGCGTCGAGGACCATGTCGTCCGAGCCGTTGTGACGAATAGGCGTCATGTGTAACAGTGTAACGCCCCGAGGGGGTCCAAGGCCCCGGACGGCACATCCCGAATCGACCGGTGAGGACGACAGTCATGGACATGCTGTGGAGTGGCTGGGGTGACCCGGCCAGGGCCCAGCCCTTGCCGGACACGGTGACCGGGCTGTTGCGCGACCTGCTCGGAGTCAAGCCCCGTGACGCGGAACCCGTCCCGCTGGAGGACATCCCCGTCCCGCCGGCACCCCTGGACGCCGTCGCCCACCAGGCCTTGGTCATCGCCGTCGGCGGCGCGGAGCATGTACGCACCGACGCGGAGACCCGGATCCGCCACACCCGCGGCAAGTCCACCCCCGATCTGCTGCGGATGCGGGACGGCGACATCACGGACCTCCCGGCGGCCGTCGTGCTCCCGGCGCGCCACGACGAGGTGCTCGCCGTGCTGCGGACGTGCGCCGAACACGGCCTGACGCTGGTTCCGTTCGGCGGGGGCACCTCCGTGGTCGGCGGCCTCGCCCCCGGCCCGCGGGGCCCCTTCGTCGCCCTGGACCTGCGTCGCATGGACCGGCTGCTCGCTCTCGACCCGGTCTCCCGCACCGCGACCCTGCAACCGGGCCTGCGGACCCCGCAGGCCGAGGCGCTCCTGGCCGAACACGGCTTCACCCTCGGCCACTTCCCCCAGTCCTACGAGTGGGCCACCATCGGCGGCTGTGCCGCCACCCGCTCCAGCGGACAGGCGTCCGCGGGCTACGGCCGTTTCGACGAGATGGTGCTCGGACTCACCCTCGCCACCCCCGAAGGCACCCTGGAGACGGGCGGCCGCGCCCCTCGCTCGGCCGCCGGACCCGACCTGCGTCAGCTGATCCTCGGCTCCGAGGGGGCGTTCGGCGTCATCACGTCCGTGACCGTCCGGATCCGCCCCGTCCCGCAGATCCGTCGCTACGAGGGCTGGCGGTTCGCCTCCTTCGAGGAGGGCGCCGCAGCACTGCGCCGACTCGCCCAGGACGGGCCGCGCCCGACGGTCCTGCGGCTGTCCGACGAGACGGAGACGCTGATCGGCCTCGCCCAGCCCGAGGCCATCGGTTCCTCGTCGGCGCCGCGGACCGACGGCTGCACAGCCGTCGTCGGCTTCGAGGGCACCGTGGAGGACACCGCGTACCAGCGGGAGCGGGCCGCGGCCGTGCTGAGCGCCCGCGGCGGAACCCCCCTGGGCGAGGAACCGGGACAGCGCTGGGTCCACGGCCGCTACTCGGCCCCCTATCTGCGCGACTCCCTCCTCGACGCCGGGGCCTTCGCGGAGACACTGGAGACGGCGACCTTCTGGTCCCGCGTCCCCGCTCTGTACGCCGCCGTCCGCGAGGCGCTCACCGGCGCCCTCACCGACGCCGGCACCCCGCCCCTGGTCATGTGCCACATCTCCCACGTGTACGAGAACGGCGCCTCCCTCTACTTCACCGTGGTCTCGGCCCAGGGCGACGATCCCGTGGCGCACTGGACCCGGGCCAAGCACGCCGCGGGCGACGCGATCCTCGCCGCGGGCGGCACGATCAGCCACCACCACGGCGTGGGCACGGACCACCGGGACTGGTACGTCCGGGAAGCCGGCGCGCTCGGCGTCGATGCCCTGCGCGCGGTCAAGCGGCGCCTCGACCCGGCCGGGCTGCTCAACCCCGGGGTCCTGCTGCCGGTGGACTGACCCTTGCCCCGCCACGAGCCAGCCGTCCAGGCGTCTCGTCATCCGGCCGTCCAGTCATCCTGTTTACCTGTCTTCCCGTCTTCTCGTTCTCCCGTCAGCCCCGGAGGCACCCCGATGCGACAGTTCACCGCCGTCGTCAACCCCACCGCGGGCGGCTCCACCGGCGCCGCGGCCCTGCTCGCGGTCGCACGGCTGCTGCGGGAGGCGGGGGCCGAACTGGACACCGAGTACAGCCACAGCCTCCCCCACGCCCAGGACCTCGCCCGGCAGGCCGGCAAGCGGGGGCGGGTGGTCCTGGCCGTCGGCGGCGACGGCATCACCGGCTGCGTCGGCGGAGCCCTCAGCGGCACCGGCGCGCTGTTCGGGATTGTTCCGGCCGGCCGTGGCAACGACTTCGCGCGGGCCCTGGGACTTCCCGCCGAGCCGGTCGAACTGGCCCGGATCCTGCTGCACCACGAGCCACGCCCGGTCGACACCATCGAGGTCAGCTCGGCCGTCCACGACCGCACGGTGGTGCTCGGCAGCGTGTACGCGGGAGTGGACGCGCTGGCCAACCGGCACGCCAACCGCGCGAGACTCCTGCGCGGCACCGCCTCCTACTACGCGGGCGCGCTGAGAGCGGTCGCCACCTGGCGACCGGTGCGTTACCGGGTCACCGTCGACGGCGAGGACCATCCGCACACCGGCTACACGGTGGTGGTCGCCAACTCCGGCTACTACGGGTCGGGCCGCCTCATCGCCCCGGGCGCCCGCCTCGACGACGGCCTGCTGGACGTCGTGATGATCCGCGAGGCACCGCGCCGGCTGTTCTTCGCCCTCATGAACGAGCTCAGCTCCGGTGCTCACGTCCACCGCCCCGAGGTCCGCGTCCTGCGCGGGAGGGAGGTCCGCGTCGAGGCCGACCGCCCGGTGCCCTACGGCGCCGACGGCGAGGTCGAGGCCGATCTGCCGGTGACGGTCAGGGTGCTGCCCGGAGCGCTCCAGGTGCTGGCCTGACCCTGGCCTCCCCTGGCCGGAAAACGCGGCACATCGGAAATCAGAGCGCAATTCTCCGCACGGTTTGGGAATTGCCGACGTGGCTACCCGAAGTACGGACACAGAAGTCGAGCGTGGCTGGGAGTGAGAAACGTGGCCGGAAACCAGAAGGCCAAGGCGAAGATGGAACAGGCCAAGGGAAAGGCCAAGGAAACGATCGGCCGCGCGGTGGGCAACGAGCGCATGGAGGCCGAGGGTCGGGCCGGGCAGTCGAAGGGTGACGCACGTCAGACCAAGGAGAAGGCGAAGGACACCTTCAAGCACTGAGCTCCGCGGGCACCGGGCTGCCGACTCAGGGAATCCCGGCGGGATCTCCGTTCTTCGGACGGGGTCCCGCCCCTTTCTGTGTAATCCGGTGACAAAGAGCGCTCGGATGAGCTGAATTCCTGTGAGCACCGCCTGAGCGGACGACGGCCCCGGCCCTACCGTCCCCGCTATGAACACGAGTCGCAGCATAAAAAGAACGTGGCGAAGTACCGCGTTGGCGGTACTGCTCACCTCGGGGACGCTGACAGCCGTCGCCCCCGGGGCCCAGGCACAGAGCGCGCGGACCGAGACGCCGGTGACGACGTCGGCTCCGGCCGACGGCGTGGTCGAGTCGGTGGTGCGGGTCAAGGTGTCGCTGCCGGCGTCCTTCGGGGCGCGTCCGGCGGCGTGCGACTGGCTGTCGTACCTGCGCTACCGCTCGTCCGCCGGACCGGCCGCCTCGGCCGACGCCGACCGGGTCCTCGTCGCCCAGCCGGGCATCCTGGAGGGTGCGGGGGCGTTCGACAGCGTCGCCCGCAACACCGTGGCACGCGCCGCCGAGCAGGGCAGCCACATCGAGTTCTGGGCCCTGGACCGGCGCTCCAACTGCCTGGAGGACCGCACCGGCATCGCCTCCGGCGACCAGCACACCTCCGTCGACTACTACTACCGAGGCAAACAGGTCGCCGGTCGTACCTTCGACGGATACGTCGGCAACGACCGCCTCGGCTGGATGGCGAAGCTGGGCATCGGGCAGACCGTCCGCGACGAGTACGACCTGCTCGCCGCCGAACTCCCCGACCGGCAACTGCGCAAGAACAAGGTGCTGTGCGGCGGCCACTCGCTGGGCGGAGTGATCACCGGGTACTTCGCGACCGCCGACTTCGACGGCGACCCCGCCACCACCGCCGACGCCGGACACAACCAGTGCGCCGGCTACTTCGCCCTCGACACCACCGTCTCCACCTCGCTCGGCGACCTCAGCGGCAGCATCCCCGACGACACCGACCTTCCCGACATCGGCCTCGGCTACGGCGTGGTGCAGGCCGGACTGGACAGCGGGGTGCTCTCCCGCACCCTGTCCGCGCCCGTGCTGCTCAACCCCGAGACCATGACCCTGCTCGCCATCGCGGGGCTCGGCGCTATCGACGCCCCCGGCGGCGAGGCGGACCTGCCCAGCTATCTGCCCGTCAACGTCAACATCGAGGCCACCAACCGCTTCCTGTTCTCCAAGGACATCGCCACCTTCCTCAGCGGCACACCCGCGGTGAAGGACTTCCGCCTCACCAACGCGGCCGTCCTGGGAGCGCTGTTGGACGACAACTCCGTCCCCCTGGCGTTCCTGCAGAGCAGCGTCGGACTCTTCGACGGCGGACCGGTCGCCGACAAGAACTTCCCCGTCGCCAACGGCAGCGACGCACAACCGGCCCTGTTCGGCACCGAGTACAAGGCCATCCCCGACCGGCCGGACGGTCCGCTGTACACCTGGCGGAACTACGACCGGGTGGGCGACCCCGACGATCCCGGGTACCGGTCGGCGGACGGCACCCCGTTCACCGCCGCGGGCAAGGAGGTCACCGACATCCAGGAGCTGGCCCGCAGTCTCGCCCAGCAGCCGCTGGACTTCACCGAGCAGTACTTCCCGACCAAGCTGGTCACCGATCTCCAGCTGTCGACCTCGCCGCAGGTGAAGGGGCTGGTGGTGCACCCCGAGGGGCTCACCGCCAACCCGACGCTCACCGTGCTCGCGGGCGACGGGCTGCTGGCGGGCCGGGTCCCGGCCGACCTGCACCCGGTGGTCGCCGACGGCTACCAGCACCTCGACGTGCTGACCGCGGCTCCCGTCCAGAACAACGGACAGCCCGAGCCCACCTCCACCAACCTCGCGCGGTTCGCGCGCTCACCCCGATAGGAGGCCGTACACGCAGGTGGGCCCGGGAGGTGATCACCTCCCGGGCCCACCGGTCTGTACGGCTCAGACCTTGCCGGCGGCGAAGGCCGCCGCCGCGTCCGCGTCGGCGGTGTAGCCGAGGTGCGCCCCCACGTCACCCCCTCCGTTCTCACAGACGGGGTCGCCCTTGGCGCAGAAGTCGATGGTGCGGCTCTGGTAGGTGCCGGTGACGCTCTTGCCGATCGCCCGGATCGGGTTACCGAAGAGCAGCACGGAGGAGACCTTCGGTTCGAGGGCGGCGGGGATGGTGGCCACGATCGGGCTGCCGACCACCGCGCCCGCGCTGCTGATACCGATCGAGTTGTCGACGACGTTCGCGCCCTGCGAATAGCCCACCAGTATGAAACGCTGGCTCGGGCATGCGGCGGCCTGGCTCCGGACATGGTTCACGAGGTCCGTATTACCCTGCGCCGCCGATGTCAGGGAAAGGTCCGCCGGATAGTTCACCTTGTAGCTGGAGAGGGTCTTTCCGGTGATTTTCTTCTGGAGTGCGGAATACACCGGGTCACCGACGATGAAGCCGAGCGTGCCCGGTTCGAAGGTGCCGCGGGCCGCGACGACGTCGATGTCGGTGCAGGCGGCGGCCGTGGCTGTGGGGGCCGAGAGGGTGGCCAGTCCGGCCCCGCCGGCCAGGGAGAGAGCGGCGAGGCACAAGCGGATACGCATGGGGGAATCCTCTGCTTGCGGGGCGCGTGACGCGCCTGCGAAAAGGAACGATCCCGAACGTATTCGCTTTCCTGACGGAGTGTTATGCAGCGGATTATGGAATTGTCGCGGCTTTTTGTGCCCGCATGAGCATCATTCCCGAGAGGGAATTGATCGACCCTCCGTCCCCTGCTCCCTTAACGCCTCGGCGCGTAGCGCCAGCACGAGGTCCAGCCGGGTCTCGGGCTCGTGCAGCGCCTCGCCGAAGAGCTTCTCCAGCTGCCGGAGCCGGTAGCGGACCGTCTGCGGGTGGACATGGAGCCGTGCGGCGACGTCGGGGACGTTGCTGCCGCTCAGCAGCCAGGCCAGCAGCGTCTCGGCGAGCCGGGGGCGCTGTCCCGCCGACACGGAGTCGAGCGGGGTGAGGACACGCGCCTGCAACTGCGCGAGCAGCGGTTCGTCGCCGTGCAGCAGCAGCGTCGCGAGGTGGTCGTCGCACCGCACCACCCCCTGCCGGGGCAGGATCCCACGGCCCATCAGCCCCAGGGCCCGGGTGGCCCAGCGCAGCGACCGCGGTGCCTCGGTGAGCGGGACCGTCGGTCCGATCGCGGCCGGCCGGCCACGCAGGGCCAGGGTGAACGCCCGGCCGAACCGGCCGGAGCCGTCGGGATCGGGCACCAGCATGCGCGGCGGCCGGCACGCCATGTCCACCAGCGCGCCCGCCGCGGCCAGCGGCCGGTCCTCCTCGCGCCGCTCCGGGCCGGCCGCGAGCGCGACGACGGCGATCTGCCGCGGCACCGACCAGCGCGCGCCGTGCGCCAGATCGTGCACCGCCTCCGGGGACACCGGCCCGTCCCCCAGCAAGAGGTCGAGCAGGCGTTTGCGACGCCGTTCCAGTTCGTCCGTGCTGCGCAGCCGGGCCTCCGCGTAGCCGGCGGCCGCCGCCTCGGCGACCTCGTGCACGGTCCGGAAGGCGAGTTCGCCGAGCGCGGCCACCACCGTCGAGTCCAGTCCCAGTTCCTCCGCCGTGCGCCCCATCAACCTCCAGGCGTGCAGCCCGCCGACCCGCAGCGCGGACTGCAGCGCGTCCAGGCTGCGGCCCTCCAGGGCTTCGCCGCGCCCGAGTTCGTAGTACGTCGCGGCGATCGCGTCGCCGCGTCCGCGGGGGTCGGCGATGTGGTCGACGAACAGGGTCAGCGCCTGCACCACCCCGGCTCTGAGGTTCTCCCGGTAGGTTCCGTCGGCGGGCCGCGCGTACTCGGGAACCTGCCGTCCGACCTCCTCCTGCACCTCGTCGGCGACCAACTCCAGTTGGTCGCGCAGCAGTTTGGCCAGTTCGGGCGGTACCGGTGCGGGTCCGGGGCCGGTCAGGTCGCCGTGGGGGGCGGGCACAGCCATCGCGGACACTCCTTTCACCCGGAAGCGGCTCACCCGTGGGGTGTTTCCCGTGGGGCGAGTGGGACGTCCTGTGTTGGACGGACGGTCCCTGCGCTCCGTTCCGTGCCCCCATGGCTCCGACATCACTCGGGGAGCCCCAGCGCACGGGCGAGCATCGGCCACGACGCGGCGAACTCCGGCTTCCAGTACGCCCAGTCGTGCCCTCCGCCGGAGTAGAAGTGCGTCGTCACCGAAATGCCGAGGACGGCCAGCGCCCCGGTGAACAGATGCGCGGAGGGCCACAGCGCGCTCTCCAGGATCCCGGGCAGCGGGTCACCGCCGCCGCCCCCGATTCCGCTGCCGTTGGAGACGTACAGGGCGGTGCCGCGCAGGCCCTGGGCGCGGGCGCGCGGGTTGAAGTTCTGCCAGGTGAGGAGGTTCAGGATCGGGTTGCCCCAGAGCGAGGCGGGCGTCAGGTTCTCGCGGGTCACGATGGTGTCCATGATGGGCGGCACGCCGGGCGCGGTGGTGTCGAGGATGCCGCTGTAGGAGGCCGCGGCGCCGAACACGCCGGGGTGCCGGGCCGCGTGCGCCATCGCCCCGTACCCGCCGGTGGAGACCCCGGCCACCGCCCGCACCCCCGAGGCCCGGTAGTCGCGGCGCAGCAGTGCGGGCACCTCCTCCAGCTGGAACGTCTCGTAGTCGGGCCCGTCGCGCCAGGCGGTCGGGATCCCGGTGGGGCCGGCGTCCGGCATCGCCACGATCAGGTCGCGGCCCTGGGTGAACGCCTCGATGTCGGTCTCCCGGGTCCAGGAGGTGTAGTCGTCGTGGGCGCCGTGCAGCAGGTACAGGACCGGATACGTCTGGTTCGTCTGGGTGTCGAACGACGACGGCAGGATCAGCCGCACGGGCGCGCTGCGGCCCAGCGCCGCGGAGGACACGGACACGTCCAGGGTGCGTGGCCCGACCTGGGTCGCGGCCCGGGCGCGCCCGGCTCCGAACAGGACGGCGAGCCCGGCGGCGGCCGCTGCCTTGGTGATGGTGCGTCGGGGCACGGGGGCGGAGAGGTGGGACATGGCGGCTCCTAGGGTTCCGGCTCGGGGTTCCCGTCGCGGCCGGGCCGCGCGGGGTCCGGTTCAGCGGGTCGGCTCGGCGAGCACCCGCCGCAGATGTACGGCGATCTCGTCGACGTGCGGCGGATCGAGCAGCGACAGATGGTGTCCGGCTACCGGGACGACCTCCAGACGCGGGCACACCTCGTCCCAGCCCAGCGCCTTGTCCTCGCGTTCGTACGCCGGGTCGCGCACGGTGTGCGGTGCTGCTCCGAGGGCCCGGTACAGCACCACCCGCCCGTCGTACCGGCCCGGCCGGTGGGCCTCGCCGATCCGCAGGTCCAGATAGGAGGACCGCTGGTGCTCCAGCGCGGCGGACGGCACGTCGGCGACCTCGCGCACGGCCCTCAGCACGGCGTCGATGCGCTCGCCGTCGTCGTCCAGGGCCACGAGATCGTCGTACGGCAGCTCCAGCGGGACGCCGTAGGTGTCGCCGACGTGCCGGGCGAACCCGGTGAGGTGGGCGCGGATCCGGTCGGCCGGGGTGTGGCCGGGCCGGGGGAGGGGCCGTACGGAGTCGATGAGCACCACCAGGTCGACGTCCCGCCCGGCGGCGGTCAGCTGCCGTGCGGTCTCCTGGGCGACGAAGCCGCCGAAGGACCAACCGCCCAGCAGACAGGGGCCGTCGGGATGCGCGGCGGAGATGGCCTCGGCACACCGGCGTGCCTTGTCCGCCACCGTGCCGGTCTCCTCCTGCCGCTCCAGCCCGAACACCGGCCGGTCGTCCCCGAGCCGTTCGGTGAGTCGCCGGTAGACGTCGGTCGAGCCGCCGGCGGCGTGGAAGAGGAAGAGGGGAGGCCGGGAACCGATGCCGCGCAGCACCCGCAGCGGGGAGCCCGCGTCCGTCACCGAAGCCGAAAGTGAAGCCGAATCCGAAGCCGGAGCGGAAGCCGTAGCGGAAGCCGGAGCGGAAAGTGAAGCCGAAGCCGCATCCGAAGCCGCATCCGAAAGCGAATCCGAAGCCGAGTCCGAAGCCGTCGCCGAAGACGCCACAGAAGCCGCCGTCGGGGATGTCGCCGGCGACGGGAGGACGCGCCGGATCCGGTCGGCCGTCTCCGCGACGGTCGGGGAGGCGAGCAGGTCGCGCAGGGACAGCTCGATCCCGAACTCGCACTGCACGGCCGCCCGGATCCGGACCGCCATGAGCGAGTCCAGACCGAGATCCGCCCACACCGTGCCGGGCGTGATGCGCGCCGACGGGTGCCCGGTGACGGCGGCGACGTGATGGCGCAGCCGCTCCACGACGGAGCCGGAGCCGGAGCCGGGGTCGGACTTCGGCGTGATCCGCGCCGGAGGAGGCGGCGTGCCGGTCGGCTCGGTACGGCGGTCACGGACGCCGTCCGTCCACCAGTGCCGCACATGCCGCCAGCGCGGGGCGGGCACGTCGATCACCCGGCCGGACGGCACGGGCAGCCGCAGCCCCGCGGTGTACAGGGTGCCGAGCTGTGCGGTGAACGCGGCCGAGTCGTCGGCGCCCCGGCGCAGGGTGCTGACGACGAGCGCGTCCGCGACGGTGTCCACGACGGCCTGCCCGAGGACCGGGTGCGGGGAGATCTCGACGAACGCGCTGTGACCGTCCTCGGCGGCCGCCGCCACCGCCCGGTCCAGACGTACGGGCCGGCGCAGGTTGGCGGCCCAGTGGGCGGCGTCGAAGCGGGACTCGCCGCGCGGATCGTCCAGGACGGTGGAGTAGACGGGAACGCGCGGCGGCCGCCCCCGCAGCCCGGCCAGGGCCTCGGTCAGTTCCGGCAGCAGCGCGTCGACCTGCGGTGAGTGTCCCGCGCCGACCACCCGCATGACCCGGGCGGCCCGGCCCCGCTCCTCCAACCATCGTACGAACGCGGCGACTTCGGGTTCCTGCCCGGTCACCACCTTCTGCCGGGGCGAGGAGTGCACAGCGACATGCACGCCCGGGAAGTCCCGGCGCAGGCCGTCCAGTTCGTCGTCCGGTACGTCCGCCACGGCCATCGCACCCCCGCTCAACCCGCTGAGCAGCCGGGCGCGTACGGCGACGATCCGGGCCGCGTCCGGCACGTCCAGGGCGCCCGCGCACACGGCGGCGGCCACCTCGCCCAGGGAATGGCCGATCACCGCGACGGGCTCCACGCCCCGGGACCGCCACAACTCGGCGAGCGCCACCTGAAGCCCGAACAGGACGGGCTGGGCCACCTCGAGGCGGTCGAGGTCGGCGCCGGTCGCCAGGTGGTCGTACAGCGACAGCCCGCACTCCGCGGCGAGCTGCGGATCCAGTTTCTCCACGGCGGCGGCGAACGCGGGCTCCTCCGCCAGCAGTCGCCGTCCCATGCCGGCCCACTGGCTGCCGTACCCGGAAAACACCCACACCGGGCCGCGTCCGACGAGCTCGCGCTCGCCCGTGACGACCCGTGCGTGGGGCCGCTGCCGTGCCAACGCGCCCAGGGCGTCCGCGAGTTCGGCCCGGTCACGGGCCGTCACGGCGGCGCGTGCCCGCCCGCGGCCGGTGCGTCCGGCGAGGGTGCGGGCCATGTCGGCGAGGCGAGCGGTGCCGCCGTCGGGCGTGTGCAGCCAGTCGGAGAGCCGGGCCGCGGTGTCGCGGACACGTTCGGCGTCCACGTCGGACAGCGGGAACAGATGGGCGACGGGGTCCCCGCCCGCGTCGGGCACCAGCGCGCCGGGCCGCCATTCCTCCAGTACCGCATGGGCGTTGGTGCCGCCGAACCCGAAGCCGGAGACGCCGGCGGTGGCCGTGCCGCCGTAGCGGGGCCACGGCTCGGTCTCCGTCACCACCCGCAGCCGGCTGTCGCCCAGGGTGCTGCCGTCCGCGCAGTGCAGGGAGGGCGGGATGCGGTCGTGATGCAGGGCGAGCACCGTCTTCACCAGGCCCGCGAGGCCCGCCGCCGACTCCAGATGGCCCAGGTTGCCCTTCGCGGAGCCGACCAGCAGCGGCTGGTCGGGGTCGCGGCCCCGGCCGAGCACGGCGTCGAGCGCGCCGGCCTCGATGGGGTCGCCGAGTGGGGTGCCGGTGCCGTGCGCCTCGACGTAGTCGACGGACGCCGCGGCGAGGCCGGCCCGCGCGTACGCGGTGCTCAACACGGCCCGCTGGGCGGCCGGGTTGGGTGCCATCAGGCCGCCGGAACGGCCGTCGGAGTTGACGGCGGTGGCGCGGATGACCGCCAGCACGCGGTCGCCGTCCCGCTCGGCGTCCGACAGCCGCTTCAGCAGGACGGCCGCACAGCCCTCGCCGCGGCCGATGCCGTCGGCCGCGGCCGAGAACGGCTTGCACCGGCCGTCCGGCGCCAGCGCTCCCGCTCGCTGGAACGCCACGGTGACCGCGGGGGAGAGCAGCAGGTTGACGCCGGCCGCGATCGCCGTGTCGCTCTCGCCCGTGCGCAGACTGACGCAGGCGTGGTGCACGGCGACCAGCGAGGAGGAACAGGCGGTGTCCACGGCCATGCTCGGACCTCGTGTGTCCAGGACGTAGGCGAGCCGCCCCGCCGCCACGCTGAGGGCGGCGCCGGCCGGCGCCCAGGGATCGACGGCGGTCGGGTCGGCGCCGGTGAGCTGCCCGTACTCCGGAGCGGAGATCCCGACGAAGACACCGGTGGCGGTACCGGCGAGGGAGGCGGCCGGGACGGCCGCGTGGGCGAGCGCCTCATGGACCACCTCCAGGAGGATCCGCTGCTGAGGGTCCATCACGGCGGCCTCACGCGGGGTGATGTGGAAGAAGTCCGCGTCGAACCCGGCGATGTCGTCGAGATAGCCGCCGTACGCGGGCACGTCGGCGGGCGGGAACGGGGTGAAGTCGCGCCACCGGTCCTCGGGTACCCGGCGGATCGCGTCGGTGCCCTCGCTCAGCAGCCGCCAGTAGTCGGCGGGCCCGCGCACCGCGCCGGGCAGCCGGCAGCCGACCCCGACGACCGCGACGGGCTCGTAGGGCTCGCCGGGCCGGCCGGGCGCCGACCGGTCGTCCACGGGGACCGGAGCGGCTTCCTCCGCCCCGCCGCACAGACGCGCCACCAGGGCGTCGCCGGTCGGTGTCTCCCACAGCAGTGTCGACGGCAGTTCGCGGCCGAGGACGTAACTGAACTCCCCGGCCAGGGCGACCGCGTCCCGGGAGGACATGCCGAGGTCCGCGAGCGGACGGTCCATCGGGACGGACCCGACGGACATGTCGTTCCAGGCGGCCACCCGCTCGGCGATCAGGCGGCGCAGCGCGGCCTCGCCGACGGCCTTCATCCCGCGACCTCGGGCGTCCCGGCGGCCCCGGTGTATTCGCCCGCCAGATGGCGCGCCCGGGTCAACGCCCGGGACACCTTCCCGCTGGACGTCCGGGGCACGGTCCCCGGTGGCACGAGCACGATGTCGGCGAGCCGCAGCCCGTGCCGGGTGGAGACCGCCCCGCGCACGGCACGCACCAGGGCCGGTACGTCGATCTCGGCCACGTCGGTGGACCGGGTGTGCTCGGCCACCACCACGACCCGCTCGGCGGTCGGTCCCGGGACGGAGAAGGCGGCGAGCCGGTCCCTGCGCACGGCCGGATGCGTGTCCATGACGGTGGCCTCGATGTCCTGCGGGTAGTGATTGCGCCCGTCGACGACGATGAGGTCCTTCAGCCGCCCGGTGACGACCAGTTGACCGTCCAGCACCGTTCCCAGATCGCCCGTGCGCAGCCACCGGCCGCCCCCGGCCGCCGGGTCGGCGGACCCGATCGGCTCGGTCCGGTCGGCAGGCTCGGCAGGCTCGGCGGGCCCGGTGCCGAAGACGCGGCGGCTCTCGGTGGCCCGGTTCCAGTAGCCCCGACCGATGTTGGGGCCCTGCACCCGGATCTCCCCGATCTCCCCCTCGGACAGGACCGCGCCGGTCGCCGGGTCGGTGACGCGCAGCCGTTGGCCGGCCGGGGTGCCGCAGCCCGCGAGCAGGACGGCTCTCGGGTCGTCCGGGCGGGCGGGCAGGGCCTTTCCGGAGGCGAGGGCGTCCCGGTCGAGGGCGAGCCGGCGCAAGGGCTCGCCGGGCCGGGCGGCGCTGACGAACACGGTCGCCTCGGCCAGCCCGTACGACGGGCAGTGGGTGTCCGCGGCGAGTCCCTGCGCGGCGAAGGCGGCGTGGAAGCGGTCGACGGTGCCGGGGCGCACCGGCTCGCTCCCGTTGATCAGCGCGGCGATCCCGTCCAGCCGCAGCTCGGCCTTCTGCTCGGCGGTGACGGCCGAGGCGCAGTAGTCGTAGGCGAAGTTGGGCGCGGCACTGATCGCGTGCGGATGTGCGGCGAGCAGTCGCAGCCAGCGCGACGGCTGGTGCAGGAACGCGGCCGGGTCCATCAGCACCGACGGCACCCCGCGGGCGACGGGAGCGGCGACGCTCAGCACGAGCCCCATGTCGTGGTACAGCGGCAGCCACCCCACGCAGGTCACCGGACGTGTGTCGGCACCGTAGGCGGCCAGTGCCTGCCAGGCGTTGGCGACGACGTTCCCGTGGGTGATCTCCACGCCCGCCGGCGCCCGGGTCGACCCCGAGGTGTACTGCAGATAGGCGATCGCGTCCTCGTCCACCGCGACCGGACGCCGGTCCCCGGCGGCGGAGTCGGGCACGTCGTCCACGGTGACGACCCGTACCGTGGCGCGGTCGCAGAAGTCCCGGACCTCCGCCCGGGCGCGGCTGGTGGTCACCACGACCGTGGGCGTCGCGTCGGCCAGCACCCCCGACAGCCGGTCGGCGTGCCCCGGCAGGCTCGGCGGATACAGCGGTACGGCGACCAGCCCGGCCGCCAGCGTCGCCAGGAACCCGGTGACGTACTCGGTGCCCTGCGGGCACAGCAGGGCGACCCGCGCCCCGGGTTCGGCCTGGGCGGCGAGCCGTGCGGCCAAGGCTCGTACGCGTACGTCCAGGCGGCGCCAGGTCAGGGTGCGGTGCACGCCGCGCGAGTGCGGGGCGGGATGGTCGACGAAGGTGAACGCCCGGCGTTCGGGGGTGGTCTCGGCCCAGTGCCGCACGTACTCCGGCAGGGTCCGGCACGGGGGCGCGAGCGGGGGGCGGCGGCTGTCCATGGGTGGCGTGGCTCCTCACGTCGCGGGGCGGCTCGCGGGTGGCGCGGGTCGGTCGGGCGGGACCATGTGAACGGGTGGTGCAAGTAGGCCAGTTGGGCCGGTGGGGCCGGTCAGAGCGGGATGTTGCCGTGCCGGCGTTGCGGCATCGGCGCGCGTTTGCCGTGCAGGGTGCGCAGGGCCCGGCAGACCTGGTCGCGGGTCTCGCGCGGCGCGATGACGGCGTCGACGTAGCCGCGTTCGGCGGCGAGATAGGGGGTGCCGTGGGTGCTCTCGTAGGTGGCCACGAGCCGCGCGCGCAGCGCCTCGGGATCGTCGGCGGCGGCGAGTTCGCGCCGGTGCAGAAGGCCCACCGCGCCCTCGGCTCCCATCACGGCGATCCGCGCGGTGGGCCAGGCGAGGTTGACGTCGGCGCCCAGGTGTTTGGAGCCCATCACGGCGTACCCGCCGCCGTACGCCTTGCGCACCACCACGGTGACCTTGGGAACGGTCGCCTCGGCATACGCGTACAGCAGCTTGGCGCCGCGCCGGATGATGCCGCCCCGCTCCTGGCGGACGCCCGAGAGGTAGCCGGGGACGTCGGCGAAGGTCAGCAGCGGGATCCCGAAGGCGTCGCAGAACCGCACGAACCGCGCGGCCTTCTCGGAGGCGTCGATGTCGAGGACCCCGGCCGCGTGCAGCGGCTGGTTGGCGACGACCCCGACCGAACGCCCCTCCACGCGGGCCAGGGCGCAGATGATGTTCGGCGCGAACAGCTCCTGGACATCGAGGAGTTCACCGTCGTCGACGACCGCCCGCAGCACGTCGCGCATGTCGTACGCCTGCCCGAGCCGGTCGGGGACGACCTCGTCGAGCGGCACACCGTCGGCGTTCGGCGGGGCCGGGGCGTACTCCGGGGGCCGCTCCAGGTTGTTGGGGGGCAGGTACGACAGCAGGTCGCGCACGGTGTCGAGGGCGTCCTCCTCGTCGGCGGCGAGGAAGTGGGCGTTGCCGTTGACGGTGTTGCTGGTGTGCGCGCCGCCCAGTTCCTCGGCGGTGGCGCGTTCGCCGGTGACCGTCTCGATGACGTCGGGACCGGTGACGAACATGTGCGAGGCCCCGTCCACCATCACCGTGAAGTCGGTGATCGCGGGCGAGTAGGCGGCCCCGCCCGCGCACGGCCCGAGCACCACCGAGATCTGCGGGATCACTCCGGACGCGCGCACGTTGCGGTGGACCAGTTCGGCGTAGCGGGCGAGGGAGGCGACGCCCTCCTGGATCCGGGCGCCGCCGCCGTCATTGAGTCCGACGACCGGGCAGCCGGTCTTCAGGGCGAGGTCCATCAGGGCGATGGTCTTCTCGCCGAACGCCTCGCCCATGCTGCCGCCGAAGACGCCGGAATCCTGGGCGAACACACAGACCGGGCGGCCGTCGACGGTGCCGGTCCCGGTGACCACCCCGTCGCCGTGCGGCCGGCGGGCCCCGTCCCCGGCGGACCGGGCCCGGACGAACAGCCCTGTCTCGGTGAACGAACCTGCGTCCACCAGCCGGTCGATCCGCTCCCGGGCGTCGAACTCCCCGCGTCTTCTGGCCCCGCCCGGGGACACCGCCCGCGCCCGACGCCGTTCCAGGTCGGCGATGCGGTCGGCGGTGCCGTCGGGCACGTACGACGCGGTCTGCCGTGCCTCGGACGTTGTCGCCTCAGTCGTCACAGCCACCTCCGAAGTCGCCTTCGAATATGGCAGCGACTCGGGCGGGGACCGGGTGGATCGGGGTGGTGTTTGCCTGAGGTGAGTGTCGAGGGGCGAGGCTTCGTCCGGGCGTGACAAGCGACGTACAGGCAGCGCACAGTCGGTGTCCGGGCGACGGAGAGCCCGTCGAAACTTTCGTAACCAAGAGCGAATAACGTTCTCGATCGGCCTTCTTGAGACAACTGTGAATGGCCCGTGCGTGAGGCGTTGACGGTGTGAGGAGCCGGTCGTAACGTCTCTCGCACTCTTCGGAGTCAAGTCCGAAAGTTTCGAAGTGTCATGACCTCAACAACAGGAAGAAAGGGGACGAGATGGTCACCCGCATGTCCATCGGAACCCTGGGCCTGGCCGGCCTGCTCGCCGCCACCGGCGTCGGCGCCCTGTCCGGCACGGCGGACGCCGCCAGCACCCTGGGCTCCGCGGCGGCCGGCAAGGGCCGCTACTTCGGCGCCGCGGTCGCCGCGAACCACCTGGGCGAGGCAGCGTACGTCTCCACACTGGACACCGAGTTCAGCTCCGTGACGCCCGAGAACGAGATGAAGTGGGACGCCGTCGAGGGCACCCGGGGCTCCTTCTCCTTCGGCTCGGCCGACCAGATCGTCAGCCACGCGCAGAGCAAGGGCATGAAGATCCGCGGCCACACCCTGGTGTGGCACTCCCAACTCCCCGGCTGGGTCGGCACGCTGGCCGCCGCGGACCTCAGAACGGCGATGAACAACCACATCACCCAGGTCATGCAGCACTACAAGGGCAAGATCCACTCCTGGGACGTCGTCAACGAGGCCTTCCAGGACGGCAGCAGCGGCGCCCGGCGCAGCTCGCCGTTCCAGGACAAGCTCGGCAACGGCTTCATCGAGGAGGCGTTCCGCACCGCGCGCGCCGCGGACCCGGCCGCCAAGCTCTGCTACAACGACTACAACACCGACGGTGTCAACGCGAAGAGCAACGCGGTCTACAACCTGGTCAAGGACTTCAAGGCGCGCGGTGTCCCGATCGACTGCGTGGGCTTCCAGTCCCACTTCAACAGCGCCTCCCCGGTGCCCGCCGACTACCAGGCCAACCTCCAGCGTTTCGCCGACCTCGGGGTCGACGTCCAGATCACCGAGCTGGACATCGAGGGTTCCGGCACCGCCCAGGCCACCAGCTACGGCAACGTCGTGAAGGCCTGCCTGGCCGTGTCGCGCTGTACCGGCATCACGGTGTGGGGCGTCACCGACAAGTACTCCTGGCGTGCCAGTGGCACACCGCTGCTGTTCGACGGCAACTACGCCAAGAAGTCCGCCTACACGTCCGTCCTCACGGCGCTCGGCGGCTCGAGTTCGGGCGGTGGCGGTACGGCGGCGTGCACCGTCTCCTACAGCAAGCAGGAGGAGTGGAGCGACCGCTTCAACGGCAAGGTGACCGTCACGGCGGGCGGTTCGGCGATCAGCACGTGGACCACGACCGTCACCGTGACCTCCCCGCAGAAGGTCTCCGCCACCTGGAACGGCACGCCCACCTGGGACAGCACGGGCAACACCATGACCATGAAGCCCAACGGCAACGGCACGCTGGCCGCCGGGGCGTCGACGAGCTTCGGGTTCACGGTGATGAAGAACGGCAGCACGGCGACTCCGGCACTGGGGGCGTGCTCGGCGTCCTGACGTGCGGCGGGAAACGGGAGCACGAGTGGGGGCGCCATGTCTCTGTCCCTGTGGCGCACCCGCTCGTGGTCCGCGAAGTCCCCTGCTCCTCGGCCGACTTCTGGGCCGACGCCGACTTGGGTAGGCCGACCCGGCGCATCTGAGTACCCGTACTCATGATCGGTTCTCGCACCTCCCGCAGGCTGGTCCCACAAGCCACCCAGAGGAGTCAAAGTGCGTACGAACAACCGAGTTCGCCCCACCTCGCGCGTGATCAGCGGGCGCCGGACGCGGACCGTGTGGGGCCTCGCGCTGGCCGGTGTGACCGCCGCGATGCTGACCGGCTGCTCCATGGAGGACGCCCAGTGCGGCGGCGGCGAGTACCCGGTCCTGACGGTGGGCAGCACCGGCGGCGCGTGCGTGACCAACGGCGAGGAGCCGCCCAAGGGATACGTCCGCTACCCGGAGGGCAAGGTCCCCGAGCACGTCGGCGACAAGTGGGACGAGTACTGGAGCACGCACACCATCAACGAGAAGGGCGACATCATCAAGGCGCCCGCCGAGTGAGCGAGTGAGGCGGCCGGGCCGCACCGGCCGCGCGGAATCGCCCGGCCGGCGCCCGCACCTCCCGTCACATCGGATCGTGCGACACCCGCAGCGGCTCGAACGAGATCAGGGTCCGCGCCCCGCCCGCGGCCGCGCCCCATCCCACCTCGACCTCGGCACCGTCGACCGTCACGGACGTGACGGCCTGAGCCGGGTCACCCGGTGCCGTCCCGCCGGTCAGCAGCGCGACACAGACATGCACCGTGGTGCCCTCGGCCCGGCCCACCAGCCGCGGCACCCGCGCCCAGGGCGTGTACGCGGTGCCCTGCGGGGCGCGGGCCGGCTCGGCGGACACGCTCCACCCGTGCGGGCCGTACAGCGTCGACACCAGGTCCTCCTCCTCGGGACCGGTGGCCCACCCGGTCTGCGTCACGCGGGTTCCGGCCGGAGCCCCGACCACCCGGTGCACCCGCAGTTCGTACGGCCCGTGAGCCACCGTCACGCTCTCCACCCGCAGCCCCGGCACCATGGGCGGCCCACCGGCGAACACGGGCAGATGCCACGACGCCGCCCAGCCCCACCCGTCGCCCTGCCCCGCGCCGAGCGGATGGATCCGCCGCCGCACGCTGCGCCGGCCGGCCACCTCCAACGACAGATGGTTGTCGGCGATGTTCCCGGTCGCGGTCGGCCCGGTGCGGGTCGAGTAGGCCTGACGTCCGTAGTGCGGGTCGTCGGCCGCGGGGTCCTCCGCCTCGTGCGGGCGCACATGGTCGCTGCCGTGGTTGTGCAGTCGTACGATCCCGTCGGCGCGCGTCGCCTGAACGAGCAGACCCGGCGACGGCAGGGCGAGCACCCGGTCGGCCTCCTCGACGGGCGCGGCCTCCTCGCGGGCCGTCCACAGCGGATGGTCCGCGGGCGCCAGCAGCGACACGAACGCCTTCGACGCCCAGTAGGGCGAGGCGGGGCCCGAGTACGACTGCAGCGTCGCCTCGTGCGGGCCGCACCAGCCCAGGCTCAGCAGACCGTCGTCGGTCAGCGCGCCGCGCCGCAGGAAGTACCGCAGGCTGCCGCTCGCCAGCCGTCGGGAGGTGCCGGGGGAGAGCGGGGTGTCCCCGGTCAGGGCGCCCAGGCCGACGGCCGCCGAGGCCGCGAACCGGTAGGACAGGGAACGGCCGAAGTGCAGCGGCGCCCCGTCCGCGCCGAACATCAGCGCGAACCCCTCCAGGTGGGCGCGCAGGCGGGGGCCGTAGCGCGCGGACCGTTCCGTGTCGCCGCCCAGGTGCGCGTCGAGCACCGGATACAGATGCAGCGCCCAGCCGTTGTAGTGGTCGAAGGCGCGTCCGTCGCCGTCGGCGTACCAGCCCTCGCCCCGGTACCAGGTCTCCATCAGCTCCAGCGCGCGTTCCCGCACGGCCGCCGTCTCGGCGTCGCCCCGGCCGACGGACTCCAGGAACCCGGCGACGGTGAAGGGGAACAGGTACCAGTTGTTCGGCGCCGGAGTGTGCCGCAGCGCCCCGCGCAGCCACTCCTCGGCCCGGTCCTGCACGTCGCCGTCGAGGTGCTTCCACAGCCAGGGGGCCGTCAGCCGCAGCCCCAGCGCCACCGACGCCGACTCGACCATGGGCTGGCCCTGCACATCGTGATCGAGGATCAGCGGCCAGGACTCGGTGTCCTCGCGGCCGGGGGTGCGGGTGCCGGCGGCGAGGCCGTGCGCGTAGCGGTCCAGCCAGCCGTGCGGATCGTCGCCACCGGCGCCCGCCACCCGGAAGGCGGCGGCGAGGAACGTCCGGGCGTAGCCCTCCAGTCCGTCGGAGCGCACCCCCGAACGTGAGGGCCGGCCGGGCAGGTCGAGCAGCGCGCCGCCGGGTGTGGCCCAGCGCCACGCCGACGTCAGCAGCCCGTCGGCCACCGCTTCCCAGTGGGCTCGGGTGTAGCCGGTGTACGGGCTGGACTCGCGGTCCTCCGCGGGCAGTTCGAAGGGGATGCTCATGCCAGGAAGGCCAGCCTTTCGCGTCGTACGGGATGCCGGAATCCGGCGCCGGAGGCCCACCGTTCGATCTCGGCGAGCGTGTGATCGGCCAGCCGGCGCCACTCGTTGCCCTCGGAGCCGGCCAGGTGCGGGGTGATGAGCGCGTTCTCGCAGGTCCACAACGGGTGGTCGGGCGGAAGCACCTCGGGATCGGTGACGTCCAGGACGGCTCGGACCCGACCGTCCAGGAGGGCGTCCGTGAGCGCCTCCTGGTCGACGACGGCACCGCGCGAGGTGTTGATCAGCACCGCGTCGTCCGGCATGGAGTCGATCAGCGTACGGCTCACAAGACCGCGGGTCGCGGGCAGCAACGGGGTGTGCACGCTGACGGTGTCGCAGCGGGTGAACAGCTCCGCCAACTCCACGCGCCGGACACCGAGTTCGGCCGCCTCCGGGCCCAAGACGTACGGGTCGTGGAGCAGCACCTCGACATCGTGCGGACGCAGCAGTTCGATGACCCGGCGGCCCACGAGCGAGGCCGACAGAATGCCCACCGTGCGGCGGTAGTTGCCGACTTCGCCGGGTGTCCGCAGCCAGTTCGCGCGCCGCTTCGAGGTGCGGTAGTCCCGGGCCCGTTCCAGCACGTGCTTGCCGGTGAGCAGGATCATCGCGAGGGTGTACTCGGCCACCGGCACGGCGTTGGCCGCGGCGGCGGAGGACACCTCGATGCCGCGCTCCCAGCACGCGTCGGTGACATGGCCGCGCACGCTGCCCGCCGTGTGCGCCACGGCCCGCAACCGGGGCGCGGCCCGCAGCACCGACGCGTCCAGCTCAGGACAGCCCCAGCCGGTCACCAGCAGATCCACGTCGGCGAGCACCTCGTGCGCGCGCGGTGTGCTCAGGTCGTGGAGGACCGGAAGCGGGGCGAGATCGCAGATCCGGGCAAGGGCGTCGAGCGAGGCGGGATCGAGGACGGCCCGGGCGGCGTCCTGGGACATCGCCAGGGCGGCCCGCGGGCGGAACCCCGGCCCCGGGGCGCTCACTTGACGGCTCCCGCGGTCAGCCCGCCGCGCCAGAAACGCTGGAGCAGGACGAACGCGAGGACGAGCGGCAGGACGGCGAGCAGCGAGCCCATGATCACCACCGGGTAGTACTCGGGCGAGACGGTCGCCGAGCTGTTCCACTGGTACAGGCCCAGGCTGACGGGATACAGGTCCTGGTCGGACAGCATCACCATGGGCAGGAAGAAGTTGTTCCAGATCGCCGTGAGCTGGAACAGGAACACCGTGACCAGCCCCGGCCCGAGCATCCGCAGCGCCACCCGCACATAGGCGGTCAGCTCGCCCGCGCCGTCCATGCGGGCTGCCTCCAGCACCTCGTCGGGGACGTAGCCCTGGCTGAAGATCCGGCCGAGGTAGACGCCGAACGGGTTGAACAGGACCGGGATGAACACCGCCCAGAAGGTGTTGACCAGCCCCGCCCGCGACGCCATCAGATACAGCGGCAGCGCGAGAACCGTCTGCGGGACCATGACCGCCGCGAGCACCAGGCCGAACATCTTCTCCTTGTGGCGGAAGCGGTACTTGTCGAAGGCGTAGCCGCACGCGACGCTCACCAGTGCGCCGACTCCGGCGCCCAGCACCGCGTACAGCAGGCTGTTGAGATACCAGCGCCCGTACTGGCCGCCGTCAATGGCGAACAGGTCGCGCAGGTTCTGCGCGAAGGAGAAGTCGCTCAGCGACAGCAGGTCACTGCCGAACAGCGCGTCCCGGCTCTTCGACGCGGCGAGCACCAGCCACAGCGCGGGCAGCAGGGTGTAGAGAACGGAGATGAGGACGACGGCATTGACCGTCGTACGGCCCAGCAGTCGCGGGCGCGGCAGGGTTCTGTCTGTGGCGCTCATCGGACCTCCTGGGCGTCGGCACGGCTGGTCCAGCGGGTGACGCCGTAGGACAGGGCGATCGTGCACAGCAGCAGGACGACCGAGGCGGCCGCCGCCAGGCCGTAGTTGTTGCGGGTGAACGCCGCGTCGTAGATGTACATGCTCGGCGAGAACCGGGAGTTGATCATCGGGGAGGACTGGCTGAGCAGCATCGGCTCGGTGAACAGCTGCAACGCCCAGATCAGGGTGAACATCGCGACCATCACGATCGAGGCCCGCACCAGCGGCGTCTTGACCTGCAACGCCGTACGCACCGGCCCGGCACCGTCGACCACGGACGCCTCGATCACCTCACGGGGCACGGCCTGGAGAGCGGCGTAGAAGACCACCATGTTGTAGCCGAGGTTGCTCCACAGGGCGATGTTCACGATGGACGGGATCACGGTGTGCACGCCCAGGAGGTCGATCGTGATGTCCGCGCGGGCGAACAGGTCGATGACCGGGCTGATTCCGGGCGTGTACAGGTACAGCCAGATCAGGGCGGCGATGATGCCGGGCACCGCGTGCGGCAGGAACAGCCCCAACTGCGCCCAGGCGCGCAGCTTCACGGCACCGGAGTCCAGCAGCAGGGCCAGGGCGAGCGCGCCGACGACCATGAGCGGGATGTAGATCAGGCAGTACAGGGCGACGGTGCCGAGACCGCCGAGGAACGTCGGGTCGGTCAGGACCGCCCCGTAGCTGCGCAGGCCCACGAAGACGGTGCGTTCGGGGCCGAAGCCGAGGCCGGGCTGGTCGTCGCTGTAGAAGCTCAGGTAGACGGCGGTACCGACGGGGATCAAGAAGACGGTGACCAGCAGGGCGAAGAAGGGCGTCATCAGCACGCCGCAGGCGGTGAGTTGGCGACGGCGGGCAGCCTTGCGGGCGCGCCGGTCGACGGCCGGTGCGGCGCTCGGTGGCGCTGAGGCGGGCAACGGGGGCTGGGTGGTGGTCGCGGTCATGGGGAGTTCACCTGCCTTTCGGGCGGCTCAGGTGCTGTGCTGGGTGGTGGACAGGCCCAGGGCCTTGAGGTCGGGCATGGTGCCGTCCTGGGCCGCGCGCACGGATGCGACGAGGGAGCCCTGGCCGCCGCTGACGCGGGCGAAGTTGTCCTGCATGACCTTCAGAGTGGCGGTCATCCGCGGCCCCCACACCCAGCCGTCCCGGATCTTCTCGGCCTCCTGCTGGAAGAGGGCGTAGATGTCCTGGCCGCCGTAGTAGGAGCGGTCGAACGCCTCGCGTCCCACGGCGACGAGCGCGGAGGCGGCCGGGTACTGGCTGCTGGCTCCGCTGGACAGACGGGCGCGCAGCGAGTCCGGATGGGACACCTGCCACTCGATGAACTCCATCGCGGCCTCGGGCACCCGGCTGTCCTTGGTGATGGCGAACGTCGAGCCGCCGTGCGTGCCGACCTGCGGGCGCCCGGTGTCCCACTGCGGCAGCGGCGCGATCCGCCACTGGCCCTTCTGCTCCGGGCGCGCGTTCATCTGCGCGCCGGCGTCCCAGGCGCCGCTGAGCCGGGTGAGCGCCAGCCCCTCGGCGATCTGCGCGTCGGACTGTCTGCTGTCCGCGGCGTTCACGAACACGTCGTCGCGGTCGATGAGTTGTTGCCAGTACGCGGCCACGCGCCGGGTGGGCGCGTCGGCGAGGGAGACGTTCCAGGCACCCTTGCCGGTGTCGAACCACCGGGCGCCCGCCTGCCAGGAGTAGGCGGCGAACTGGGTCCCCCCGTCGGTGGGGAAGAGCACCAGCCGCCGGCCGGGCGCCTCGCGGCGCACCGTGCGGGCCAGTTCGGCGAACTCGTCCCAGGTGCCGGGGACCTGGAGGCCGAAACGGTCGAACAGGTCGGCGCGGTAGTGCATCACCATGGGCTCGACGTCCAGCGGGACGCTGAACACCCGTCCCTGGAAGGTGGTCAGCCCGAGCGCCTGCGGCAGCAGCTTGCCGCGCAGACCGTCGCCGACCAGGTCGGTGATGTCGCGGGCGACACCGTCGATGGCGAACCCGGGGATCTGCGGGTACTCGATGGTGGCGACGTCGGGGGCGTTGCCGGCCCGGGCCGCGTTGCTGAGTTTCGCGTAGCCGCCCTGGGTTCCGGAGGGGATCTGCTGGAAGTCGACCTGGACGCTGTCGTGGGTCTTGTTGAAGGCGTCGACCACCTCCTGGCTGCCGCGCAGGGCGGACCAGAACGTGACGCGCGTGGTCTTGCCCGTGCTGCGCGACGAGGAATCCGACGTCCCGCTGCAGGCGCTCACGGCTCCTGACAGAGGTACGGCGGCCGTCGCGGCGAGCACGGATCGGCGACTGGGCCGACCGAGCATGGCGCCTCCCGCGGCTCTGCGTGTCGGTGGGACACGGCGGTTCGGGACACGGGAATCCTCATCGCGCCGACCGCAAACGGTCAATAGATCGATCAGAAGAAAATAAAGCGGTCAAACGCTCATTCCTACGGGGCTATCGGCTGCCGCGTCGAGCCCCGCACCGTGAGCGACGGCAACAACTGGACACGGCGCACTGGCGACCCGGTGCCGTGCCCGCTCTTCAGGCGCTGCGACAACAACTCCGCGGCCACCCGCCCGACCTCGGCCTTGGGCGGGGCCACGGCGGTGAGCGGGATGGTGCCGAGCCCGGCGAGCACGTCGTCGTACGCCACCACCGAGCAGTCCTCCGGCACCCGCACGCCGTTCTCCGCCAACTGCTGGGCGACCATCAGCGCGTCCACGTCACTGTGCAGCACCGCCGCCGTCGCACCGAGCTTGCGCAGCAGCGCGGGAACGTCCGCCGTCTCGTGCGCCGTGTACGGCCCGTCCTTGCCGACCCCCGGCGAACTCAGCGCCCACGCCCACTCCTCGACCAGGGGATGCTCCCCGGCGATCTCGGTGAACGCGGCCCGCAGGCTCCGCGCGGTGGGGCTGTCGTCCCGGGTCGCGAACACGATCCGCCGGTGGCCGAGCGCCACCAGGTGCTCCACCGCGAGATGCGCGCCGTACCAGTGGTCCGAACACACCGAGTCCAGGGCGTGCAGGGCGCTGCCCGCCCGTGGCCGCCGCTCCATCAGCACCGCCGGCACCTCCAGCGCGGCGAGCCATCCGTAGTCGGCCTCCTCGACCGCGGGGGTGCGCCACCGGGGCGCCAGCAGCAGCCCCCGTGCGCCGGCCGCGAGCGCCCGCTCCGCCAACGGGCGCTCCGCTCCGGCGGTCTGGGGCGCGATGTGCAGCGCGATACGCAGGCCGGCCTCCGCGAGCACCGTGCGCGCGCCGTGCAGGGTCTCGTACAGGTACGAGTGCCGCTCCGGTACGACCACCGCCACCGTGTCCCCGTCCGGGGCCGGGGTGCCGGTGCGGGTGCCGCCGCTGTCGGGCAGGTGCTGTGCGGGCAAGTGCTGTGCGGGCCGGGTCGAGTGGACCACGCCGTGTCCGCGGCGCAGCCTGCCCGCGCGGGCCAGGTCCTCCACGTCCCGGCGCATCGTCACCACCGACACCCGCAGCTCGGCGGCGAGATCACTGACCCGGGCGGTGCCCCGCCCCTCCACCGCGGCCACGATCCGCTGATGCCTGAGATCGACCGGCTCCCGCACGAGGCCTCCCGAGCGCATGAATGTTCGTTTGAGCGATGCGCGCCATCATAACGATCGTCCCGGGAAACGGGGCCACACGTACTCCATGCGCGCGCCCACGGTCGAGTGACGTTTCTGCGGTGAATGCGCTACGCCGGGCGAGTGAGCGCGCCCGGTCCGAACGCGCGCCCGGCGGCCGGGCCCGTGAATCATCTGGCGTCTCAATCATCCGGCGTCGGCGAAGGGCCACCGAGTGGCGGCGGCCCCCGCACGTCCGACCGCCGCACGACACCGGGCACCGCGCCCGAGGAGGAGCCACACGTTGACGTACGGGAGCACTCTGCGCCACCGGATCGCCGCACCGGGGACCACCCCGCTGATCGGCGTCCACGACATGTACTCCGCGTCCCTCGCGGCGCGGCACTACGACGGGATGTTCGTCTCCGGGTTCGGTTTCGCCGCGTCCCACTACGGCCTGCCGGACATCGGGTTCCTCGCCTGGCCGGACATGGTGGCGTTCGTCCAGCGGTTGCGCGGCGCCTTCCCTCGGCACGACCTGCTGGTCGACATCGACGACGGCTATGTCGACACCGAGGTGGCCTGCCATGTGGTGGAGAACCTCGAACGGATCGGGGCCTCCGGAGTGATCCTGGAGGACCAGAAGCGCCCGCGCCGCTGCGGGCACGCGGACGGCAAACAGGTGCTGCCGCTGGAGGAGTACCTGGACAAGCTGGCGGCGGTCCTCGCCACCCGCCGTGACCTGGTCGTGGTCGCCCGCACGGACGCCACCGAGGAGGAGGACATCCTGCTGCGGGCGAAGTCCCTTGCCGCGACCGCCGCCGACGTGGTGCTGGTGGACGGGGTCCGCAGCGTGGAGTGGATCCGCCGGATCCGTGACGTGGTCGGCGACAAGCCCGTGCTGTTCAACCAGATCGCGGGCGGAAAATCCCCGCGCCTCTCGCTGTCCGAGCTGTCCGAACTGGGCGTCGACATGGCGATCTACAGCACGCCCTGTCTGTTCGCGGCACACCGGGCGATCGACGCGGCGCTCACCGAGCTGAAGGCGGCCGACGGCCGGCTCGCGCCGGTGGCGGAGGAAGGGGGCGTGGGGGTCGCCGAATCCACGGCGCTGCTGGAGCGCAACCTGGCACGCCTCCGCGATGACGGCGGTGCCCCCACGGCCTGTTGATCAGGACGACGGTCTAGCTGAACGGATCCAGGGTCAGATACGCCTGCTGCGGACTGCCGTCGTGGACGAGCGACTCGTGCTGACCGACGTCGTCGAAGGCGAACGCGTACGCCTTGCCGTCGGCCATCTGCCCATGGATGGTCCGGGCGTAGTGGTTGGTCACCGAGTCCTGGTAGAAGTTCGCCGCCGAGGTGTCGGGCTGGTTGGCGTTGACGAGCAGCGTGGACCGGTTGAACCCCGCGCACAGCGTGCGGGAGATCGGCCCGCGCACCGCGTCGTTGGGCGCGTCGAGCAGCTTGTGGCAGCCGAAGACGCTGTCGGCGTCGGGCTTCTGGAAGGTGGTGACGACCGCTCCGGCGCCGTTGGTGAAGTTCATGACGTTGCCCGACACCCGGCCGTAGTACTTGGTGGCGGGCTGGTCGGCGAAGGGCGTCACCGTCAGGGTCGCGGTGGCGTACTTCTGCCAGACCCGGTTGATGTAATTGTCGAGCACCGCGGCGGGCAGCGCCCCGCTCTCCATACCGTGGCCGGGGGAGAGGGCGCGCAGGACGGTGCCGTCGGAGCGGGTCTGTACCAGCCCCGCCCAGCCGCCCGACTGCGCCCGCAGCGCGCTGAACACGGCGTTGTACCCACCCGATTTCAGGTGTCCCGTGTTCACGGTGCTGCCGTCGGCGCGCTGGACGCCGACCGCGTAGGGGGCGGAGAACATGTCGACCTGTGTGCTGTTGAGCCACAGACCGGAGTCGTTGAGCGTGTACTCCGACCAGTTGAAGAGGATGTCGCGGTTGGGGTCGCTCGGATTCTGCACGGCCGGCTGCACCAGACCGCCGGTCGTCAGCTTGAAGACGAGCTTCTGCCCGTACGAGAAGTAGATCCGGCCCGAGAGCTTGGGGATCCGGATCGTCTTCGTCTGACCCGCCGCCGGCCCGGGAATCGACGCGTCGGGCGCCGGCACGGGCGGAATGCCTCCGGCGGGCCAGGCGTGGAACGTGCCGTTCGCGTCGGCCCAGCCCTGCTGGCCGGTCGTCAGTGACGTACCGATGGTGTAGACGTACACCGGCTGGCCCAGGCCGGAGTTGTTGGCCAGCTTCAGCGGGATCGTCTCCGGTACCGCCGCCCTGGCGGACGAGGGCGCCGCGAACGCGAGCAGCGATCCAAGCAGCGCGGCCGCCATGGTCAGGGGCAGCAGCCGGGGTTTGAGTCTTTCGAGCACTCTCCACCTCCGTGGGGGGAACGAGGTTGGTCCATACCTATCTGAGAGCGCTCTCAACGTTGCGCCTGCGACGAGTGCATGTCAATAAGCGCGTCGGTCCACGGCCGTACGCGATGACGCGCGCCGCCCCACGGGTGGCCTAGCGAGCCGTGTGATGGTCGGGATTTCGATCTTTGTCTCCTTAGGATCCGCACGTCCGCTATGTGTCGGTTCGGGCTCGTGGAACCGGCATGCCTACGCACCGCCGACCGTGGACCAGGACCCCATGAGCTCTGTAGACCGCGAACTGCGGGCCGCCGCCCGTCACTTCGGGCGCCGCCGATTCCTCTCCCTCACCGCCGCGGCGGCCGCGCTGGCCTTCGCCACCAACGTCCCGGCCGCGGGCGCGGCCGCCGTCGGAAAACTGGACACCGCCAAGCTCGCCGACGACCCGTTCACCCTGGGGGTCGCCTCCGGAGACCCACTGCCCAACTCGGTGGTGCTGTGGACCCGGCTGGCACCCTCCCCGTTCGAGCCGGGCGGCGGAATGGGCGGACTCGCCGCCACGGTGCAATGGGAGGTGGCCCAGGACGAGCTGTTCGCCGTCGTCGTCCGCGACGGCGTCGGCACCGCGTTCCCCGAGTACAACCACACCGTGCACATCGAGGTCGATGGCCTCGACCCGGGCCGCGAGTACTACTACCGCTTCCGCACCGGAAGCTGGATCAGCGAGACGGGCCGCACCCGCACGGCCCCCGCCCGTACCGCTGCCGCCACCACGATGACGTTCGCCGCAGTGTCCTGCCAGGCCTACCACGACGGTTACTTCACCGCTCACCGGCATCTCGCCCAGGACGACGTCGACGTGGTCTTCCATCTCGGCGACTACCTGTACGAGTACGCCGTCAACTCCTCCGGCGGCGCCCGCCGCTACCCCAGCGGCACCCTTCCCGACGTCTTCAACCGCGAGACCCTCACGCTGGAGGACTACCGGCTGCGGTACGCCCTGTACAAGAGCGACCCGGACCTGCGGGCGGTCCACGCCGCGCATCCGTTCGTCGTCACCTGGGACGACCACGAGACCGAGAACAACTACGCGGGCACCGTCGACGAGCACGGGAGCCCCGCCCAGGAGTTCCTGCTGCGCCGAGCCGCCGCCTACCGCGCGTACTGGGAGAACCAGCCCCTGCGCGGCGCCCAGATGCCCGTCGGACCCGACCTGCGGCTCTACCGCCGGCTCCACTGGGGCACCCTCGCCCAGTTCGACGTGCTCGACACCCGCCAGTACCGCTCCGACCAGGCGTACGGCGACACTCTGCACGTACCCGGACCCGAGTCGGACGATCCCTCCCGCACCATGACGGGGAAGACGCAGGAGAACTGGCTGATCGACGGGTGGCGGTCCGCGGACGCGCTGTGGAACGTGATGCCCCAACAGGTCTGCTTCTCCCAGCGCAGGCTGGACCTCAACGCCCAGGCACTGGTGTCCATGGACGCCTGGGACGGCTACCGCGCCTCCCGCGGCCGGATCCTCGCCGGAGCGAAGTCGGCCGGAGTCGAGAACCTGATGGTGCTCACAGGTGACGTCCATGTGAGCTACGCCTTCGACATCAAGGACGCGTTCGACGACCCGGCGTCCAGGACCCTGGGTACGGAGATCGCCGCCACCTCCGTCGCGAGCGGCCAGGACGGTGCTGAGCAGCCCCCCAACTGGGACACCTACATGCGGGCCAATCCGCACCTGAGGTTCGCCAACGGCCGGCGCGGCTACGCACGGGTCGAGCTCGGGAGGCAGACGGCACGCGCCGACTTCAGGACCGTCCCGGCCGTGACGACTCCGGGCGCCGGAATCACCACGGCCGCGTCCTTCGTGACCGAGGCCGGCGACCCGGGACTCAAGCCCGCGTGAGAGGCGTCCCGTTGCGCCGGGCGGGTTCCCCATGTCGTCCGATACGCGGAACCGGCGCACGCGGGACATCATCCGCCCGGCTTGCGGCAAAGGCTCTGCTTCGAGGCGTTTTTCCCCTGAGATCAAGGAGACGTGTATGCCCAACCGACACATCGCAGCGGCCTGCGCCGCCGTGACCGCGCTCGGCGCCCTGGTGTTGACCCAACTGCCCGAGGCGTCGGCCGCCGTGTCCCCCGTACCGGCGGTGGACGCGCCCTCGGCCGCGCGGACACTCGGAGCCGACAAGCCGGCGCCCGAGATGCTGCGCGCGCTGCGGGACGATCTGCGACTGACGGACGCTCAGGCCCGGACCCGACTGGAGAACGAGGCCGAGGCAGGCGCCCGGGCGGGACGGCTGCAGATCGCCCTGGGTAAGCGCTTCGCGGGCGCCTGGGTGCAGGGCGCGACCTCCGCCGACCTCACCGTCGCGACCACCGACGCCGCGGACACCGCCGCCATCGAGGCCGGAGGAGCGAAGGCCGCGGTCGTCAAGAACCGTCTGAAGGAACTCAGGGTCGCCAAGTCGCAGCTGGACCGCGCCATCACCGCCGGCACCGCCCAGAAGACACCGGTCCGCTACGTCGACGTGCGCACCAACCGCGTGACGCTCCAGGCCACCAGCCGGGCCGCCGCGGACGCTCTCGTCGCCATGGCCGGAATCGACGCCAAACTGGTGGACGTGAAGGTGTCGGCGGAACAACCGCGGGCCCTGTACGACATCCGGGGCGGCGACGCCTACTACATCAAGGACACCGCCCGCTGCTCCGTCGGCTTCGCCGTCACCAAGGCGGAGCGCCAGGGCTTCGTCAGCGCGGGGCACTGCGGCAGCACGGGGGACACGACCACCGGCTTCAACAAGGTGGCGCAGGGCGCCTTCCAGGGCTCCGTCTTCCCCGGCCGCGACATGTCGTGGGTCGCCGCCAACAGCGACTGGACCGCCACGCCCTACGTCAAGGGAGCCGGCGACCAGAACATTGAGGTAGCCGGCTCGGCGCAGGCCCTGGTCGGCGCCGCGGTCTGCCGCTCCGGATCGACCACCGGCTGGCACTGCGGCACGATCCAGCAGCACGACACCAGCGTCACCTACTCGGAGGGCACCATCACCGGAGTCACGCGGACGACGGTGTGTGCCGAGCCGGGCGACTCGGGCGGCCCCTACGTCTCCGGCGCGCAGGCGCAGGGAGTCCTCTCGGGCGGCTCCGGCAACTGCACGACCGGCGGCACCACCTTCTACCAGCCGATCAACCCGGTGCTGACCACCTACGGACTCGTCCTGAAGACGAACACCGCGCAGGCCGAGCCCCCCACAACCCCCGCCGAACCGAACGGTTCGTGGGCCAGCGGCCGGGTCTACGACACCGGAGCACGGGTGACGTACAACGGTGTCACCTATCTGTGTCTGCAGAGCCACCAGGCGCAGGGAGTGCTGCAGCCCGCCGCCACGCCCGCTCTGTGGCAGCGCGCCTGACGACGTCCGAGAGCGACTGAGCGGTGGGGGGGGCCGGGGGGGGGGGGCCCCCCCCGCGGGGGGGGGGGGGGGGGGGCAGTCAGTGAGTAACAGAAGTGGATTTAGAA
>NZ_JBFAGK010000030.1:46123-109170 GCF_040660135.1 Streptomyces sp. NPDC050997
GCGACGGTTCACCCCCCCCCCCCCCCCCCCCGGTCTTTTGGCCCCGCCCCCTCACCACAACGTGGCTCCTGGGAGGTGGGCCCCCCCGGCGCCCCCCCCCCACCGCTCAGTGCGTGTCGGTGTCGGCCGACGAGACGTCAGTACCAGTTGGTATAGACCGCGTCGTGGCCGTCGCACGAGAGCAGGGCCCGCGAGACACGGCCGTTGAGGTTGTTGCCGATCTTCGTGTACGCGTAGTCGATGCCGGAGTCGACGGTCTCGGAGACCCAGCCGTCGACGCGCCCGGTGCCGGAGTTCGACCGCTGCAGAACGGCGGCACAGTTCGCGCGGGAGTTCTCGATCCTCGCGAAGGACCCGCACTTCGAGGAGTAGAAGTACTTCAGCGCCATGCCCTCCGAGTAGCGTGTGGCACCGACCTGCTGGAACGTGCCCGCGCAACTGGAGATGGTGGGGTACTGGCCCTCCATTCCGTACGCCCCGTAGTTGCCCCCCTGGAACGAGGCGGCCTGGGCGGAGACCTGAGTGAGCGCCATCACCGCGGCGGCGCCCCCCGCGGCCAGCAGAGTCGAGAGTGATCGGCGGCTCATGAGCCCTCTTTCCTGTGTCGGCGGAGTGCTGGACGAGCGGCATACGGCCGACTGCGCGGCTGACCACCGCTTGCTCCGGCGACCCTAGAAGAACCGACCGGCGACCGGTGCCTGACACATGTCAGGGTGCGGGCGGGCGTCCGCCCGCGTCAGATGAGGTGGGCGAAGACCACCAGGTTGTCCTTGTAGTCCCGGACCGAACGGTCGTAGGCACCCGCGCAGGTGATGAGCCGGACCTGGGCCTGCGGGGTGTCGCCGTACACACGCCGGTCGGGGAAGTCGTTCTTGGCGAACGTCTCCGAGTCATCGACCACGAAGGTCGCCGTGCGCCCGTCGGCCCGCAGGACCCGGAAGGTGTCGCCCTTCTCCAGTTCACCGAGGCCGACGAAGACCGCCGGGGAAGTGGCCGTGTCGACGTGCCCGGCGATGATGGCCGTGCCCGCTTCTCCGGGGGAGGTCCCCAGGGCGTGCCAGCCCACCAGGTTGGTGTCGTCGGCGGGCGGGGCTTCGAGCTGGCCGGTCCGATCGATGGCGAGTTCGGTGAAGGGGGCGTCGACCGAGATCTTCGGGATGATCAGGCGCAGCGGCCTCGACCGCGGCAGTTGTTTGCCCGTCCGGGACGCGGTGGGCGCGGCCGACGTGCCCGCGGGCGCGGCGGCCTGCGCGCCCTGCGGTGGGCGGATGGCATCCGACGACGGGTCTTTCTCGCCGAACAGGCTCACCGCCAGGATCAGGGCGGCCACGGCGCAGATCGCCGCCATGTTGTGGCCGGACCTCTGCTCGGGCGGTACCGGCAGGCTGTCGGTGGGGGAAGCAGGACCGGCTGCCATCGGACAGCACCTCACTCTCGCTCGGGCGCGGCAGCACAGGGGGAGGGGGACGCGGAACGCGAGCCGGGCCGCCGCCGAGCGCTGCTGGGTGGCGGCCCGGCTGCTATCGCGTCAGGCATGACGTCAGGCCGCGGTTCCGGCCGACCTGCGCCGCGCCGCGTACAGACCGGTCGCGGCGACGCCCAGCACGGCCATACCGGCGCCGGTCATGCCCGGCGAGGCCAGCGCGCCCCCACCGGTGTGCACCCCGCCGTGGGGCTTGCCGTGGTGGTCCTCACCGGAGGACTCCTTCTCGTACCCGCCGGACGACTCCTTCTCGTACCCCTTGTCCTTGTCCTTGTCCTTGTAGGTCTCCGGGTCGTACTTGGGGTCCTTGGCGGTACCCCACTCGTCCTCGTTCACCATGGTCAGCGCACCGCCACCGGTGTGCATCCCGCCGTGCGGCGACTTGTGGCCGCTGTCCTTGTCGTGCTCCTTCTCCTTGCCGTGCTCCTTCTCCTTGCTGTATGACGACGAGTCCTCGTGGCCCCAGTCACTGTCGGCCGCGTAGGCGCCGGGTGCGGTGATCGCGAGAACGGCGGAGGCGGCGGCGGTGGCCAGAAGCATCCGTGTGGAGCGCATCCGGAATTCCTTCCGTCTCGGCCTGGGCAGCTGGCGTCGCGTCAGCTGGACTGACCCGGCCTCGACATGATCCACCGTCAGTCACGTCCGTCGATCCCACCACTCAAGGCGCTCACACGGGCGAACAGACGGGGCTGGAGGCCTCCCGGCCGACCTCGAAGCGGGGTGCGGCGCAGGGACGTCGGGCGCTTTCCCGGCAGTCTCCGTCTCCGTCAGGGCGTAGGTCCGGCGCGGTGTCGGACGACGGCGGTGGTGATCGCGTCGGCCCGGATGGCGACCGGTGATCCGCCGGTACGGAAGCGGGGTGCCCGCTCGACGACGGAGAGGTCGTGCCCCCGCAGTGCACGAGGGCGGGGCGAGGCCCTGGCTTCCGGGCCGCGCCCTGGCGTCGCTATCATCCGATAAAGACCATTTAGGGGTATCGCCCTGAAAGGGTCGACATCCTCCGGAGCGATCAATGTCCCGCAAGCGCCCCACGGACGACGGCGACGAGCTGCTGACCAGGCTCGGATCGCTGACCGCGCAGGCGCGCGAACACGCGGAACTGCAGCGTTCCCGGGTCGAGCTGGCGATCGCCCTGCAACGCGGCATGCTGCCCGCGCACATGCCCGCGGCGCCGCGCTACCACCTCGCCGTCCGCTACGCACCGGCTTACCACGGCCTCAACGTGGGCGGGGACTGGTACGACGCCTTCACGATGCCCGACGGCCGCATCGGGCTGTCGATCGGCGACGTCCAGGGCCACAACATCGAGGCCGCCGCCTTCATGGGCCAGGTGCGGGTGGGGCTGCGGGCGCTCGCCTCCGTCACGAGCGAGCCCGGCGAGCTCCTCGCCAGGACGAACGACCTGCTCCTTTCCCTCGGCACCGATTTGTTCGCCACCTGCACGTTCATGCGCCTCGACCCGTCGACCGGTGTGCTGGAGAGCGCCCGGGCCGGACACATCCCCTGTGTCTGGGCCACCGCGGACGGAAGGTCCGGCATCGCCGACGGGAACGGGGGCCCGCCGCTCGGCATCCAGGCGGGAATGACCTACCCGGTGACCCGGCACCGGCTCACCACGGGCGGAGTGTTCGTCCTGCTCACGGACGGCGTGGTGGAAGGCCCCCTGATGGAGGTCGACCAGGGGCTGGACCAGGTGGTCCGGCTGGCGGGCGTCGCCGTTGTGGCGGGCATGACGGTGGACTCACTGGCCGCCGCCGTGATCAAGGGCGCCGATCGCGTGGGCCACGAGGACGACGCCGCGGTGCTGGTCCTCGGCTACGACGGGCCAGAGGTTCAGCCATAGGGCGGCAGCGCGCGGCCCCCCGTCTCGCCGGGACGGCGGCGCCGGTGTCTGATGGCTGGTGTGGTGGGCATCGAGGATCTGCGCCGCACCGGCGCCTTCGCCCTCCAGACGCTGGCAGTCGCCGGCGGCTACTACGCGGCAGGGCGACTCGGACTTCTGCGGGACATGGTCGTCGAGGGCGCGGTGTTCACACCCATCTGGCCGCCCACGGGTGTGGCGGTGGCCTGTCTGCTGATCCTCGGGCTGCGCGCCTGGCCCGGCATCGCACTGGGTGTCCTGCTCGTCATCGTGCACCTCACCACGCTCCGTCCCGACGTGCTCGGCAACCTGGCGGGCAACACCGTCGCTCCTGTGTGCGCGTACCTCCTGCTGCGCCGGGTGGGCTTCCGCACCGATCTCAGCCGGCTGCGGGACGGCCTCGCCCTGGTGTTCCTGGGGGCCCTGACCAGCATGCTGATCAGCTCCACGGTGGGCGTCGGCATGCTCGTGGTCACCGACCGGCTCGACACCGACAGTTTCTGGCCGGTGTGGCTCGCGTGGTGGGTGGGCGACGCGATGGGCGTCCTGATCGTCACCCCGCTCCTGCTGTTGCTGCACGGGGCGCGCCGACCGCTGCCCATGGCCCGGTGGAAGGAGGCCGTGGGGCTGGCCGCCATCGCCTGCGTTGTCGTACCGGTGGCCACACGCGACGAGGCCAGCCTGCTGTTCCTCGCCTATCCGCTGCTGATCTGGGCGGCTCTGCGCTTCCGGTTGGTCGGCAGCATGCTCTGTGCCCTGTTCACGTCCGTCATGGCCACCCTCGCCGCGACGGACGGGATCGGCCCCTTCGACGGGCTGACCAGCATCGATGTGATGATCAAACTGCAGGCCTTCAACGGCACCATGGCCATGATCGCCCTGCTCCTGTCGGCCGTCGTCACCGAGCAACGCAACACCAGACGCTCGGTGGAACGAGCCTGCCAGGAGCTGGTCGAGATCCTGGAGCACCTCACAGCCGGCGACACCCCACACACCCGGCCGCCCGGAGACACGGACGAACGCGGCGACCGGCCCGGGCCGCCGTGACGCGCCGCCGTGGCGGTCGAACGACACGAGTCCGCGGCCTTGGAAGTCGGCGCCTGAGTGCCTCGCGCAGCCGTCAGCGTCTGAGTGCCTCGCGCAGCCGTCAGTGCCCGAGTGCCTTACGAAGCGCAGGCTTCGAGGCGCGGGCCCACACGTGAGGCAGTTCCCGTTGCCGCTCGCCGGCCGCCGCCTGCTCCCGCCCGTACAGAAGGCCCCAGGTGAAGCTCGCCTCACCGGACGTTTCCGCCGCCACCGCCATTCGGCGCAGCTCGGTCCGGGCCACCACGCTGTCCTGGTGATCGCCGAGCACCTTCTGGACGCCCTTGACGCGCTTGCCGAGGCGTTTGGCGGGCTTGCCGAGCGAGGCGCGGGCCGGCTCCGTGGCGTACCGGGCCTTCTTGGCCGCCTTGCGACCCTGGTGCAGAGCGGCGTCCCGGTCCGCGCCGGGGGGCGTCTCCAGGGCGACCTCGACACGGCCGGCGAGCCGGTCGTACTCCTTGAGGACCGCCTCGGCCATCACGCCCTTCGGCTTCCAGGCGGCCTTGCGGCGCAGCGGAGGCCGCGTGACCAGGCCGGCCAGCGAGTCCAGCAGGGCCAGATAGCGGGGCGAGGCCAGGGCGTCCTGCGTACGTGACCGGGCCTCGGAGCTCTTGGTGACGTGCCATGCCTGGAGGCGGGCCGTGACGGGCCCCAGGACCAGTTCCCGCGGCAGGGCACCGACCCCGGCGTCGAGTCGTTCCTGAAGCACCTCGTGGTCGCGTTCCGCGCCCAGTTCACCGGCCAGCCATTGGAGTTCATCGCGCACGGGATCGGTGGCCGCGCGGTCCAGGACCGAACGGTACGAGCGCAGCACACTCCGCAGTCGACGACAGGCGACCCGCATCCTGTGCACCGAGTCCGGCAGGTTCCGGCGGACCGCGGGGTCGAGCTCGACCAGGGCCCGCACCTGCTTCTCCACATAGCCGAGGACCAGCTCGCCGGCCGAGTCCGCGACCACGTCCTCGGCCCGCGCGTCCGGCAGCCGGGGCGTGCCCACCTTCGTCTCCTCCAGCGCGCGGGCGAGCTTGGAGGGACCGGGCAGCCGCTCGACGCCGGCCTCGCGCAGCACCTTGTCCACGGCGCCCAGCAGCTCCGGGTCGGCGTCCTCGCCGAGCTCGACCTCCAGCTCCGTCCACGAGGCCCGCGTCTCCCCGGCGAGCAGCGACTCCGCCTCGACCGCGTCGATGCTCAGCTCGCCCAGCACGGTGCCCTCGGCATCGGCGAACTCCCGCCTGTGCCGTTCGGTGCGCAGCCGGACCACCGGCCTCAGTTCCGCACCCCGGGTACGGGAGACCGCCAGGTCACGCAGGTCGCCCGGGACCGTGTCGGACAGCGGGGCGCGCAGTTCCTCGCGGCTGTCGCCGGGCAGCGGCAGCTTGAGGTGCCAGCCGGCGTCGGAGCCGCCCGTCCTGCGGCGCAGGGTGGCCGAGGTGTCGGCCAGCCGCAGATCCACGGTGTCGTAGTACACGGCGTCGAGGTCGTCGGTGCCCCGGTCCACCACGGACGCGATGCCGTCCACGTCGGTGAGGTCGGGCAGCCAGGAGGTGTCGTCGGCCGCCGGAGCCTCGTACTTTCGCTCTGTCTCTCGTATCGACTGGGCCATGTACATCCACGTACACGTCTCAGCGGGAATCAAACACCGCACAACCGCTTCCGCGGCTCCCGCGCCAAACCCGAGGCGGACTCGCGGAACACCGCCGTGACGAGGAAGGATGGGGGCTTCACCGTAGGCCGAACCATCTGTGGGAGCGGGCATGCAGCACGAGCGAGCGGGCAAGCAGGCCGGTCCGGAGGACCTCGTCGACGTCGCCCAACTGGTCACCGCGTACTACGCGTTGCACCCGGACCCGGCTGAACTGGGGCAAAGGGTCGCGTTCGGAACGTCCGGGCACCGCGGATCGTCACTGGCGACCTCGTTCAACGAGGCGCACATCGCGGCGACCAGCCAGGCCATCTGCGAGTACCGCGCCGGCCAGGGCACCGACGGCCCCCTGTTCCTGGGAGCCGACACCCACGCGCTGTCCGAGCCGGCGAGGGTCACCGCCCTCGAGGTCTTCGCCGCCAACGAGGTCACCGTGCTCATCGACAGCGCGGACGGCTACACGCCCACCCCGGCCGTCTCGCACGCCATCCTCACCCACAACCGCGGGCGGACCTCGGGCCTCGCGGACGGCGTGGTCGTCACCCCGTCCCACAACCCGCCCGCCGACGGGGGGTTCAAGTACAACCCGCCGAACGGCGGCCCGGCCGCCTCCCTGGCGACGACCTGGATCCAGGACCGGGCCAACGAGATCATCGCGAGCGGCCTGAAGGACGTACGGCGCATTTCCTACACCCGGGCACTCGGCGCCGAGGGCACGGGGCGCTACGACTTCCTCGGCACGTACGTCGCCGACCTGCCCAGCGTCCTGGACCTGGACGCGATCCGCGCGGCGGGCGTCCGTATCGGCGCCGACCCGCTGGGCGGGGCCTCGGTCGACTACTGGGGCCGGATCGCCGAGGAGCACGGGCTCGACCTGACCGTGGTCAACCCGCTCGCCGACCCGACCTGGCGGTTCATGACGCTGGACTGGGACGGCAAGATCCGCATGGACTGCTCGTCGCCGTACGCCATGGCCTCCCTCATCGAGCAGCGCGACCGCTTCCAGATCGCCACCGGCAACGACGCCGACGCCGACCGGCACGGCATCGTCACGCCCGACGCGGGGCTGATGAACCCCAACCACTACCTGGCCGCGGCCATCTCCTACCTCTACTCCCACCGCAAGGGATGGTCCGCCGACGCGGGCATCGGCAAGACGCTGGTGTCGTCCGGAATGATCGACCGGGTCGCCGCCGACCTGGGGCGCCGGCTGGTCGAGGTGCCCGTCGGGTTCAAGTGGTTCGTGGACGGACTCGTCGACGGAACGCTCGGGTTCGGCGGCGAGGAGTCGGCCGGCGCGTCCTTCCTGCGCCGGGACGGCTCGGTGTGGACCACCGACAAGGACGGCATCATCCTCGCGCTGCTGGCCGGCGAGATCACGGCGGTCACCGGGAAGACGCCGTCGGAGCACTACACCGCGCTGACCGCCCGGTTCGGCGAGCCCGCGTACGCCCGCATCGACGCGCCCGCCACCCGCGAGGAGAAGGCCTTGCTCGGCAAGCTCTCGCCCGCCCAGGTCAGCGCGGACACCCTGGCCGGCGAGGCGGTGACCGCCGTACTCACCGAGGCGCCCGGAAACCAGGCGCCCATCGGCGGCATCAAGGTCACCACGGCCAACGCCTGGTTCGCGGCCCGCCCTTCGGGCACCGAGGACGTCTACAAGATCTACGCCGAGTCCTTCCTCGGCCCCGACCACCTCGCCCAGGTGCAGGAGGAGGCCAAGGCGGTGGTCCGTACGACACTCGGCGGCTGAGGCGAACATCCGGACACCCGGCTCGGGAGGCTGAACCCACAGTTCAGCCCACTTCCGGGAGCCCTCAGGAGCCCTCAGGAGCCTCCGGTGACGCCTCCCGCAGCCGCGCCGCCTGTCCGCCGCACTGATCCCGGCGGCCGTGAGCACGACCGCCGGTGCCGCCCCCCGGTCCGTCGGACGACCACACGCTGCGCGAGCGGCCCGACCGGCTGGTGCACGAGCCGGGCGGCCCGCCCGGCGCCATCGCCGTGCCGCGGCGCGACAAGGACGTCCGCGTGCGGCGAGCCGGCCTCCGTGCCGCCCGGCCGCCCGGCCCGGCTCCGTCCGGGGCGCGGTGTGATCTGGATCATAGGGTCGGAGTGCATCGTGGTGTGGGGGCCACCGTCTTTACCTAGATGTACAGGGCTGGCCGGAACGGGGACGGTGCGGATGGAGCAGAGTCGAGCCGAGGGGTTCGACGGGTTCGTGGCGGCCCGCTGGTCGGCGTTGCTGCACCTGGCCCGTCTCCTCGTGGGAGGCGATCGGCACCGCGCCGAGGATCTGCTCCAAGAGGCACTGGTCAAGCTCTGGTTCGTCTGGCCCAAGATCGCCGACGAGGCGCCGGAGGCGTACCTGCGCAAGGTGCTGGCACGAGCGGCGGCGCGCTCGGCGCGGCGGCGCTGGTGGGGCGAGCGCCCGGTGGAGCAGCTGCCCGACCTGGCGGAGACGGGGGACGTCTTCGCCGCCGTGGCGGAGCGCTCCCGGCTGGAAGCCGCGCTGGCCCAGTTGCCGCCGCGGCAAAGAGCCGCGGTGGTGCTGCGTTACTACCAGGACCTGTCGGAGAAGCAGGTCGCAGAGGTGTTGGGGTGTCCCGTGGGCACCGCCCGATCCCATGCGTCACGTGGTGTGGCTCGGCTGCGTCAGATCCTGGCCGATGTCATCGAGCCGGTGGGGTGAAGGGGAGGCCATGGATCACTTCGAGCGGGAGTTGTCGCAGATGATGCGCGACACCCAGGAACAAGCCCCCTTCGAGCAGCGGCACCGCCAACGCCTCCGGTCGGGCGTACGGTCCCGGCAGCGGGCCCGCGTGGCACAGCGGGCCCTCGGCTCCGCCCTGGTCGTCGCCGGACTCGGCATCGGCTTCCTCCTGCTGCCCCGCGACTCCGTCGAGAACAGGCCGCAGGCTCCCCTTCCCCGGCCCGCGACGAGCCCGGCCGCACCGACCATGACTTCGACGCAGGCACCGGACGTGTCCCCGTCCGGGACCTCGTCCGCCACGACGACCGGCGAAACCGCCGACGCGACCGTCGAGGAGGGCGTCGAGGGGACCGTCGGCCCGACCGGGACGCCGACCACGGTCCGGAGTTCGGACATGGTGCCCTCCGGCCCGGGTGCCCCCTCGACCACCACCCTGCCGCCGACCTCGGACTCGGACTCGGGGGCGACGCGCACTCCGTCCGCACCGGCGACCCTGCCTACGAATGTCGGCTCGTCGGCGCCGGAGAGTTCGGCCGATGCCGGATAGGGGGCCTCCACGTTTTCCCTGACCGGCGACGACATGCGGTGAGCGTCAAAGCGACGCCGTGAGCGTCAAAGCCACGCCGTGACCGGCGACGTCAAGCCGTGACCGGCGACGTCAAGCCGTGACCGGCACCTCGTAACTCCTGACCCCCTGCCCGTTGGTCGCACCATCGCCGCGAGTGTCTTCGGCATGCCCTGCGACAGAACACAGACACGGACACATCGTGACAAACACCGGGACGGCCGCATTGAAGGGCCACTCCATGGATCATCCGGATCACCCGAGGGACTCCGCGACCGACTGCCCGCTGGGCCAACTGCCGCTCCGCACACCGGTGTCGGCGCACCACCGGGAGCCGGTTCTGGACGTGGTGGTCCCGGTGTTCAACGAGGAGGCGGACCTGGAGCCGAGCGTGCGGCGGCTCCACGCGCATCTGCGCGAGACCTTCCCGTACCCGTTCCGGATCACTGTCGCGGACAACGCCAGTACCGACGACACCCCGCGGATAGCGGCCCGGCTGGCCGCCGAGTTGCCGGAGGCGCAGTGGCTGCGGCTGGCCGACAAGGGACGCGGCGGGGCGCTGCACGCGGCGTGGTCCAGGTCGCGGGCGCCGGTGCTCGCCTACCTGGACGTGGACCTGTCGACCGATCTGGCGGCGCTGCTGCCGCTGGTCGCCCCGCTGATCTCCGGCCACTCCGACATCGCGATCGGCACCCGCCTGGCCCGTGGTGCCCGAGTGGTGCGGGGCCCCGGGCGAGAGGTCATCTCCCGTTGCTACAACGTCCTGTTGCGCTCCACCCTCGCCGTGGGTTTCTCCGACGCGCAGTGCGGATTCAAGGCGGTACGACGTGATGTCGCCGAGCGGTTGCTGCCCCTTGTGCAGGACTCGGGGTGGTTCTTCGACACCGAACTGCTGGTGATAGCCGAACGGGCCGGGCTGCGCATCCACGAGGTGCCGGTCGACTGGGTGGACGATCCCGACAGCCGGGTCGACATCCTCTCCACGGCGCTGGCCGACCTGCGTGGCATCGCCAGGATCGGCCGGTCCCTGGCCCGCGGCACACTTCCGACAGCCGGGCTGCGCCGCGGCGGCGCCGACCACACGCCCAGCGGTCTGGCGGGCCAACTGCTGCGCTTCGCGGCGGTGGGAGCCGTGAGCACCGTCGGATACGTGCTGCTGTACGCGCTGTTGCGCCCGCCGACCGGACCACAGGCCGCCAACGCGCTGGCCCTGCTGATCTGCGCGGTCGCCAACACGGCCGCGAACCGCCGGCTCACCTTCGGGCTGCGCGGCCGGGGCGGTGCGCTGCGCCACCAGGCCAAAGGCCTGCTGGTCTTCGCGGTCGGGCTGATCCTGACCAGCGGATCACTGGCCGTGCTGCACCACGTGGTACCAAGACCCGCGCGCCCCACGGAGATCGGGGTGCTGGTCGCCGCCAACCTGGCCGCGACACTCCTGCGCTTCCTGCTCCTGAGGGCCTGGGTGTTTCCCACCCGTCGCCGCGCGACGGGGTCCACGGCCGCGTGAACCACACGATGACGACACCGGCGATCCGCCCCGGGGCCGACCACTTCGAGCCCCTTGATTCCGGCCGGGGCCCCGCCCACGATCCGAGCCGAGATCCGAGTCACGACCCGAGTCACGATCCGAGTCACGACCCGAACCACGACTGGAGGCACAACTGGCTTTCCAGCCTGAGCCGTTGGGTCAGACACCACGGTCCCGTGCTGGCCCTGTACGGCGTACTGAAGCTCATCGGCTTCTCCGTCTTCATGTACCTGCTCAGCTCGGCGGGGGAGTACCGGAAGAAGCACCCGCGTTTCGGCGGCGGCGCCCATGCCTGGGACGTGCTGGCGAGCTGGGACGGCTGGTGGTACCAGCAGATCGCCGCGTACGGCTACGACCCCGCTCTCGTCCGGGTCCCCGACGCCAAGGGACTCATCACCCTCGAAGGCAACTCGGCCGCGTTCTTCCCGCTCTACCCGGCGGCGATGCGGATCGTCTCCGAAGGAACGGGGCTCGGTCTGTACGGCTCCGGCATGCTCGTGTCGGTCGTCGCCTCGTTCGTCGCCGCCCTCGGCGTCTACGCCGTCACCGCCCGGTTCGGCGGCAGGCGGGCCGGGCTGGCCGCGGCCGGACTGTGGGCCGTCTGGCCCGGCTCGGGCATGGAGTGGTCGGCCTACTCGGAGTCCCTCTACGTCGCCCTCGCCGTCTGGGCCTGTCACGCCGTCATGAGTGACCGCTGGCTCACCGCCGGCATCCTCACCTTCGCCGCCGGCCTCAACCGCCCCACCGCCGTCGCACTCATCGCCGCGCTCACCGTCGCCGCGCTGGTGGCCCTCCACCGTCGTCAGGACGACATCGCCCGTCCATGGACCGCGATTCTGATCGCGCCGCTCGGGCTCTTCGGCTACCTGCTCTGGGTCGGCAACCGGATGGGCGACCTGAGCGGCTACTTCAAGCTCCAGACCGGAGCCTGGGCGCACACCTTCGACTACGGCGAACACACCCGCGACGTCCTCACCTCCATCGCCGTGGGCCGCTTCGACTACCTCTTCGCGTACCCCTTCGAGGACACCATCGGGGCAGTCGTCGTCCTCTCGGCGGTGCTGCTGATCCCGCTGCTGATCCGCCTGCGCCCGCCCGCCGTCCTGGTCGTCTACACGCTCCTCACCATCGCCCTGGTCCTGGGCAGCCGACAGATATTCGGCAACGTCTCCCGCTATCTGCTCCCGGTCTTCCCCCTCTTCATCCCCCTGGCCGTCAAACTGCGCGGCCTCGGTCTGCCCACGCTGTTCACCCTGTTAGGCATCTCGGCGGTCGCGTCGGGCTCGTACGCGGGATACGTGCTCTTCGAACTGGGAGTCCCGTAGGCCCCGTTGCCGCCCCGCTACCTACCCCTGGTGCGCGGGCCGCATGGTCATGATGTCGGAGTCCCATTCCAGGAGCCGGGCCAGGTCGTCGTCCCCGGGCCGGGACGGGGGCGCTCCACTGGCGGGGCGCGAGGGGGTGTGGGTGCCGCGGGAGATGTTTCCGCTGACGGTGGTGTTGTGTTCGGTGCGCGGGCGGCGCAGTGACTCGTAGCAGGAGAGAGCGGTCTCGGTGTCGGGGGCGTCGCGCAGGGATTTGGCGAGGACGACGGCGTCCTCCAGTGCCATGGACGCACCCTGCCCGGTCGCGGGGGAGGCCGCGTGGGCCGCGTCGCCGATCAACAGCGTGCGGGCGGTGCGCCAGGGGGCGCCCAGGGGCAGCTCGGTGGCGTTGGTGACCATGATGTCGTCGGTGGTGGCCGCCACGACGTCCGCGGCGACGGGGGTGTCCTCGCGCAGCAACGGCACAAGCAGGTCGCGCCACCCGGCGGCGGTGCCCCGGGTGATCTCGTCCGTGGGCAGGGGATCACCGGGGACGCGCGCGAACCAGTAGGTCTCCCCGTCGGGTGACACCGCGCAGCCGAAGCCGCCCGGGCCGCCGCGCACCATGGTGATGGAGGCGTCCGGTCCGGGCAGCGGGGCGGCGCTGGTGTAGCCGTAGAAGACCTGTTGGCCCGCGTGGACCGGTCTGGTGGCGGGCGCGATCGCCCGGCGCACGGTGGAGTTGAGTCCGTCGGCGCCGACGAGCACGTCGCCGGTCGCGGTGCTGCCGTCGGCGAAGCGGGCGGTGACGCCGCCCGGGCCGTCCTCGACGGAGGCGAGCCGGGCGCCGTGCCGGATGTCGATGCCGCGGCGTGCGGCCTCCGCCTGCAGGGCCGTGTTGAGTTCGCCGCGGCGCAGGCACCGGTAGCGCAGCCGGGGGTTCGCGGCCTCGCCGAGCGGGACGTGCGCCACCTCCGCGCCCGCGCCGTCGAGAACGCGCATCGAGGTCAGCGGGAAGCCGACCGCGGTGACCGCGGCGGAGGCGTCGAGCTGGGCGAGGGCGCGCATGCCGTTGCTCGCGAGGGTGAGGAACGCGCCGATGTCCTCGGCCGACTCGGGGTGTGCCTCGTACACGGCGACGTCGATCCCCGCCTTGCGCAGGGCCACAGCCGCCGCCGTACCCGCGATTCCGCCGCCGATGACGAGTACGCGCACCACATCACACCCCGTTCGCTCCCGGTCCGGCCCCCGTGGCCGCGGCTCCTTGCAGGTGAACGTCCGGGCGGCGGCGACGGTTCCGCCGGAACGGGCGTGGGACGGCCGGACGGCCGGACGGCCGGACCGCGTGCGGCGGGGCCTCAGTCGCGGGTTCGCGGCCGACCCGCGCGGGAGGGCCACAGTGACGGATCCTCTTCGATGCACCGCCGGAGATGAGGCAGCATGCCCCGCTCCAACAGGGCCTGCCGCCAGTCCAGCCACGTCTGATCCCGCCGGGCGAAGTGCGCTGAACCGAGACGTCCGCGCACCGCCGCGCCCATCACCGCGAGGAGCGCGACGAGGGTACTCAAGGCCGCCACGAGAGCGAGAATCCAGCCGGCGGTGGTGAGCGAACCGGGCAGTGTGCCGCCTACGTCGGCCAGTTGGAGCAGGTAGCCGAGCACGAGCAGGGCGACGGCGGACGAGGACGCCATGAGGGGCGTGAGAACGACCGGCGCCGGCAGCGGCCCGGCCTCGGCACGCCGATGTGGCCCGGTCTCCTCGGCGTGCCGACGCGCCCCGGCCGACTCGACCTCCGTCACCGGCGCGTCCAGATCGAGACAGTCGAGATACGCGTGGTAATCGGCCTGTGCCGCGGCGGTTATCTCCTCGGCGTCCGCGAGCGCACGGACGCGGAGGCGACGGGCGGCCAGGCCGGCCGGATCGGCGCGCAGGGCGCTGCGGATGTCCGGGGTGTTCAGTGCCAGGTGCAGCACCGCCTCGAAGTCCGCGCGGTGCTCGGGGCGGAGGCCGGACGGTTCGCTCACAGGGTCTCCTCATGGGTGGGGGTGGCGACGGTCGTGGACGCGGTGCGCGCGCCCACCTCGCCGGCCGGCACCACCGGTTCCCGCGCGCCGCCCGGCCGGCGGCGCGCGCCGACCCGCTCCTGCGCCCGCTGGGTACGGCCGTGTCCTCCACCGCGGAACGCCGGGCTGACGAAGAGGCGGCACGAACCGTCGGCAGCCGCCGCGACATGGCGCGCGACATGGCGCACGACATGGCGCACGCGATCGGCAGGGCCGCCCTCCCCGCGCGGCGGCGGCGCCCTCCACCGCTCTCGGCTTCGCACCAGCGGAAGGACCTGGATGCTCACCCTGCGCGCGGCGACACCCGGGTCCGCGGACAATGTCCGAGGCAGCGTCACCGTCCCCGGACCAGCCCCGCCAGATAGCGCCACAGCGATGAACGCGGCCGTTCGGCGCCGTCGACGGCCGGTGGATGACCGGGCGGGGGAGGGACGGCGGGCAGTCCGGCCGCCTCCGAGGCCGGGGGAGCGGGCGTGTCGGCGAGCGTGTAGCGGACCGGGAGCGAGCGCAGGCCGCGCATGAAGGGGGAGGACCGCCACGGCAGTTGGTCGATCGGCAGGGACAACTCCAGCCCGGACAGCCGCTCCAGCAGTCGGCTCACACCGATCGACGCCGTGGTGGTCGCCAGTTCCCTGGCCGGACACTGGCGGGGCCCGGCGCCCCAGGCCAGGTGCGCCCGGGTGCTGATCGTCTGGGCGGGGCAGACCTTGTCGGAGAACGCCGGGTCGGCGTGCGCGGCGCCGACGGACACCCACACCGGGTCGCCCGCGGCGATGGTGTAGTCGCCCAGCCGGGTGTCGGTCAGCGGGAACCGCGGCACGAAGTTGACCAGCGGGGGCTTCTCCATCACCACCCGGTTCATGGTCTCCCTCATCATTCCCGCCGACAGACTGGCGCGCGCCGAGCTGTTCCCGCCGATCACCTCGACGACCGTGTTGGAGATCAGGATGCCGACGTGGTCCGAGGTCATGCCGAGCAGCATCATCAGCTCGCGGGACAACTCCTCTACGCCGAGGCCGGGGTGGGCGGCGAGCAGGTAGGAGGGGAAGTCGTCGCCCGGCTGTTTCATCTTCCAGGCCCCCAGCTCGGCGAGGGCGGCCAGCAGCCGCTCCAGCGCCGGCCCGGCATCGGGGCCGGCGTCCAGCACCCGCCACATGTCCATCAGCGTGTCGTCGTGCTGCGAGCCGGGGAAGCCGAGCAGATGACTGGCGACCATGAGCGGCAAGGGCCGTGAGAACTGGGCGGAGAGATCCGCCCAGCCGCTGCGGCCTCCCTGGGAGAGCAAGGTGATGAGCTCGTCCGCGTCGCGGGTGATCTTCGCCCTGAGCTGCCGGGCCTGGGGCTGCCGAGGGTCCTGGAACGGCCTGAGAGCGGCGTCCCACGCGCCGCGCAGGCTCGGGTAGCCCTCACCGCCCTGGATCAGTACGTGGTTGACGTCGAGTGACGGGGCCAGTGGCCAGTCCTCGGGCAGCCGGCCCTCCTCCCGCGCCCGCCAGTTCTCCAGACCCTTCGGCCAGGCGGCGTCGTTCTGCAGGACCTCCAGCGCCTCCTTGTACCCCAACACCAACCACACGGGCACTCCCAGCAGGTCCACCGGTGCGACCGGACCGTGCGCCTGGCGCAGCCGCTCGTAGACGAGCGCGGGGCGGCTTTCGTAATCCCGGGTCATGAGCGGCTCCAGGCTCATCGACTCCAGCGGCTCGTGACGGGCCGTCGACCCCTTGCTCAGTTGGGACCCCATGGCTTCCTTCTCTCTGTCAAGCGCCGCTCCTGTCACGGAACGCTGTGGACATGACGATCTGACAGAGTAAAGATGATCGACCACCGGGGGCCTACAGCGGGGGCGGATCTCATGACAGTGCTGCTGCCACGCGCTCGATACGACACCGGTGCCGAGGCCACGGCTACGGCGCGACGAGGCGGTGCGGCGCGCGGATCGCCGCGCGCCGCGGACGCTGATCGCGGGCCTCGCCCTCCTGGGTGTGATCTATCGCCGAACTCCCGCTCTACGGGGCCCACTTGATGTTCGGGTTCACCTGGCCGGTCCAGTTGAAGATGGCCATGTTGTCCCAGCCGTTTCCGCTGTTGGTGATGTCGGCCGGATCCCATCCGTTACCGGTGACCGCGTACCAGGTCGGTTCCCAGTAGAAGACGCCGATCGCGCCGGCGTTGCGAGCCGTGTTCTGTACGGCGGTGAAGTTGTCGGCCTGGCCCTGCCAGCTGAGCGGGTAGCCCGAGCAGCCGGAGGTGATCGAGTTGCCGGTGCCGTCCGCGTTCGCCGAGGTGAACGGGTAGGCCGTCTCGGCGATCACCACGTCCTTGCCGTACCTGGACTTCATGTCGGACACGACGCTGCCCATGTTGGCCAGTGTGCCGTGCCACGGGCAGTAGTAGGACAGCCCGGTGATGTCCCAGCTGACGCCCTTCGCCTTGATGCCGTCGTAGAACCAGCGCGCGTGCGCGTCGCTGTCCGAGTTGGCGGTGTGAATGATCACCTGGGTGCCGCTGTTGCACGCCTTGGTCGCGTTGTATCCCGACTTCAGCAGCAGGCTCAGGTTGGTGAAGTCGTTGTTGACCACCTTGCCGTCGTCCCACAGCATGCCGACGTTGATCTCGTTGCCGATCTGCACGCTGTCCGGGGTGGTGCCCTGGGACTTGAGGCTGTTGCAGACGTCGTACGTGTAGTTGTACACATCCGTCTGCAGCTGGTTGATGCCGTGGCTCGCCCAGGCCGCCGGCTTGTACTGCTTGCCCGGGTCCGCCCAGGTGTCCGAGTAGTGGAAGTCGACCAGCAGCTTGAGACCCTTGGCCTTGACCTGCTTCGCGTACGTCAGCACCTTGGCCTTGTTGTTGTAGCCGCTGGCGGGGTTGTTCCACACCCGCAGGCGGACGTAGTTCACGCCGAGGCCCTTGAGGACGTCGAGCGGGTCCTTGGCGGTGCCGCTCGCGTCGTAGTACTTGGCGCCGAGGTCCAGTGCTCGTTGCGCGGTCGAGACGTCGGCGCCGAGCATGCTGAGCGAGTTCGCGGCGGAGGCGCTCGTGGGCGTGGTGAGCAGGGTCGCCGGCAGGGCGACGACCGCCATCAGCAGGGCGGCCTTCATCGTGCGGCCTGAGCCGTTCACGGTCATCCCGACTCCTTTGCTCGAGACGTGGCGACGTCGAGGCCGAAGGGCCCTGACATGCGCATGGTGGAAATCCGTGAACGTTCACAGTAGAGAGGGCCGTCTGCACTGTAAATACATGTGTCGTCGATATTTCGTGCAGTTGGGAGGCGGTTGACTCATGGGATCGCATTGGGTACGTGCACAGTGTCATGTACAGTCCCGGCTTCTCGACCGGCGAGTCTTGCTTGCACGGTGTGCCGGGAGCACGCTGGTCCCATGGGTGGGTACGACGGCCCTACGCTCATCACGTCCGTCCAGCGGGCCTTCCGGCTGCTGGAGGCCATGAGCGCACACGAGAACGGCGCGCCGGCCAAGCAGCTGGCGCGGGAGACCGGCCTGCCCCTGGCCACCGCCTACCACCTGCTGCGGACGCTGGTCCACGACGGCTATGTGCGCAAGCTCGCCGACGGCGGATTCGTCCTCGGGGACAAGGTGCAGACCCTGCACACCACGAGCCGGGGGCAGGCGCTGCTCAGCCGGGTGCGTCCCACGCTCGCCGCGCTGCGGGACGAGATCGCGGCCGCCGCCTACCTCACCTTCTACGAGGATGGCGAGATCCGGGTCGCGGAGATCGTCGACGGCCCGCGGACGCCCCGCGTCGATCTCTGGGTGGGGTTCGAGGACGCGGGGCACGCCACCGCGCTGGGCAAGGCCGTGCTGCGAGAACTCGACGTGGAGGCCCGCAAGGACTACCTCTCCCGGCATCACCTCGCCGACCTCACCCCGCGGACCATCACCAGTCAGCCGGAGCTGCTGCGCCGACTCGACTCCTCGCCGGTGGCCCCGGCCGTCACGGACCTGGAGGAGTACAGCCTCGGTACGGTCTGCGTCGCCGTGCCCGTGTACAGCGGGGACGTTCTGGGCTCGCTCGGCGTCTCGCTGCCGGCCGGCCGGCTCCCCCGGCTGCGGGAGGTCCAGGAGCGGCTGCTCCCGACCGCGAGCCGCGTGACCAGGAGCCTCTCGCTCACTATCTGAAATCCTGCTTCTTGTGACAATCGGGCCGAATCCGTTTCCTGGATGAAAGCGGACATTTCAGGAATGCGCCCTGTGCGCAAGTGAGGACAGCGGACAAGACATGAGCCAGGCCCGAGAGCATGGTCGCGACCAGTGGCCTACGCGGTCGTTCAGAGACCGGGCGGCCGGACCCGGGGCCCCGGCCCGCAGGCGGGCCGCCGCCCAGCTGGCCGCCGGGACACCCGTACTGCCCGTGCTGATCGTTTCCCTCGTCGTGCTCGCCGACCTTCTCGGCGGAGCGGGGATGATCTGGCTGCCCCTGCTGGCGGCCGGCCCCGCGCTGGCCGCCACCACCAACGGACCCCGCGGTGTTCTCTGCGTCGGTGCCCTCGCCGCGGCGCTCGGCGCGACGCTGGGATCCCGGGACAGCGTTCCGGCACGTGAACTGGCGGCCGTACTGTCCGCCCTGGTGGCCGTCACTCTGGCGAGCGGACTGGCCAGTGCGCTGCGCGGGCGTCGGGAACGGGTGCTCGCCGCCGTCCGCTCGGTCGCGGAGACCGCCCAGCACGTGCTGCTCAGGCCCGTACCGGCGACCGTCGGCCCGTTCCAGGCGGCCGTCCGCTACAGCGCCGCGGCGGCCGAGGCCCGTATCGGCGGGGATCTCTACGCACTGATACCCACCCCGTACGGGGTCCGGCTGATCGTGGGCGATGTGCGCGGCAAGGGGCTGCCGGCCGTGGGGACCGCCGCCCTGGTGCTCGGTATCTTCCGGGAGGCCGCCCATGACGAGCCGGACCTGCTCGCCGTCGTCGACAGGATCGAACGGAGCCTGGCGCGCAACCTCGGCTCGGACGACTTCGTCACCGCTGTGGTCGCCGGATACCCGAGGGCGGGGCAGTTGGAGTTGGTGAACTGCGGCCACGCGCCTCCGCTGCTGGTGCGCGAGTCCGGAGACGTCGTGGCCGTGGAGCCCACACGTCCGGCCCCGCCCCTCGGGCTGCGCGCCCTCGCGGGCCAGGGTCCCGGCCTTCAGGTGCTGCCGTTCGCCGACGGGGACCAACTGTTGCTGTACACGGACGGGGTCACCGAGGCCCGCGACCGGGGCCGTGAGTTCTACCCGCTCCTCGAAGGCCTGATGCGCCACGTGTCCGACGAGCCGGAGCGCACTCTCACCGCGCTCCACGACGAACTGCTGGCCCATGTGGGCGGTCGGCTGCACGACGACGCGGCACTGCTGCTGATCCGCAAACCGTCCGTTCCCGAACCGGCGGTCCCCCAACCGGCCGTTGTATGACGGCTGTTGGCCGTGTCGCCCTGACCGGGACGGCCCGGACCGCGGTGACGCGTGATCAGCCGCGTCAGCGGGGCGTCCGGCCGACGCCCCGCTGACGCTCCGATCACTCCCCGGACGGTGCGGGCAGTGTGACGCCGAGAGCCACCGGCGTACCGAAGTTCGGTGTGCCGTCGGCGTTCCAGGTGAACTTCTGTGCCCTGGTGGTGCGGTTCATGTCGCAGCCGCCGGAGGCGGAGTTGTTGGCGTGGTAGACCATCCAGTCCTCGGTCCCGTCGGGCGACTTGAAGAAGCCGTTGTGGCCTGGCCCGTACACACCGTTGGCGTTGGACCGCTGGAAGACGGGGGTCGGCGACTTGACCCAGGAGGAGGAGCTGAGCGGGTCGCCGCCGTTGTACGTCAGCATCCCCAACTTGTAGTCCGGCGTGGAGCAGTGGCTCGCGGAGTAGACGATGAAGGTCTTGCCGCCCCGCTGGAGCACCTCGGCGCCTTCGTTGACCGCGCCGCCCACCGTCTCCCAGCTGTAGGTCGGCGTGGACAGTACCCGGCGGGTGCCCTCGGCGGTCCACGGGTTGGACAGCGGCCGGATGAACATGGGTTGCGAGCCGTTGTAGAACGTGCCGAGCAGGTACAGCCGGCCATTCAGCTGGAGGATGCTCGGATCCAGCTCCCAGGTGTTGTCCTGGGTCGGGTCGAGCAGATCGGCCTTGAAGGTGTAGGGCCCCATCGGGTCCAGACCGGCGCTCTCGAGGACATGGATCCGCTGCGTGCCGAGGTCGTACGGCTCCCGCCCGGCGGTGTAGTAGAAGTACCACCGCTTCCCGCTCGGGCCGTCGAGCAGATGGAATTCGGGGGCCCACATCGTGCCCGCACCGTTCGGTCTGCTCAGGTTGAAGATCACCTGGTCGGTGGCCGTGGCGAGGCCCGCCAGCGTGCCGGCCTTGCGCATGGTGACCGTCGAGTTCCAGGTCGTGGTGGCGAGGTAGTAGTACCCGTCGTAGTACGTCAGCCAGGGGTCGGGCCCGTGCTGCGAGAGCGGGTTGGTGAAGGTCTTGGTGCTGGTGCCGCCGCCGGTGAAGCCGGGCAGCCGCCACACCCTGCCGTTCGCCGTGGCGCACGGCAGCTGCACCAGGTTGGTGTTCGAGGCCGACGAACCGCCGCTCGGTGTGACGCACTTGCCGGAGCTGACGGAGACCAGGTTGAAGGTCTTGTCGGTTCCGCTCACCGTCACCGGTGCGAGTCGCCACTGCTGGTTCGTCCCGCCGTGGCAGGACCACTGGATGATCGCCGCGTTGTCCGCGGCGGACGCGCCGTAGACGTCGACGCACCGACCGGACTGGGTGGTGATCGTGTACGTGTCGCTCGTCCCCGGGACGGGAGTGAAGCCGAGGTTCTGGTTCGCTCCGGAACCGCACGTGAACGCGCGCAGCTGAGTTCCGTCGGTAGACGAACTGTTCGGCAGGTCAAGGCAGTTGCCGCCGTTCTGGTTCACCCCGGTCGAGGTGAACGTGACGGCCGCGGCAGCGGGTGGAGGCGCCACCAGGAAGGCGACCACCATGGTGAGTACGCCGATGAGCGCGGACAGACACCTGGAACGGGTCACGGGCCGTACACCTTTGCTTCGAGGAGGCCGACGGAGTTGGTGCCGTTACCGGTGAGCTGCACACGTAGTCGCGTGGTGTTCGTCGCGGTGAACGTGACGGTGTTGTACTGGTTCTTGGCCAGGGGGTAGCCGCTCGCGCCGGGCACGTCGACGTAGGCACTGCCGTTCCAGTACTGGAGCTTCCACGAGGCGGGCATGTCGATGCCCTGGTCGTCGTCGAAGAAGTACACCTCGGCCTTGGTGAGGTTCCTGGCCGACGGCCAGGTCAGTTCGGCCCACTGCTGCCCGGTCTGTGGCCAGGTGCCCCAGCGCGGGTTCACGGTGTCGTTGGACGAGGGCGGGTCGATGCCGTCGTTGACCGCGGTGACGCTCTCCCAGGAGGAGGTGTACGACGCAGACGCCGTCGCGGAGGTCGCCTGGTTGGCCGGTGGCTGGACACCGCCCCGGTTGAACACCTTGACCTCGGTGAGGCCTGTTTTGGCGCCGGTGGCGTTGGTGGCCAGGACCCGTACGCGTTGGGCATTGAGCGCGGGGAACCGCACCACGTTGTAGTTGGCGCGGGGCGCCGCCGGGCTCCTGGTCTGGCTCGGGGCGTTCACCCACGCACTGCCGTCGTAGTACTGGATGGTGTACGCGGACGGCGCCCGGTAGGTCGTACTGGCCGGGCGGCTGTCCTTGAAGTACAGGCGCACCTCGTCGAGCGTGCGGGCGGTGCCGAAGTTCAGCTCGTACCAGTCCTGGCTGTTGGGGGAGCCGCCGGCGCCCCAGAACGGCTCATTGGTGGGGTAGCCGTCGACCGCGCCGGCGACACTGCTGCCGGAGCCGGTGTAGGAGGCGGACGCGGTCGCTCCGGAGGCGAGGTTGGTCAGGTCGGCGGTCAGGTCGACGCCCGCCTTGGCGAGCATGTCGACCATCCGCGGGCTGTTCTGCACCACCTGGTTGGGGGCCTTCAGCCCGGCGACGGCCGTGTGGTGGGTGACCGTGCCGCTCGTGGTGACGTCTCCGGTGGCCGGGTCCCAGGTGAAGGGGACCAGCGAGTCGACGGTGGCGGCCCGGCTTCCGTTGACGTAGATCGAGTAACCCTCGGGAACGCCCGGGTAGCGCACCACGCCGTCGGCCGGGTCGTCCCAGACGACGGTCAGATCCGCGCCCCGGTAACGGAGGTTGTTGACGGTGAAGTGGTCCCAGCCGATGTCGATCGGGGAGAGCTCGACCTTCGCGTCGTTGCGCGGCCGAAGACCGGCGACGTCCTCGATCACGGTCCAGTTGCTGCTGCCCAGGATGTTGTGGTGGATCCAGGACCGGTAGTCGATGCCGGTGCCGTTCCAGTCGGCCCAGAACTCGTTGGCGTCGGGCCACTGGGTGTTGCCGCCGACGTACTGCGCCCAGGCGTTCCAGTAGAGCAGCTTCTTGTAGTCGGTCGCGTTCATCCAGGAGTTGGGGTAGTTGCGCAGCACCGAGGAGTACAGCCGGAACTGCACGGTGGAGTTGATGGTGGAGAAGTTGTTGGAGCCCGGGTTCCCGGCGTCGGCCGCCGCCTTCTTGTCGGCCTGGTTGGCCGTGTAGAAGGGGAAGACGGGGTACTGGGCCGGGTCGTCGAACAGACGCAGGGCCTGCTTGTACGTCGCGGTGTCGGGGACGGCTCCGACCGAGAACGGGTAGTAGTTGTTGATCTCCTTCCAGGGCACCCACTCGTTGGTCGACTTGAGCCGGTGCTCGAACAGCTGCCTGTTCGGGTTCCACAGCACGTTGACGATGGCGTCCTTGATCTGCGCCGCGAGCGTGCGCAGCTCGGCCGCCTTGGCCGTGTTGCCGGTCGCCTCGTAGGCCTGCGCGGCGGCGAGCGCACCGCTGTACTGGTAGGCGGACTCGGCGCGGTCCATGTTCCCGGGCTTCCAGTGGAAGGACACCGCGTCGGCGTCGTTGCCGGTCAGGGCGCCCCAGTCGTACTCGATGAGCTTGTTGTTGTCGTGGTCGTAGTAGGCGAGTTGGCCCTTGACGTCGCCCTCCGCGTAGCGGGCGAGGTTGGCGGCGATGGCCGGCTGGCCGCCGTGGATCTGGTAGCTCTTCCAGGCCGCCTCGGCGATGTACTGGGTGTAGCTGTTGGACCAGTTCTCCGGGTCGCCCGGGTTGTCGAGGAAGCGTCCGCCCTTCGAAGTCTGGCCGACGCTGAGCCAGTCGCCGTACGCGTAGGCGGGGTTGCGCAGGTACTTGAGGTCGTCGATGTGCATGGGCTGGGTGAGCGCGATCGCGTTGTTGTAGCCGAGGACGCCTTCGGTCGAGGTCGGGAACTGGAAGGTCTGCCCGGGGATGTCGGCGTCGAGGTTGTTGAAGCGCATCAGCCACCAGCGGTAGTAGACGCTCTTCTTGATCGCGGGCTCGGGCACGTCGATGTAGGGCACGTTCTGCGCCCACCACAGGTTGTAGGCCCTGACGTGGGTGGCGAACGCGGTGGCGTTGGAATAGCCCGCGTAGGCGTTGTACTCGCTGAGCGACTCGGGGATCTCGTCGGTGACGAAGCCCATCACCACCTTGGCGGTCACCGTGGCTCCCGCGGCGATCGTCACGGAGCGGTTCAGCCCGCCGCTCGAGACGGCGAAACCGTCGCCGGTCAGCCGCGGACGGATGGTGGTGAGGTTGTTGTAGGCGTTCACCTGCCCGGTCAGCTCACCGCCGGTGCCGGTCGTGGCGTACGGCGAGGTCGCCCGCAGCTGCAGGGTGGTCGAGCTGCTGCCGTTGTTCTTGATCGACAGGTTGGTCACGGCGACGTTGTTGTCGGTGATGAACTTGGTCTGGTCGACCGTGACCGAGCCGCTGGTGTGCACACTCTTCCAGTGGCTGGGCGTCTGCCGGCGCTGGGAGACCTGCTCGGTGAAGGTGCCCGGAGTGATCGCGACGGTGTAGGCGTTGTTGTCGTTGATGCTCTCCCAGTAGGCGACCTTGCCGCCGAAGCCGAGCCGGGAAGGGTCGTGCTCCTTCATGAAGACCGCGCGACCTCGGCTCATCAGCCAGGGGCCGGCCGGGTCGTTGCCCGAACGGGCCAGCAGCCGGTCCATCCAGAAGTCGGTTCCCGAACTCTCCGCGTCGTAGATGGTCCGCATCATGTCGCCCGGCGTGTAGCCGACGGGCGGGGCCGGGATCGCGGGGCCGGTGAAGGTGGGGAACCTGATGGTCTGGGCGGCGGCGGCCGGGGTCGCGGTGACGACGGAACAGAAGCTGAGCGCCAGGGCGACGAGGAGACACCTCGTGCGTCTGCGCCGTACCAGTAGGGCGTGCGGTCTTCTCATCGGATGCTCCCTGTCCCGTTGACAAGCGCTTGCTCACGATGACGCCGACGTTCATGGTCCGTAGAGCACGGAAACGGACCTAAAAGGTTTTCGCAACGTAGGAGCGAGCTGATTGGGTGTCAAGAGGGGTGTGGGGGACCGAGGTTGTGCACGGGACGGTTCAGGACAGGGCCGCCGTGGACCCCCGGATCACCACACGGCAGGGCAGGGTGTCGATCCCCGGTCGCCGGGCCCCGCCGATCGCGGTGAACAGGGCGTGCGCGGCCGCCCGCCCGACCTGTTCGAGGTTCATGTCGACGCTGGTCAGCGGCGGCCGGGAGGAGGAGGTCAGGACCTGCCAGTTGTCGAAACCCATGACCGCGACGTCCTCCGGCACCCGGTGGCCGCGCTCACGCAGCACGTCCATGACACCGCGGGCGATCTGGTCGCTGCCGCACAGCACGGCGTCCACGTCCGGGTGCCGGTCGAGCAGCATCGCGGTGGCCGCCCGCCCCCAGCCCTCCGACCACGCCCCGAACCGCGGTTCACCGACCAGGGCGAGGCCGGCGTCGGCGAGCGCCGCCCGGGCGCCCGCGGCCCGGTCCTGTGCGGCGAGGTATCCGGGATCGCCGGTGATGTGGGCGATCCGGGTCCGGCCGCAGGCGAGCAGGTGGTCCACCGCGATCCGGCCGGCGCCGACGTTGTCGGGGACGATGGACAGGTCCTCCGGATCCTGTGACGGGGCATAGGCGTAGACGACGGGCACGGGCAGCTCCCGGCCCAGCGAGCGGCGGGGATCGGTGCGGCTGCCCACCACGATCAGGCCGTCGACCCGGCGCCCGAGCAGCGCGCGCACATGGTGCTGTTCGCGGATCGCGTCGCCGCGGGCGTCACAGAGGAACACCGCGACCTCGCCCGCCCCGAAGGCGTCCTCGGCGCCCATCAGGATCGGAATGCTGAACCGGCCCTCCAGGTCGCTGGTGAGCAGACCGACGGTGCCCGTGCGCCCGGCCAGCAGGCCGCGGGCCACCTGGTTGGGCCTGAACGACAGCCGCTCGGCCGCCTCGATCACCCGCTGTCTGGTCTCCGCGCGCACCTGGCTGCGGCCGTTGAGGGCCTTGGACGCCGTGGCGACGGACACGCCCGCCAGCCGGGCGACCTCAACGAGCGTGGCGGGCTGCGGACGGGCCGGGCCGGCGGCCTGTGACATGGGCGCTCTCCTGTCTCACGTGGCCTGCCGACGCCGTGGAGGGCGGCACGCCATGCGTAAAACAGTACGCGAAAGATTTCGGTGAGGGTGCTCGCGCGGGTTTCGGTGATCCGTCTACTGCCGTTCCCTGCAAGGGGATTGACGGGTACTGGGCAGGGTCCTAGCGTCACAGAAAGCCTTTTCGGTCCTTTCCGTCGCTCGGTTCAGTGCCACCACATCCATCGTCCCGACCGGCCGGCCCCTGCACGGCCCGCCGCAACACAAGGGGGATCGACCATGGGGAGCACGGTCGGACCACGTGGGCAGCTGCGCCGCTTCGTCACCGGTGCCGTCGCGCTGCTCGCCGCCGCGAGTCTGGTCACGGCCTGCGGGTCGGGGGAGGACGGCTCGGGCGGGGGAGGCGGCGGACCGGCCGACGCCAAGGGGGTCGACGACGGCGCCAAGCTCACCATGTGGACACGCGCGGCGACCCGCCCGCAGAGCGAGGCCCTGGTCAAGGCGTACAACGCGAGCCACAAGAACAAGGTCGAACTGACCGTCGTACCGACCGACGACTACCAGGCCAAGGTCGGTGCCGCCGCCGGATCCCGGGACCTGCCCGACCTGTTCGCCTCCGACGTGGTGTTCGTTCCGAACTACACCTCCAGCGGGCTCTTCGCCGACCTCACCGAACGCGTCGACGCCCTGCCCTTCGCCAAGGATCTGGCGCAGTCGCACATCAAGGCCGGTACGTACGAGGGCAAGAAGTACGTCGTCCCGCACACCCTGGACCTGTCGGTGCTCTTCTACAACAAGGAGCTCTACCGGCGGGCGAAACTCGATCCCGAGAAGCCGCCCACCACGCTGGGCGAATGGGACAGCCAGGCGCGGGCGGTGGACGCGCTGGGCGGCGTCGACGGCACCTTCTTCGGCGGGAACTGCGGCGGCTGCGGCGTGTTCACCTGGTGGCCCTCCATCTGGGCCGCGGGCGAGGACGTCCTGAACAAGGAGGGGACCGAGGCGCGGCTCGCCTCCGGCACCGCGAAGAAGGTCTACGACACCTATCGCGGGTGGGTGAAGGACGACATCGTCGCCCCCGGCGCGCGGGACGAGACGGGCGTCACCTGGACCGGCGTCTTCCCGAAGGGAAAGGTCGGAGTCATGCCCATGCCGTCGACCACCCTGGGGCTGATGCCCAAGGACCTCGACCTCGGGGTCGCGCCCATCCCCGGACCGGACGGCGGCAGGTCCACCTTCGTCGGCGGTGACGCGATCGGCATCTCCGCCACCAGCAAGTCCACCGACCAGGCCTGGAACTTCCTCGCCTGGACCCTGGGCGACGAGGCGCAGGTCGACGTGGTCGCCGCGCACAAGGACGTGGTGGCCCGCACCGACCTCGCGTCCAACAAGTACTCCAAGGCGGATCCGCGGCTGGTGACCATCAACGAACTGGTGGCGGACGGCCGTACGCCGTACGCGATGAAGTTCGGCCAGACCTTCAACGACCCCAACGGGCCCTGGCTGACCCTGATGCGCGACGCCGTCTTCGGCGACGGGAGTTCCGTCGACAAGGACAACGAGGCGGTCTCCGCGTCACTGGCCGACTGAGCGGCGTCCGGCGGCCCGGCGCGCGCCCCTCGCTCCTGCTCCACCGGCTTCACCCCCGATCGCGCCGCACACCCCACTCCGTACCCGGCACATCCCTCGCACGTCACACGGCAAAGGAGAGCCATGGAGGTGAAGGTGGCCGGCCCCGCGGCGGCCGAACGCCGGAACCGGCCGGCACGCCGGGTCCGTCCGCCCCGCGCGGCCGCGCCCCGCCGGCGGTCCCGCAAGGTCAAGGGGCTCGCCTACGCGGCCCCCACGGCCGTGTTCGTCACCGTCTTCTTCCTGCTCCCCCTGCTGCTCGTCGGGCAGATGTCGCTCAGCGACTGGCCCTTGCTGGCCGGCGACCGGGGTGTCAACGCCCCCGAGAACTACACCGACGTCACCGACAGCACCCTGTTCTGGCCCGCTGTCCGCTTCACGCTCCTGTACACGGCGATCGTCACGGTCGCCCTGCTCGGCCTGGCGCTTCTGCTCGCCCTGCTCGTGCAGGAGTCCCGCCCCGGCGCGGGCTTCTTCCGCACGGTCTACTTCCTGCCCGGCGCCCTGGGACTCGCCTCCGCCTCCCTGCTGTTCTGGGGCCTGTACAGCCCCACCACCGGACCGCTCAGCCGCGCCCTGGAAAAGCTCGGCCTCGTCGACGACCCGGTGTCCTTCCTCGGCACACCGACCGCCGCTCTGCTGTCGACGGTCTTCCTCATCGTCTGGAAGTTCGCCGGCTTCTACATGCTGATCCTTCTCGTGGGCATCCAGCGCATCCCCCACGAGGTGTACGAGGCGGCCCGGATGGACGGCGCGAGCCGCGGCCAGATCTTCCGCTCCATCACCCTGCCGCTGCTGCGCCCGTCCATCGCCCTGAGCCTGCTGCTGTGCGTGACCGGATCCCTGCTCGCCTTCGACCAGTTCTTCATCCTCACCAAGGGCGGACCGGACAACAGCACTGTCACCATCGTCCAGTTGATCTACCGAGAGGCCTTCCAACGGCTGAACCTCGGCACCGCCGCGGCGCTGTCGATCACCGTGCTGGCCGTGCTGCTCCTGCTCAACGCCCTCCAGTTCCGCGGTCTGCGCCGCGCCGACGAGTCATGACACCCCCGGCCGCGCCGACGAGTCATGACACCCATGCCACGAGAAGGGACACCACGGTGCGCACCCGAGCCCTCGGCCGGACGCCCCACTACGTCGTCGCCGGAGGTCTGGCCGTCATCTTCGTGTTCCCGCTGCTGTGGAACGCCTGGGCCTCGGTCAGCGGACAGCCGGGCACCGCGCAGGAATCCGGCTACGGCCTCGGCAACTACCGGACGCTGCTCGACTACGACGCCGGACTGTGGCGATACCTCCTCAACAGCACCGTCGTCTCGACGCTGACCGTCGTCCTCACCCTCGGGGTGTCCCTGCTGGGCGGCTACGCCTTCGCCCGCTTCGACTTCCCGGGCAAGAACCTGCTGTTCCTGCTCACCCTCGCCATCCTCATGGTCCCGTACGCCACCCTCCTCATCCCGCTCTACGTGCTGCTCGGCCGGCTCCACCTGCAGAACTCGCTGATCGGACTGAGCCTGGTACTGGCCATGTTCCAACTGCCGTTCGCCACCTTCATGATGCGGATCTCCTTCGAGGCGGTCCCGCGTGAACTGGAGGAGTCGGCGCTCGTCGACGGCTGCGGCACGGCCGGAGCACTGCGCCGGATCCTCCTCCCGGCCGTGCGGCCGGGACTGATCACCGTGGGGCTGTTCGCCTTCCTCGCGGCCTGGAACGACTTCATCGCCCCGCTGATCCTCATCTCCGACAGCGAGAAGGCACCCCTGCCGCTGGCCGTGGCGAACCTGCGGCAGCAGAGCATGGGCGCCGTCGACTACGGCGCCACCGAGGCGGGCGTGGTGGTCCTGGCCGTGCCCTGTCTGCTCCTTTTCCTGCTGCTGCAACGGCACTACATACGGGGCTTCATGTCCGGCGCGCTCAAGGGCTGAAAGCCAACGGGCCGACGCACACACCGAATTGCACACACCGAATTGCACACACCGAACCGCGCACACCGAACCGCACACGAACCGCTCACACCGAACGGGCCAAGGCGCCGACCGAAGGGACAACCGAAGGCATGAACTGGTGAGGGAGAACACGGGGCGGTCGTCCGTACTGCCGGTGGCACCGACCCGCGGCCGGCTGCGACCGCTCGGCCTCGACGAGGTCAGGATCACCGGGGGCTTCTGGGCCGAGCGACGGAACACCAACGAGACCGCGACACTCGGCCACTGCCGCGACTGGACGGAACGCGTCGGCTGGACCGGCAACTTCCGGGCCGCCGCCGAGGGCCGGATCCACCGGGACCGGCGCGGACGGGAGTTCGCCGACTCGGAGCTCTACAAACTCCTCGAAGCGATGGCCTGGCAGTCCGGCACCGGATCTGCCCTCGACGCCGACATCGCCGCACTCACCGAGGTCATAGCACCGGCCCAGGAGGCGGACGGCTATCTGAACACCGCCTTCGGCCGCCCCGGTCAGCAGCCCCGGTACAGCGACCTCGAATGGGGCCACGAACTGTACTGCCAAGGGCACCTGATCCAGGCGGGCGTGGCCCAGACGCGGGCCCGGGGCGAGGGCGAGCTGGCGAAGATCGCCCGGCGGGCCGCCGACCATGTCTGCGCCACCTTCGGGCGGGGCGGCATCGAGGGCGTCTGCGGGCACCCGGAGATCGAGACGGCCCTGGTCGAACTGGCCAGGGCGACGGGGGAGCAGCGCTACCTCGACCAGGCCGCGCTGTTCGTCGACCGGCGCGGCCACCGCACGCTCGCCGACATCGAGTTCGGCCGCGCCTACTACCAGGACGACATGCCGCTGCGCGAGGCCACGGCGCTGCGCGGGCACGCCGTCCGCGCCCTCTACCTCGCGGCCGGCGCGGTCGACGTGGCCGTGGAGACCGGCGACGACGACCTGCTCGCCGCGGTCGTACGGCAGTGGGAGACCGCGGTCGCCCGGCGGACGTACCTGACCGGCGGCATGGGCTCGCACCACCGGGACGAGGCCTTCGGCGACGACTTCGTGCTGCCGCCGGACCGCGCCTACTCGGAGACCTGCGCCGGCGTCGCCTCCGTCATGCTCAGCTGGCGACTGCTGCTGGCCACCGGCGAGCCGCGCTTCGCCGACCTCGCCGAGCGGACCCTGTTCAACGTGGTCGCGACCTCGCCGTCGGCGGACGGCCGGTCCTTCTTCTACGCCAACACCCTGCACCGGCGCCTTCGTGGTGCCGTACCCGCCGCGCAGACCCCGAGCCCGCGCGCCGAGTCGAGTCTGCGAGCCCCCTGGTTCGCGGTGTCCTGCTGCCCGACCAACGTGGCACGGACGCTGGCCCAGCTGCCCGCGTATCTGGCGACGGCCGACGACCACGGCGTGCAGGTGCACCAGTACGCCGACGCGGAGATCGCCACCTCCCTCGCCGGAGGGCACGGCGCCGCCCTCCGCATCCGTACCGACTACCCGTCCGGCGGCACCGTGACCGTGCGGATCGGCCGGTCCCCGGATCACCCGTGGACCCTGTCGTTGCGCGTGCCCGACTGGACGGCGGGCGACACCGCGTGGCTGGTCGACCCGGACGGGCGGCGCCGCGCGGTCGCCCCGGGCACGGCCGAGACCACCCGGGTCTTCCGGCCCGGCGACGAGGTACGCCTCGAACTGCCCGTACGGCCGCGTTGGATCCGCGCCGACCCGCGCATCGACGCGGTACGCGGAACGGTGGCCGTGCAGCGCGGTCCGCTGGTGTACTGCGCAGAGTCCGTCGACCTGCCCGACGGGCACGAGGTCGACGCCGTCCGGGTGGATCCGTCCGCCGAACCGGAGGACGGGCCGGACGGCACGGGTGCCACCGTCGTCGTACCCGGTGAACTGGCCGAACCCGGTGAACCGCACGACGCCGCATGGCCGTACCCGCCGCTCCACTGGACAACCGCTCTCGCCGCCGAACCCGGCGCCATCGTCCTGGGCCCCTACCACTCCTGGGCCAACCGCGGGCCCTCGACGATGCGCGTGTGGCTGCCGACGACAGAACCCGGATCGGACGGCGGCGTCGTCGCCCCATGACGCCCCATGACGGCCCATGACGGCCCACACCCGCCGACGACCGAAGACCGACGACTGACGATCGGAGACCGCGCATGTCCCAACCCCCCACCCGCCGCCGTCTGTTGAGTCTCGCAGCCGGTACGGCGGTCGCCGTGCCCCTCGTCCATGCGGCCACACCGGCCCAGGCCGCCCCGGCCTCCCCGGCGGCCACCCCGTCGGCGGCTCCGACCCCGCCGCCCACTTGGGCCGTACGCCCCTTCGCCCTCGATCAAGTGACCCTGGGCGACGGCGTGTTCCGCCGCAAGCGCGACCTGATGCTCGGCTACGCCAGGTCCTACCCGGCGGACCGTATCCTCGCCGTCTTCCGGGCCAACGCCGGGCTCGACACCCGAGGAGCCCGGCCGCCAGGCGGCTGGGAGACCTCCGAGGGCAACCTGCGCGGCCACTTCGGCGGGCACTTCGTCACCCTGATCGCGCAGGCGTACGCCGACACCAGGGAGGCCGCGCTCAAGGCGAAGCTCGACTACCTTGTCGGCGCGCTCGGCGAGTGCCAGCAGGCTTTGGCGGATCACGGCTCGCCGAGACCCAGCCACCCCGGCTATCTGGCGGCGTACCCGGAGACCCAGTTCATCCTGCTGGAGAGCTACACGACGTACCCCACCATCTGGGCGCCCTACTACACCTGCCACAAGATCATGCGGGGTCTCCTCGACGCGCACACCCTGGCCGGGAACGCGCAGGCCCTCGCCATCGCCTCGAAGATGGGCGACTGGGTGCACAGCCGGCTGGGCCGGCTGCCGACGGCGCAGCTGGAGCGCATGTGGTCGATCTACATCGCCGGTGAGTACGGCGGCATGAACGAGGTGCTGGCCGACCTGTACGCCCTCACGGGCAAGCAGGAACACCTCGCCGCCGCCCGCTGCTTCGACAACACCGCGCTGCTGGACGCCTGCGCCGAGGACCGCGACATCCTCAACGGGCGGCACGCCAACCAGCACATTCCCCAATTCACCGGCTATCTACGGCTGTTCGACCACACGGGGGAGGAGGAGTACGCGGCCGCTGCCCGCAATTTCTGGGGCATGGTCGTGGATCCCCGTATGTACAGCCTGGGCGGCACGGGCCAGGGCGAGATGTTCCGGGCCAGAGGAGCCATCGCGGCCACGCTGGACGCCGACAACGCCGAGACCTGTGCCACGTACAACATGCTCAAGCTGAGCCGGCAGCTGTTCTTCCACGAGCCCGACGCCGCCTACATGGACTACTACGAGCGGGGCCTGACCAACCACATCCTCGCCTCCCGGCGGGACGCCCCCAGCACGAGCGGCCCTGAGGTGACGTACTTCGTCGGCATGGGTCCGGGAGTCGTGCGCGAGTACGACAACACCGGCACCTGCTGCGGCGGCACCGGCATGGAGAACCACACCAAGTACCAGGACTCGGTCTACTTCCGCTCCGCCGACGGCGACGCCCTGTACGTCAACCTCTCCCTCGCCTCGACCCTGCGATGGCCGGAACGCGGCTTCGTCATCGAGCAGTCGAGCGCCTACCCGGCCGAGGGTGTACGCACGCTGACGTTCCGTGAGGGCGGCGGACGGCTCGACCTGAAGCTGAGGGTTCCGTCCTGGGCCACGGGAGGCTTCATCGTCACCGTCAACGGGGTCCGGCAGCAGGTGGAGGCGGTGCCCGACAGCTACCTCACGCTGAGCAGGGACTGGCGGCGCGGTGACCGGGTCCGGATCTCCGCTCCCTACCGCCTGCGCGTCGAGAGGGCGCTGGACGATCCCACCGTCCAGTCCCTGTTCTACGGGCCGGTGTTGCTCGTCGCGCAGAGCGCGGAGACGGCGTTCCGCTCGTTCTCCTTCTACCGGGAATTCACGCTCCGGGGCGATCTCGCCGACGCGATCGAACCCGAGGGAAGGCCGCTGCACTTCACCACACACGGCCTGACCCTCGCACCGTTCCACATCGCGGACGACACCCGCTACCACGCCTACTTCCGACGCTCGGAACCCGTCGTCGTGTTCGGCGCGACCGACTCGGGAGTGCCGAACCGCGCCCGCGGCGACGGTCTGACCTTCCTCGACATGCTCTGGGCGCGGGCGCCCTTCACGACCTCCGGCCGTTTTGTCGCGGCGGTGCGCGCCCTCGCCGCCGATTGGCTGGCCGAGGGGCTGTTCACCCCGACCGAACGGGACCGCGTGGTCGCGGCGGCGACCCGCGCGGACCTGCGGCGCTGAGGGCCGGGAGCCCGACGCGACCCGCGGGGCCGATGCGACCCGGCCCCGGCCCCGCGGTCGTCTGTCAGCTGTGCGCGACGGTCAGCCCGTAGAACGCGACCCGTGCCCCCTTCGTGGTGCTGTCGGAGGAGGACTGGTTGTACGAACCGGCCTTGAAGTACTGCTTGTACGGGAAGAACGACGACGGGATCGAGTAGTGCGTGGTGCTGCCGTTGACCGTCAGGTCGATGGTGTCGCCGCCAGAGACGGCGATGGTGTAGGTCCATGTTTTTCCGACCGACACATGCCCCACGGTGTGCAGCGTCTGGCCGCCGGCGGGTGAGTTCTCGGTGCCGACCACGATGTCGCCGCTCGCCCGGTAGTACAGCTCCACCAGCGGTTTGGTGGAGGAGCCGCCGGAGCCGAGGTGGATCTGGCCCACGCAGACGTTGGACGTCACCGACGCCACGCGCAGGGTCGCGCTCAGCCGGTGGCTGCCGCCGAGCGACCAGTCGGCCGCGCCGCCGTTGCGGTTCATCTCGCGCAACTCGGAGCGGGCGTAGTTGGAGTTGGGGGTGGTGACGCCCTTCTCGGGCGCCCAGAAGGTCATCGCGCCGTCGCGGGTGTCGGTGTAGAAGTACGTGTCCTGGAAGCCGTTGGGTCCCTGCAGCCGGGACGAGGAGATGGTGGTGGGCGAGCCGGGGGAGCCCACGGGTTCCTGCAACTGCCAGACGGACAGGTCGAAGTTGCCGCCCGGGGCGACCTTGGGATCGGCGGCGCCCGCGCTGGGGCTGCCCAGGAAGGTCACCGCCGTGACGGTGGCTGTGACGACGGCCGTCGCGAGAACTCTGGTACGGATCATGGTGCCGTCCTTCGGTGATGGGGGGAGGACGAGGCGGTGTTCATATCAGTGAACAGCGAGTGTTCCTGTGAACCCATGTGCGTGTCGTGACGGTAAAGGTCTGGACCAAACTCGTCAAGTGGTCGCACATGGAGGGGATTTGAGCCGGCCCCAGCCGGCCCGTCGCCGTCCTCGCCCTGCCGCGCCTCCCGCAGCCGGAATCAGGGCTTGATGCCCACCCCGGTCCACAGGCTGACCTCGGCGTCCGTGAGCGTCTGCGGGGCCTCGTCCCCTGCCGACGCGTCCGGACGCCAGCGGTGGCCGACGGTGACCCCGGGGTCGAGCAGGGTGAGCCCGTCGAAGAAGCGCGCGACGTCGTTCTGTGAGCGGAACTGCACCGGCGTCCCGGCGGAGGTGTAGATGTCGGTGACCTTCTGCCAGGTGAGCGGGTCGAAGTCGGGCGTGCAGTGGCTGAGGGCCAGTGCGCTGCCCGACGGAAGGGCGTCGAGCAGCCGGGTGAGGATTCCGTGCGGGTCCTGGGCGTCGGTGACGAAGTGCATGAGGGCGTTCAGGGACAGAGCCACGGGCCGGCTCAGGTCCAGGACTTCGGCCAGTTGGGGGGCGTTGAGGAGCGCGTCCGGGTCGTTGACGTCCGCCTCGATGTACGTGGTGCGGCCCTGGGGGGTGCTGCGCATCAGGCGTTCCGCGTACTTGAGGACGAGGGGGTCGTTGTCGGCGTACACCACGCGGGCCTCGGGGACGACGCTCTGGGCGACCTGGTGGAGGTTCGGTTCGGTGGGGATGCCGGTGCCGATGTCGAGCCACTGGCGGATGCCGTGCTCCTGGGCGAGGACCCGGGTGGCGCGGTGCATGAAGGCCCGGTTCTCGCGGGCGCACACGAAGATGCCGGGGTAGGCCGCGGCGACCGTCTCGGCCGCCTGCGTGTCGATGTCGAAGTGGTCCTTGCCGCCGAGGTAGTAGTCGTACATTCGGGCCGAGTGCGGCCTGCTGGTGTCTATGCCCCGTGCGCCTTGGGTGTTGCTCATCCTGTCCCCTTCGGTGGTGTGCGTGGTGGGTGCGGGGCGGCGGGTCGCGGCCGGGGCCGACTTCGTTCGTTCCCGCTCGCGGTTCGGTTCAGCGGGCTGTCAGGTGGTCGGCGAGGCCCCGCTTGATTCCCCGGACGAAGGCGCCGATCTCCTCCGGGGTGTAGATGAGTGCCGGTCCGGTCGGGTCGGTCGACTGCCGCAGCGCCACCCGGCCGTCGGCGAGCCGCTTGGTCTCCACGCACTGACCCCCGTTGGGGCCGCTCCAGGGGCACTCCCAGCCCTGCTCGCCGAGGTCGGAGGCCGGCATTCCGTTGTAGACACGGCCGTCGGCGATGGTCATGCGTACTCCTTGCGCATGCGGAGCAGCAGAGCCCTGCTGTCCGCGGAGGAGGTCGCCAGCGACATCCGGTTGTGCGCCTCCAGATGGGCCGAGACGTCGGAACGCTGGTCCAGGTACACGGAGGCGGACAGGATCTCGCTGTAGACGATGTCGGGCAGCTCGGGTTCCTCGAACCGGAAGTAGGTGAAGGGCGCGCATGCTCCGACGTGCGCGCCCGCGGAGAACGGCACGACGTCCACGCTGATGTGCTCCAGCTCCGAGACCTCCAGGAGCCGGTCGATCTGCTCACGCATGATCTCGGCGCCGCCCGCCACCCGGTGCAGGACGGCCTCTTCCATCACCACCCACAGCGTGGGAGCGTCGGGCTTCTCCAGCAGGCTCTGGCGCCGCAGCCGCAGATCGACGCGCCGCTCCAGGTCCTCCTCGTTCTCGTTGGGGAACCCTCCGCGCAGCACGGCGCGCGCGTACCCGTGCGTCTGCAGCAGCCCCGTCACATAGTGGGGTTCGTAGGTGCGAAGGGTCTTGGCCCCGCTCTCCAGGCTCACATAGGCGGTGAACCAGCTCGGCACCACATCGCGGTAGGCGTGCCACCAGCCGGGCTCGTTGGCGCGCTCGGCGAGTTCGACGAACTCGTCGATCTCCTGCTGGCCGGCCCCATAGGTCTGGAGCAGCTTCTCCACGTAGAGCGGCTTGAGGCCGACGTCCGCCTTCTCCAGGCGGCGGATGGTCAGCGATGTCACGCGCAGGGCCTTGGCCGCGTCGTCCAGCGACACATGGGCGCCGAGACGTCTCTCCTGGAGCCGTCGGCCGAGGATCATGCGCAGGACGGTCGGTGCGCTGGTGCCCGCGCCGGAACGAGCGTCGCTCACTGCGCCTCCTCCTGATGAACCGTCACTGACCGTCACCTGACGATGACTTGATGACGCCGTCAGACGGATACCGTCGCGCTGAAATTATCAGGAGGACGGTTGCAGTGTGAACTTGCCTGAGAGCATAGTTACTTGTGTGGCGATCCGGTCGACCGGGAGCGCATCGCCGTCATCGTCCGTGTCACCGCGCGGAGTTGGCATCCGTCGACAGTTCGGTCCCACACGGCCGTTTTGCCGGGAACACCCCTCCCTGGCAGGCCCTCTCCTCGGCCCCGTCTCCCCACCGCGGCCCCTCGACGGAAGGCGACAAGCGTGTCCCCCCACACGGCTTCCTCCCCCCAGCTCTCGGACGTCGCGAGCCCGGAGCGTACGCACTGGATCGAACTGCCCGGGCACCGCTCCAGTGTCGGAGTCGCCCGCCGCTCGGTGAGCGCGCACATGGCCGCCTGGCGGCTGCCCGACGAGATGTCCGCGGACGCGGTGCTGCTCCTGTCGGAGCTGGCCGCCAACGCGGTGTGCCACACCTCCAGCGTGCGGATCCTGTGCGGCGTCGGGCTCATCGCGGACGACTGCCTCCGCGTCGAGGTCCACGACCACGCGTACGCCATCGGCGGGCTGCCGCGCTGTGAGCCGGGGCCCGAGGACGAGAGAGGCCGCGGTCTGTTCCTTGTCGATGAGATCGCCGACACCTGGGGGATCGACCGATCCCGGCTCACCGGCGGCAACGCGGTGTGGGCGACGCTGGTCATGTGACAGGTGAGCGGGGGCGGTCGCCGCGCGACCGCCCCCGCTCACCTGTCTTTGAATCTCTCCTTGAGGTTCTACAGACCGTCACGCACCATCGCGGCGACGATCTGGACGTGGCGATCGGCCGCCGTGTTCGAGAACTCGTTCTCATAGTTCAGGCCGTACGGCCAGAAGTGCCCGCCGCCGGTGGACAGCGTGGCGCCCGAACCGTCGAACTGCTTGACCAGGGCCGTGGCCTGGCTGCCGCGCCAGGTTCCGCTGCCGCCGAGGGAGGACCAGCCCGCACTGGTGCCCACGCCGATGGTGTGGGCGATCTCGTGCAGAGCGGTCCGCTCGGTCATGTAGCCGCGGTTGCCGAAGCGAATGGTTCCGTTGATGTTGCCGTCGGCGGTGGGCACGCTCGGGTCGTAACGGACGGTGATGCTTTTTCCGAGGTCGCTGAGGTTGTTGTACCTCGCCACCGCGGCGTTCATCGCCGACGTGATGAGGCTGTACGCCGTCGACTGGTCCTGGGTGGGGTTGGCCGCCCGTTCGAGGGTCCAGGTGATACTGGCCGCCGCCACCTGCTCCTGGGAGGCCGGCACCGCCTCCGGGGCGGCGGCCTGCGCCACGCCGGGTCCGGCCAGCAGGGCGGCCGCCAGTACGGCGGTGACCGCCGTGCCGCGCCAGGGTGTCGCCGTTCGGACGGTGGGAACCGCGGTCTGTCGTGCACTCAGTGGACTCATGGGGGAGGTCCTCCTGTGGGAGATGGGCCGTCGGTGGGGGGTGACGGTCTGACCGGTTCGTGCGGTCAGTGGGTGCCGATGGTGATGACACCCACGATCTTGGTGGCGGTGACGTTGTCGTAGACCACATCACCGGTGGCCTTCCGCCAGATCTTGATACGGAAGCTGTCCGGGCCGTCGGTCGCGATGATGCGGAAGCCGTAGCCTCCGGCGCCGTCGACCGTTCCGGAGCCCTGGTATACGGCCTGGGAGCCGGTGACCACGAGCCAGTCGGAGCCGGTGGAGCGGAACTTCAGCCGGGCCCGACCGAAGTCGAAGGTCACCTTTCCGAGCGGGGCGACGGCTCCTCTCGTGTAGGCCGCGGCGAAGGAGAAGGCGGCCTGGCCGGCCAGGTCCGGCTTCGCGGGGTAGGCGCCGGCCGGGGAGGTGAGGACGCCGACACCGAGCGCGGGCCCGGCGGCGCGGTCGTAGGCGATCAACTCGGGCAGGGTCCTGCTGTCCGAGGCCCCGTCGTCGTCGGTGACGGTGATCACCGGGCGACGGATGCCCGCCTTGGCGTAGGTGTGCTCGGCCCGGCAGCCGGTGGCGGTGACCGTGCCGGGCCGCGGGTCGCCGCCGTCCTTCCAGTCGACTGTGCAGGTGTGGGTGTCGTTCGCGCCCGGGTCGGTGAACTCGGCTGTGACGAGCGTGCGTTGGCCGACCGATGCGGCGGACTGCGGTCCCTTGGCGGAGGTGATGACCGGTGCCGCGTTGGCTACCTTGACGGTCGCCGTGTCGCGGCTGCGGCCGCCGGTCAGGGTGACCGTGTAGGTGCCGTTGTCGGTGCAGGTGATCGTGCTCTTCGCCGCGCCGGGGTCGGCGACGGTGCAGGGCGCTCCGTCCTCGACGGTCCAACTCGGGCTGCCCGCACCGGAGATGGTGCCGTTCAGCGCGATCGCGTCGCCTTCCGTCCCGCTGACGGCGTCGCCGGCGTGCACGATGGTCACCGGGTCGATGCTCGTCAGCGTCGGCGCGACCTTCTTGATCAGGCCGTCGGAGTCGAACTCCAGCTTGTCGACGGTCGTTTCGCGGTGGGTGCCGTCGCCTCCGGGGACGGCGAAGCGGTGGTAGGCGATGTACCAGTCGTCGGTGTTCGGCACCTGGACGACCGAGTGGTGGCCGGGGCCCTTGATGCCGAGGGAGAGGTCCTTCTCCAGGATCACGCCGCGCTTGGTCCAGGGGCCGGTGGGGGAGGGGCCGGTGGCGTAGGCGACGCGGTAGTTCTCGTCCCGGGTGTCGTTCTCCGACCACATGAAGTAGTAGGTGCCCTTGCGTTCGACGACGAAGGTGCCCTCGTTGTAGCCGCTGGGGGTGATGTCCTCGACCTTCGAGGTGTCGAGGGAGGTCATGTCGTCGCCGAGCGGAGCCACGTAGGCGTGGCCGTTGCCCCAGTAGAGGTACGACTGTCCGTCGTCGTCGGTGAATACGGCCGGGTCGATCATCTGGCCGCTGTACTGGCCTGCCTTGAGCAGCGGCTTGCCCAGGGCGTCCTTGAACGGTCCGGTCGGCGAGTCGGAGACCGCGACACCGATGTTCGCGTCGGCGCAGAAGTAGAAGTAGTACTTCCCGTCCTTCTCGGCGATCGTCGGCGCCCAGGCCCTGCTGTCCGCCCAGGAGACGTCCGGCCCGAGGTCGAGGATGACGCCGTGGTCCTTCCAGTGGACCAGGTCGGTGGAGGAGTACGCCTTGAACTGCGTGCCGCTCCAGCCCTCGAAGCCGTCGGTGGTCGGATACAGGTAGAAGGTGTCGCCGAAGCGGACGATGTTCGGGTCGGCGTTGAGCCCCGGCAGGACCGGGCTCTTCATGATGAGCGCGGCTACCGTCCAGGTGCGTTTCTGCCCGTCGGAGCCGGTCACCTGGTACGTCACCGGCTTCGTGAAGTCGTGGACGCTGCCGGAGGCGGGGCTGATCGCCGCGCCGTTCGCCAGGGTGAACTCCGGTGCGAGGGCGGTGAGATCGGTGCCCTCCTTCAGCGGCAGCGTGATCCCGCTGCCCGCGTTGTCGATGAGCGCGTCGACCTTCAGCGCCGGGTGCGTCGCCCTGGCGATGCCGGTGGTGTTGCCGCTGAGCTCCATGACGTCCGCGGCCGACAGGGCCCGGTCGTAGACGCGGAAGTCGTCGACCTCGCCGCCGAAGTACGGGTCGGCCGAGTACAGGGACCGGCCGATGTAGCCGCTGTAGTCCTTGGTGGCGTCGTACAGCTCGGACGGCTTGGTGGTGACGCCGGTCGCCCGGGCCGCCTCGATGCCGTCGACGTAGAGGACCATCGTGCCGGTGGGGCCGTCGAGGGTCACCGTGACGTGCCGCCACTCGCCGGGCGTGAGCTGCGAGCCGGCCGTCAGTTTCGACTCCGCCGACCAACTCGCCTTCGTGATCGCCGAGTACAGGCTGGAGCCGCCGTTGGAGGGGGTGGCGAAGAGATACTTGTCGCTGTCCGGCCCGAGCCCGAACAGCCACTGGAAGCTGCTGCCGCCCTTCCATTTGGCGTACGTCGACACGGTCACGCTGTCGGCGTTCTTCAGCACGCCGTTCGGGATCTTCACATAAGGGGAAGAGGTCCCGCCGGACATCTTGAACGAGCCGCCGTGCACGCCGGTCCCGAAGTCGGGCGTACGGACGTAGGTGCCGTGGTTGCCGTGGCCGCTGGCGTCGCGGGCGATGTCGCCGCCCGTCTCGTCGAAGTCGTAGTGCAGGAGCAGGTCGGCCGGGACGTCGGCGCCTTCCTCCGACACGGTCACCTCGGCCTGGACCGGTATCGCGGCGCTGTCCGGCAGGCTGCCGGTCACGGTGAACGTACCGGCCTGCGCGTACTTCGACTCCGGGACGTCCTCCCAGGTGACGGCGACGGGACGCTTGACGCCGTCGGCGTACGCGGCGATCACGGTGGCCGGCAGGACCGGGGCCTGACCGGTCCTGGTCCTCACCTTCACACTCTCGAGGCTCTCCACCAACTGGTCGGGCTGGTAGGCGCGCAGCAGCCGGTCGTACTCGGCCTGGGTGACCGGGAGGACGGTGCCGTGACGGGGTTTGGCCGGCAGGCCGTAGCCGGTGGACGGGGTCCACGCGCCGGAGTCGAGGTCCGTCGTCTCGAACGGCAGGTAGCCGCGGCCGCCGAACTCGTCCAGGAAGGCGTACCACTTCTCCTCGGTGTTGGACTTGAACACCAGCGGGCCCTCGGCGGCGTTCATCGCGCCCTTGCCGATGCCCTCGGCGACCGCGTCCCAGGACGGGTTCAGGATCGAGTCGCTCTTCTCCTCGAAGATGAACTTGCTGTTCGGGGTGGAGGAGCTGTTGTCGCGCTCGTCCTTCGACAGCCGGTAGTACGTCCCGTCGTGCTGGATCATGGTCGAGTCGATGACCGAGTAACCGCGGTCGACCCAGACCTTGGGCTCGCTGAAGGTGTAGAAGTCGCGGGTGGTCGCGTACATCATGCGGTTGTACGTGTCGCCGGAGTGCGCGGCGTTGTCGTACAGCTTCGACGCCCAGAAGACGACGTACTCGCCGAGCTTCGCGTCGTAGAACGCCTCCGGCGCCCAGGTGTTGCCCGCGCTGTCGGGCGAGACCTTGACCAGCCGCTGGTTCGTCCAGTGGACGAGGTCGGTGGACTCCCAGACCATGATGGACTTGCTGCCGGTGCGCTGGGAGGCGTCCCAGTCGCCGTTGCCGTAGATCCTGAGGTCGGTGGCTATCTGGTAGAACTTGTCGCCCTCGGGGGAGCGGATGATGAACGGGTCGCGCAGGCCCTTCTCGCCCAGGGTGGAGGTCAGGACCGGCTTGCCGTCGTTCAACTCCCGCCATTTCAGCGGGTCGTTGCCCTTGCTGAGGGCGGAGTAGAGCTGCTCGCCGTCCGAGGTGCCCTCGCCGGTGAAGTAGCTGAACATATAGCCCTTGAGGGCTGCCTTGACGGGGAGTTCCGGGACCGTGGCGGTCAGGACGCGGGTAGCTCTCGCCTCGCCCTTGGTGACGGTGGCGGTCAGCTCGACGGCGGTGGCGCCCTCGCCGTTTGCGGGGCGGTGGACCACGCCGCCGGCGGAGACGACGTCCGGCTTCGCGGAGGACCAGGTGACGTCGGTGCCGTAGGAGCCGGTCGCCGGGAGGGTCAGGTTGCCGCGGACGTCGTCGAGGTTGTGGACGGCGAGTGCCTCGGCGGCCTGTCGCGTGGCCGTCTCGTCGTCGAAGGCGGGCAGGACCGTGATGTCGAAGGTCCTGGTGTCGCTCACGGTGCCCTTCCTGAGGGTCGCCGTGAGCGTGGCGTGGCCGTCCGGTTCGCCGGCGGCGGGGCGGGTGACGGCGCCGGTGGCGGAGACGACGTCCGGGTGGTCGCTCGCCCAACTGATCGTGGAACCGCCGGCGGTGCCGGTTTTCGGCAGGTCCAGGTCGGCCGTCACGGCGCTGGTGTCGCCGATGCCCAGCGCGCCCTTGTCGTCGGCCACGCCCTGGGTGGCGACGGGGAGGGCGAGTTGCGCGACCTCGGAGTCGGCGAGCGCCCGGTCGTACACCCGGAAGTCGCGGAGCCGGCCCTTGAGGAGTTTGTCGCCCGAGTACACGGACTTGCCAAGGTAGTTGGCGGTGGTGGTGCCGGAACCGATGGCACCGGGGGTGATGGTGACCGATGCGTTGCGGCCGACCTCGACACCGTCCTCGTACAGCACACCCGTACCGCCGCTCTGGGTGTACGTGAGGTGCTTCCACACCGCGCGGGTCAGGTTGTGCCCGTCGGCGGGCTTGGTGGTCTGTTCCGTCGACCAGTTGCCGGTCGCCAGGGAGGTCCGCAGGCCGTTGCCCGTGGTGAACAGGTAGCCGTTTCCGTTGCTGCCGCTGGAGTTGCCGAAGCCGTAGACGAAGTACGGCGTGGTCTGCGCGGAGTCGATCAGCACGTCGGTCGAGACGGTGATCGCGTCCATGCCCTTCATGACGTCGTCAGGCACCTTGACGTAGGTGTCCGACCCGTTGAAGGCGAGCCCCTGGCCGGTGCCGGACCAGCCCGCGGTGCCGTTCACCGTGCCGTCGCGGCCGTTGCCGGAGGCGTCGGCGACGGTGTTGCCGGAGGCCGCGTCGAGTTTGTACCAGAGGGCCAGCCCGTCGGTGATGTCCGCGGTCTGCGCCGCCTGCGCCGGTACGGCCGCCTGTGCGGGGGCGGCGGGCGCGGTGAGGCCCAGGAACAGCGACGCGGTGGTCAGACCGGCGAGCCGGCCCGCCCAGCGTCTCGCGCGGCTGCGCGGACGTGCGGTGTACGTCATGTGGGGTTCCCTGCTGAGGCATGGCTGACGGAGGACGGACGGAAGGCAAGGGGGAGCGGGCCGGCAACGGGAGCCTCGGTTGTGGGGCACCGGGTCGTTTCGGCTGTGTGACGTCGTGTTGCGAGAGTGTCAATCGGGGCGTGGTGCAACGTCAAGAGTTTCGAACGAAGTTCGACCAGCCGAACAAGCTGGGCTTCCGGACCCCCAACGGCCGCCGTTCGGCGCCGGGTTGCCGCCAGGTTGCGGACGGGTCGGGGCCAGGCCGGGGCCCGGGGAGCGGCGGCAACCGCTCCCCGTCCCGCGCCGTTCTCAGCCTCGTGCGATGTCGATCCGGTACGTCCCTGTCCTCGCCCCGTCCTCACTGGTCACGGAGATGACGGCCAGGGTCCGACGGGGCTCCCGGGTAGTCCTGACCGAGACGGTCGCGTAGGGGTCGCGGGCGACCGCCGTGACCACGGCCCGGCTTGGATCGGCGGTGATGACACGGTAGTCGTGCGTGTCGGGATCGAACGACGCGACCGGGACCCCCGCCACCTCGACGGACGCGGCGGCGGCGTCCGCGGAGACCCCGGGCGTTCTGGCGTACACCTCGATCTCGCTCATGGTGATGTAGCCGCCCAGGCGGGCGGTCATGACCACGCGCACCCCGTCCGACGGTCCCGCCGTCACCGGAACGTCGACCACCGGCGAGCCCTCGGTCCCCACCTCGATGTCGCCGCTCGCGTCGCCCCACGCCCCGTCGGCGCCGCGCACCTGCGCTTTCAGGCTCCCGGGGAAGGACGCGGTGTTCCCGTCCCGGTGGAAGTGCGCGACGACCCGGGTGAGGTCGCGGACCTTCGGCAGCGCGAAGGTGACGGTGTCGGACGGGTTCTTGGTGGTGCCCGGCTTCCAGTTGGACCAGGCCTTCTCGGACAGGTTCCCGTTGCGCAGGCCCTCGGCGGAGTAGCCGCTCTCGGTGAACGTGGCCGCGACCGAGACATCGTCGTCCGGCGCGATGTTGGTCTCCGCCGGTGTCGTGACCTGCACACGCACGGTCGCGTCGACGGTGCCGCCGTCGACGACCCGTGCCACGCCGCGCAGCGTCACGACACCTCGCGTGTCGAACGCCCCGGCCGGCGCGGGATCCCAGGTCACCGGAAGATCGGTCCGGCCGCCGTGCCGGCCGACACCGACGACCGTGGCCGGCAACTCCGGTCTGCCGCCCGTGTACGTCTTGGCGCGGCCGGGGAGGGTCGAGGCGATCGTGTCCACGGTGACCACCGCCGTCGCGCGGATCGTCCGTCCGAGCGGATCGGTGGCCCGGCCCGTCACCCGTACCGTTCCGGGCTCGCGCCACGTCCGGTCCGGCGGCGGGTTCCACACCACGGGCAGCGAGCCGCGGGCGCCGTCCCGGTACACCGGCGTCACCGTCCCCGGGATCTTCGGCGCCAGGCCGGGCACGGTGAACGCGTCGGCCGGTTCGGTACGCAGCACCGTCTCGTCGGTCACGCTCCAGCGCTGGTTCGCCGCCGAGGTCGGGGTGTACGTGGACACCCTGGCGCCGTCCGTCGAGGACTGCCCGGTGACGTCGAGTAGACGGCCGGTGGCGACGTTGACGAAGGTCCAACTGCCGTCACCGGTCGTCGACATGATCCACTGCGCCGCCTCGCCGGCCCGGGTGCCGCCCGGGTCCTCCAGGACGGCCTGGTTGTCGCGCACCGTGAGGCGCCTGCCGCTGGTGGCGCTGGTCAGGGCGTAGCGCTCGCGGTTGTCGGTGCCCGGCGTCAACTGCCGGACCAACCACAGCTGTTCGGCACTGCCGGCGTCGGTCGCGCGGATGACGACACCACTGCCGTCGTCCGACGGAGCCAACGACTTCCCGCTCTGCGCCCCTTGCAGTCGGTAGGCGTGGCCGGACCGGACGAGCGCGGCGTCCTTCGCCACGCCGCTGACTCCGTCGACCAGGAAGGTGGTGACCGACCTCGCGGGGACGGCGAGCGTGGCCGAACGGTCGGTGACCCGGACCGGTGTGCCGCGTACGAGGGCGCCGCCGTCGCTCGTCACCACGGGTGTGACGGTGGCCCCCGGCGCGACCTCGCCGAAGCGCGAGAGGTCGAGGGTCACGGAACGCGCGGACGTACCGCTGTTCACGTGCACCACGGTCGCCGCACGGCCGGACTTCCGCACCGCCGCGACGCTGGACGGGTCGTCGGCCTTCACGAAGTGATCGCCGGGGCGGATGTAATGGGTGAAGTTGCGGATGGTGTGGAACTTCGAGTTGGCCCGGATCGGGCAGCTCTCCAGGGTGTCCTCGGCCGTGCAGTTGAACGGGACGTGGATGCTGCCCCAGTTCTTGCCGGCCGCCGCCTGCGGGACGGCGTCCTCGACAGGCTGCCAGAACACCCAGGCGGAGGGCTCCAGTTCACGCATGTCGTCGACCATCCGGCCGGCGATCCCGAGTCCGGGGTCCATCCCGGTGAAGTCGGTGCCCGTGCCCCAGGTGCCCTCGACCTCGCTCATCCACAGCTTCTTGTCCGCGCCCTTGGCGATGTCCCGGGCGCTGGTGCGCATCCCCGTGCCGTACGTGTGCACGTTCAGCTGGTCGACGGCGGCTCGCGCCGACGCGCCGTAGGCGTTCCAGTTCTGGGTGAAGATGCCGGGGTTGGTCTCGTCCATCGCGGAGACCTTGCCGCCGGTCTTCGCCTCGGCGAGCGCGTCGTCGAGAGCGAGGACCACCTTCTGCTGGAGCTCGGGTCCGGCGTGCGCGCCTTCCTGGCGTCCGCCCGTGGGCTGACCGTCCGCTCCCAACTGGGTGCCCCAGTAGGAGGTGTTGGGCTCGTTGAGCGGGTCGATCGTGTCGAACCTGATGTGGTGGGCCTGCTCCAGATGCTCACTCGCGCGCACCAGGTAGGTGGCGAAGTCGTCGACGCGGTCCGCGCGGATCTGATCCGTGCCGGCGTCGAAGCCGCCTGAGACGTAACCGCTCACCGTCTGGAACCAGGGCGGCGAGTTGCTGAATGCCTCCCAGCGGGTGACCTTCTTCTTGATCTGGTCGACCCACCAGCGCTGGCCCGCGTCGGCATCCCAGTTCCAGTGGTCCGGGTTGTCCGGATCCCACCAGTTGGTGTCCTGCCGGGTGGTCCCCTCGGGGGCTTTCCAGAAGCCCTCCATGGTCGCGCCGGCCTTCATGTAGTCCTTGCGCACGTCGGGGGCGTTGCCGCCGCCGATGTTGTAGCGGGCGATGTTGAGGCGGAGCCCGTCCTCGCCGAACAGCATGTCGACCAGCTGTCTTCGGATGGGCTCCGGGTAGCCGCCCGTGGCGTTGGCGAACCAGACGAGGCTCGTCCCCCATCCCTCGAACTCCTGCTGCCGGTAGGACGGGTCGATCCGCACCGTGACCGCGCTCGTCGTCGGCGCGTCCGCGACGGCGGCCGGGGCGGTGACGAGACCCGCGCCGAGCACCAGGGGGATGGTGGGCGCCAACGCCTGGGCGATGCGATGTCGGTTGAACACGGAACTCCCTTCCACAGCACGGGGATTCACATAACCGACCAGAATCAATCGGGTTCAAGGCATGCTTGACGACAGTAATGAACACGTCAAGACGGTGAGCGTCCTTCGCCGCACGGCGGGCCACTGCCCCCTCGCGTCCCAGCGGCCGGCGGGCTCGCACCCGCCGACCGCTGAGTGAGGGGCCGGTTCGTGACGGGGCTACGGTCGGCCGACGACCCGGCCCAGTTCGATCCGGTCGATGTTCGGCGCCCACCCACTCGCGTTGCCGAACGTCACACTGTTGGCGCCCTTCCGCAGGTCGACGGGGATGCCCAGGGTCCAGTAGTCGTTCACGCTCCAGGTGTTCTTGAAGGTGACCTTCCTCGGCGCGGCGCTTCCCACCGTGACGTCCGCCGTACGGGACATGATGTCCGTGTTGTAGGCGTGGCCGTTGTCGCGCCGGTCGTTGTGCGCGTAGTGGACGACCAGCAGATAGCGGCCGGACTCAGGCGCACGCACCGTGAACTCGGCGGTGCTGTCGGCGCTGTTGCCGAGCTGTCCGATGTACGACCCGGCGGAGGCGTGCGGGGAGTCGACGAGCCGCGCGCCGCCCGCCAGCGTGGCCGAGGCGCCCTCGTAGGAGAGCGTGCCGGAGGCCGAGCCGTCGCCCGAGACGTCGAGGGAACGCACGGAGGCGTACCCGGCGGTCGCCGCGACGCGGTTGTTGCCCGCGACCAGATACAGCCGCAGGGGCCGGCCGGGCGCCGCTGTGACCCGCTCGCCGTGCAGAGTGAGCCGCACCGCCGCAGAGGCCCGCGACACCACCGTGTAGTAGCCGTCACGCGGGGCGTACACGTCGAAGACCGCCTTGTCCCCGGTGCGCAGGACGAGGGCGCCCGTGCCCACCCCGGCCGACGAGGAGTAGTCGTACGACGGCTTCCCGTCGATGTCCGCCAGGGTGGCCTCGTACGAGGCGGACGGAGCGCCGGTGCGCGCGGTCAGGTCGACGCGGTCGAGGGTGACTTCGGCGTCGCCCTTGGCCAGCGACAGCACATGGGCGCCGGCCGTGAGGCGGACCGTCAGGTCCTTCTTCGCGCGGTAGGTCCAGTTCTCCGTGGAGGGGTACGTGACCGCGACCGGGGCCGCGCCGTCGATCGACAGCTTCTGGGTGGCGGGGGCGCCGGACTGGTTGCCGTAGAGGACCGCCAGGTCGTACGTCCCGGCCTTCGGCACGCTCACGGAGAAGTCGACCTTGCTGGAGGCCTGGTTCAGCGAGCCGACGTCCTTCGTCCCGGACGCCGCGTAGCCGTTGGCGTTGCTGACCGTGCCCTGGGTGTAGACCTGCCCGCCGGTGATGGCCGCGTCCTCCGCCTCGTACGACGCGGACCAGGGGACGGAGGCGGCGGAGGGGGACCCGGAGCCGCCCGGGGTGAGGACGATCCGGTACGCGGACATCTTGTGCGTGCCGCGCAGCGGGACGGTCACCGAACCGTCGGCCGCCACCTTGACCTTCGTCCGCGCGAGGACGCGCGGTGTCGCGTGCTGCCCCTCGTAGCCGGACCAGGCGGCCTCGGCGACCGTCGCGGTGACCGTGCGGCCGAAGACGGACCGTGAGACGCCCCGGACCACGACGTCGGAGTCCTGGGCGGAGCCGCCGAGCAGGACCTGGGCCTGACGGCGCGAGGTGTCCAGGGAGGCGAGGCCCTGGAGGGTGTCGATGGTGTTCGCCTGCGGCGGGGTCACCTTGACGGTGTCGCCCGTCAGCCCCGCGTACCAGCGGAAGAACCACCAGCCGCCGTTGGGGATGTTCGACCGCACCACGTTGCCGTCCATGTTGCCGGCGGCGTCCCAGTAGGCCTGGTTGGCGTACACCTTGTTCCGCTCGAACATCGAGACCCACTGCACGAGTTGCCCCGGCACGGACAGGTCGCGGCGGTTGGCGTACTCATCGATGTTGATCTTGAGGGGTGCGATGCCCAGATCCCGCTCGATCGAACGGTAGTTGTCGTAGTGGCCCTGGAAGTCCCGCAGCGAACCGGAGCCCAGCTCGTGCCAGGTCATCACCTGGGGCAGCACGTTCTCGCGCTTCGCGAAGGCGAGGAAGTCGGTCAACAGGCGTGTGTGGTAACCGGCTTCGTTCGGGCCGGCGATCCTCGCGTCCGGATCGATCGCCCGGATGCGCTGGTACACCGTCTTCCAGTCCTTGAAGAACCGGTCGCGGTTGACCTCGTACCGCGCCTGGTCGGAGACGCCGAGCTGATACCAGATCTGGTCCGGCTCGTTGAACGGGATGTAGACGAAACGGTCGCTGTTCGGGTCGGCCGCCACCTCCTTGGCGATCTTGGGGAGGTAGTCGTCGATGCCGAGGTCCTCGTAGGGCCACTTGGCGTAGATGTCCTGCATCATGACGTTGATCTCGCCGCCGCCGTTGCGGAAGAACGACGTGGAGACGGACAGCGCGTCACCGTTGGGGTGCTGGGCGCCGCCCTCCGGCTTCTGCGAGACGCTGGTTATCTTCAGCGGGGCCAGGGCCGCGTCGCTGGGCACCCCGTCGTCGCTGAGTCCGTACAGCGCCCCGTTGGCGCCCCGCATCACCGGGCCCTCGGAGGCGGCGAGGTCGACGGTGAGGCGCTGCGGTTCGGCGACGGCCGCGGCGGGTTCGGCGACGGCCGCCGCGGGTCCGGCGGCGGGAAGGGTACTCGCCATGGCGGCTGCTCCCAGGACGGCGGTGAGGAGGGCGGTTCTCGTACGGGACCTGGCAGGCGCTCTCGTGCTGAGGGTCGTGCGGGTGGGGATGATCACGCTGTCGGACCTCCGGTCACTTGACGGCTCCACTGGTGATTCGGGCACGATCCTTCGCCGGCCGACGAGGAACACGACGACCATGGGCAGGCTCGTCACCACGACGTACGCGAGGACGAGATGCCGACCGCTGTCCGAACTGGTCCTGGATCACCTGGGCGACCTGCTGCGGGCTCCTCCTGCCGCAGGGCCAGGAAGCGGGACTGGGAACAGCGGTGCGCGTACGGGGTGTTCAGCGATCCGCGGGCGGCGGCCCCGAGCTCTCCCGGACCACCAGCTCCGGCACGGAGACGGGGTGCGGGGCGATCTGCGCGGACGCCTCCAACACCCCGTGCAGCAGGGCGAACGCGGCCCTCCCGAGGCCGGTGAAGTCCAGGCGTACGGTCGTCAGCGACGGGGTCAGATAGGCGGAGTGCGGGGCGTCGTCGAACCCGGCCACGCTGACCTCGCCCGGGACGGACCGGCCGGACTCGTGCAGGGCCCGCAGCACCCCGAGCGCGAGGTCGTCGTTGCCGCACAGGATCGCGGTGACGGCCGGGTCCTTCGCCAGCCGCAGGCCTGCCGCGTGGCCGCCGGCCGGACCCCAACTGCCCTGCACGGGAGGCGGTTCCGGTGCTCCGGCCTCCCGCAGTGCCTGGCGCCAGCCGGTGGTGCGGGCACTGGTGCGCCTTGTACTGGACGGGATGGCGACGTAGTGCACGGTCTCGTGGCCCAGGGAGAGCAGATGACGGGTCGCCTCATGGGCGGCCTCCCGGTCGTCGGCCCACACCCAGGGACGGTCACCGCCGGGCGGACTCGCGGGGGTCTCGACCACACCGACGACGGGCAGTCCGGCGGGCACGGCACCCAGGGCCCGTACACCGGCCGGATCGTAGGCGACCACGATCAGACCGCCGCCCGTGTCCGCCGCCCGCCGCACCTCGGCGTTCACAGCCGCCTCGTCCGCCGATTCGAGAACGCCGATCCCGACCGTGTAGGAGGCGGCACGGGCGGCCTCCTCGATGCCCTGGAGGATCGAGGCGTTGCCGTAGTGGGTGGTGTTGGCGGTCAGCACGTTCACCGCCCTGCTGCGTCCGCTGGCCAGGGCCAGTGCGGTGGCGTTGCGACGGAAGCCCAGCTCGTCGATGGCCGAGAGCACCCGCTCCCGGGTGGACGGCTTGACGCTGGGATGGTCGTTGATCACCCGGGACACGGTCTGGTACGAGACCCCGGCGGCGGTGGCGACATCCCTGATACTCGCCGGACGTTTCGTGTGACCGGTCACATTCATGGACAGGATTGTGACTGATCGCAAAGGGGTCGTCAAGGGACCGTGAGGGGGTCGCGACGGGAAGGGTGGAGCTCGGGGCTTTGCATGATCATGCGAGATCATGCATACTCTTCCTATGTCCAAGGTCCTCACCTCCCTTCCCGCCGGCGAGCGCGTCGGCATCGCCTTCTCCGGCGGCCTCGACACCTCCGTCGCGGTCGCGTGGATGCGCGACAAGGGTGCCGTCCCGTGCACCTACACCGCCGACATCGGCCAGTACGACGAGCCCGACATCGCCTCGGTGCCCGGCCGTGCGAAGACCTACGGCGCCGAGATCGCGCGCCTGGTCGACTGCCGCGCGGCGCTGGTCGAGGAGGGCCTGGCGGCGCTCACCTGCGGTGCGTTCCACATCCGCTCGGGCGGGCGTGCGTACTTCAACACCACGCCGCTCGGCCGCGCCGTCACCGGCACCCTCCTGGTCCGCGCGATGCTCGAGGACAACGTCCAGATCTGGGGCGACGGCTCGACCTTCAAGGGCAACGACATCGAGCGGTTCTACCGGTACGGCCTGCTCGCCAACCCGCACCTGCGGATCTACAAGCCCTGGCTGGACGCGGACTTCGTCACCGAGCTCGGCGGCCGCAAGGAAATGTCGGAGTGGCTCGTCGCCCACGACCTGCCCTACCGCGACAGCACGGAGAAGGCGTACTCCACCGACGCCAACATCTGGGGCGCCACCCACGAGGCCAAGACCCTGGAGCACCTCGACACGGGCGTGGAGACCGTGGAGCCGATCATGGGCGTCCGGTTCTGGGACCCCGAGGTCGAGATCGCCACCGAGGACGTGACGATCGGCTTCGACCAGGGCCGCCCGGTGACGATCAACGGCAAGGACTTCCCTTCCCCCGTCGATCTGGTGATGGAGGCCAACGCCATCGGCGGCCGTCACGGCATGGGCATGTCGGACCAGATCGAGAACCGGATCATCGAGGCCAAGAGCCGCGGCATCTACGAGGCGCCCGGCATGGCCTTGCTGCACGCGGCCTACGAGCGCCTGGTCAACGCGATCCACAACGAGGACACCATCGCCCAGTACTACAACGAGGGCCGGCGCCTCGGCCGGTTGATGTACGAGGGCCGCTGGCTGGACCCGCAGGCGCTGATGGTGCGCGAGTCGCTGCAGCGCTGGGTCGGCGCGGCCGTCACCGGCGAGGTGACACTGCGGCTGCGGCGCGGTGAGGACTACTCGATCCTCGACACCACGGGCCCGGCGTTCAGCTACCACCCGGACAAGCTGTCCATGGAGCGCACCGAGGACTCGGCGTTCGGCCCGGTGGACCGCATCGGCCAGCTCACCATGCGCAACCTCGACATCGCCGACTCGCGCGCCAAGCTGGAGCAGTACGTCGGGCTCGGCCTGATCGGCACCGGCAGCCCCGCCATCGGCGCCGCCCAGGCCGCCGCGACCGGACTGATCGGCAGCATGCCGGAGATGCCGGAGGGTGGCGCCGAGGCCATCGCCTCCCGCGGCGAGGTCTCCGAGGACGATGTGCTGCTGGACCGGGCCGCGATGGAGTTCGGCACGGACTGACCGTTTCCGTCGAGGTCCTGCGGGGCTCGCCGAAATCCGTCGCGGTCCCGTCGAGCGGGCAGCTCGGCATTCTGAGAAAGTCACAGCACCGGAAGGGCCGGCTGGGCGCCAACGGCGTCGCGCCGGCCTTTCCCGTCGCCGCGACCAGTGCCAGGCGCGGTGTCCGGTCCGGCCGACCCGGTGTCCGGTCAGGAGGGGCGACCCGCGGGGGCGTTCGCTCAGCAGACCGGGCGGATGACCACTCGACCTGCCTCGCCCGACGTTCTCCGCACCGTCCTCTTCGACTCGGGCGGTGTGCTGATGCGGCCGATGGGCGGCCGTTGGAACCCGCGAGCGGACATCGAGCACACCGTCCTCGCCCACCGCCTCTGCATCACACCGGAACAGTTCGGGCTCACGCCCCCAGTCTCCCGCCCCACTCAGCCGAGTCCTTCGCGGCTACCCCCAAGCCAAATGATCAACGGCTCGGGCATCAGGGCAGGTGACGTTCAGGACGAGGTGGAACCGCCATCGGTGGCTACGCGTTGACGCCGGTAGTGGCGAGCTGCTCGGGCACGGTTTCCGCACGACGGTTTGCACCATTCCTGCCGCCCATGGCTCTTGACGAAGTAACGCACGCAGCGGGGCGCGGAGCAGGCTCGCAGTCGCGTGCGCTGAGGGCCGCTCAGGAAGTCGATGGTGGCGCGGGAAAGAGCCGCCACAAGCCGAACCCTTGGATCGTTCTCCGCCGACAGCAGACGGGCTGTGGGGGCCTCGTCCGGCGGCCAGTCCATCTGCGGGACGACCGTTTCACGGGCGGCAACCGTGTTGAGGTGGGCCAACGCCTCGTCGATCGGCATCAGTTGACGGGCGTCCGCCGAGCTGGGGGGAGCGGGACTGACCGCTCGGGCGAACAGTGCCCGGACTGCCCGCCGCAGTTCGACGAGCTCGATCCTGAGGTCCTCGTCCGCTGCCATTTCCCCAGCCGGTACATGGCCGGCGAGCAGGTCGGCCTGCGCCTGGATCCAGCGGGTCGCCCCGTGTGCCGTGGTGAGATCGTCGGTGACGCCACCGTCCCCGTCGTGGCGGACAGTGCTCGCCAGTTCCAGTGCCAGCCAGCGCTCCATCAGCGTCTCCTTCCCTGCCTGTTCGTCAACCACTTGATCACATGTCCACGCACAGCCTAGAGTCTCTAACGGAAAAATCTGAACTTCCGTTAGAGGCTGAGGTGGGGGTGACAGTCCCGCCTCGGTGTGAACCGGCGGCCGGAGCCGCCATGGGAGGGGACAGAGAATGACGGTGCTGCTTGCCCAGATCAGTGACCTGCACCTGGATGGCAGTGAGAGGGCCACCCGGCGCGCCGGCCGCGTCATGGACTACCTGCGGGCCCTGCCGCACCCGGTCGACGCGGTCCTGGTCACCGGGGACATCGCCGATCACGGTGAGGAAGCCGAATACGAGGAAGCGGCCCGTATTCTGACGGCCTCCTTCCCGGTGCTCACCTGCCCCGGCAACCACGACGCGCGTCCCGCCTATCGCAAGGCCCTCCTCAAAGAGGCACCCGACCAGGGCCCCGTGAACCGGCTCCACCACATCGCCGGAACCGCCATCCTGATGTGCGACTCCACCATCCCCGGCCGCGACGAGGGGCGCCTCGACGCCCGGACGCTCGCCTGGATCGACACCCAGCTCACCGGACTGCGGCGGGAAACCCCGGCGCTGATCGCCTTCCATCAGCCGCCGGTCGAGCTCCATCACCCGCTGCCCGACTCGGGAATGCTCGAACAGCCCGGGCAACTGGCCGCCCTGCTGGACGCACACCCGCAGGTTGTCGCCGTCCTGACCGGACACGCCCACACCGCAGCCGCCTCGACCTTCGCCGGCCGCCCCTTGATCGTCGGGCCGGCCGTCACATGGACCCTGCGCATGCCCTGGGAGGGCGACCGCCCCGCAGACCGCGACCAGCCGCCCGGCCTCGCCTTCCATGTCCTGGGCGACGACCGGCGCCTGACCACCCACTACCGCGTCGTGCTCTGACCCCACCCGCTCGCCCCGGAGACATCGTGGTCCACCCCTACGCCATCCTCGGGTTCCTGGCGGCGGTCCTTCCTCTGGTTGCCACCCCCGGAGCCAGCCTGGCCCTCTTGGTCCAGTACGTCACCGACCATGGCCGCCGCCAGGCTCTTCCCGTCATCCTCGGCACAGTCACCGGCCTGTACATCCACGCCACCTTCGCCCTAGCCGGCCTCTCGGCCCTGGTCATGCATTCCAGCCAGGCCTTCACGGCCGTCAAGGTCATCGGCGCGGCCTACCTCATCGGCCTGGGCCTATGGACATGGCGATCCGCCATGGCGCCGGCCCGCGCTCCCGCCCGCCGGTATCTGCCGGTGCGGTCGGACTCCGTCTACACCCAAGCCTTGCTCGCCAACCTCCTCAACCCGAAGGCGGCCTCCATCTACTTGACCCTCGTTCCCCAGTTCATCGACGCCGATCAATCCTTCGACGGCCAGATCCTCATCCTGGCCACCGCCCACGCGCTGCTGACGACGCTCTGGCTCCTCGCCTGGACCGTCCTCATCCGGCGTGCCTCACGCGTCCTGCGGAAACTCCGTTTCAAGCGCACGGCGGCCAAGATCGCAGCGGTGGTGTTTCTTGCCCTCGGGATCCGGACCGTCGCAACGTAGGAGGACGTCGGACCATCGCCGACCCCGCGCATGACACGCCGCCGGATGGCCCATCCGGGCCGTCCGCGGACCCCGCTGGCTTACTGTCCGGAATATGAATAAAAGCCGCATTTCGTATTTGGCATGCGCTGTAGCGGTCGTCGGGACGGGGCTCGGGGCCGCTCCGCCGGTCCCCGCTCATGCGACCCACGTCGTCACCGCCGGGGAGTCGATCCAGAAAGCGGTGGACACCGCCCGATCCGGTGACACCGTCCTCGTGATGCCCGGCACCTACCACGAGAGCGTCAAGGTGACCACGCCCGGGCTGACCCTGCGAGGCAAGGGCCGGAAGACGGTGATCGAACCGGGCACGGACAAGACAGCCAACGCCTGCGCCGAGAACGGCAACGGCATCTGTGTGATCGGCACGAAGGACCGCAACGTCGAGGGCGTCACCGTCGCCTCGCTGACCGTGTCCGGCTTCGCCGGCACCGGAGTGTTCGCCATGGCGACGGACGGGCTGACCGTGCGGAACGTGACGGCGGTGAAGAACGGGGTGTGGGGCATCGCCCAGGAGCAGTCGGTCCGCGGTGTGTTCCGGAAGAACACCGCCCGCGACAACGGCGACGCGGGTCTGTTCCTCGCCAACGCGATCAAGGCGGAGGAGGGCGCGGCGGACACCCAGGGCACGGTGGTCGAACGCAACCGGTTGGAGGGCAACCGGATCGGCGTCACCGTCCGGCGCCTGCGCAACCTCACCGTCGCGCACAACGACATCACCGGCAACTGCGCGGCGGTGTTCGTCGTCGGGGACGAGAACAAGCCCAGGGCCGGCTTCGTGACCGTGAGCGACAACCTCATCGCGCGCAACAACAAGTCCTGTCCGAAGACCGCGCGGCTGGACGCTCTGCAGGGCTCGGGCATCGTCCTGACCGGCGCCGAGGACAGCCTGGTGACACGGAACGTGATCACGGAGAACGTCGGCACCTCCCCGCTCTCCGGCGGCATCGTGCTGTTCAAGAGCTTCGTCGGCACCACCAGCGAGCGGAACCGGATCAGCGACAACAAGCTGGAGGGCAACTCCCCGGCGGACATCGTGAACACGGATCCCGGCAAGGACAACACCTTCGAAGGCAACTCCTGCAAGGCGTCCCAGCCCGTGGGTCTGTGCTGACCGGCCGAACCTCACCACCCGTGGACCCGAGAAAGAAGGAGGGCGGCACATGACGACCGCTCAGACTGCCCCACCGCCGTCCATGCGCCTGAGGGAACTCGTGTTCGGGGCGGCCTGTGCCGCCGCCCTGCGCGCGTCCGCCCGGCTGGGGATCGCCGACGCCCTCGGTGACAGCCCCATGAGCGTGGCGGACCTGGCGGCCGCGGTGAAGACCGAACCCCGGCCGCTGCAGCGGCTGTTGCGGGCCCTGTCCTGCTACGGCGTCTTCGCCGAACGGCCGGACGGGACGTTCGCACACACCGACATGTCCCGGCTGCTGCGCGAGGACGACCCGCACAGCCTTCGCAACATCACCCTGTGGTGCACCGAGCCGTGGACCTGGGACGCGTGGCCGAAGCTGGACGAGGCGGTGCGCACCGACCACAACGTCGTCGAGGACCTGTACGGCAAGGAGTTCTTCACCTATCTCAACGAGGACGCCCCCGAGTCGGCCACGGTCTTCAACCGTGCCATGACGACCTCCAGCGAGCAGTCGGCGCGGGACGTCGCGGCTCACCTCGACCTGTCGGGGAGCTCGTCGGTCGCGGACATCGGCGGCGGCCAGGGGCACGTGCTGGCAAGCCTGCTGGACAAGTACCCCTCGATGCACGGCAGTTTGCTCGATCTGCCGCGCGTGATCGACAACGCCCTGCCACGGCTGCGTGAGGGCGACCTCGCGCACCGCGCCCGCATCGTGCCCGGCGACGTCCGCGTGCTCGTCCCGGTCAAGGCCGACGTCTACGTCATCAAGAACGTCCTGGAGTGGGACGCCGAGAGCACCGCGCGGACACTGCGAAACGTCATCGAGGCGGGCGGCCCCGGCTCGCGGGTCGTGGTCATCGAGAACCTCGTGGACGACACGCCCTCCATGCGGTTCAGCACCGCCATGGACCTGCTGCTGCTCCTCAACGTCGGAGGGGCGAAGCACACCACGGAGAGCATGGTCGGCCGACTGACCGAGGCGGGCCTGGTCATCGACGACATCCGGCCGGTCAACCCCTACCTGCACGCGTTCGACTGCCACGTCCCCGGGTGACCCGCTCTCCCCACAGACCGACGGCCGCCGGGCCCGCAGCGTCGCGGGCCCGGCGGTCGTTCGTGGTGGGTATGGTCAGCCGGCCGGGTCACGCTCCCAGAGGTAGAAGCGCTGCGCCATGGCGTCCTTCGGGGACCGCCAGGTCTCGGGGTCGTACGCGCTGACGTACGCCGACAGGCGCTCGCTCACATCACGGAACTCGGGATGCCCCGTGATCTTGGCGATGGCCGGACCGGGCTCGCGCTCGGACTCGATCAGGTGCATGTACACGTCGCCGAACTGGAAGAGGCTGCGCCGGACGACACCGACGAGGTGCGGCAGCTCTCCCCGGTCCGACTCCTCGAACACCTTGGCGATGTCGGGAGCCGAGCCCGGAGCCATCCGAGCGACGATCAGAGCCTGGTGCATCGGATTCGTCCTCTTCGCTCAGTCGGCCAGGACCGACGCGGGCTCGTGCCCGGCGGCCGCCTTCTCGATCTTGTCCCGGATCAGGGCCAGCTGGACCTTGGAGTTCCGGTTGATGTTGTCGGTCATCCAGTCGTCGTCGACCGGCGCCTCCGGCTTCATCGCGAAGTCCTGCGTCCACACCATCCGTGTGCCGGCGGGTACCTCCTCGTACCGCCAATGGATCTTCATGTGGTCGAACGGTCCCGTCTCGACCCGGCGGGCCTGGACGCTGAGCTTCTCGCGGTCCGGCTCCCGCTCCGAGACCCAGCTCCACACGGTGCCGTTCTCGTCCGGGTGCATGGTCAGCCGGAAGGTGGTCCGCTTCCCCTCCCGGGACAGGATCTCGACGGAGGCGTACTCGCTGAACAACTGGGGCCAGTTCGCCAGGTCGTTGGTCATGTCCCAGACCAGGTCCAGGGGCGCGGCGATGGTGATCTCGTTCTGCGTGTGTCCGGCCATGTCACGCTCCCGCCGTCATCAGGGCACCGTTGACCTGGTCGAGGAACTGCCGGGGCGTCTTGCAGCGCTCCGCGTCCTGGGGCATCGGCGTGCCGTACCGGTTCTCCAGCTCGCCCACGATGCCGAGCAGACCCAGTGAGTCGACGCCGAGGGTGTCGAAGCCGGCCTCGTACTGCTGCTGGAGCTCCTGCGGGGGGACGGTGACCCCGGCGCACTTCTTCATGAGCTCGGACAGCTCTTCCACGGTGATGTGTTCACTCATGCGGTTCTTCTCCTTTGTCGCTTCGGGTCGCCTCACCACGAGGCGTCGGCCGCGCCGTGCCGCAGCACCAACGCCGAGTTCGACCCCATGAGGCCCCGGCTCAGGACCAGCGCCGTGCGCGGCTCGGCGACACGGGCTCGAACGGTCACGAGGTCGAGGTCATGACAGATGTCGAAGACGTTGGGGGTAGGGGGGATCAGGCCGTGCTCCATCGCGAGCACCGCCGCCGCGGCGTCCAGCACGGGTGCCGCGCAATAGCCGCGGCCGATGCCGGTCTTCGGCGCGGTGACCGGCACCCGCCTGCCGTGCGCGCCGAGGGCGTCGGCGATCGCCAGCGCCTCGGCACGGTCCGCGTCCGGTACGCCGAGCGCGTCCGCGAAGACCACGTCGATCTCCTCGGGAGCGCAGCCGGCCTCGTCCAGGGCACCGCGGATGGCCTGGGCGAGCCCTTCGCGGGACTGCTCCCAACGGGAGGAGCCGGTGAACGTCGCCGCGTGACCGGCGATGGTGGCCCGCACCCGCGCGCCCCGTTCCCGGGCCGCGGTCTCCGCCTCCACGACCAGCATGGCGCCGCCCTCGGCGGGTACGAATCCGCACGCTCCGTCGGTGAACGGGCGGTAGGCGCGCGTCGGGTCGTCGGCGGTACTGAGCTCCTCGTAGCCCAGTTGGCAGACCACCGAGTAGGGGGCGAGCGGCGCCTCGGTCGCGCCGGCCATGATCACGTCGGTGCCACGCCGCACGGCCCGCGCCGCGTGCGCGATGGCGTCCAGGCCGCCGGCCTCGTCGGAGGCGACCACACCGCAGGGGCCCTTGAAACCGCGGCGGATGGAGATCTGGCCGGTGCTGGCGGCGTAGAACCAGGCGATGGACTGGTACGGGCCGACGAAGCGCGGTCCCTTTCCCCACAGTTGCTGCAGTTCCCGCTGACCGAACTCGCCGCCGCCGGAACCGGCCGCGGTGATCACGCCCACGGAGAACGGTGCCTCGCTGGTGTCGGCCTGGCCGATGCGGGCGTCTTCCAGCGCGAGGTCGGCCGCGGCCATCCCGAAGTGCGTGAACCGGTCGGTCTGGACGAGCAGGCGTTCCTCGACCGCCGCCGACGGCTCGAAGTCCCGGACCTCGCCCGCCACCCGCAGCGGCAGGTGCTCGCAGCCCTCGCGAGTGACCCGGTCGAGGACGCTGATGCCTTCCTGGGTGGACTTCCAGAAGGACTCGGTGCTGGTTCCGTTGGGCGCGACCACACCGATTCCGGTGACGGCGGCGCGCCGTGGATGCGGTTCGCTCATGGTGTCCTCTCCCTCGGCCGGGTCAGGACCACCGCGGACTGGAAGCCGCCGAACCCGCTGCCCACGGAGAGCACGCCGTTCAGTCTCCGCTCGCGAGCGACGCGCGGGACGTAGTCCAGATCGCACTCGGGGTCCGGTGTCTCGTAGTTCGCGGTGGGCGGTACCACCTGGTGGGCCAGGGCCAGCACACAGGCGACGACCTCGATCGCACCGATCGCGCCGAGGGAGTGCCCGACCATGGACTTGATGGAGCTCATGGGCGTGTCGTAGGCGTGCTGTCCCAGGGCCCGCTTCACCGCCGCGGTCTCGTGACGGTCGTTCTGCTGGGTGCCCGACCCGTGCGCGTTGACGTAGTCGATCGCCGTGCCGTCGAGCCGGGCGTGGTCGAGGGCGTCCTCGATGGCCCGGGCCATCTCGAGACCCTCGCTGGTCAGACCGGTCATGTGGTAGGCGTTGCCGAAGGTCGCGTAGCCGTTGAGCTCGCAGTACACGTGCGCGCCGCGGGCCCGGGCGTGTTCGAGCTCCTCCAGGACCAGTACGGCGCCGCCCTCGCCCATGACGAACCCGTTGCGGTCGGCGTCGAACGGGCGCGAGGCGTGAGCGGGGTCGTCGTTGTTCGGGGACGTGGCCTTGATCGCGTCGAAGCAGGCCATGGTGATCGGTGAGATGGGCGAGTCCGAGGCACCGGCTATGCACACGTCGGCCCTGCCCTCCTCGATCGTGTGGAAGGCGTACCCGACCGCGTCGAGGCCCGAGGTGCAGCCCGTGGAGACGGTCTGCACCGGCCCGCGCGCCTCGAACCGTTCCGCCACCGTCGAGGCGAGGGTGCTGGGCGAGAACGCGCGGTGCAGGTGCGGTCGGGCCTCTCGGTGGTCCACGTCCCAGCGCTGTCCGCCGCTGCTCACCAGGACGTAGTCGTTCTCCAGCCGGGTGGTGCCGCCGACCGCGGTGCCCAGGGACACCCCGACCCGCCACGGGTCCTCCCGGCCGAGGTCGAGGCCGGAGTCCCGCACCGCTTCCTCCCCGGCGACCAGGGCGAACTGGATGTACCGGTCGCACCGGGCGATCTGTTCCGCGTCCAGACCGGAGGCCGCCGGGTCGAAGTCGCACTCGGCGGCGATCCGCGAACGCAGACCGCTCGGGTCGAAGAAGGTGATGCCGCGCGTCGCGGTGCGCCCCTGGGACAGCAGATCCCAGAACGCCGGTACGCCGATGCCGCCCGGGGCGACGACGCCTATGCCGGTGACCGCCACCCGCCTGGTCATGACCGGACCTGACGTCGTCCGGCCGCCGGACCGGCGCCCGCGCCCATTTCCTCCACCGCGACCGGGACGGCGTCGGTCTCCTCGGTGTCGACGTGGCCGAGCGGCGGGGTCGGAGCAAGCGGACCGAGGTGGAAGACGATACGGGCCTCCACGTTGCCGACGTTGCGGAAGCGGTGGCGCATGTGGGCGGGGATCATGAGCCCCTGCTCGGGCTGCAGCGGGTGGGGCTCGCCGTCCAGGTCGACCTCCATCCGGCCGCAGACGACGTAGATGAACTCCTCGGAGTACGGGTGGTAGTGCTCGGCGATGCGGTCGCCGGGCTGCACGATGGCCACGCCCATGAAACCGCTGGTGGAGCCGACCGTGTTGGGAGTGAGCATGGCGCGCAGGTCGCCGCCACGCCGGGTGTTGGGCTCCACCTCGCGGAGATCCACGATTCTGGGACGGGGTTTGGTCACGACGTTGCTCCGATCGTGTGCTGTGTCGACAGGGGGCCGTGGCCGCCGCGATGCGCGGGCCGGGCGGGGTCAGGCGTCGGGTGAACGGCGGTCGGTGACGAGTTCCATGCGGGCGAGCTTGACGAAGCGCTTCAGGTCACCGTCGTTCGGCGCGGAGGCGGCCGAACCGGTGGCGCCGTCCAGAAACGTGGTCAGCCCGGCGACCAGTTCGGGGTCAGGGAGGCCGAGGAGCAGCTCGGGGTCGCCGGCGTCGAGTCCGCCGCGCACGTCGACCAGCCGTACCACGACGTCGTCGCGCTGGAAGATCGTGCTGCGCAGGACCGGGCTGCGCGGATTGCCCGCGGCCGCCTCGTCCTGCTGCGCGAGTACTTCGGCCAGCCGCATGCCGCAGCCGGGCCGGGCGGGGTAGTGCAACGCGTGCCGTTCCGCCGCCGGGTCCTCCTGGTCCGCCGTCACATGGTGGACGGCGGGCAGCGCCGCCCGGGTGAAGAAGACCCGCGCGGACTCGGGATCGTCGAGGTCCCGGTCCTGCTCCAGATACGGGTTGATGGCCTCCTCGACGGCCCGCACCTCGGGCTGCCGGGCGACGTGGCGCAGGGCCGCGAGCAGGTCGCCCCGCACCTCGATGGCCCGCACCACCCGGTTGCCGTGCATGAACAGGGAGGTCCGGCACAGCCGGGTGGTGTCGTCGACCTTCGGCTGGGGGGAGGCGTAGTCGGAGAGGATCTTGGCGACCTTCGCTTCCTTGCCCGGCTTGACCGTGAACGTGAGCGCGTGGCGGATCAGGCCGTCACCGATCCGCGGTGACGCCTGGAGACTGCGTTCGCCGGCCGCGGCGTCCGCCGCCGGGCCGCCGGTCTCGCGGACGACATGGAAGCGAAGCGACCTGGTGTCCCGGACACAGCTGTGCAGCGGCTCCACCATCCGCACGTGCTCTTCGCTGTTCACCCAGGTGAGGAAGGGGGGCGCGCTCTCCCACTCGCTGGTGATGAGCCACTGGGAGGGGTTCTCGATCGACTGGCACAGCTGGTCGCTGACATGCCCGGGCACGGACGCGACCTGGTTGCAGAGTTGCTCGTACGCCTCCAGGAACTGCCGCTGGGCACCGTCGTGGACGTCCACCAGCAGGACGACCCGGAGCCTGGAGCCGTCGAACACGGACTGGGAGACGCGCTGCGCCCCCTGCAGCGTCAGCGGTGATGAAGCGGGGACAGACGTGGTGGTCATCCTGGGCACATCTCCTTAGGGGGAGGGAAACAGCGAGCCTCGGTCGCGGTGATCCGCAGCGATCGTGACTCGATCCTGTGCCGGTCCCCACCGGCGCGCGATTCGTATGGACTACGAACGGTCCCTGGTCCTGCTCAGCGACGCCGGTGAGCCGGGCGGGTGGCACGAGTGCGCCAGCCGTCTCGCGGAGCGGATGTCCGTCCCGC
>NZ_JBFAGK010000031.1:0-90955 GCF_040660135.1 Streptomyces sp. NPDC050997
GAATCGGTTTCTTGAGGAGCGGGCGGTGTTGACGCGCCAACCGCTGCGGGCGGACACCCCCCGGCCCGTCCCCTTGGCGCCGTGGGCGGGTGCGGGTCGCCGTCCAGCCGGATGGGGGCGGAGACCCCTCCCGGCCCGTCCCCTTGGCGCCGTGGGCGGGTGCGGGCTCGCCGTCCAGCCGGATGGGGGCGGAGACCCCTCCCGGCCCGTCCCCCTGGCGCCGTGGGCGGGTGCGGCGGGGGCCGGGGCGGAGCGGGGTGCGGGCCGCCCCGGCCGGTCGGTGCGCGCGTCAGCGCAGGCGGCCGGCGCCCGCGCCGTGGTCGACGATGGTGGGCACCGCCTTCGGGCGGTCGACCTTGGTGCGCAGGGTCGGCTGCCAGCCCGCGCCGGACGGGAGGGTCTCGCCGGGGATCTCCGCGTTGTGCACGGCGATCAGGTCGACGGGCTCGCCGTTGACGTGGTTGTCGGCGGCGGTGACCGGCGACTCGTTCCACCGCTTGAGGACCTTCGCCGCGCTGACACCGGAGGGCAGCGTGAACGCGTTGTGCTCGGCGACGAGTTGGGACTCCTTGCCGACGCCGTAGCTGTAGGCGTAGCCGGAGTCCGCGACGAAGTGGTTGTTGTACGAGTCGACCTGGCCGAAGCGGACCCGGGGGGCGCGCTCGACCAGCTTCGAGAACAGGTTGTGGTGGAAGGTGACCTTGAGGTGGCCCCGGTCGCCCACCGCCGTGGACTCGCTGTCGCTGTTGCCGATCAGGATGGTCTTGTCGTGCTCGGTGAAGACGTTCCAGGAGGCGGTGACGTAATCGGCGCCCCGGACGACGTCGAGTTCTCCGTCGTGCTGCTGGTAGAGCATCCCGAAGTAGGTGGGCGCCGCGCTGTCGGGGTGGGTGCCGTCGGTGAACGTGTTGTGGTCCAGCCACACGTGGGTGGCTCCGTAGACGACGGCGGTGTCGTACTCGGAGTTCCAGTTGCCGGTGTTGCCGTCCGTCGGGTCCCACTGCGGGAAGCAGTCGATCGGGCTCTCGAAGGTGAGGTTGCGGACGATGACGTTGTCCACGGCCTTGATCTGGAGGCTGGCGCCCTTGAAGCCGGCGTTCTTACCGATTCCGATGATCGTGGTGTTGGCCGGGACGGCGGCCTTGATGGTCGTGTCCTGGTTGGTGGCGGAGGCCCTGCGCAGCCCCTCGGGAGTGTCCGCGGGTTCGGCGCTCAGGTCGGTGTCCAGGCCCCAGGTCTCGGGCGAGTACTTCTCCAGGTAGGCGTCGAAGTCGTAGCCGGGCGCGGCGAGCGCGGCGCAGCCCTCCGACACCGCGTCGATGGTCCCCCGTACCTTGATGATCTTCGGGGCGCTGCCCCCGGCGGCCAGTGCGGCCTTGAACTCGGCCCAGGTCGTCACGGTGTGGACGTGATCGGCGTCTGCGGCGGCACCGCCGGTCGTCCCCGTCCCGTACGAGGCCCAGCCGTCGTTCGCGGCGAGCGTGGCCCGGGCCGGGTCGCGGGGCTGGGCCTGGGCGGCGGGACCGGTGGCCGTCAGGGCGAGGGCGGTGCAGCCGACCAGAGCGATCGTGGTGGCATGCCCATGCCATCTTTGTGTGTTCACTGTGCGGCTCTCTCTTCCGGATCGGGGTGGGTTACGCGGCGGCCTGCGGCCAGTTGATCCAGGACGCGGGGATCTCGTCGTGGAGCCGACGGACGTCCTGCGGGGTCAGCACCCGGGTACGCAGCAGTTCCCGGGCCACCAGCCGGGCCACGGCGATCGCGCCCGGCGGGTTGAAGTGTGTGTTGTCCTGCTCGGTCGCGGTCCAGTTGAAGTACGTCTTCGTCTCCTCGACCCCCAGCTTCTGCCACAGCGCGAGCGACAGGGCCTCGATGTCGAGCAGCGCGACCCGCTCCCGCTCGGCGAGCGCACGCATCGCCGCCGGATAGTCGCCGTGGGTCGGCACGGCGTTGCCGCTCGCGTCGAATCTCCTGCGTTCGACGGGCGTGGCGAGCACCGGCCGGGCACCACGGGCCCGGGCGCCGTCGACGTACTGGCGCAGATGATCCTGGTACGTGGTCCAGGGCTCCGTGTAACGAGTCGGGTCGTCCGCCTTCTCGTCGTTGTGCGCGAACTGGACGATCAGGAAGTCGCCGGGCCGGATCGCGCCGAGGACGACATCGAGCCGTCCCTCGTCGATGAAGCTCTTCGAACTCCGCCCGTTCACGGCGTGGTTGGCGACGGGCCGGTCCTGGCGCAGGAAGAACGGAAGCGCCATGCCCCACCCGGTCTCGGGTGCGGCGTCGGCGTACTTCTGCGCGGCGGTGGAGTCACCGGCTATGTAGAGCGTGCGAGGCCTCTTGGAGGAGGCGGAGGCCTGAGCGGCCCCCTGGGGCGCGAAGGCGAGAGGAACAGCGGCAAGAGCCGCGGAGGTGACCTGTCTGCGGGTGAGCGACACGACGATGTGCCTTTCTCGACAGCCTTGCTAGATAAGAGGGCCTTTCGAAATGGGGGTGGTGCCCCCGCGCCCCGAAGGGGCGCGGGGCTGTGCCGGGTACGAGGTCTCAGGCCTTCTGCTCATTCCATTCGGCCTGAGCCGTGTTCAGCTGCTCGGCCAGCGTGTCCAGGAAGTCCTTCGCGCTCATCTTGCCGAGGAGCACCTTCTGGAAGTTCGGCTCGTTGTCCGACTTGGAGATCGTGTTCCAGTCCGGCAGGTAGTACGGCAGTTGCACGATCTTCGTGGAACCGTCGGTCAGCGCGTCCGCGGCCAGTTTCGTCGGCTCGGCCTTGGCGATCCACGCGTCCTTGGCCGCGTCCAGGTTGGCGGGAACCTGCCCCGCCGACTCGTTGAACTTCGAGTTCTCCTCGTGCGAGGTGGCGAACTCGATGAACTTCCAGGCGGCTTCCTTGTTCTTGGAGTTCTTGAACAGTCCGAGCCCGTCCACGGGGTTGGACACCTGGACCCGCTTGCCGTCGGCCCCGGTCGGCTGGGGAATACCCCGGAACTTCCCGGCCCCGAGCGCCTTCACATGGTCCTGGTAGGAACCCAGGTTGTGGTTCAGCATCCCGATCGTGCCGGAGTCCCACTGCGCGACCATCTTGGTGAAGTCGTTGTTCAGGTCGGCGGCCGGAGTGACCTTCTTGAAGAGCTTCGCGTACTTCTCCAGGCCCGCGACGTTCTTCGGGTCGTTGACGGTGGTCTTCTCGCCGCTCGCGTCCCAGAACGAGGTGATGCCGGACTGCCCGTACATCGCGTCCAGTGCCTGGGCGATGGAACCGGCGCCGCCTCGGATGGTGTACCCGAACTCGTTCTTGCTCGCCTTCGTGAGCTTGTCCGCGGCCGCGTAGAAGTCGTCCCAGGTCGTCGGCGCCTCCAGCCCCGCGCTCTTGAACAGGTCGGTGCGGTAGTAGAGGACGCCGTTGTTGGCGGACGTGGGGATCGAGTAGAGCGTGTCGTCCCTGCCGCCGGCGGCCTTCAGCGACTTCACCATGTCCTCGTTGAGCTTGCCGTTCAGGGAGGACTTGGAGAGCCGGTCGTCCAGCGGGTCCAGCGCGTTCTGCGCGGAGATGGACGCGATCATCGCCGCGCCGACACCGCCGACGTCCGGCAGACCGCCGCCCTGGATGGCGGTGTCGACCTTCGACTGGTAGTCGGTGGAGGGGATCCCGACGTACTCGACGTCGATGCCCGGGTTCGCCTTCTCGAAGTCGGCGATGACCTCCTTCCAGATGTCGGTGCGGACACCGCCGTTGTTGTCCCAGAAGACGATCTTTCCCTTGCCGCTGCCCTCGGCTCCCTTGTCACCGCCCGAGCCGCTGCCGTCGTCACCGCAGGCGGTGGCGGTCAGCGCGAGGACGGAGCCCAGGGCGACGGCTGTGGCGACGCGCCTGCTTCTGCGGATGCTGCTCTTCATTGGTCGGCTCTCTTCTTTTTCTGGATCGAGCGGAGATATGAAGTTGTGGGGGGGTCTGCGGTCCCGACAACGGGACTCAATGGCGGGTGTACGGCGCCCAGTTGTCCGTGCCCTTGAGGTAGGCGGTGACGGTGTGTCCCCGCGCCTCTTCGTCGCTCAGCTGCGGCCGGTCCGCGGTGACCGTCGCGCCCGCCCCGCGGTTGCGGTACTCGGCGAACCGCGCGTCCTTCCACGAGAACCCGCTCATGTCGGTCCACGGGGCGGCCTTGACCGCGGCGGGCAGCTCGGTGTCCCGGATCAACACCTGGGCGACGGCGGCCGGTTCACCACCCGGGTGCCAGGGCCGTCCGAGGTGGAAGGTCGCCTCCGGCGCGTCGCTCACGACCTTCGACCGGGTGACGAGGAAGCCGTACGGGTTGCCCGTCCACGTCGAAGCGGCGGTGATGTAGCCGTTGTTGGTGGCCGAGCCACGGCTCAGCGCGCGGATGACGGAGCGCTCGATGACGGTGGTCGCGCGTCCGTAGACGAAGTCGACATCGCCCTCGATGTACGAGTCGCGGATGTAGACCCGGCTGATCACGTCCAGCTTGGGGCTGTCGGTCATCAGGGTGTCCTGGTTGCCCAGGAAGGCGGTGTCCTCGAAGACGATCCGGTCCCCGGTCGTCTTCATGGCGAGGGCCTGCTCGCCGTTCAGCTCGACCGCGGCCTCGTCGAAGTCGTTGCTGAAGGTGAGGTTGCGGGCGGTGACGTCGTTCGCGGCGATCCGTACGGTCGCGCTCCCCGTGGAGCCCCCGTACTCGGCGGGCGTGTCGTACACGAGGACGGTGTCCGAGCGATCGCGTCCGGTCCCCAGCAACACGATGTTCGGCTTGGTCGCCGGGATCAGGACCTTCGCCCGGTAGGTGCCCGGCGCGATCGCGATGGTCACCGGGACGGCGTTGGCGTCGGGGACGGCGTCCACGGCGGCCTGGACGGTCGGGTGGTCGGCCGGGACCCGAAGCGTGACACCGATCTGCTTCTGCGGCCCGGAGAAGCGCTTGACCAGCGCCGGAACAGCCGCGGCCGGGTCCAGTCGGTAGTCGTAGAAGTCACGGGGATCGAAGGCTGCACCCCACTCGTCGTGCCGGCCCGTCGTGTTCTTCAGGATCGACCCGCGCTGCACCAACTCCGCGGTGGCGTCGGCCTGGTAGGGGTGCTGGACGTCCCGGTAGTAGCTGTTCTCGATGACCATCCTGGTCCGGCCGCGCGACCAGTTCCCGTACGTCCACACCGGGTCACCCGGATCCACCTGTGCCGTCAGGTAGTTGTTGTAGAGGTGCGCGTAGGCGGCGTTGTCGACGGACGGGTTGCGCTGCTTGGTGTGCGCGAACCAGTTGTGGTCGATGGTGATCTGCGTCTTGACGTCGGTGGTCCAACCGAGGCCGAACGTCTTGTTGTTGTTCTCGAACCGGTTGTACGAGACGGTCACGTACTCGCTGTCCTTGCGGATGTCGAGTTGCCCGTCGCAGATGTTCGAGAAGCGGTTGTGGTCGACCCACACGTGGTGGACGGTGTCCATCTGGATGCCGTCGAAGTCGGTGTCCTTGCAGTCCCAGTTGCCCTCGATCGCCGAGTCACGGATCGTCAGATTGCGGATGATCACGTTGCTGGTGCCGGGATCGAGGTGCAGCTCGCCGTGGACGATCTCGCCGGTGTCGCCGACGCCCACGATCGTCTTGTTCGAGGCCACGACGACGTTCGCGCCGAAGGGCTCGACGGCCAGCGCCCCCGACACCCTGATGACGTACGGCTCCTCGGCCGCCGCGTACCGGGCCAGCGAGGCCGGTTCTGTGACGGTGACGACCTTGCCGCCCGCGCCGCCCGTTGTGCCGCCGGCCAGCGAGGCGAAGCCGTGCGGCCGGTCGTCGAAGCGGTCCACGGACGCCGGCGCCCGGTCCACGGACGCGGCCTTCGCCTCTCCGCCCGCGGCCTTCGCCTCCCCGATCGCCCCGAGGCTCAGCGCGGCCACGAGGCCGAGCACGGCGGCCATCACCTTGCCGTACCCAGGTCTCGGCAAGCGCTTGCTACGGAGGTGCGTCATTGCGGCTCCCAACAGGCGTACGGGGTGGGTTACAAGGGGGTGATCCGGAACTGCGTGAAGCTCGCCGCGCCGGCGTGTCCCGAGCCGGCGGGCGCGAGGGCGAAGAGGCCGAGCAGGGCACCGACCCAGCGCCAGGGGGTGGCGGCGAAGACGGGACCCGACGGCTCGAGTCCGTCACCGACGTCGTGGAAGAAGCGGCAGCGCGCCCCCGCGCCGATCTCGATCCGCAGTCGCGCGCGTCCCTCGGGGGCCGGCCGCGGGTGCTCGGCGTCGCGTTCCCTCTCGGCGACCGCCTCGGCGAACCGGTGCACCAGGTGCACGCTCCCGTCGGTCCCCCGCTGGAGTCCGATCCAGCCGAAGGCGTCCCCGAGGACCGCGAGCCCTGCCCGCGCCCCCGGCTCCTCGCCGTGCAGCGTCAGCTCCACCTCGACCACGGACGGCACGCCCGGCAGCCGCTGGGTGAGGACGTTCGGCAGTTTCCGCAGGTCATGCGTGTCGACCGAGCGGACGCAGGCCAGCCGTAACCCGTCCCCGGAGTGCTGGGTGGCCCAGCCGTCCCGAGGGTTGGCGCTCCACTGCCACTGGCGGCCGAACCGTCCGCCGGGGAAGTCGTCGTCGGTGACGGGTGCGGTGGGCGGCTGCGGCGGCAGGTCGGGCCGCCGGTGTACGGCGACGGGGGCGCCCTCGGCACCGAGCACCGGCCAGCCGTCGGTGCCCCAGCTCATCGGCTGGAGGTGGACGACCCGGCCGTAGGCGCCGCGCTGCTGGAAGTGCAGGAACCAGTCCTCGCCGGACGGGGTACGCACCCAGCCGCCCTGGTGCGGCCCGTTGACGTCGGTGTCCTTCTGCTCCAGGACGACCTTCTCCTCGTACGGCCCGAAGAAGCCGCGCGAGCGGAAGGCGCCCTGCCAGCCGGTCTCCACGCTCCCGGCGGGGGCGAAGATCCAGAACCAGCCGTCGTGCCGGTAGAGCTTGGGGCCTTCGAGGGTGAACCAGCCGGGGATCCGGTCGCCGTCGACGATCACCTTGCCGTCGTCGAGAAGTGACGTGCCGTCAGGGTGCATGCGGTGGCCGGTGAGCCGGTTCTTGATGCCGGAGCGGGACTTGGCCCAGGCGTGCACCAGATAGGCCTCGCCGGTCTCTTCGTCCCACAGAGGGCAGGCGTCGATCAGGCCCTTGCCCGCCTTGAGGAGGTGCGGGCGGGTCCAAGGGCCGCGTATCTCGGGGGCGTTGACCTGGAAGACGCCCTGGTCGGGGTCGCCCCAGAAGATCCAGAAGCGGTCGTCGTGGTACCGGAGTGACGGTGCCCAGACCCCGCAGTCGGGCCGCGGGGTCCTGAACTCGCCCGCCGGCTCCAGGCGTTCGAGGGCGTGGCCGACCAGGGTCCAGTTCACCAGGTCGCGGGAGTGCAGCAGGGGCAGGCCGGGGGCGCGGCCGAAGCTGGACGCGGTGAGGTAGAAGTCGTCGCCGACACGGACCACGTCCGGATCGGACCAGTCGGCGTTCAGGACCGGATTCGTGTACGTTCCGGCGGTCACAGGCTCACCGCCTTGCGTATGAGGGTGGCGGCCGCGTCCCGGTCGAGGCGGCCGTCGGCCACCACCGTGACGATCCGCCGTACGACGGTGTCGCCGGGCTCGATCGGCAGCCGCTCGTCGGACGCCAGGGACGAGCCGACGCCCGGGTACTCGGCGGTGCGCACGAACCACGGGTCGCGGCGGGTCCGTTCGGTGGCACCGGCGAAGACCAGGGTCCAGGCGGAGCCGGCCAGGGCGAGCCAGTCGGCTCGGGTGCCGTGGATCTCGGCCTCGCCCTCGGCGCCCGCGGTGAACACCCTCGGTGCCTCGCTCTCCTTGCGGGCCCGCCAGAAGTAGCCGCCGTAGGCCGCGCCGGGGCGCCCGTTCGTCGCCGGGGAGCCGATCGACAGCGGGCCCGGGGTGACGTTGGTGAGCGAGAAGGTGAAGTCCAACGCCCAGGCGGAGTCGGTGAGTTCGGTGGCGGAGACGGTACGGCGCTCGCGCAGCAGCTCGGCTCCCGGGGCGACCCAGCGCAGCTCCTGAACGAAGCCGTCGGGATCGCGCAGCTGGAACGTGGTGTGGCGCTGGGCTCCGTGGTTGTCGAGCTCGGTCGGGCCCTGGTCGCGGACGTAGGTGCGTCCGCCCCAGAAGTTGGTCCCCTCGACGTCGGGAACGGCGACACCGACGCCGAGGTGGTGTGTGTGGTCGGCAGGGCTGAGTTCGGTGACCGCCGTGCCGGCCAGGGTGGTGACGGGGTGCAGATACGGGCGCGGGGAGAGCCGGGCGGGCAGTTCGGGCCGGGTGACGTACCGGCCGACCGGCCGGCCCGCGACCCGCAGCACCGGCGTGTCGTTGGTCGTCATCAGGTGCTCACCTCTTTCGGTAGGGCCCAGGTGGCGCCGAGTTCGGAGAAGAGGGCGAGGTTGTCCGCGGAGGCCGCGACGAGTCCGTCGATGCCGGGGACGACCCTGCGGTCCTCTCCTGGGAGCAGATGCCAGGCGGTCTCGGGCAGCGGGGCCGGGTCGGGGGCCCGGCGGATCGCCTCGACGACCTTCATGAAGGCACCCGTCGCGTCCGGCGGCACCAGCAGGTCGACACCGTCGGTGAGGTGCTCGACGAGGTTCTCCAGCAGGTCGGTGCGGCCGTACTCGTACTCCTCGGGGCCGTGGTCGGCGCGCTGGAGCAGCACGCGGTCCTGCTTGTACCAGAACGTGATCCGGCCGCTGTCGCCGTGCACGACGACGTAGGGATCGTCGGGGTCCTCGGCGCACAGGGTCGCGGCGACGGTGACCGGAAGGCCGCGCGTGGTGGTGACGCGGACGCAGGAGGTGTCGTCGGACTCGATGTCGTTGGCGCGCAGCAGCTCGGTCTCGATCCCGGCGACGTCCTCCGCGTGCGGGGCTCCGGCCAGCGCGAGGCCGGTCGCGACGGCGTGCGCGAGCGGGTTGGTCAGCGCCCCGTCGATCACGTCGACGCCGTTCAGCCGCCGCTTGCCCGCCCAGGGAGCGCGCCGGAAGTACGACTGGGGGCGCGCCCAGGCGCCGGCCCCGCCGACTCCGGCCACCTCGCCGATCGCGCCCTCGGCGATCAGCTCCCGGATCGCGGGCACGGCGTGCGAGCCCAGCGACTGGAAGCCGATCTGGCAGACCACGCCGGCCTCGGCGACGCCGTCCGCCATCCGTCGGAACTCGGCGTAGGAGGGGGCGGGCGGCTTCTCCAGCAGGAGGTGCACACCCCTGCGCGCGGCCGTCAGCGCCAGGTCGGTGTGGGTCGGGATCGGTGTGCAGATCACCGCGATCCGGGCGCCGGTCGAGTCGAGGAGGGCGCCGAAGTCCGCGGACTGCTCGGGCGTGCCGAGGCCCTCGGGGAGCTCGTCGGCGGTCAGCGGGTTCAGCTCGCAGACGCCGGCGAGCCGGACGATCCCCTTGTCCTGGAGCCCGCGGATGTTGTCCAGGTGCCAGCGGCCGTGGCCACGCGCGCCCGCCAGGACGATGTCTGTGCTCATGGGGTCCTCCCCGCGCCCGCGCCGCGTGCCACCTCTCGGTCGGCCGTGTCGGCGCTGTCGATCTTTGTGTGCAGGGTAGGTGTCCAGCCGACGTCCGGCGTGAGGTCACGCTCGCTGCCCGAGTTGTAGGCGTTGTAGATGGCGAGCAGATCCACCGGATAGCCGTTGAAAACGGTGCCCGTCTGGTGCAGGGCGGTGCCGTTCCAGCTCTTGACCAGGTCGGCGACCTCGATGTGGCCGGGGGTGTGGAAGGCGTTGTTCTCCGCGTAGATCCGGGACTCGGTCGACACGCCGAGCGAGTAGCGGTAGTCGACCGCGTCCGCGGGGGCCACGTACCGGTTGTCGTAGAGGTGCACCTGCCCGAAGCGGACCCTGGGCGCCCGCTGGACCACCGACTCGAACTCGTTGTGGTGCAGTGTGACCCGGAGCCTGCCGCGGTCGCCGGTCACCGTGTCGCCGTTGCCGATGAGGATCGCCTTGTCGTGGTCGGCGAACCGGCTCCAGGAGACGGTGACCAGGTCGGAGCCGCCCGTGATGTCCAGCAGGCCGTCGTGGCGCAGGTAGTTGCGGGCGAAGTAGGTGGGTTCCCGGTCGTCGGGGTGGCCCTTGTCGGAGGCCGTGACGTGGTCGACCCAGACGTGGGTGGCGCCGTTCAGCCACAGGTTGTCGTACGCCGTCTTCCAGTCGCCGAGGCCGCCGGTGTTGGGCTGCCAGACGGGGAAGCAGTCGTAGGCGTCGCGCAGTTCGAGGTTGCGGACGATGACGTTGTCCGCGTTCCTGACCTGGAGACTGGCGCCCTTGAGGACCGCGCCTTCGAGCCCGACGATCGTGGTGTGGGAGCCGACCGGCAGGACGATCCGCTCGGCCTGCCGCGCCGCCGACGCCTGGCGGGCCTCCTCCTGCGGGCCGCTGGGCCTGGCCGACCCCCAGGTGCGCGGGTCGTAGGCGGCCAGGTACTTCTTGGTGCGGTAGCCGTCGGTGGCGTAGTCGGCGCAGTCCAGGTGGTCGCCGTCGTCGTCGGTGTTGGCGTCGATGGTCCCGGCGATCCTGATGATCTTCGGGGTGTCGCTGCCGCCGTCGAGGGCGCGGACCAGGCCGGCCCGGTCGGTGACCGTGTACACATGGGCGTCGTCGGCGGCCGAGCCGCCCGTGGTGCCGCCCTCGGCCCAGGCCCAGCCGTCGTTCTCGGCGAGGACGTCGCGGCTGATGTCGCGGGCCTCGGCCTGCGCCGGGACGCACAGCAGCCCCAACAGCGCGCCCGCGACGGCCATCTGACGGAGTCTCATCCCTTCACCGCCCCCGCGCTGAACCCGGTGATCAGCCACTTCTGGATGAAGGCGAACACGATCACCACGGGTACGGCCGCGATGATGCCGCCCGCGGCGAGCGCGCCGAGGTCGACGCTGTCCGCGCTCATCAGGGTGTTGAGGCCGACCGGGATGGTCTGCTTGCTCTGGTTGTTCAGGAACATCAGGGCGAACAGGAAGTGGTTCCAGGAGTGCACGAAGGCGAAGGAGCCGACGGCGATCAGACCGGGCCGCAGCAACGGCAGGACGACGATCCTGAAGGCGGTCAACCGGTTGCAGCCGTCGACCCAGGCCGCCTCCTCCAGCGAGTACGGCACATTCTTGATGAAGTTGCTGATCAGGATCATCGACAGCGGCAGCTGGAAGACCGTCTCCGCGATGATGACGCTGCCCAGCGAGTTGATCATGTTCAGCTCGGCGAAGATCTCGAACAGCGGGACCAGCAGCAGCGCGCCCGGCACGAACTGGGAGCACAGCAAGGCCAGCATGAACGCCTTCTTGACCCGGAAGTCGAAGCGGGCGAGGGCGTAGCCGCCGGCCAGCGCGACGAGGGTGGTCATCAGCAGGGTCGCGACACCGACGAGCAGGCTGTTCTGGAAGTAGGTGCCGAAGCTGCGGTCCGTCCACACCTTCTCGAAGTGGTCGAAGGTCATCGGCCAGGGCACGAGCGAGGTCGAGCCGGCCGGGCGCAGCGCGAAGAGCAGGATCCAGTAGAACGGGATCAGGGTGAAGACGAGGTAGATCGACAGCGGCAGGTAGATCTGCCAGCGCGGAACCTCGTCCCAGTTGCGGCCGGCCTTGAGGGGGCGCGGGGGGTCGGCGATCACGTGCGCGGGAGCGGGCGCCGCCTTGGTGGCCTCCTTGGTGATCACTTGTCCGTACCTCCGAACTTGCTCAGCCGCAGATAGACCATCGAGCAGAAGAGCAGGATCACGAACGCGACCGCGGTCAGGGCGGACGCGTAGCCGAAGTTGTGGGCGTCGACGCTGGTGTTGGCGATGTAGAGCGGGAGGGTCGTGGTCTCGCCCGCGGGTCCGCCGCCGGTCAGGGTGTAGAGCAGGTCGACGTTGTTGAACTCCCAGACCGCGCGCAGCAGCGTGGACAGGATGATGGCGTCCTTCAGATGGGGCAGCGTGATGTGCCAGAACTGCTTGACGCGGCTCGCCCCGTCGACCTCGGCGGCCTCGTAGAGGTCCTTGGAGACGGACTGGAGGTCGGCGAGGATGAGGATCGCGAAGAACGGCACTCCGCGCCACAGGTCGGCGACGACCGCCGCCGGGAACACCGTCGAGGTGTCCGACAGCCAGCTGGTCCCGTAGCCGCCGATGCCCATGTCCGCGAGGTAACGGGTGATGCCCGTCTGGGAGTTGTAGAGCAGCACCCAGATCGCGGAGGTCAGCACACCGGAGACGGCCCACGGCGAGAAGACCATCGCGCGGCCGAGGCCCCGCCCCACGAAGGTCTGGTTGACGATCAGCGCCAGCGCCAGACCGAACAGCAGCTGGAGTCCGACCTCGACGACGACCCACTTGGCGCTGAAGGTCAGCGTGTCCCAGAACACCGGGTCGTCGGTGAAGGCGTGGACGAAGTTGTCGAAGCCCGCGTAGCCGTTCCGCCACGGTTTGGTGGGGTTGTAGTTCCGCAGGCTGTAGTAGAAGACGCTGATCACCGGGTAGGCGATGAAGCCCAGCATGAGCAGGGCCGCCGGGGCGATCAGCAGGTACGGCAGCCTGCGCGGCGTGGCGGAGGCCCGGCGCCGCCGGGGTGGCGCGGGCGGTTTCGCCACGGCTGCGGCTTGGGCCATGACAGTTCTCCGTTCTCGTGCGTCTGGCGCACCTTGTGCGTTTCGTGCGGGCAAGCGCTTGCTGTGCGGCGTGCGCGAGGCCGGCCGTCGTGGTGGGGGCGGCCGTGAGGTGGTGCGGTGGCGGCTCTGTGGTGCCGTGACGCTGCGCCGGCATGGGGTGCCGTGGTGGCGGCGGCTCGGTGGTGCCGTTGTGGCTCTTGGTGCCTGTGCAGTGGCGTTGGTGCCGTCGTTCCGGCTGTGCCGTGGTGCGGTCGGTGCCGTGGTGCGGTCGGTGCCGTGGTGCGGTCGTTCAGCCCGCGTACGGGTCCTGCACCTTGCCCGGACGGGCCAGGAACTCGAAGTCGCAGCCGGTGTCGGCCTGCGTGATCTGCTCGTTGTAGAGCGCGCCGTAGCCGCGCTCGTACCGGACGGGCGGCGGCGTCCACTTGGCCCGGCGGCGTGCCAACTCCTCGTCGTCCACGTGGAGATGGAGGGCGCGCGCCTCGACGTCCAGGGTGATCGGGTCGCCGGTGCGTACCAGCGCCAGCGGTCCGCCGATGTACGACTCGGGGGCCACGTGCAGCACACAGGCGCCGTAACTCGTGCCGCTCATACGGGCGTCGGAGATGCGGACCATGTCCCGCACGCCCTGCTTGAGCAGGTGGTCCGGGATCGGCAGCATCCCGTACTCGGGCATCCCGGGACCGCCCTTGGGTCCGGCGTTGCGCAGCACCAGCACGCTGTCCGCGGTGATGCCCAACTCCGGGTCGTTGATGGTGCGTTGCATGGTCCGGTAGTCGTCGAAGACGACCGCGGGCCCGGTGTGCGCGAGCAGGTGCGGCTCCGCGGAGATGTGCTTGATGACGGCGCCGTCCGGGCAGAGGTTGCCGCGCAGCACGGCGACCCCGCCCTCGCCGGCGACCGGGTTGTCCCGGGGTCGGATGACCTCGTCGTTGTGCACCTGCGCGCCGGCGATCTGCTCGCGCATCGTGTCGTACGAGACGGTCGGCCGCTCCAGATGGAGCAGGTCCGGGATCCGGGACAGGAACCCGGGCAGCCCGCCGGCGAAGTGGAAGTCCTCCATGAGATACGTCTGTCCGCCGGGCCGTACGTTGGCCAGCACCGGCACCGTGCGGGCGATGCGGTCGAAGTCGTCGAGGGTGAGCTTCACCCCGGCCCGGCCCGCCATGGCGATCAGGTGGATCACGGCGTTGGTGGAGCCGCCGAGGCCGAGGACGGTCGTCACCGCGTCCTCGAAGGCGTCACGGGTGAGGATGTCGGAGAGCCTGCGGTCCTGGTGGACCAGGTCGACGATCCTGAGGCCCGCGGCGGCGGCCATCCGGTCGTGCCCGGAGTCGACGGCCGGGATGCTGGAGGCCCCCGGGACCGTGACGCCGAGGGCTTCCGCGGCGGCCGTCAGCGTGGACGCCGTACCCATCGTCATGCAGTGGCCGGGCGAGCGCGCGAGGCCGCTCTCCAGTTCGGTCATCTCGCAGTCGCCGATGAGGCCGGCCCGCTTGTCGTCCCAGTACTTCCACATGTCGGTGCCGGAGCCGAGGACCTCGTTGCGCCAGTGCCCCGGCAGCATGGGCCCGGCGGGCACGAAGACGGCGGGCAGGTCGGCCGTCGCGGCGCCCATCAGCAGGGCCGGCGTGGACTTGTCGCAGCCGCCCATCAGCACGGCGCCGTCGACCGGGTAGGACCGCAGCAGCTCCTCGGTCTCCATCGCGAGCAGGTTGCGGTAGAGCATCGGGGTCGGCTTCTGGAAGGTCTCGGAGAGGGTGGAGACCGGGAACTCCAGCGGGAATCCGCCCGCCTGCCACACGCCCCGCTTCACGGCCTGCGCACGGTCACGCAGGTGGACGTGGCAGGGGTTGATGTCGGACCAGGTGTTGAGGATCGCGATGACCGGCTTGCCCAGGTGCTCCTCGGGGAGATAGCCGAGCTGGCGGGTACGGGCGCGGTGGCTGAAGGAACGCAGGCCGTCGGTGCCGTACCACTGGTGGCTTCTCAGTTCCTCGGGGCTCTTCTTGTGCCGCGGCTGGTTCATATGGACCACCCGGAGGCGATGGCGGCGACCTCGGCACGTTCGTCCTCGGGCAGCTGCCGGCTCGGCGGGCGGACGTCGCGGCGGCACAGGCCCAGGGAGGCGAGGGCCTCCTTGACGACGGTGACGTTGTTGGCGGAGCCGTTGGCCGCGCGGAGTTCCTCGAAGCGGCGGATCTGCTCCCAGACCTTCATGGCGGCCGGGTAGTCGCCGGATCGAAGCGCTTCGATCATGTTCAGCGAAACGGACGGGGCGACGTTCACCAGACCCGAGGTGAAGCCGGTGGCGCCCGCGGAGAAGTACGAGGGGGCGTAGGGCTCGGCGAGACCGGCGACCCACACGAAGCGGTCGAGGCCGGCGTCCCGGGCGAACGCCGCGAACCTGGCCGCGTCCGGGACGGCGTACTTCACACCGATCACGTTGGGGCAGGCGTCGGCGAGTTCGGCGAGACGGGCACCGAGCAGTTGGGTGTTGCGGATGTACGGGACGACGCCCAGCTCGGGCACGGCCTCGGCGATCGCGCGGTGGTAGTCGACCCAGCCGCTCTGCGAGACGTACGGGTGGACCGGCTGGTGGACCATGACCATCTGGGCGCCGAGCTCCCGGGCGTGCCGGGCGGAGGCGATGGCGGTCGGCACGTCGTGCCCGACCCCGACCAGGATCACGGCACGGTCGCCGGCCTCGTCGATGGTCCACTCGGTGACGAGCTGCCGCTCCTGCGGGGTGAGGGTGTAGAACTCCCCGGTGTTGCCGTTGGGGGTGAGGGTCCTGACCCCCGCGTCGAGCATCCGGCGCAGCAGGGCCCGGTGGGTGTCCTGGTCGAGGCTGCCGTCCTCGGCGAACGGGGTCACCGGGATCGCCACCACGTCGGCCAGAGCCGTCCGCCGGGTCTCGAACGACGTTGTCATGCCTGACCGCCCTCTTTCTGGACCTCGGGCTCGGATTCCGCTTGCGGAAAGGCCCGTTGCACGAACGACCCGATGTGCGCGTGCAGCGCGCGGGCCGCGCCGTCGGCGTCACCGGCGAGCGCGAGCCGCAGGATCTCCCGGTGCTCGCCGGCCTCCCGTTCCCAGGACGGCGAGGCCGCCCAGGCCACGGCGGAGACCAGGGCCGCCTGGTCGCGGACCTCGTCGAGCATCCGGCCCAGCAGCGGGTTGCCGCACGGCAGGTACAGGGCGCGGTGGAACTCCCGGTTGGCGAGGGAGCGTTCGGCGGTGTCCGTGGCCTCGTCGGCCCGGGTCAGCGCGTCGCGGGCGGCGGCGAGTGAGGCCCCACGCCGCACCGACCGCTTCAGCGCCTCGGGTTCCAGGAGGAGCCGTACGTCGTAGACCTCGCGAGCCATGTCCGCGTCCACCATGCGCACCGTGACGCCCTTGTACTGGCTCATCACCACGAGCCCGGTGCCGGCCAGCGTCTTGAGCGCCTCACGCACCGGGGTCTTGGACACCCCGAACTGCGCGGCGATCTCGGTCTCGACGAGGGCCTGACCGGGCGTCAACTGCCCGGTGAGGATGCGGTGTTTGATCCCTTCCAGCACGTACTGCGTGCGGGAGGGGATCGGCGTGGGCACAGAGGTCATGCGCGCCTCTCGGATATCGCGTATCGGATCTCACGTATCGCGTCTCATATATGACGTACGAAGTACGACGGGTTGAAGGTAGGGAGGGGCGCGTGTTTCGTCAATGCTTCTGACAAAGGACGGTGAGATTGCGGTGAGAATCTGCCGGATCGGTCACGGCCTCGGCGACCACCGCGGATCGCGTCCGCTCAGTCCCACCGCCCGGTCGAGCAGCGGGGCGTCCGCGGGGACCGGGACGACCGGGCCGAAGATGCCGCCTCCGCGGTCGTCTTCCTCGGCGACGGCGCGGAGGAAGCCGTGCGAGGCCTTGAGCGCGATGGGGTCCGGCGCGTAGGGCTGCCCGGTGGCGCGGGCCAGGTCCCAGCCGTGGATGACCAGTTCGTCGGCCGCGACGGCGGCGGCGACCGCGCCCGGAAGGTCGACGCCACCCGCTCGGGTCATGCCGGTCCAGGCGGCCGGGTCGCGCCAGGCGTCCGCGAGTTCGTCGAGGACCTTGGGGAGGTCCTCGCGCCAGCCTGCGCCGATGTCGGGCACGGCGGCGTCCGGGCTGCTGTTCGTGGTGACGCCCAGGTCCTTGCGGGCGGCGTCACGGAAGGCGACGGCCAGACCGGACAGGTGCCCCAGCAGGTTCCGCACCGCGAGGTCCGGGCACGGCGTCGCGTCCGCGAGCTGCTCGTCGGTCACACCCTCCGCGAGGCGGGCGACGATCCGGGCCTGCGGTTCGAAGTCGAAGGTCGTCGGGTCGGTCATGTGCTGCTCCTCCGGACGGGATGCGGGCTGCGGTCCGCGGACCGCGGACCGCGGGCTGTCCTCGGATGGTGGACCGGCCCCACGACCGAAACTCATCGCACCACCGAAACTCGTCGCACCGCGGCCTCGGCACGCACCGTCCGCACGAGCTCGGCCGGCGTCCGGCCCCCGCCCAGGCACCACAGCGCGATCACCGGGTCGCAGATCGCGCAGCCCAGGGAGGAGTCATGAGCGAACGGGACGATCGGGTTGCCCTTGAGGTGGTGGACGACATCCCACGCGGTGTGCAGCAGCCAGCCGACGCCGATGAACGTCCATGAGTCGAGGCCGCGGTAGGCGACGTAGGTGACCACCGCGGTGAACGCGAACTCCCAGCCACCGAGGCCGCCGCCGCTGAGGTAGGCGGCGCCCGCTCCGGCCACCATGAGGGCGTTGAGACGGCGTCGGTGCGGTTCGCGCAGGAGGCACATGACCAGGACGTAGAGGACGCCGATGACGACGGGAAGGACGTAGTTCATGACTCCTGACGCTAGGGCGGTCGCCGCACGTGCCCCAGAGGCATTACCGACAGCCACCCACGGGTTCCCGCCCGGCCCCCCGCCCTTCTAGGGAACCCGCCCGATCCGTACGCCCCCTCCTTAGCCGCACGATGACCGGGCATGACGACGAAACGTACGAGGACAAGGGCCCGGGCACTGACACGGGCACGGACCTGGCCGGTGGCGCGTGTCCTGCGCGACCGCGACGCGGGGCTGTACCTCGCCACAGTCGTGGTCTCCGGCTTCGGCACGGCCGCGCTGTGGCTGGCGTCGGGCGTGTGGGTGAAGGAACTCACCGGGTCGGACGGGCTGGCCGCGCTGTGCCTGCTCGCCATGTGGGCACCGACCCTCGCCGGTCCGCTCCTGGGCACGATCGCCGACCGGTTCCGCCGCAAGCCACTGCTGATCGGCGTGAACCTGTCGCTGGCCGCCCTCCTGCTCACCCTCCTCACCGTCGACTCCGCGCGTGACCTCTGGCTGCTGTACGCGGTCCTGTTCGTGTACGGCGCCGCCGGTGCCGTACACGACGCAGCGGAGTCCGCCCTGGTCGCCGCCGCCGTGGACCCGTCCCTGCTCGGCGACTTCAACGGGCTGCGGATGACGGCGAGCGAGGGCATGAAGCTGGTGGCCCCGCTGGCGGGAGCCGGCCTCTACGCGGCGTACGGCGGCCCGGGCGTCGCCCTGCTCGACGCGGTCACCTTCGTCCTCGCCACGGGCCTGTACGCCGCTCTGCGCGTCCACGAGGAGAGGCCCGCGCCGACCGCGAACGGCTGGCTCGAACGGACCGCCGAGGGGGCCCGCCATCTGTGGACGCGTCCCCGGCTGCGGTCGCTGGTCCTGGCGGGCGGCGCCACCATGCTGTGCGCGGGCGTCAACGGGGCGTCCGTCTACGCCGTCGTCGAGGGCCTCGGGCACTCCCCCGCGTACGCCGGTGTGCTGTACGCCGTGCAGGGCGCCGGCTCGGTCGCGGTCGGCCTGGCCTCGGGCCCCGCGCTGCGGCGGCTCGGGGCACGCCGGTTCGCGGCCTGCGGCACGGCCGTCACGGCCGTCGCGGTGGCGCTGCGGGCCGTTCCGTGGGACCCGGTGGCCCTGGTGTGCAGCGCGGCGATCGGCGCGGGCCTGCCCTGTGTGCTGATCGCCGCGCTCACGGCCGTGCAACGCGAGACGCCGGGTCCGCTGCTGGGCCGGGCGGCCGCCACGGCCAACACCCTGATGTTCGCGCCGAACGTGCTCGGTCTGGCCGCGGGCGCCGCCCTGGTCGAACCGGTCGACCACCGGGCCCTGTTGGCCGTCCTCGGCGTGCTGTGGCTGCTGACCGTGGTGCCGCTGCTTCACAGCCCGGCGAGCGCCTCCCGTGCCGTCTCCAGGTCGCCGTCCGACGCCAACCCGGCGTGATACAGCCGCAGTTCCGTGGCTCCCAGTCCCCGGGCCCGTGCCGCGTCCGCCGCGAGGGTGCCCGGGCTGCCGCCCATCCCGGAGACCAGACCGAAGTTGGCGGCGATCACGGTGTCGTCCCGCCGGTGCGCCGCGAACGGGGTCAGCAGGGAGGCGCCGCCCGCGCACGGTACGACCACGCCGTCCGCGACGGACAGGATGTGCGCGGGGTCGACGCCCGGGTTGGCACCGACGTGGTAGGTGACGGGGTCGGCGTGCAGCAGGACCTGGAACCCGTCGGGAGCGGCGGCCCGGACGGCGGCGACGGCCGCCTCCTGGAGCGTGCGGGCGACGTCGTCGCGCCACGCGCGCGTGGCGGCCGCGGTCGTCTCCCCGAGCAGCTTCTCGACCCCCGCCCAGCCCTCGCCGTCGGGCGCGCCCCGCCACACCGGTGCCAGCGCCTCGCGCACGGCGGTCGCCAACTCGTCCGCGTCCAGGCCCTGTCGGCCGTAGCCCTCCCGGCAGGTCGGGCAGAAGCAGAGCGCCATCAGGTACTGGCCGGCGTCCCCGAGGCCGATCCCGGCGGTCTTGTCGTGGGCGTGCAGGTGCTGGAGTCCGTACCAGCCGAGGGACTCCAGCTCGGTGCCGGCCGCGCCGGGGCGTACGGCGGCCTCGGCGGCCAGGTCGACGAGGTACGCGCGGGTGGCGGGCTGCGCGATACAGGGGGCCCAGGGGTAGCGGTCGCCGTAGGCGTTGACGACGGAGGTGTCCGGGTGTTCGGCGCCCAGGCGGGAGTTGTGCGCGAGGACGACCCAGGTGTGCACCTCGAGGCCGGCGTCGGTGAGCGCGCCGGCCGCCTCGCCGAACGCGTCTCCGGGTGCCCAGTCCCCTGCGGTGTACGGGCGCAGCTCCCGCCCCTCCCACCGGTCGTCCGGGGGGTACAGCACGGCCGCGTGCTCGGCGGTGACGATGCGGTGGCGCGGGTGGCGAGGGGTGAGCGCGCGGGTGGAGTGGTAGGCGGCGGCCAGCGTCACCTGCCGCACGCCGAGCGCGGCGATGCGTGCCGCGGCCTCCGGGTCCCCGTTGACATCCCAGGGGTAGACGAACGTCGACGCCTTCACTTGTCCTCCGCGTTCACGTGCTCGGTGGCTGACTTCAGTGGCCCTCGTCCAGCAGGGCGTAGCCCCGCTCGACGATCTGGGCGAGCTGTTTCACATGATCCTCGCGCGGCTCGTGCAGCGGGGGCCGCACCTCCCCCACGTCGAGTCCGCGCATCCGTACGCCGGCCTTGACGAGGGCGACGGCATAGCCGCGGCCCTGGGCGCGCAGTTCGACGAAGGGCCGGTAGAAGCCGTCGAGGAGACGGTGGGCGGTGGTGTCGTCGCCGGTCTTGTGGGCCTCGTAGAAGGCGAGGGCGATCTCCGGGGCGAAGCAGAAGACGGCGGAGGAGTAGAGGGTGATGCCGATGCCGCGGTAGGCGAGCTGGGTCTGTTCGGCGGTCGGCAGCCCGTTGAAGTAGAGGAAGTCGTCGAGGGCCTCGGTGCGGACGGCGCTGATGATCCGCTGCATCAGGTCGAGGTCGCCGAGGCCGTCCTTGAAGCCGATGATCCCGTCGGTCCGGGCCAGCTCGACGACGGACTCGGGGGTGAACACGGCGTTGTCGCGCTGGTAGACGATCACCGGCAGCGAGGTCGCCGCGGCCACCTCCCGGTAGTGCCGCAGCAGCCCCTCCTGCGCGGCGACGACGAGGTAGGGCGGCATGGCGAGCAGCCCGTCCGCCCCGGCCGCCTCGGCGAGCCGCGCGTACCGCACGGCGAGCGCGGTGCCGTATCCGGCGCCCGCGACGACCGGCACCCGGCCCGCCGCCTCCGCCACCGCCGCGCGCACACACGCCTCGAACTCCTCCGGCGCGAGCGCGTGGAACTCCCCGGTTCCGCAGCACGCGAAGACGGCGGCGGCGCCGTTCTCGATCCCGCGGCGCACATGCGCGCGGTAGGTGTCCAGGTCCACCGAGCCGTCGGGGCCGTAGGCGGTGACGGGGAAGAACAGCGGCCCGCCGGGGATGCCGAGTCGAGCGGAGAGGGGGGCTGACGTCACGGGCTCTCCCTAGAACGAGCGCTCACGTTTATGATTCGAATCCATATTTATGAACGACTCCACCCTAAGGATCCCCTTCGAGGCCGGTCAAGCGCGCAAACCCGCGTCACGGAGTGGATCTGCCGGGTTCGCGCCACACTTGACGGAGGACACCCACGATCCCTAGCGTGTCCACGCATGTGAATGGGATCCATGCATGCGGCCGCCGACTCAAGGAGACCCGAGGATGCCCGCTCCCCGCACCGTTCTGCTCACCGGCGCCGCCGGCGGGCTCGGCACCCTGATGCGGAACCTGCTCCCGGCCTTCGCCTACGAACTGCGCCTGCTCGACGTGCGCCCGATCGAGGGCGACCCGGACGCCGTCACCGCGGACCTCGCCGACAAGGACGCCGTGCGGGAGGCGGTGCGGGGCGTCGACGCGATCATCCACCTCGCGGGCATCTCCCTGGAAGCCCCGTTCGAGAAGATCCTCGCGGCGAACATCGAGGGCACGTACAACCTGTACGAGGCCGCCCGTGAGGAGGGCGTGAAGCGCATCGTCTTCGCCTCCTCCAACCACGCGGTCGGCTTCACCCCGCGCCCCCAGGGCGACGACCCCCTCATCCCCATCGACGCCCCGCGCCGCCCGGACACCTTCTACGGCCTGTCCAAGTCCTTCGGCGAGGACCTCGCGCAGTTCTACTGGGACAAGCACGGCATCGAGACCGTCTCCGTCCGCATCGGCTCCTGCTTCCCCGAGCCGACCAGCGTGCGCATGCTGTCGCTGTGGATGAGCCCGGCCGACGGCGCCCGCCTCTTCCACGCGGCCCTGACCGCCGAGAACGTCGGGCACACCGTCGTCTACGGCTCCTCCGCCAACACCCGCCTGTGGTGGGACCTGAGCACCGCGCGGGCCCTCGGCTACGAACCGCGGGACGACTCCGAGCCGTACGCCGAGAAGCTGATCGCCGAGCAGGGCGAACTGGACCCGGAGAACGTGGGCCACGCCTACCTGGGCGGCCACTTCGTCAGCGACCCGCCGATCTGGCCGTACTGACAAGGCGACCGCACTGACGGACCGGCCGCACGGACAAGGCGACCGCACTGGCGGACCAGCCGCACCGACACGGCGCAAAATCATCGTTCGCGGCGGCGGGCGGGCACCGAACGGGCCCGCCCGCCGCCGCATCCGGGCATCCGCGCTGCCCGATCGCCCGCCTGAGACCCCTGCCCCGCAGGTCCGAGACGGTCATGGCACCCCGTGAACGGGCACACACGGGCAGCATCGAGTCCGCAACAGGCCTGGTCAGTGCCGCGCACCCGCTGTAGAACTTCCCCCATGGGCCCCACCGGGCCCGAACGGGCACGCAGGCACGGAAGCGGGTGACGGCCATGCACACGAGAACGGCGGAAGAACGCCAGCGGGAGATCGTCCGGGTCGCCCGCACCACCGGTTCGGTCGACGTCACCGCGCTCGCCGACGAGTTGGGCGTGGCCAAGGAGACCGTACGGCGGGATCTGCGCGCCCTGGAGGACCACGGCCTGGTCCGCCGCACCCACGGCGGGGCCTATCCCGTGGAGAGCGCCGGCTTCGAGACGACGCTCGCCTTCCGCGCCACCAGTCACGTTCCCGAGAAGCGCCGGATCGCGGCCGCCGCGGCCGAGTTGCTCGCGGACGCGGAGACGGTCTTCGTCGACGAGGGCTTCACCCCGCAGCTCATCGCCGAGGCACTGCCCCGGGACCGGCCGCTGACCGTGGTCACCGCGTCCCTGCCGGTCGCCGGCGCGCTCGCCGAGACCGAGAACACCTCCGTCCTGCTGCTGGGCGGCCGGGTCCGCTCCGGCACCCTCGCCACGGTCGATCACTGGACGACGAAGATGCTGGCCGGCTTCGTCGTCGACCTCGCCTACATCGGCGCCAACGGCATCTCCCGCGAACACGGACTGACCACGCCGGACCCAGCGGTCAGCGAGGTCAAGGCGCAGGCCATCCGGGCCGCGCGCCGCACGGTGTTCGCGGGCGTCCACACCAAGTTCGGAGCGGTCAGCTTCTGCCGGTTCGCCGAGATCGGCAGCCTGGAGGCGATCGTGACGAGCACCCTGCTCCCGACGGCCGAGGCCCACCGCTACTCGCTGCTGGGACCACAGGTCATCCGCGTCTGACAATCCACCCCACCCTACGCAGGGCACCCCTTTACCGGACAGCGCCCCTTATCTCCCGATGCACCCCTCTTCTCCCTCTCCTTCATCTCCCCCATCTCCTCATACGTCCAGGAGCGATCCATGCGAACCCAGAGCCGACGACGGCCCCCGCGAGCCACGCTCGCCATGGCCGCCGTAGGGACGCTGCTCGCCCCGCTGCTCTCCGGCTGCTGGGTCGGGGCGGGCGGGTCCGGGTCAGGCGGCAACTCCATCAACGTCCTGATGGTCAACAACCCGCAGATGACCGAGCTGCAGAAGCTCACCGCCGCGCACTTCACCAAAGAGACCGGCATCAAGGTCAACTTCACCGTCCTGCCCGAGAACGACGTCCGCGACAAGATCAGCCAGGACTTCGCCAACCAGGCCGGCCAGTACGACGTCGCCACCCTCTCCAACTACGAGATACCGATCTACGCCCGCAACGGCTGGCTGCACGAGATGGACTCCTACGTCGCCAAGGACCCGGCGTACGACGAACAGGACGTGCTCAAGCCCATGCGCCAGTCACTGACCGGCGACGACGGCAAGCTCTACGGCCAGCCCTTCTACGGCGAGTCGTCCTTCCTGATGTACCGCAAGGACATCCTCGCGGAGAAGGGCCTGACGATGCCCGCGCACCCGACCTGGACCCAGGTGGCCGACCTGGCCGCGAAGGTCGACGGGGCCGAGCCCGGCATGAAGGGCATCTGCCTGCGCGGCCTGCCGGGCTGGGGCGAGGTCATGGCACCCCTGACCACGGTGGTGAACACCTTCGGCGGCACCTGGTTCGACAAGGGCTGGAAGGCGCGGCTCGACTCCCCCGAGTTCGAGAAGGCGGTGAAGTTCTACGTCGACCTGGTCCGAGAGCACGGCGAGTCCGGCGCCGCCCAGTCCGGCTTCGCCGAGTGCCTGAACAACATGACCCAGAGCAAGGTCGCCATGTGGTACGACGCCACCTCCGCGGCCGGATCCCTGGAGGCGGCGAACTCCCCCGTCAAGGGCAAGCTCGGCTACGCCCCCGCCCCCGTCGAGAAGACCGAGTCCGCCGGCTGGCTCTACACCTGGGCCTGGGGCATCCAGGACGCGTCGCGCAACTCCGACAAGGCCTGGAAGTTCGTCTCCTGGGCGTCCAGCAAGCAGTACGAGCAGCTGGTCGGCGACCAGATCGGCTGGTCCAACGTCCCGGCCGGCAAGCGCGCGTCGACGTACACGAACCCCGCCTACGTCAAGGAGGCGGCCGCCTTCCAGGAGATGACCAAGGAGGCCATCGAGGGCGCCAAGCCCAACGACCCCGGCGTACAGCCGCGCCCCGCGCCCGGCATCCAGTTCGTCGGCATCCCCGAGTTCACCGATCTCGGCACCAAGGTCTCCCAGGAGATCAGCGCGGCCATCGCCGGACGCCAGTCCGTCGAGTCGGCCCTGAAGAAGTCCCAGCAGCTCGCCGAGCGGATCTCCGAGGAGTACGAGGGACGATGACCGCTACCGCAACAGTTCCGACAGCCACCGCTTCCGTACCCACCCTGCGGCAGCCCTCCGCCCGCCTGCGTGCCTGGGCCACCCGCGCCCCCCTGCTCCCCGCCCTGGTCTTCATGATCGTGGTCACCCAACTCCCGTTCGTGGCCACGCTGGTGATCTCCTTCTTCGACTGGAACGCCCTCTATCCCAAGGCCCGCCACTTCACCGGCCTCGACAACTACCAGCAGGTGCTGACCGACGCCGATCTGCGCCAGTCCGTGTGGACGACGGTCCTGCTGACGGCCGCGGTGGTCCTGGCCAGCCTGGTCCTGGGACTGGCCCTGGCGCTGCTGCTCGACCGGAAGTTCCGCGGCCGGGGCGTGGTCCGCACGCTCCTCATCGCCCCCTTCCTGGTGGTCCCGGTGGCGGCGGCCCTGCTCTGGAAGCATGTGCTGTACAACCCTGAATACGGCCTGTTCAATGGGTTGTTGCACTATGTGGGCGGTCCACAGCCGGACTGGATCTCCAACACCCCGCTGCTCGCGGTCGAGGCCTCCCTCGTCTGGCAGTGGACCCCGTTCATGATGCTGATCCTGCTGGCCGGCTTGCAGAGCCGCGACCAGCAGCAGATGGAGGCGGCGAGGGTCGACGGTGCGAGCGACTGGCAGATCTTCCGGTATCTGACGCTCCCGCACCTGCGCCGCTACCTCGAACTCGGGGGGCTCCTGGGCTCGATCTACATCGTCCAGAACTTCGACGCGGTCTTCACGATCACGTCCGGCGGCCTGGGCACCGCCAACCTTCCCTACACCGTCTACCAGAGCTTCTACCAGGCCCACGAGAACGGCCTCGCGTCGGCCGCCGGCGTCCTGGTGGTCATCGGCTCGATCATCATCGCGACCTTCGCCCTGCGCGTGGTGTCGTCCCTGTTCCGCGAGGAGGTGGGTCGGGCATGAGCGACATCGCCGTACGACCGCGCAGTGGCCGCAGCAAGGGAGCGGGCCTCGGCCTGGTGGCCTGGCTGCTGGGGATCGTCTTCTTCCTCCCCATCGCGTGGATGGCCCTGACGTCCTTCCACTCGGAGCAGGACGCGGCAACCAATCCGCCCTCCTTCGGGGCCGCCTTCACCCTTGACGGCTACCGCGAGTTCTTCGGCACGGGCGGCGGCGCGAGCCCCTGGCCGGCGCTCATCAACTCGACGGTGGCCTCGCTGACGTCGACGCTGTTCGTCCTCCTCCTGGCCTTCCCGGCGGCGTACGCGCTGTCGATCCGGCCGGTGAAGAAGTGGACGGACGTCCTGTTCTTCTTCCTGTCCACGAAGATGCTGCCGGCGGTGGCGGGCCTCCTGCCCATCTACCTGTTCGCCAAGAACACCGACATGCTCGACAACATATGGCTGCTGGTCATCCTCTACACCTCCATGAACCTGCCGATCGCGGTGTGGATGATGCAGTCCTTCCTCGCGGAGGTCCCGGTGGCGGTGATCGAGGCGGCGAAGGTGGACGGGGCGCGCCTGCCGACGATCCTGGCGCGCGTGGTGGCCCCCATCGCCCTCCCGGGAATCGCCGCGACCGCGCTGATCTGCTTCATCTTCAGCTGGAACGAACTGCTCTTCGCCCGGGTGCTGACCGGCGTGGCGGCCGAGACGGCCCCCGTCTTCCTGACCGGCTTCATCACCAGCCAGGGCCTGTTCCTGGCGAAGGTGTGCGCCGCGTCGCTCGTGATCTCCCTGCCGGTGCTCGCCGCGGGGTTCGCCGCCCAGGACAAGCTGGTCCAGGGCCTGTCGTTGGGAGCCGTGAAATGAAGGCCGCCGTCATCGAGTCCGTGGGCAAGGCTGTCGTCTCCGAAGTCCCGGACCCGACACCGGGCCCCCGCGAGGTCGTCGTCGAGGTCGCGGCCTGCGGTCTGTGCGGCACCGATCTGCACATCCTTCAGGGCGAGTTCGCACCGAAGCTGCCGATCGTGCCCGGGCACGAGTTCGCGGGCGAGGTGGTCGGGGTCGGCACCCAGGTCACCGAGGTCTCGGTGGGCGACCGGGTCGCGGTGGACCCCTCGCTCTACTGCTACGAGTGCCGGTACTGCCGTGCGGGCCACAACAACCTCTGCGAACGCTGGGCCGCGATCGGCGTGACGACGGCGGGAGGCGCCGCCCAGTACGCGGTCGCGCCGGTCGCCAACTGCGTGAAGCTGCCGGAGCACATACGCACCCAGGACGCGGCCCTCGTGGAACCCCTGTCCTGCGCGGTGCGCGGCTACGACGTGCTCCAGTCCCGCCTCGGCGCACACGTCCTGATCTACGGCTCCGGGACGATGGGCCTGATGATGCTGGAGCTCGCCAAGCGGACCGGGGCGGCGAGCGTGGACATGGTGGACATCAACGAACAGCGCCTGACCACGGCCCGGTTGCTCGGAGTGTCGTCCTCGGCGACCGGCGCCGACGAACTCGACCGGCCGCAGGGCTGGGACGTGGTGATCGACGCGACCGGCAACGCGGCGGCGATCCAGGACGGCCTGGACCGGGTGGCGAAGGCGGGCACCTTCCTCCAGTTCGGCGTCGCCGACTACGCGACCCGCGTGACGATCGACCCGTACCGCATCTACAACCAGGAGATCACGATCACCGGCTCGATGGCGGTCCTGCACAGCTTCGAGCGGGCGGCGGAGCTGTTCGCGGGCGGTGTCCTGGACCCGGAGGTCTTCATCAGCGACCGCATCCCCCTGGACCGCTACCCGGAGGCACTGGACCAGTTCAAGGCGGGGGTCGGGCGGAAGATCGTGGTGGTGCCGTAGCGGACGGTGCTGGGCCTGCCCGACGGTACGGCCGTCGGGCAGGCGGTCACAGCGGCAGCGTGCCGTACAGCGCGGCACCCACGGCGGCGAACGCCGGACCGGCCCACCGGGGCCAGGAACGGGTGCGCCGTCCTGCCGCATAGGCGAGGGCCGATGCCGCCATCGCCGGCCACAGAGCGGCGAAAGCGGCGTCGGGCGCTCCGTGGACGGATGGAAAAACGGGTGTTCCGAGGCGTGGTCCTCGATCCGTCCCCCGTGGGCTCGGCTCCCGGGGTGACGGGTCTGTACCCGATTGGCCCTCGGGTAAGGGAACGGTAAAACGCCCTCGCTCGTTCAAACGGTCATGACAGCTATGACCCCCGGCTCGAACATCCCCCTCTCCGCCGCCCGCGTGACGGTGGACGTCGCCGCCCCGGTGCGGCTCGACGTATCGGGCCTGCTGCTCACCGCCGATGGCAAGGTGCGCTCCGACGACGACTTCATCTTCTACAACCAACCCACCGGCCCCGGCGTGACCTACCGCTCGGGCGGTGGCACGGCCCCGGACGCGATCACCGTCGACACCTCCGCCGTTCCCCCGGGCATCGAGAAGATCGTCGTCACCGCCAGCCCGGACGCGGCCGGCCAGACCTTCCAGGGCATCGAACCGACGGCCACCATCCGCAACGCGGACGACAACAGCGTCCTGGCCACGTTCACGCCCCCGCAGCTGGGCACCGAGACGGCCCTGGTGATCGTGGAGGTCTACCTCCGCAACGGCGCCTGGAAGGCCCGCGCCGTAGGCCAGGGCTACTCCAACGGCCTGGCCGGCATCGCCACCGACTTCGGCGTCTCCGTGGAGGAGCCCGCGGCCCCGGTCGCCGCTCCCGCGCAGCCGGTGACTCCTCCGCCGCCGGCCACGCAGCCGCCGGTGGCGCCGCCGGCCCCGCCGCTCGACCCGCGGGTCTCCGCACCCCCGGCCCCCGCCGCTCCCCCGGCCCCGCCCGCCCCCGTCCCCGGTACCGGAAAGATCAACCTCGACAAGGGCCGGGTCAGCCTCCAGAAGAACCAGACCGTCTCCCTGGTCAAGGGCGGCCGCCCGCTGCTGTCCCAGGTCAAGATGGGCCTCGGCTGGGAACCGGCGTACCGCGGCAAGGACATCGACCTGGACGCCTCGGTCATCGCGTACGGCCCGCAGCGCAACCACGTCGACAGCTGCTACTTCGGCAAGCTGTCCATCGTCGGCGGCGCGATCAAGCACTCCGGCGACAACCTCACCGGAGAGGGCGGCGGCGACGACGAGGTGATCGTCGTCGACCTCGGCCGAATCCCGCAGGAGGTCACCGGCCTGGTCTTCACGGTCAACTCCTTCTCCGGCCAGAAGTTCACCGAGGTCGCCAAGGCGTACTGCAGGCTCCTGGACGCCGCGACCGGCGAGGAACTCGTCCGCTTCGACCTCACCAACGCCGAAGCACAGACCGGCGTGATGATGGCGAAGCTGGTCCGCCAGTTCTCCGGCGAGTGGGACATGACGGCGATGGGCGACTTCGTGAAGTCCCGCACGGTACGGGGCATGGTGAAGCCGGCGGCCCAGGCGCTGTAACAACCGCTACGACCACCGGGGCGCCCCCGTCGCAGGGGGCGCGCCCGGCGTTCAGCTCTCCTCGTCCGCCGTCGCCGGTCTCAGGCCTTCCGTCAGCAATGACACGTACCGCCGGATGGCTCTCCCCTGCCCGTCCGCCAGCTCCGACGCCGTGGCGACTCCGTGCGCGAGCCGCAGCACGTCGATCGGTTCGACGTCTGCTCGCAGGGTCCCCTCCCGCTGCGCCGCCCGCACCAGCCGCGTCGCGGCCGCCCTCATCTCGTCGGCGCACACCGTGGCCGCGGCCGAACTGCCGTCCGTGACGGCCGACCCCAGCAGCGCCTTCAGCCCGCGGACCTGGATCATCCCCACGCCGAGTTCGTTCAGCCACTCCACCAGCGCATCGCCCGGCGGCAGCCGCCCCGCGATCTCGTCCGCGCGCGCCGCGATCGCCTCGACCCGGTCGACGTACGCCGCCTCAAGCAGCGCCTGACGCGTGGGGAAGTGCCGGTACAGCGTGCCGGATCCGACACCCGCCCGCTTGGCGATGTCGTCGAGGGACGCGCCTTCCCCATGCTCGGCGAAGGCCTCCGCGGCCACCTCCAGCAACCGCTCGTAGTTACGCCGAGCGTCCGCGCGCATGGGCCTGACCTGCGTCATCCAGTAACTCCCTCGCGACCGGGGACCTCCTCCGTACCCTACCGAGCACCGAACCGGTCCAGACCCCATGGCGACGACGTCGGCCTTCGAGACCACCGGCGGTGGTCTCGAAGGCCGACGTGATCGTGGACGAGGGAAGAGGCGGTCACATCTTCGTCGCCCCCGCCGCGAGGTCCCGCAGGAAGTGCCGTGCCCCGAGCAGGAAGACGATGATCAGCGGGATGACGCTCATCAGGGCCCCGGCCATCACCAGGGAGTAGTCGGTGTTGTACAGGACGTTGAGGTTCGCCAGAGCGACCTGGAGGGTGACCTTGTCGGGGTCGATCATGACGACCAGCGGCCAGATGTAGTCGTTCCAGATGCTGATGAACGTGAAGATGCCGAGGAAGGCGAGGGCCGGCCGAAACAGCGGCATCGCGACCTGCCAGTACAGCCGGAAGAAGCCGGCGCCGTCGATCCGCCCGGCGTCCAGCAGCTCGTCGGGCAGCGAGTTCTGGGCGTACTGGCGCATCCAGAAGATGCCGAAGGCGTTGGCCGCACCGGGAATGATCAGCGCCTTCAGTGAACCGGCCCAGCCGAACTCGGCCATGGTGACGAACTGCGGCACCAGGGAGAGCTGCGCGGGAATCATGTACGTGACCAGCAGCGTGCCGAAGAGGAACTTCTTGGCCGGGAACTCGTACTTGGCGAAGGCGAACGCGGCCAACGAGTCGAAGAACAGCACGAGCGCGGTCCCGAGCACCGCGGCGACGACGGTGTTGAGCAGCGAGCCGAAGAAGTCGACGGTGTCGAGCACCCGCCGCATGTTGCCCAGGAGATGCGGTCCGGGTACCAGCTTGGGCGGGTAGCGGTAGATGTCCTGGGTGGTGCCGGAGGCCATCACCACCAGCCAGTAGAAGGGGAACAGCGAGATCAGCACACCGAGCAGCAGCACGCCCCGGACACAGACCCGGGTGAGCATGCTGCCGGAGCCGATGGCGAGGCCCGCGCTGCCGGTCGTTCTCTCGTCAGCGGCCATTGCGGGCTCCCTTGCGTCGCAGCAGTGACCTGATGCCGCCGCGGTCCTCGCGGTCGGAGCCGGAGACCAGCCGCCAGTTGATGAGGGTGAAGACCGCGATGATCGCGAAGAGGAGCCAGCCCATCGCGGCCCCGTAGCCGAACTGGTGGTCCTTGAAGGCCTTCTGCCACAGATAGAGCACGATGGTCATACCCTCCTGGCCGGGTCCGCCCGTGGTTCCGACGTCGGTCGACTGGAAGAGCACCTGGGACTCGGTGAAGATCTGCAGGCCGTTGATGGTGGACGTGACGGCGGCGAAGAGGACCACCGGCCGCAGCTGCGGCAGCACGACCCGGAAGAGGGTCTGCCAGCTGTTCGCGCCGTCGACCCGGGCGGCCTCGAAGTGCTCGGTGGGAATGGCCTGGAGCCCCGCCAGGAAGATCAGGGCGTTGTAACCCACCCACCGCCAGATGATCATGATGGAGAGGGACGACTTGATCCCCCACTCGGAGGACAGCCAGCCGACACCGTCCAGCCCGACCAGCCTCAGTGCCGAGTTGGCGAGGCCCGTCTGGGCGAAGACCGAGCCGAAGACGACGGTCATGGCGACCATCGAGGTGACGTTGGGGATGAAGTACGCCACCCGGTACGCGCCGGTGAACCGGACCTGCGAGTGCAGCAGGAACGCGAGCACCAGGGCCAGGAACAGCATCGGCACCGTGGACAGGAACCAGATCTCGAAGGTGTTGAGCACCGAGTGCCAGAACACCGAGTCCTCGAGCAGCCAGCCGTACTGCTTGAGGCCGACGAAGCGCATGTCTCCGATGCCGTCCCAGTCCTGGAAGGACAGGTACAGGGAGAAGACCACCGGGAAGGCGCCGAAGACGGCGAACAGCACATAGAACGGGGAGATGGCGAGGAGCGGCCCGACATGGCGTCGGCGTCCGCCCGGGGCGCTGGAGCGGGAGCCGCGACCGTCCGCCCGCTCTCCGCGGTCGGCCGCGGGGGCACCGGCATCCGCCGGGTCGGCGACTGTGGTCACGTCAGCTCACCCCCAGCCGGGACAGCGTGGTCTCGGCGGTGTTCACCGCGTCCCGCCAGGCCCTGTCGGGTTTCTTGCCGAGCGATTCCACGTTGGTCAGCTCCTGGAAGAACGGGGTGTTGGCGGTCTCCTCGTACGGACTGAAGTAGACGACCGGTGCCCTCTGGGCGGCCGGGCCGAAGACGTCGATGGGCTGCTGACCGCCGAAGAAGGGGTCGGGCGTATGCATCGCGGGGTCGGCGTAGGCGGCCGGAGTGGTGGGGAACAGGGCCATCTCCTGGTAGCTCTTGAGCTGGTTCGCCGGGCCGAGCAGCCACTTCAGGAAGGCGAAGGCGGCCTCCGGGTCGCGGCAGTAGCGGGTCAGGGTTACGTACGAACCGCCGTAGTTGGCGGGGCCGTCCGGCATGGTGGTCAGCCGCCAGGCCCCGGACGTCTTCGGCGCGGTGTCCTTCAGGCCGTTGATGGCCCACACCGCCGTGGTCATCGAGGCGACCCGGCCCCCGCTCATGGCCGCGTTGTAGTCGGGCGTGCCGTCCGTGATCCTGGCGCTGATCCCCTGGCGGAGCATCTCCACGGACAGGTCCCAGGCGTGCCGGATGTGGGGCTGGTCGCCGATGAAGCGGTTGTCGGCGTCCACGAACTGCTTGGGGCTCTGGAGCAGGACCTGTTGGAAGACGTTGCCGACGTTGCTCACCAGATACGGCTTGCCGGGGCCCTTCGTCCGGAGCGTCCGCCCGGCGGCGAGGTACTTCTCCCAGGTGTCGATCTCCGCGGCGACCTCCTTCGGGTCGTCGGGCAGTCCGGCCCTCCGGAAGAGGTCCCCGCGGTAGTAGAGCGCGGTGGGGCCGGCGTCGAGAGGGAAGCCGATCATCCGGCCCGACGGGGTGAAGCAGGCCTTCCACTTCCAGTCGAGGTACTGGTCGCGGACGGCTTCCGCACCCAGCGTCCGCAGGTCGAGGAACTCGTTCTCGTCGGGGAAGAACGTGGCGAGGTTGTCGTTGTTCACGACCGTCAGGTCCGGCACATAGGCACGGGCGGCGAGGCTGGTGCGCACCTTCGAGTCGATCTCGCCGTCGGGGATCTGGGAGCCCTTCACCCTCAGCCCCGGCACGCCGGGTACGGCACGCCTGGCGGTGGCGAGCAGTTTGTCGCTCAGCGAGCCCTTCCAGTACCAGAGGCTCAGATGGTCGGTGCCCGCGGAGGCCGAGCCGTCGTCCACCCCGCATCCCGACAGGCCCAACAGGGCTCCGCCGACACCGCCGAGGGAGGCCCCCAGCAGACGTCTGCGGGAGATCGTTCGGTGTTCCATCGGCGTGCACTCACTTTCCGGGCACGGCTCGACCGGGGCAGGGCGCTGCCGCGGGCCCGTCTGCGGGGTGGGGGGACAAACGAAGACAACGATGTCGACCGGTGGTTCCGGGCTCGGGGCCGACAGCGACTTGGGGGTTCTTGGGAGGCCGTGAACGTTCACGTGAACGTTGCCGTTGAGTATCAGCGCGGCCGAAAACCAGTGTCAAGGGACCTCACACGGCAATCTGCTGACACACCTTCAATGGCCCGGCGACGTCAGGTTCAATGGCCCGGCGACGTCAGGCGGAACCCCGTACCACCAGCTCGGGAATCACCCAGGCGTCCGCGTCGCCGAGCGGCTCCTCGCCGGCCCGCAGCCGGGCCACCTGCTCGACGGCCAGGCGTCCCAACTGACGCTTGTCGAGATGCAGGGTGGTCAGCGCGGGCTCCACCAGTTCCCCCAGCGAGAGGCCGTCGAAGCCCATCACGGCCAGGTCCTCGGGAATCCGACGGCCACGGCGACGGGCGGCGCGCATCGCGCCGACGGCGATCAGGTCGTTGAACCCGAAGACCGCGGTCATCTCGGGCCGCGCGTCCAGGAGTTGCTCCATCCCGGCCTCGCCGCCGGTCACGCTGTGCTCGGGGCACATCACGATCCAGTCGTCGTCGACGGGCAGCCCGTGCCGTCGGATCTCGGCCACAAAGGCCTCCCGCCGGGGGCCGCGGGCGTCGAGCCGAACGCCGTCCAGCATGCCGATCCTGCGGTGCCCCGCACGGACCAGATGGGCGATGCCCTTCTCCAGGCCGGCGGCGGCGTCGATGCCCACGGCCGCGAACCGGGTCTGCTGCGGGCCGCGCTCCAGCAGCACCAGCGGCACACCGCCGAGATGCCGGGCGAGGACGTCGTCCCGGTTCTTGAAGTAGCCCACGACCGCGTCCGCCTGGTGGGACAGCACGTCGAGCGCCTCCCGCTCCCGGACGTCGTCGGTGCGGGAGTCCCACACCACGACCTGCCAGCCACGCTGTTCGGCGGCCTCCAGCACTCCGGCGGCCACCTCGGGGAAGAACGGGTTCATCAGGTCCGGGATCACCAGACCCGCCGTCACGGTCCCCTTCCGCACCAGCCCCCGCGCGAACCGGCTGGGCCGGTAGTCCAGCAGGCGTGCCGCCTCCAGTACCCGCTCCTTCGTGGCCGGGTCGATCTCGCCCTTGTCGTTGACCGCGCGGGAGACCGTCTGACGGGACACTCCCGCCAGCTGAGCGACATCGTGGATGGTGGCCCGGCGGCGGGGGCCGTCGGGCACGTCGGTACGCGGCTCCCGCTGCTGGTTGTCGGCCCACACGGTGTGCACTGTATCCGGCCGGGCAACACGGTGTGCGGCGCAGCTCGTGCCCGGCTCGGTGGCCGTGTGGCCACCGCCCGCATCACCCGACCGGAGGCCAACCAGGTATTGACCGCGGCTTTCCGCACCACGAGGACAGCCCGACAATCGGAACCATCCATTCGAGCTTCCCACTCGATGCTCACCATGCGCCGCGTATCACGAACCTCTGCCCGAGTAACAGGAATTCGAGACTTTCTCCGGTTGCGTCGAAGGATCGTTATCCTTCCCGCACGGGTAGATCCGCCTTGGTGGAGGGGCGGACATCATAAGGCTGCGGGCGGGGCTATGGCGCACATCGTAGGAGTCCACGGAATCGGTCAGCAGTATTCCGGCGCGCATGCATTACATGGGACGTGGCAACCCGCTCTGGCCGACGGAATGGGGGCGGCAGTCGACTCCCTCTCCGGCTCCGCCGACTCGTTCTCCGGCGCGGCCGACGCGCGAGCCGCGATCAAGAAGCTGAGCCTGCGAGTCGCCTTCTACGGCGACCTCTTCCGGCCCGTGGGAGGGAAGGCCCTGGGTGATCCACCGTACGACGCGACCGATGTCGACGACACGGTCGAGGCCGAACTCCTGGACCTGCTGTGGCACGAGGTGGCACACCTGGAGGACCGCCCCACCGGCCATCCGACGAAAGCCAGGACCCCTCTGGTGGCACAGCGCGCACTGAGCCGACTGTGTTCCTCCCGTTTCTTCGCCGGTATCGCCGAGCGGGCACTGATCGCCGACCTGAAACAGGTGCGGGCATTTCTGTGCGACGCGGAAGTGAAAAGACGTGTACTGGACCGCGTCGCAGACTGCGTGGAGTCGAACACGCGTGTATTGATCGGTCATTCACTGGGTTCGGTCGTGGCGTACGAAGCGCTGTGCGCACATCCGGAATGGGCCGTGCACACCCTGGTCACCCTGGGTTCTCCCCTGGGAATTCCGCACGTGGTCTTCGATCGCCTCACTCCACGCCCGGAACAGGGGCGCGGGACGCCGCCTCCGTCGATTCGCCACTGGCTCAACGTCGCCGATCCCGGCGACCCGATCGCTCTGGAGAAGCGGCTCGCGCACAGGTTCGGCTCCGGTGTCCAGGACGAGCTGGTCCACAACGGCGCCAACGCGCACGACGCCACCCCGTATCTCACCGCGCGGGAAACCGGGCACGGCGTCCTGGCTGCTTGCCTTGGTTGAGCACGAGGACCTGTACCGGCGCTACATCGTGTCCGCGGGTACCGCTCACTACGATCACCTGGAACCGGGTGAGCAACTGCTGTCCGTGGCGCATGACGTCGCGTCGATGGCGTCACTGTTCTGCGAGCACCTCGGTTACCAGCGGATCCTTTCCGAACTGGGCGAGAGCCCATCGAGCGGCCGGCTCCGGGAGCTGCTCAGCAACTGGCTCGCCTCGTCCGAGCGCACCTCCTCCGACGTGCTCGTCTTCTACTACTCGGGACACGGATCCACCGGCCTCGACCGCCGCCACTATCTCCTCGCCCGTGACTCGAAGCCGTACAACCTGGTCGGGACGGCGGTGGCGACCGAGGACCTGGTACGGATGTTCGCCGGCAGCCCCGTGCGGCATGCGTTGATCATCCTGGACACGTGCTACGCGGGCGCGGGGGCCGAGGATCTGGTCGCGGCGATGCGGAGCATCAGCGGTACGCGGTACGCACAGGAGTCATCCGGATCGGGACTCTGGTACATCGCCGCGACGCGCCCCAAGGAAGAGGCCGTTCAGCACGCTTTCGCCCAGGCACTCACGCAAGCCGTCGCGGATCCGCGGAACGGACGCGTCCACCAGCCGTACCTCGATCCGAACGCCCTCGTCGGCTCCGTCAACGAGCGCCTGAGCCTCGACGGCAGGAGCCAGCGGGCACGGGGCTCCATGGGGGACAGCAGCGGCATCTCACCACTCCTGCCGAACCCGCGCCACCGCCCCGCGATTCCCGCCGGGATCGACATCGAGACACAGCGCGGACTTCTGGACCGTGAGGACCTGATCGGCCACTGGAGCCCAAGGGCCCGGGGAGTCGAGGTCGAGGGCCAGGCCGGCTGGTACTTCACCGGCCGGTCACGTGCCCTGCGCGAGCTTGTCTCCTGGCTGACCTCCGGTCAGGACGACGCCAGGATGAGGATCGTCACGGGTGGTCCCGGCTCTGGGAAGTCCGCGGTCCTCGCGCGGCTGCTCACTCTCTCCGACCCGCTGTACCGGGCCCGGATGCCACGCGATCAACTGCCCGACGACGACACCGCCCCGCCCGTCGGATGCGTCGACGTGGCCATCGTCGCCCGTGACAAGACCCTGTCCGACATCATCGCGGCGATCGCCGCCGACACGGGCCTGCCCGCGGCGGAGCCGGCCGTCTTCGTGGAGTCGCTGCTCGCCGGTGAACGCCCCGTCACCATCGTGCTGGATGCCCTGGACGAAGCCATCGCGCCCAAGTCCGTGGCACGCAGACTGCTCGCCCCGCTCGCCGCCGCCCACCAACCCGGCGTGCGTCTGATCGTCGGCACCCGCCGGGAGATCCTCCGTTCGCTCGGCAGTGGTCATGTCGCGATCGACCTGGATCTCCCGGAGTACCTGGAGTTCGCCGATCTCTCCGACTACGTCCTGAAGTCGCTGCTCGCCGCGGACGCCCCCGGAACGGTGACGCCCTACCAGGGGAAGCCCAGGCTGGCCCGGCAGGTGGCCGACGCGGTGGCCGTCAGGGCCAGACCCACGTTCCTGATCGCACGGATCGTCGCCCATTACCTGGCCTCGTCGGCCGAGCCCGTGGACGTGAACCGAAGAAACTGGCGGTCGCAGTTCCCCGCCACGGTCGGGGACGCGCTCGACGAGTACCTGGAAAGGTTCGGCGACAACGAACAGCGCGTACGTGATCTGCTCATGCCGCTGGCGTACGCGAGCGGGGCCGGACTTCCGTGGGAGGACCTGTGGGCGCCGGCCGCGAGCGCCATCTCGGGCGTCCCCTACACGGACACCGACATCCGGTGGCTGCTCGGCAGCGCGGGCGCCTACATCGCGGAAGGCGCGGAGGGCGGCCGATCGGTCTACCGGCTGTTCCACAACGCCCTCGCGGAGCACATGCGCGCGTCGACGCGCGGTCTCGACGCCGATCACAGGATCGCGCGGGTCCTCGTCGAGCGTGTGCCACGATCGGCCGGCATACCGGGCCCGGACTGGCGAATGGCTCATTTCCACACCAGGAACCACCTGGCCTCCTATGCAGCACGGGCAGGCAGGCTTGATGCTCTGATGAGGGATCCCCTGTTCCTCGTCGCTGCCGCGCCCGATCGCCTGGTGGAGGTGCTGTCCGCCGTGAGTGACGATGACGCCGTCCGCATCAGCCGTACCTTCCAGCTCGCGGCGCACCGCCTGTCCTCCGGTCGGTTCGCCGAGAACGCCGCCCTGCTGGAGCTGGCCGCTCGCTGTGACGGCGATCTGGTCCTGGCGGACGGGCTGGGACGACTGCCTCTCGGCCAACCGTGGCGGGCCCGGTGGGCACGGTGGGAACACAGTCACCACTACCGGCTGATCGGCCGTCATGACGGCGCGGTGTGGACACTCGCCATGACGGAGTTCGACGGGCAGCAGATCGTGGTCTCCGGCGGGGAGGACGGCTTGGTCCGGCGTTGGGACCTCGCCGGGGGAAGCCCTCTTGGAGAGCCGCTGTCCGGCCATGTCGGTGCGGTTCTGAGCGTGGCCTCGGCGACGGTCGAGGATCAGCCGGTGATCGTCTCCGCCGGGTACGACGGCACGGTCCGCCGGTGGGAGCTGGTGGACGGCATTCCCTTGGGCGAGCCCCTGACAGGCCACCAAGGACCGGTGAGATCGGTCGCCGTCGTCACCGAGGGAGGTCTCAGCGTTGCCGTCTCCGGGGGCGAGGACGGCACGGTCCGCCAGTGGGACCTGGTCCAAGGCAGGCCGCTGGGGCCGCCACTGGTGGGCCACCAGGGCCCGGTGCACAGCGTCGCCGTAGGGAAGGTCGGCGGCCGGATCGTCGCCGTCTCGGGCAGCGCGGACGGCACGGTCCGACGCTGGGACCTGACGTCCGGGACGGACTTCGGTGAACCCCTGACCGGGCATCAGGGGGCGGTACGGGCGGCCGCGATCACCCGGTCCGAGGGCCGCCCGGTCATCCTGTCCACCGGACACGACTGGTCGGTTCGGCACTGGGATCTCGCCGACGGTTCGGCACTGGGCGAACCGCAGACAGAGCACAACGCCCATGTGATGGCTCTCCACGCCGACCCGGACGAGCCAGGCCGGTTCGTCTCCGGCAGCTCCGACACCAACGCACGGCTGTGGTACGCCGATGGATCACCCGGCATGTCCTTCACCCACGACGGCACGGTGACCTCGGTTCTCCTCGGACGGATGGACGGTCGCCCGTGCCTCGTGACGGGCAGTGCCGATTCGACGATCCGGCAGTGGGAGCCGGAGGCAGCCGCAGCGGTCGACGCGCCCGCCGCCTGCCACGAGGGCGGTGTGTCGGCGATCGCCTGCGGACGGGCGGGAGGGCGCCCGGTCGCCCTGACCGCGGGAGCCGACCGCACCGTGCGGCGCTGGGAACTGACGACGGGTGAACCCGTCGGGGACAACGCTCCCGGTCATGACGACTGGGTCAACGAGATGACGTCCTACCAGAGCCGCGGCCGTTCGATCGTCCTCTCCGCAGGGGGTGACGGCGGTGTACGACGCTGGGACGCGGAGAGCGGCACTCTCATCGGGGAGCCGCTCCTGTTCGGCGAAGGCAGGTGGGTGAACACGGCCGTGGCCGGTGCCGTCGGCGAGGTCGACGTCGTCGTCGCCGGAGCGGACGACGGTGTGCTCCGCAGATGGGATCTGTGGACCGGCGCCGAGTGGGGTGACCCGATCGTCGCTCACACCGCCTCGATCACCACGGTGCGAACCGTGGTCGTCGGCGGAGAGTCGTTGATCGTTTCCGCCTCGTCCGACCGCACCCTGCGCTCCTGGAGGCTGGGGGACGGCCAACCGGTCGGCGCTCCGCTCGCGGCTCATGGGGCCGCCGTCTGGTCGTTGGCGACAGGTGAGCTGGGCGGCAGGACGATCGTCGTGTCCGGTGACGCGGCCGGCATGGTCGCCGGATGGGACCTGACCACCAGAGCGCGCATGGGCGAACCGTTCCGCGCACACGACTCGGAGGTGCTGTGCGTCGCGATCGGCCGGTGGGGCACGGCCGACTGTCTGGTCACGGCGAGCGACGACGGCCTGGTGAGGATCTGGCACGGCTGGGGACGCCTCAGGCATTCCATCCCGACGGGAAGTGGCGTCATGGCGATCCAGCCGACCTCGACCGGAGCCGTCGCGGTGGGCACCTGGCGGGGACTCCTGCTCCTCGCGCCAGGAGACCGGTACGCGTCCGCCGAGTCCGACCCCCTGAGGTGAGCACACCGGGACCGAACCCACCGGCCCACCGCCTTGCCGACGGCCTCAGAACAGCGCGCTGTACGCGTTGAGCGCGGGCTGCCCGCCCAGGTGGGCGTAGAGGACGGTGGAGTCGCTCCCGATCTCCCCGCGCCGGACCAGGTCGATCATCCCGGCCATCGACTTGCCCTCGTAGACGGGGTCGGTGACCATGCCCTCGGTCCGGGCGGCGAGCCGCATCGCCTCCAGGGTCGTCTCGTCCGGGATGCCGTACGTGCCCGCGTGGTAGCGCTCGTCCAGCTCGACGTCCGATTCCGTCAACTCCTCCTGTACGCCGATGAGCTGTCCGGTGCGGTGGGCGATGCGGGCGATCTGCTCCCGGGTGCGGACGGGCGCCGCCGACGCGTCGACACCGAGCACCCGGCGTCGCCGCCCGCCCGCCTCCTCCAGCGCACGGAACCCGGCGACCATGCCCGCCTGGGTGGAGCCGGTCACCGAGCACACCACGACCGTGTCGAAGAAGACGCCCGACTCCCGCTCCTGCTCGGCGACTTCGTACGCCCATCCGGCGAAGCCGAGACCGCCGAGCGGGTGGTCGGAGGCGCCGGCGGGGATGGCGTACGGCTTCCCGCCGCCCTCCTCGACCTCCCTGAGCGCCTGCTCCCAGCTCTCCTTGAACCCGATCCCGAAGCCGGCCTTCACCAGCCGTACGTCGGCTCCGGCGAGCCGGCTGATCAGGATGTTGCCGACCTTGTCGTACACGGCGTCCGGCCAGTCCACCCAACTCTCCTGTATCAGCACGCACTTGAGTCCGGCGCGGGCGGCACAGGCCGCGACCTGGCGGGTGTGGTTGGACTGCACCCCGCCGATCGAGACGAGCGTGTCGCAGCCCTTCGCGAGGGCGTCGGCGACCAGGTACTCCAGCTTGCGCGTCTTGTTCCCGCCGTACGCGATCCCGGAGTTGCAGTCCTCGCGCTTGGCCCAGAGAGAGGCACCGCCGAGATGCGCGGTCAGGCGCTCCAGGGGGTGCACGGGCGAGGGACCGAAGAGAAAGGGGTAACGGTCGTACGAGGAAAGGGACATGGGTCCTCCCGGGGTCGGGATCAGTCGTCGTCGGTCAGATCGACGAGGTCTGCGAGGCTCCGCCAGATCTCCGCGGTGACACGGACCGCCGCCTGAGCGTCACCGGCCGCGCAGGCCTCGATCAGCCGCTCGTGCAGTCCGGCCGAGCGGCAGGTGCTCTCGCCGAAGCGGCGGCGCTCCAGCCGGCGGATGAGCGGGGTGTAGCGGGCGATGGTGGCGGCCGCCGCGTGGTTGCCGGCGACCCGGACGACGACGTCGTGCAGGGCGTCGTCGGCGCTCAGGGCCCCGTCGACGTCACCCGCGCCGACGGCGGCGGCGAACCGTTCGTTGGCCGCGCGCATCGCCTGGACGTCAGCGGCGAAGAGGCGGGGCACGGCGACCCGGGTGGCCAGCTCGTGCATGGCGCCGACCACGGCCGCCGCGTCCCGTACGTCGGCGGTCACGACCGGGGTCACCCGGGTGTAGCTCTGCGGCTTGCTCTCCAGCAGCCCCTCGTCGACCAGCCGCGCGAAGGCCTCACGCACCGGCGCCCGGGACAGTCCGAGCCGCTCGGCGAGCTCGGCGTCGCGCACCACGGCGCCGGGTTCGAGCTCCCCGGCCACGATGGCGTCCCGGATGGCCTCGTAGGCGCGGTCCCTGAGGAGGGTGCGGGGAACTGGTCTGATGGCCTCCATGGACTGAAATGTTAGATATCAATGTCCTGGGTGCACAAGAGGGGGCCCGCACAGATGTACGAGCCCCCTGGTGGGGAGCGTCAGGCCGCCCACGGCCAGTCGCTGTCCCGCGCTCCTTCGAGCAGTGGAACCATCCGGAACGCCGCGTCGGACAGGCCGCCGAAGGTGTGCCTGTTCCCCTTCCCCGACGGGCCGTGGCCCGCCCGGTATCCGGCGAGGTTCCAGGTGTAGACCGGCACGTTCGCCGGGACCTGCTCGGTCGGGTCGCCGTGGTGGCTGAAGGCGTACTGCTCGTCGGTGACGATCAGCACCCGGTCGTGCTTCTTGTAGTGGCGGCGCACCGCCGCGGTGGTGTCGGTGCCGCCCAGGTCGCCGAAGCGCCCGAGGATCTTCAGCACGGACTCGCCCCGGCGGTACTTGATCTTGTTGCTGCCGGTGCCGAACTCGACGAGGTCCGCGTCCGCCGCCCGCAGCGCGAGCGCCGTACCGAAGATCGCCGCCGCGTCGGCCCGGTTGAGCTCCGAGCGGTCGGACAGCCGCGCCCACATCGAGCCCGACCGGTCGACCAGCACCAGCGTGCGGCCGGGCAGCGCGGGCACGTTGGCCAGCGAGTGGCCGAGCGCCTGCTCCAGCGGGTACGACCAGCGCAGCGACGGCGCGTGCTGGTACGCGGCGAGGTACCGGAAGGGGAACTGCCGGGAGCGCGCGACCTCCGCCGGGTCGCTGATCTTCGCCGCGACCTGGGCCGCGACCTCGTCGGAGACACCCGCCTGGTCGAGGTTCCGCAGGTTGCGGACCAACGCCATCGACCCCATGGAGGGCACGACCGCCTCCCAGGCCGCCTTGTCCATCGGCCCCTGCAGCCAGCCCGCCAGCGCCTCCCACGTCATCCCGGCCGCCGCGAGCCGCTCGGCAGCGTGGTCCGACAGGACGACCGCGCGACGCTCGTCGACCGGCAGCGCCATCAGCTCGCGGTGCGCGGTCAGGACCCGGTTCGAGGCGGGCGGTACGGCGGTGTCCGGGTTGTGCCGGCGGTCGAGGGCGTACTGGAACAGCTCGCCCTGCCATGGCTTGTCCGGGTCCGGGGCCGCGTGCACCAGGTTGAGGATGTCGCCGAAGCGGTAGCCCTTGGACGCGGTGTCGTACTTCAGCAGCGACTTGCCGTGGTACAGGCGGCGTACGGCGTCGGCGATGCCGCGCTTGACGGGCTTGGGGACGCTGCGGCCGTACGTCGCCGTCCAGTAGGCGAGCAGCTCGCCGGGCTCGTCGGGGCGCCGCAGTACGGACGCCACGACCTGGCGGTTGGCCGGGCCGTCGGTGGCGCCCGCGTCGAGACGTGCCTTCACGTACTCGGCGGCGCCCACGATCGAGGCCGTACGAAGGTTTCCCTCGCCGCGCAGCCAGCCGAGCAGACCGGCGGTCCAGGCCGGGTCCTCGACGGCGAGCCGGCGTACGAGCTTCGCGAACCGGTCGTCGCGGTCGGCGCCGGTCTCGTAGAAGGTCTGCTGCGAAACGAAGTTGGCGACCGACAGAAGGAAAAGCTCGGAGCGTGCGTCTCGCTCGCGGCCGCGGCCGCCCTCGTAGGTACGGAGCACACGGCCCGTGGAAGTGACCCGGGAAGTGGGCTGCGCCTTCGCGGCCTTGGTGTTGAATCGCGCCATGGTGAATTCCCCCGAATTCTTTGCTGTTTCGGAGGAAGGCGCAGCAAAAGGAGGGTGCCCGAGGTCAGGGGCCGGCGACGGGCTAACGCCTGGCGCGTCTTCCATTTTCGCCACATCGACCCTGGGTCGATGACGGGATTCGAACCCGCACCAATTTCTTGACCAGGTCCCTGAAGTATCCGCTGCCTGCGCACCGGGCACCCACCATGTGCTGCGCCTCCCGAGATCGGATCGGCGGCGGCACTGATTCACTTTGCAAGGGAAGTAGCCGCAGCCTGCGCACCGGGAGGTGCGATGAAGTTGTGGTGTCCAGAGATCGAAGTCGGCGGAACCGACGTAGGTGCTCTGACCCCTGAGCTACACCGGCCTGTTGTACCGGTGGCGGGACTCGAACCCGCGGCCGCCCCATTATCAGTGGAAGTAGGTCCTGCCTTCGCACCTGGACGTGCATAACTTTAGGAGGACGGCCGCGGGTCGAGCGAGCGAATTAAATTCAGGGAGAGCGTCAGCCGCTCTTCTGCCGCTTCCAGGGCCCCGTGATCGCCAGCATGATGCCCGGCGTCTGGATGTTGGCGTACAGCGTCCGGCCGTCGGGCGAGAAGGTGACGCCCGTGAACTCGCTGTATTCCGGGTCGTCCTCGGTGCCGATGTTGAGTTCGTTGCGGGCGATGGGGTAGGTGCGGCCGCTGTCGGTGGCGCCGAACAGGTGCTGGATGCCCTCGCCGTCCTCGGCTATGACGAGGCCGCCGTAGGGGGAGACGGTGATGTTGTCGGGGCCGTCGAAGGCGCCGTCCTTGGAGGGGTCGGGGTTCACGCCGAGCAGGACCTTCAGGGTCAGGGTGCGGCGCTTGGGGTCGTAGAACCAGACGGCGCCGTCGTGCTGGACGGGGCTCTCGTCACGGGCGTAGGAGGAGACGATGTAGGTGCCGCCGTCGCCCCACCACATGCCCTCCAGCTTGCGGGCGCGGGTGACCTGGCCGTCGGTGAACTGCTTGCGGACGGGCACCGACTTGGCGTCGCGGTCCGGGACGTCGATCCAGTCGACGCCGTAGACCGTGCCGATCTTCGTGGCGCGGGAGAGGTCGTCGACGAACGTGCCGCCGGAGTCGAAGCACTTGAAGGCCTGGAGGACGCCGGCGTTGTCGGCGAGGGTGCGCAGCTTGCCGCGGCCGTGGCGGAAGCCCGCCGGCGGGGTCCAGCGGAAGAGCAGGCCGTTGGGGCCGGAGGCGTCCTCGGTGAGGTAGGCGTGGCCGCGCTTGGGGTCGATGACGACCGCCTCGTGGGCGTACCGGCCGAACGCCTTGACGGGCTTGGGGTCGCGGTTGGCGCGGCGGTCCGCGGGGTCCACCTCGAAGATGTAGCCGTGGTCCTTGGTCATGCCGTTCTGGCCGGCCTTGTCCTCGGTCTCCTCGCCGGTGAGCCAGGTGCCCCAGGGGGTGGTGCCGCCCGCGCAGTTGGTGGAGGTGCCGGCGATGCCGACCCACTCGGCGACGCGTCCGTCGGGGCGGACCTCGACGACCGTGCAGCCGCCGGACGCGGTCGGGTCGTAGACGAGGCCCTCGGTGAGCGGCACCGGGTGGGGCCAGTCGGCGCGCGGGCCCTTGAGCTCGTGGTTGTTGACGAGGAGGGTGGTGCCGCGCGGGCCGTCGAAGGTTGCTGTGCCGTCATGGTTGGACGGGGTGGACTCGCCCGACTCCAGCTTGGTCTTCCCGCTGTAGGTGATGACGCGGTACTTGAACCCGGCGGGCAGCGCGAGCAGGCCCTTGGGGTCGGGGAGCAGCGGTCCGTAGCCGACTCCGCCGTGCGCGGCCGCCGATTCCGCTCCGGTGTTCTCGGCCTCCGGGGAGGTCTCCGTGGACGCGAGGGCGCCTGGCGCGGTGGCGAGGGCGCCGACGCTGCCCGCCAGCGCGACACCGGCACCGGTGATCGCGGAGTTTCTGGTGAAGTCCCTGCGGGTGAGCGACATGGTGTCTCCTGTGACGGTGGGCGTTCCGTGGAGGGTGGCGGTCCTCGGTCCGCGCCACAGTCCCGCCCGCGCCTGAACGGCGGTTGAACACCGGGCGACGCCATGGGACCCGCTTCCATGAATCCGTACGGCTCGCCCCACCAGAACCAAAAGAGCACCGCACCGAAGAACCAAGCCCGACCCCGACCCGGAAACCCGGCTGAGCCGGGACGTCGCCCCGGAAAGCCGCCTCGACCCGGGCCCTCACCTCGAAGCAGACCTCGCCCCGGGAGCCCCAGCTCACCCGGACCTCCGACTCGGCCCCAGCCCTTGCCCCCGAAACGCAACCCACATCAGCCCGGCCCGGAAGCCGCCTCAGCCCCAGACCCCGATCCCGGAACCCGCCTCAGCCCAGGCCAAGACCAGGCAACCGCCTCGACTCAGCCCTCCCCCGCCCGCGTCCTCAACCCCCTTGCTGCGACCGCGCCTTGAAGGCCGCCTTTCGTGCTTCCTTCGCGATCCGCTTGTCCGGGTGGAGTCGTCCCATCGCCTCCAGGACGTCCGCTGCCGCCGGGTGGTCGACCCGCCAGGCCGCCGTGAAGAAGCCGCTGTGCTGCTGGGCCAGGCCTTCCACGAGTTCTCGCAGCTCGTCGGAGTTGCCCTCGGCCGCCAGTTGCGCGGCGACCGTGTCGACGGTCAGCCAGAAGACCAGGTCCTCGGAGGGCGCGGGCACGTCCGGGGCGCCCCGCTCGGTGAGCCAGACCCGGGCCAGGCCGCCCAGTTCGGGGTCGTCCAGCACTTCCCGCAGGGCCGGTTCGGCCTCGTCCCCGACCAGGGACAGCGCCTGCTGGCAGCGCAGCCGGCGCAGCGGAGCGCCGGCGTCCAGGCCCCGCGCCGCCGCCAGCAGCTCCCGTGCCGCGGCGAGGGAGTCACGGCGGGTGAGCCACCGCTCGGTCTCGGCGTGGGCCGCCGCGGGCGGGAAGGTCGCCGTGCCGTCGAGCAGCGCGTCGGCCCCCTTGTCCGCGAGGTCGCCGACCGCGGGCGCCTCGAACCCTGCCTCCTGGAGCCGGGCCCGCAGTCCGTACCGGCCGAGCGGGGTCAGCCGGACCATGCCGTAGCGGGAGACGTCGGTGTCGTCGACGGGGGACGCGGGCTCGTCCTCGGTGTCCGCCATCAGCGCCTCGTCGACCGGCTGGTACTCGACCAGTCCGACCGGCCCCAGCAGCCGGAACTGGTCGTCCAGCCGCATCATCGCGTCGGACACCTGCTCCAGCACGTCGTTGGTGGGCTCCCCCATGTCGCTGGGCACGATCATCGAGGCGGCCAGCGCGGGCAGCGGCACAGGGCTCTCGCCCGGTCCGTCCTCGGTGACGGTGAGCAGGTAGAGGTTCCCGAGCACGCCGTTCAGGAACTCCGACTCGGCCTCCGGGTCCCACTCCAGGGAGGAGAGGTCGACCTCGCCGCCGGAGCCCATCGCGTCGACCAGGTCGTCCAGGTCCGGCACGCTCGCGTCGGCCAGTACCGTCTCCAGCGCGCCCAGCCACACCGCGAGCACGTCGTGCGGGGAGCCCGCGGTCAGCAGGGTCAGGTCCTCGCCGGCCGCGACGGTGCCCGCCTCCTCGTCGACGACCTCGACCAGTCCGGTGTCGACGGCGATCCGCCAGGCCTCGCTCGCGTGCGCCGCGGCCTCGTCGCCGGTCAGCCCGAGCAGCTCGGCAGCCGCCGGGAGCTGTTCGTCGACGAGTCCGCCCCCGGCGTCGACGCGGGTGTCCGGGCCGGCCCAGCGGGCGAGGCGCGCGGCACGTGACAGCAGGGGCGTGGACAGCGCGTCCCGCGCCAGCTCCGCTTCGGGGTGCAGCCGCACCGGCGGCAAGGGGGAGCTGTCTGACATGGGTTGGTTCTCCTAGGGACGCGTCCTACCACTCAACCGCTCAGCCTAGACGGATATCCACCCATGCCGCCCGGTTCATCTGCCGGTCCGCTGGAGTACATGGCCGGATCCTTGACAACTGGCCGGACCACGCAGGAGATTGACGCGCGTAGAAATCAACTGGACATCTGTTCACTGTATTTTCTACGCGCGTCGCGACCGCCGCACAGGTCGCTCCCGCCGTTCCACGCACCACCCTCGTCCCGGCGCCCATGTACGTCCCCGGAGGGATCCCGTTGCCGAGCAAATCTTCCGCGCGTCTCGCCGCGCTCACCGTCGCCGCCGTCTGTTCCGCGGCGTCCACCGTCGTCCTCACCTCGCCCGCGCACGCGGACTCCGTGCGCGTCCACGACATCCAGGGCAGTACCCGGATATCGCCGTACGCCGGACAGCAGGTCACGGATGTGACCGGAATCGTCACCGGCGTGCGGACGTACGGTTCGTCCAGAGGCTTCTGGATCCAGGATCCGAACCCGGACGCGAACCCGGCCACCAGTGAGGGCGTCTTCGTCTTCACCGGTTCCGCGCCGAAGGTCGCGGTCGGCGACGCGGTGACCGTCTCCGGCACGGTCTCGGAGTACGTCCCGGGCGGCACCGCCACCGGCAACCAGGCGCTGACCGAGATCACCAAGCCGACGGTCACCGTCGTTTCCAGCGGCAACGCGGTCCCGGCGGCCACCGTCATCACCGCGAGGTCCGTGCCGAGCGCCTACGCGCCGGCCGGTGACACCGCCGCGAGCGGCTCGGTCAACGGTCTGACGCTGCGGCCGTCGACGTACGCCCTGGACTACTACGAGTCCCTGGAGGGCATGAACGTCCAGGTCACCGACGCCCGCGTAGTCGGCGCCACCGACCCGTACAGCGAGCTGTGGGTCACCGTGAAGCCGCGCGAGAACAGCGACCGCCGGGGCGGCACGGTCTACGGCTCCTACGACTCCCAGAACACCGGCCGGCTGCAGATCCAGTCGCTGGGCGCGACGGCCGACTTCCCGGTCGCGAACGTCGGCGACAGCCTCAGCGGCACCACCGCGGGCCCGCTGGACTACAACCAGTTCGGCGGCTACACCCTGGTCGCGGGCCGGATCGGCGCGCTCCACAGCGCCGGGCTGAAGCGCGAGACCACCGAGAAGCAGAAGAAGGGCGAGCTGGCGGTCGCGACGTACAACGTCGAGAACCTCGACCCGGGCGACGCCACCTTCGAGGAGCACGCCGCCGCGATCGTGCACAACCTGCAGTCGCCCGACATCGTGTCCCTGGAGGAGATCCAGGACGACAACGGCGCGACGAACGACGGCACGGTCGCCGCCGGCCAGACGGTCACGAAGCTGATCGACGCGATCGCCGCGGCGGGCGGCCCGACGTACGACTGGCGCTCCATCGACCCGGCGGACAACGCGGACGGCGGCGAGCCGGGCGGCAACATCCGCCAGGTGTTCCTGTTCAACCCGCAGCGGGTGTCGTTCACGGACCGTGCGGGCGGCGACGCCACGACCGCCGTCGGTGTCACCAAGGAGCACGGCAAGGCCGCGCTGACCGTCTCCCCGGGCCGGATCGACCCGACGGACACCGCCTGGGCCAACAGCCGCAAGCCGCTGGCCGGCGAGTTCGTCTTCCGCGGCCGGACGGTCATCGTGATCGCCAACCACTTCAACTCCAAGGGCGGCGACCAAGGTCTGACCGCGCAGTACCAGCCGCCGGCGCGCAGCTCGGAGACGCAGCGCCACCAGCAGGCGGCCCTGGTGAACGGGTTCGTCAAGGACATCCTGGCCACGCAGAAGAACGCGGACGTCATCGCCCTCGGCGACATCAACGACTTCGAGTTCTCCGGCACCGCCAAGATCCTGGAGGACGGCGGAGCGCTCTGGTCGGCGGTCAAGTCGCTGCCGAAGAGCGAGCGTTACTCGTACGTCTACCAGGGCAACACCCAGGTCCTCGACCAGATCCTGGTCAGCCCGTCGATCCGGCGTGACTGCGACTTCGAGTACGACAGCGTGCACGTCAACGCGGAGTTCAACGACCAGATCAGCGACCACGACCCGCAGGTGCTGCGGTTCCAGCCGTGACCCTCCGGCTCAGGGCTGGCTGAACACCCCGTTCAGCCAGCCCTTCCAGGCGGTCTCGACCGCCTGCGCGTCCGCGCCGGGCGCGAAGTCGTGGACGCTGATCCCGACCGGGTAGCCCCAGTGGTTGCGCCCGAAGACGCGCAGCAGCGTGTCTTCGGTGCGCAGCCCGATGAAGTACGGGTCGCGGAAGTCCAGTACGGCGTCGAGGACTTGACCCTCGGGGCCGCGGGCCCGGATCCGCGCGCCCTCGGCCGTGTCGTCCGCGAGGCCCAGGGCCCGGCCGACGGCGGCGAGGGCGTCGGCGCCCTTGGAGGTGTCGGGTCCGTCGAACGTGGTGAAGGCGACCGGGCGGCCGTCGAAGTGCGTCAGGTACTGGCGCAGGGTGTGCAGATAGAAGTCGGTGTGCCGGCCCGCCGCGTCGTACTGGTTGTCCCAGTCGTCGACGAAGATGCCGCTGTGCACGTACCGCACCCAGGCGCGGCGGCCTTCGTCGCGCGGTTCGATCGTGTAGTCGAGCTGGTTGAGGGTCTGTTCGGAGATGCTCTCGACGTCCTCGACACGGTTGGTGTACCGGTGCGGAGGGTCCCAGGCGGTGACCGTGGACCCGAAGGGTCCCTGGCCGCCCTCGCGCGGCTCGGGGGCCTCCATCGGCCACAGCCAGCCGCCGGTGCCGGCGGTGACGGCCTCCCACACCTGCTCGGGTGAGGCGTCGACCTCGAACTCGCGGGCGATCTCGAATTCCTTGGACATGGCGGGCTCCTGCTTAGTGTGCGTCGAGTTCCGGGGTGGTGTGGTCCTTGACCGTGGGATGGAGGGCCACGACGATCCGGTGGTCCCGGCCGCCCTCGGCGTCCGGGGCGTCGTACTTGCGGATCAGGGCGCTCACACCGGCCGTCAGTTCCTGGACGAACGCGGCCCGGTCGGCGGCCGAGGCGAAACGGACCTCGCCGTCCAGCGCGTACGTCGCCAGCCGCTTGCGGGCCTTGGCCGCGCCGGTGATCAGCGCACCGACGTCCCGCACCAGCCGGGCGCCGAGAGCGAGCATCCAGCGCGCGGAGAGCTGGTCACGGAAGCGGTCCGGGTCCGGCTGCACGGCGGCGAGCGCGAGCGGCGAGATGACGTACGACGCGGCGGTCGCGCGCATCAGCCGCTCGGTGACGTTGCCCTTGCGGCGTTCGCCGTCCAGCTCGACCAGGCCGTGCCGCTCCAGCGTCTTGAGGTGGTAGTTCACCTTCTGCCGGGGCAGTCCGACCTGGCCGGCCAGCATGGCGGCCGACGCGGGGCCGGCCGTCAGCTCGGCGAGCAGCCGGGCCCTTATGGGGTCCAGGGAGGCGGCTGCGGCCTCAGGGTCCTCGATCACGGTCACGTCCAACATGGGTCCACCGTCTCACCGAAAACTTTTCTTGTCCAGACGGTTCTGATGTTCGGTGAGTCTCTCGATACGGCCCGCCCGGCGCCGTCAGTCCGGCACCAGCCCGAGGGCGTGGTCGTACCGGCTGACCGTGCTGCTCTTCACTCCCGGCCAGGCCCGCACGCGCTGCCACGCGGCCGTGGCCGAGCCGACCCCGTCGCCGGGCGCGGCGAGCGCGTCGATGTGGGCCTGGGCGGTCTCCCACTCGGCGTAGTTCAGGACCCTGGTGCCGTCGGTGCTGACGTGGAAGTGGGCGGAGATGCCGCCCGGGTGCGGGTTCGGCTCGCTCTCCAGCGCCTCGAAGACGGCGTCGACCCAGGCTCGCTGCCGATCGGGGTCGGGCCCCTCGAACTCGATGTCGACGATCACGACGCAGCCCGGCACCTTGGCGGGGCGGTCCTCCCGGACGCCGCTGCGGTAGCGCCGGTACCGGTCGAGCCGCACTCGCTCGATTCCCGGCACCATGGTGTCGATCTCGTCGACCCGCTCCTGGCGGTGGGTCCTCACGAAGGCCTCGTACGCCTGCTCGCTCCGCCACTGCGAGTGGTGCAGCAGGGTGGTCCCGTCGTGCCCGGTGTAGATGTGGTAGCCGAGAAGGTCCGGGGTGGGCCAGGGCCGGCGCGTCCAGGTGCGCGCGATGGCGTCGACCGTCTGCCGCTGACGCTCGGGTGTGCCGACCCGCCAGGTACTGAAGAAGGGGGCGCCGGTGCGGGGGTCGGTGAGGTCGGGGTGGCTGTCGGTACGGCGGGTCATGGTGGGCTCCGTCGAACGGTGGGAGTCGGTTGGGATGTGCGGGATCCGGTACGGGATTTCCTGCGCGACGCGCTACTGGAATCGGCACCGGATGCGTGCGCCAACCACTCTTCAACCTCAACCATGATTCAGGTCAAGTGACACCTTCGGGCGGCGGAATCGGGGGCCGGACCAAGGCCCGCCGAGAAGCGGCACGGACAAAGGCGCCGGCGTCACCCCTCAGGGCAACACCGGCGCCTTGCCGCTGTGCGCCTCAACACCCCTGACGGCGCCGCCGCAGCACCCCCACCGCGACGATCGCGCCCGCCACGGCCGCCACCCCGGCGACCAGCACCGGCCGCGGATGGCGGCGGCCCGCCTCGACCGCGTTGCGGACCGGAACGGGAAGGTTGTCTTCCGCGGTGTGGGCCCGGTGCTGAAGGCCTTGCTCCACGGCGTGGGCCTTCTCCTGGACCGTGTGGCCGGTCTGCGCCGCCGTGCTGCGCAGCTGGACCGTCATCGCGCCGGCCTTGTCACGCAGGTCGGCGGCCCTGGCCCGAGCACGGCCCTTGACGTCGACCTTCCCCGCCAGTTCCTCGACCGTGTCGCCGAGTTCACCACGGGTCCGCTCGATCTGGCGGCGCAGTTCGTCGGGCCCCTTGGCGCCGACCTGCTGCTCCGGCTCGTCGCCCGACTCGTGATCGTGCGCCGACTTGTCCTTGTCCGTCATCGGTGCGCCCTTTCCTTGATCTCCTCCACGTCGGCCTTCACGCTGCCGATGGCCTCCTCGGGCGTGGGCGGTGCGGCGCGTTTCAGCTGGGCGCGGCCGGTGGCCGCGAGCAGGGCCGCGAGGGCGAACAGCACGCCGGTCACTATCAGTGCCGCGGCCCACACGGGCAGCACCAGCGAGAGCGCGGCGGCGCCCGTGGCGGCCAGGGCGAGCAGACCGGCGTAGCCGACGGCGCCCGCGGCACCGAGCAGCCCGCCGCCGCGTCCCGCGCGTCGGCCCTTCTCGGCCAGTTCCTCCTTGGCGAGTGCCACTTCCTGTCGTACGAGCCGGGAGAGCTGTTCGGTGGCCTGTCCGACGAGCTCTCCCACCGAGTGGTGTTCGTCGTGTGTCGGCCTGGGGGCTATGGTCCCGGTCACGGTTCCGCCTCCTCTCGGTATCGGAACCTCCGGGTACCCTGGCCTGCCCTGCCTTACCCCTGCGTCACTGCCCCGCTACCGCTGCGGTCCGGCGCCGGAACCGCGCTCGCCCAGCCGGGCCAGCTGTGCCTGGAACCAGTCGAGTCGCGCCTGCAACAGGGCGGCCTCCGCGGCGAGTTCGGGCACACCGAGCCCTTCGGCCGCGCCGAGGCCTGCCGAAGGGCTCGGGGGCGTGCCCGTGCCGGCCACCACGCGCAGGCCGTCTCCGGCCAGCCGGGCGAAGGCGGCGAGTGAGACCGACGTACGGCCGCGCAGGCAGCCCACGCAGGAGGGGGCGAGCGCCGACCGGCCCGGGCGGCCCCAGCCGGCGTCGGCCAGGGCGGACGCGACCGCGCCGCAGAGGCAGGGGCCGACGGTCGCCGTACGGACGCGCTGCCGGGCGTAGCGGTAGCCGCGCTCGAAGCGGAAGTAGCGGCCGAGCACGGACACCTCCAGCAGCACGGCCGTGCGGTGCTCGGCCGTGCACAGCAGTGCCTCGGCCCCCGTGCGGTCGTGCACGCAGTGGAAGCCGCAGTCGCAGCGGCGGTGCGGCGCCCGGTGCCGCAGTCCGTAGACGCAGGACGCGTCGGCCACGACCGGGTACGGCAGCGCGCCGCCGAGCGACACACCGGTGAAACCGGCCCGGGTGCCGTCCTGGGACAGCACCGGGTGGGCGATCTTGTATCCGGTCGGCGGCTCCGTCGGGCGTTCCTCGGGGAGCCGCAGCCTCATCGGGCGGCCGGAGCCTCTTCGGGTGCCTTCGGTTCCGTGATCTCCTCGGGGAGTTCGAGCTCCTCCTCGTGGACCTGAGGCCGCTCTTCCGCGACTCCGGTGGCGAGTGCCTTGCCGAGCTTCATGACGCCTCCCATGACCAGGGGTCGATGACCGTCCTGGCCATGGTGACCCATGAGGGGCCGACTTGCACATAGGGCCTGCCGCCCGCGCGACGACCGGCAACGCATCAGTATCCCTTACCTGTATCTCGTAGAAAAATTAAGTGGAGCTTCACTGTCGGTGCGCCGAGACTACCCGCATGACCACACCTCGGCCCTTCGGCCGCACCCTCTGCGCCATGATCACTCCCTTCACCGAGGCCGGCGCGCTCGACCTCGACGGCGCGCAGTGGCTCGCCGAGCGGCTGGTGGCGGACGGCTGCGACGGGCTGGTGCTGTCCGGCACCACGGGCGAGTCGCCGACCACGTCGGACGCGGAGAAGGCCGCCCTGATCACGGCCGTTCGCGAGGCCGTCGGTGGTCGGGCCTCGATCGTGGCGGGTGTGGGCACGTTCGACACCCTGCACACCGTCGAGCTGTCCCTGGCGGCCGAGAAGGCGGGCGCGGACGCCCTGTTGGTGGTCAGCCCGTACTACAGCAGGCCCCCGCAGGACGCGTTGGAGGCCCACTTCCGGGAGATCGCGGACGCCTCCGGGCTGCCGCTCGTCCTGTACGACATCCCGGACCGCACCGGCACCCGCATCGAGCCCGAGACCGTGCTCCGCCTCGCCGAACACCCCGGGATCGTCGCGGTCAAGGACTGCTCGCACGACTTCCTCGGCGCCCAGAAGGTGCTCTCCCGCACCGAGTTGGCGTACTACGCGGGCTGCGACGAGCACAACCTCGCCCTGTACGCGGTCGGCGGCGCGGGATACGTGAGCACCGTCGCGAACGTGGCCCCACGCCAACTCCGGGCGGTTCTGGACGCGTTCGACGCGGGCGACACGGCCGCAGCGGCCCGCCTCCAGCAACGCGCCATCCCTCTCATCGAGTTGATGATGTCCTCGGGTCTGCCCGGCACGGTCACCGTCAAGGCGCTGCTCGCCGAACTCGGCCTGCCCGCCGGCCCGGTGCGGGCACCGCTCAGGCCCGCCGACCGCGAGGCGGTCGACGGGCTGCTGGCGGCGTACGAATCGCTCACCGCGGGTTGATCAGCGGCGCGCGAAGACGGGCTCCCACTCCAGCCCGCCGGTGTTGTCGCCCTGCTCACTGACGCCGCTCAGCGGTACGACCTTGTCGCTGCCGATCGTGACCAGCACCAACTGGGGCCGGTACGACTCCTCCAGGCTCGTGACCCGCTCCCAGCCGATGAGCCGCTTGTCGTCGACCCAGGCGAGCAGCTGGCCGCTGCGAACCTTGGTGATCTCCTTGTTCGTCAGGGGATCACGGATCGAGGAGTACGACTTGCCGGGGGAGCCGGCGACCTCCTTCTCCAGGCCGAGTGCGGCCAGCCTGCCGTTCGGGGACAGTCGCGCGTCGACGTCCGACCGCAGGTAGCGTTCGTTCGCGGGCGCGGCGACCTTCTTGCCCTTGAGGTCGTAGAACTGCTGCAGACCGTCTGCGCGGCCGATGATCTGCGAGTACACCCGGTCGCCTGCCCGGCTGAAAGCGAAGTCCTTGCGGCCGAGGATGTCGCGATCGCGTGCGACCGGGCTCCAGGAGCCCTGGCCGGAGGCCACGTCGAGGACGTAGAAGCCGGACCGGATCGCGTCGCGGTACACGGACACCCACCCTGTCTCGCCGCCGGCCTCGTCGCGCCGATCGGGGTTCTCGTTGTACGTCGTCGCGACGAGCCTGGTGCCGTCGCGCGAGAACGCGAGCCCGCCCACTCCGTGCTCGACCTGGATCCACCGATCGACCTCCCCCGTCGCGAGGTCGAGCAGGCCGATCCGGTCGGCGGGCAGGTTCTGCTCCAGCACGGCGGCGGTCTTCAGGCCGGGGGCGACGGCGACGAAGGACCACCGGGGATCCTTCTCGTACGTCCCGGTCTTCGGGTCGAGCAGCCAGTAGGTGCGCACCGAGGTGCCGCTCTTGCTGCCGGACGTGTAGTGGGTCTTCGCCGTGTAGTACGCGGCCAGCACGGCGTCGCCGGCCCCGATCAGGTCGCGCGGCGGCGACTGGTCCGGGTGCGCGCTGTCCCCGCCCCGCTGGACGATTCCGGCGGGGCGTACGTCGTCCTTGCCGGAGTCCAGCAGCGGCACTCCCACGGCGACGGCGACCACGGCGGCGGTGGCCGTGGCCACGGCCACGAAGCCGCGGGTCCGCCTGCGCCGGCGGACCGCCAGCACCCGGTCGGCGAACCCCGCCCTCGCCGGGGCCTGTTCGTCGGCCTGCTCCCGCAGGGCCTCACGCACGAGTTCCTCGACGTTCATGGACGCACCTCCACGGGCGAGAAGTCAGGGGACGGCTGCCGCGCGGTGTCCGGCGGACCCGGGGCGGCCAGTTCGGGCGCGAGGGTGCGCAGCCGGGCGAGGGAGCGATGGGTGGTGGAGCGGACGGTGCCGACCGAGCAGCCAAGGAGCCGGGCCACATCGGCCTCGGGCAGGTCCTCGAAGTAGCGCAGCACCAGCACGGTCCGCTGTCGTGCGGTGAGCCGGGACAGCGCCTCACGCATCACGACGCGCAGGTCGGCCGCGGCCGCCGCGTCCAAGGCGCCCGCGCCCTCGGGCGGCTCCGCGACGGTGACCTCCCGTCCGCGCCACTTCAGCCGCCAGCGGCTGACCTGCTGGCGGTAGAGGATCCGTCGTACGTACGCCTCGGGCTCGTCGATCCGCTGCCACTTGCCGGCCGCCTTGACCAGCGCGCTCTGCAGCAGATCCTCACCGGCGTGCCGGTCTCCCCCGCACAGCAGCACCGCCGTCTTCAGCAGCGCCGACGACCTGTTGTCCACGAACTCCCGGAAACTCTCCAGCTCCGCGGCATCCATCGTCACCTTCTCTTCCCCGGCGGTACCTGCGCCCCGCCCCTGTGCTCCTTGTGACGCGCGCGGCGGCCCGCTGCTATGCCACCCCGGAAGAAATTCTCGGACAGCGACGGAATGAGAGAAGCCGGGGCCCGTACCGCTGGTGTGTGCGGTACGGGCCCCGGCCTCACCGTCGGGGGGCTGCGGTCAGCGGGATCAGTTGTGGCTGTGCAGGATGTCGTTCAGGCCGCCCCAGACCGCGTTGTTCGGGCGGCCCTCGACCGTGCCGGTGACCGAGTTGCGGCGGAACAGGATGTTGGAGGCGCCGGACAGCTCACGGGCCTTGACGATCTGCCCGTCGGGCATGGTCACGCGCGTCCCGGCGGTGACGTACAGCCCGGCCTCGACGACACACTCGTCACCGAGCGCGATACCGACGCCCGCCTCGGCGCCGATCAGGCAGCGCTCGCCGATGGTGATACGGACGTTGCCGCCGCCGGACAGGGTGCCCATGGTGGAGGCGCCGCCGCCGATGTCGGACCCGTCGCCGACCACGACGCCCGCGGAGATACGCCCCTCGACCATCGATGTGCCGAGGGTGCCCGCGTTGAAGTTGACGAAGCCCTCGTGCATCACGGTGGTGCCCTCGGCGAGGTGCGCGCCGAGCCGTACGCGGTCCGCGTCGGCGATCCGGACGCCCTTGGGGGCGACGTAGTCCGTCATCCGCGGGAACTTGTCGACGGACGTCACCTGGAGGTGCAGTCCCTCGGCGCGGGCGTTCAGCCGCGCCTTCTCGACGTCGTCGACGGCGACCGGGCCGAGCGAGGTCCAGGCGACATTGGCGAGGAAGCCGAACATGCCGTCCAGGCTCTGCCCGTGCGGCTGGACCAGCCGGTGCGAGAGGAGATGAAGCCGCAGGTAGACGTCATGGGCGTCGATCGGCTTGGCGTCGAGGGAGGAGATGACCGTACGGACCGCGACCACTTCGACGTGCCGGCGGGCATCCGGTCCGACCGCCTTCGCGGCACCCTCACCGAGCAGCTCGACGGCCCGCTCGGCGGACAGCCGCTCCGTGCCGGACGGGCCGGCCTCGGCGGTGAGTTCGGGCGCCGGGAACCAGGTGTCGAGAACAGTGCCGTCGGCGGCGACGGTGGCAAGCCCGGCGGCAACGGCGCCGGTGGTACGGGGAGCAGTCGTGTCGGTCATGAGGGAAACCTAACCGGCGGGGGCCTACGGAGGCGAACCCGCGAACGGTGCGTCTCAGGTACCGGGCGGAAGCCCCCGGGGAGGGGCACTTCGGCAGCCCCCGGGAAGGCGCACTCCGGGACCGCCCGGGGAGGGGTCGCGCCACGGCCGCCCGGGGAGGGGTCGCTTCCGGGCCGCCCGGGAAGGGGTCGCGCCACGGCCGCCCGGGGAGGGGTCGCTTCCGGGCCGACCGGGAAGGGGTCGCGCCACGGCCGCCCGGGGACAGGAGTCGCTTCCGGGCCGACCGGGAAGGGGTCGCGCCACGGCCGCCCGGGAGGGGTCGTACGTGCCGCCCGGGCCCGGCCCCGGGCGGGCACCGGCAGGGGCCCGGGGACGGAGCCGTCGGCGAGGCGGTCGCCGACACCCGGCGCCGCGTCTCCACCCCCCTGTCGGGCGCGAAGCCGGCCCTGGTCGCCGGGCTGCGTGCCGGATCCGGTGAGGGACATCGCGGCCGCCGGCGTTCCGCGCGGCGGGCGCGAGGCGTCTCGAAGCGGCTCACGCTGGTCGTCGACCAAGAGCGGGTCGTGCGGGACGTGCGGTATCGGTATCCGGTGCGGGACATCGCGGCGAGCGTGACGGCCAGGCCTACGACGGTCACCCGTCCCGACGGCCGGTCCTGACCCACCCGCGGCGCCCCCCCTGGCGCCCGCCTCCCCCCGGAGACCGCACAGTCGTTCACCGGACCCCGGCCATGACGCGGCTGAACATCTCCCGCGCGAACCCCTCGTCGTACGGCGTGTCCGTCAGCAACACCTGGAGGCAGATCCCGTCCATCAGCGCGACCAGGGCCCGCGCGGTGACCGGGTCGGTGCGGTGGGCGAGCACGGCCGCGAGGTCGTCGGCGCATTCGGCGGCGACCGGGCGCAGGGCGGGGCGGCGCAGGGCGGCGAGGTAGAGCTCGTACTCCAGCTCGACGCCGGTGCGCTCACCGGCCAGCCACTCGCCCAGCAGTCCGGCGAGGTCGGCGGCGACGTCGGTGCGCGGGTCGGACAGGTCGCCACGCGCGGCGACCGCCTTGCCGAAGCCCTCGGCCGCCTGCCGCAGGGCGGCCACCATCAGCTCGTCGAGGGTCGTGAAGTGGTACGTCGTGGAGCCGAGCGGCACATCGGCCTCGGCGGCGACGGTGCGGTGACTCAGCCCCGCGAGGCCCTTCTCCCCCACCACCCGGATCGCCGCGTCGATGATCCGCTGCCGCCGGTCGGGGTCGTAGCGCCGGGCCATCAGTGCGCGCCGTCCAGGTTCAGCACCACCACACCGACGATGATCAGCGCGATGCCGCCGGCCTTGGCGAGGGTCATCCCGTCCCCCAGGAACACGATCCCGATCGTGGCGATGGCCGCGGTGCCGACCCCGGCCCAGATCGCGTACGCGGTACCGATCGAGACGGTCCGCAACGTCTGGGCGAGCAGCGTGAAGGAGACGACGTAGCCGAGGACGGTCAGCAGCGAGGGCACCAGCCTGCTGAAGCCGTCGCTGTACTTCATGGCCGTCGTCGCGGCGACTTCGGCGGCTATGGCGCCGACGAGCAACAGATATCCCATGTGTACGAGCGTACATAACGGCGCCGGCCAGGCGGTTCGCGGTGTGCCTCCTTGTCCAAGTGACCACCGGTTTTGCGCAATTGGGCCCGGACACGATATGAAAACCGCTCGCTTCAAACCCTGCCGGTACGTCACCCGCTCCACTAGTGTTTCACCGTTCACTTACTTCCCCATTACGTGCCGCAGCCGTCGCCCCGGGCGCCGCTGGAGGAACCCGCATGCCACAAAGCAAGTCCCGGCCCCCGAAGAACCCGCCGTGGGAGAACGGCTGGGTTCCGGACACCTCCCGGGTACCGGGAACGCGTCGGCTGTGGCTGGCCGCCGCGCTGGCCATAGCCACCGTCGTCACCTGTGTGACGGCGATCACCCTGACGGACCAGCACACCGAAGCCAAGTCGCCGGCCAAGGAGGGAACACCCGCCGCGGACACGACCGGCCCCGGCCTGATCTCCTACGCCAGCAACTCCCCCACCGGCGCGGCGATACCGCCCGCGCCTTCGGGCGGGAAGAGCGGTTCCCCCTCGGCGCGGTCCACCGCCACGACCGCACCGGATCCGCAGGGCTCCGCCTCCGCCACATCGGCCGACCCGCCCAAGTCCCCTGCCCCGCACCCCACTTCGTCCACCACCAAGCCGTCGGTCACCTGGCGTTCGGTCCGCTCGGTCAACTACCCGGACCGCTACTGGCACGTCGACGGCGGCTACGTCGGACTGGACCAGGTCACCCACGCCTCGGCCCGCCGGGACGCCACCTTCAAGTTGGTCAAGGGTCTCGCCGACGCCTCCTGCTACTCCTTCGCCACCTCCGGCGGCTCCTATCTGCGCCACCGCGAGTTCGTCCTGCGCGCGGAACGCGACGACGGCTCCGCGCTCTTCAAGCAGGACGCCACGTTCTGCCCGCGAACCTCCTCGGTGTCCGGCGCGGTCATGCTGGAGTCGGTCAACTACCCCGGCCGTTTCCTGCGCCACAAGAATTTCAGGCTCCGTCTGGATCCGTACCAGTACAGCCGGGGCTACCAGTCGGACTGGGCGTTCCGGCTGGTGGGCGGGCTGGCCTGAGCCCGGACACACCAGTGGCCCCCGGCACTTGGCGCCGGGGGCCACCGCATGGCCGTACAGACCGTCTCAGACGTTGAACCCGAGCGCCCGAAGCTGCTCCCGCCCATCGTCCGTGATCTTGTCCGGACCCCACGGCGGCATCCACACCCAGTTGATGCGGAGTTCGTTGACGAGGCCGTCCGTGGCGGACTTGGCCTGGTCCTCGATGACATCCGTCAGCGGACAGGCCGCCGAGGTCAGGGTCATGTCGATGGTCGCGATGTTCGCGTCGTCGATGTGAATGCCGTAGATCAGGCCGAGGTTGACGACGTCGATGCCCAGCTCGGGGTCGACGACGTCGTACAGGGCCTCGCGGACCTCTTCCTCAGAGGCCGGCTTCATCTCGATGGTCTCGCTCATGACGTCTTCCTTTCGGCGTCGGCCTCGCCCAGGGCCTGGGCCGTCGCGTCCTTCCAGGCCATCCAGCTCAGCAGCGCGCACTTCACGCGGGCCGGGTACTTGGAGACCCCGGCGAACGCGACCGCGTCCTCCAGGACCTCCTCCATCGCGTCGTCCGGCTCGATGCGGCCCTTGGACTGCATCAGCTCCAGGAAGGTCTCCTGGATCTTCTGCGCCTCGGCCAGATCCTTGCCGACCAGCAGATCGTTCAGCACGGAGGCCGAGGCCTGGCTGATGGAGCAGCCCTGGCCCTCGTACGAGACGTCACTGATCGTCGTGCCGTCGTACTTCACGCGCAGGGTGATCTCGTCGCCGCACGTCGGGTTGACGTGGTGCACCTCGGCGTCGCCGTCCCGAAGACCACGCCCGTGCGGGTGCTTGTAGTGGTCCAGGATGACTTCCTGGTACATCGAATCCAGCTTCACGACGACCGACCTCGCATCCCAGCGTCCGTTACATGGCCTTCCGGCCGGGGGTCCGGGGGTTGTCCCCCGGGATGACACAGCACGGTTTCAGCACGCCCCTCAGCCGAAGAAGTTCCGTACGTGCTCCAGGCCGTCGACCAGGGCGTCGACCTCGGTCGGCGTGGAGTACAGGTAGAACGACGCTCGCGTGGTCGCAGGAATTCCGTACCGCAGGCAGACAGGGCGTGCGCAGTGATGACCCACACGCACCGCGATGCCCTGCTCGTCGAGGACCTGGCCCACGTCGTGCGGATGAATGTCACCGAGCGTGAAGGAGATCGCCGCGCCCCGGTCCTCGGCCGTCGTCGGGCCGATGATCCTCAGGCCCGGGACCTCGCCGAGCTTCTTCACCGCGTACTCGGTGAGCGCGTGCTCATGGGCGAGGACCTTGTCCATGCCGATCGCGGACAGGTAGTCGATCGCCGCGCCCAGACCGACCGCCTGCGCGATCGGCGGGGTGCCCGCCTCGAACTTGTGCGGGGCGGGAGCGTACGTCGACGAGTGCATCGACACCGTCTCGATCATCTCGCCGCCGCCGAGGAACGGAGGCAGGTCCTCAAGGAGTTCCTGGCGGCCCCAGAGGACGCCGATGCCCGTCGGTCCGCACATCTTGTGGCCGGTGAAGGCCACGAAGTCGGCCTGCAGGGCCTGCACGTCCAGCGGCATGTGCGGCGCGGCCTGCGAGGCGTCGATGCAGACCAGCGCACCGACTTCCTGCGCGCGGCGCACTATCGCCTCGACCGGGTTGACCGTCCCCAGGATGTTGGAGACCAGCACGAAGGAGACGATCTTCGTCTTCTCGGTGATGATCTCGTCGATGTTGGAGAGGTCGAGGCGGCCGTCGTCGGTCAGGCCGAACCACTTCAGCTTCGCGCCCGTGCGCTGCGCCAGCAGCTGCCACGGCACGATGTTGGAGTGGTGCTCCATCTCCGTGATGACGATCTCGGTCTCGGAGTCCACGCGGTAGGGCTCGTCGGCCCAGCCCAGCATGTTCGCCACGAGGTTGAGCGACTCGGAGGCGTTCTTGGTGAAGATCACCTCGTTGCGGCTCGGCGCGTTGATGAACGCGGCGACCTTGTCACGCGCGCCCTCGTACAGTGCCGTGGCCTCCTCGGCGAGCACATGCACACCGCGATGGACGTTGGCGTTGTAGCGCTCGTAGTACTCGTTCAGGGCGTCCAGTACCTGGCGCGGCTTCTGCGAGGTCGCCGCGTTGTCCAGGTACACGAGCTTCTGACCGTCGTGGACCTGACGGTCCAGGATGGGGAAGTCCTTGCGGATCGCCTCTGTGTCGAGGAGGCCCGGCAGCAATGTCACGCGGATGCGCCACCCTTCGTGTCGACTCCGTCGAGCTTGGTGTAAGCCTCGTAGCCCTCGTTCTCCAGCTTGTCGGCGAGTTCGGCGCCGCCGGACTCGACGATCCGGCCGCCGGAGAAGACGTGCACGTGGTCGGGCTTGATGTAGCGCAGGATCCGCGTGTAGTGCGTGATCAGCAGGGTGCCGACCTCGCCGCTCTCGCGGACGCGGTTGACGCCCTCGGAGACGACCCGGAGCGCGTCGACGTCCAGACCGGAGTCCGTCTCGTCGAGGATCGCGATCTTCGGCTTGAGGAGCTCCAGCTGAAGGATCTCGTGGCGCTTCTTCTCACCGCCGGAGAAGCCCTCGTTCACGTTGCGCTCGGCGAAGGCCGGGTCCATGTTGAGGCGCTCCATGGCCCCCTTGACCTCCTTCACCCAGGTACGCAGCTTGGGGGCCTCGCCGCGGATCGCGGTGGCGGAGGTGCGCAGGAAGTTGGAGACGGAGACGCCGGGGACCTCGACCGGGTACTGCATCGCCAGGAAGAGGCCCGCACGGGCGCGCTCGTCGACGCCCATCTGCAGGACGTCCTCGCCGTCGAGGGTGACGGTGCCGCCGGTGATCGTGTACTTCGGGTGACCCGCGAGCGAGTAGGCGAGAGTCGACTTGCCGGAGCCGTTCGGGCCCATGATGGCGTGCGTCTCGCCCTGCTTCACGGTGAGGTCGACACCCTTGAGGATTTCCTTCGTGCCGTTCTCGACCTCGACGGTGACGTGCAGGTCTCGGATTTCAAGCGTTGCCATGGGTGCCTCAGGACTCCTGGGTGAGGGAGACGAGTACGTCGTCCCCTTCGATCTGTACGGGGTATACGGGGACGGGGCGCGTCGCGGGAAGCCCGGACGGTTTGCCGGTGCGGAGGTCGAAGCTGGAGCCGTGCAGCCAGCACTCGATCTGACAGTCCTCCACCTCGCCCTCGGAGAGCGAGACGTTCGCGTGGGAGCAGATGTCGTTGATCGCGAACACCTCTCCCTCGGTACGGACGACCGAGACCGGCGTGCCGTCGAGTTCCACCCGTTTGGGGGTGCCCTCCTCCAGCTCGCCCAGCCCACAGACGCGTACGAAAGCTGCCATCAGACCGACGCCTCCAGCTCCTCGTCGATCTTCACAAGGAGCCGCTTTTCGATGTCGTCGACACCGATCTGCTGGACGAGCTCGGCGAAGAAGCCACGAACCACCAGCCGACGGGCCTCGTCGGCCGGGATGCCACGGGCCATCAGGTAGAAGAGCTGCTCGTCGTCGAACCGACCGGTCGCCGAGGCGTGACCGGCGCCGACGATCTCGCCGGTCTCGATCTCCAGGTTCGGCACCGAGTCGACCCGGGCGCCGTCGGTCAGAACCAGGTTGCGGTTCATCTCGTACGTGTCCGTGCCCTCGGCCTTGGCCTCGATGAGGACGTCGCCGATCCACACGGCGTGCGCGCCCTCGCCCTGGAGTGCGCCCTTGTAGGCGACGTTCGACTTGCAGTGCGGGGTGTTGTGGTCGACGAGGAGGCGGTGCTCCTGGTGCTGGCCGGCGTCCGTGAAGTACAGGCCGAACAGCTCGGCCTCGCCGCCGGTGCCGGCGTAGGCGACGCGCGGGTGCAGGCGTACCAGGTCGCCGCCGAAGGTGACCACGAACGACTTGAAGGTGGCGTCCCGGCCGATCAGCGCGTTGTGCTGGCCCACGTGCACGGCCTTGTCGTCCCAGTCCTGGACGGAGACGACGGTCAGCTTGGCGCCGTCCCCGAGGACGTAGTCGACGTTGGCGGCGAGCACGGCGTCACCGGTGTGGTCGATGACGACGACGGCCTCGGCGAAGGCTTCGAGCTCGACGACCTGGTGGGCGTAGGCGATCCCGCCCTCGCCGTGCACGGCGATACGGATCGGCTCGGTGAGGACCGTCTCCTTGGGGACGGTGATCACGCCGGCCTTCTCGAACGCCGAATAGGCCTGGGCGGCGACGCGGTCCGCCGGGATGCCGGCCTTGCCCAGGCGGGCGTCGTCACGGCCGACGGTCTCGATCGTGACGCCCTCGGGCGCCGTGATGTCGACCTTCAGGCCGTCGCCCGTGGCGACCGCGGTGCCGTCGTGCAGCCCGCGCAGGCGCTCCAGCGGGGTGAACCGCCACTCCTCCTCGCGGCCGTGCGGGACCGGGAAGTCCTGCACGTCGTAGGACGGGGGCGCGCTCATGCGCGTGGCGACGGTCGACTCTGCGGCCACCGCGATCTGGCCCGCGGTGGTGGATCCCACGGGGATGTTCTGAGCCTCAACCATGGCTGTCGGTCTGCTCTCTTCCTACGTCAGAAATTCGCTGGCTGTTCTGGAGGGCGGGCCTCAGCCGACCGCGCCTTCCATCTGCAGCTCGATCAGCCGGTTGAGCTCGAGGGCGTACTCCATGGGCAGCTCCTTCGCGATGGGCTCGACGAAGCCGCGCACGATCATGGCCATCGCCTCGAACTCCGTCAGACCACGGCTCATCAGGTAGAAGAGCTGGTCCTCGGAGACCTTGGAGACGGTCGCCTCGTGGCCCATGGACACGTCGTCCTCACGGACGTCCACGTAGGGGTACGTGTCGGAGCGGGAGATGGTGTCGACGAGCAGCGCGTCGCACAGCACGTTGGACTTCGAGCCGTGAGCGCCCTCGCCGATCTCCACGAGACCGCGGTAGGACGTACGGCCGCCACCACGCGCCACGGACTTCGACACGATGTTGGAGGAGGTGTTCGGCGCCATGTGGACCATCTTGGAGCCGGCGTCCTGGTGCTGGCCCTCGCCCGCGAAGGCGATGGAGAGGGTCTCGCCCTTGGCGTGCTCGCCCATCAGGTAGACGGCCGGGTACTTCATCGTCACCTTGGAGCCGATGTTGCCGTCGATCCACTCCATGGTCGCGCCCTCGTACGCCACGGCGCGCTTGGTGACCAGGTTGTAGACGTTGTTCGACCAGTTCTGGATGGTCGTGTAACGGCAACGGGCGTTCTTCTTGACGATGATCTCGACGACCGCGGAGTGCAGCGAGTCCGACTTGTAGATCGGGGCCGTACAACCCTCGACGTAGTGCACGTAGGCACCCTCGTCGACGATGATCAGGGTCCGCTCGAACTGGCCCATGTTCTCCGTGTTGATACGGAAGTAGGCCTGGAGCGGGATCTCGACGTGCACACCCTTCGGCACGTAGATGAAGGAACCGCCGGACCACACGGCCGTGTTCAGCGACGCGAACTTGTTGTCACCGACCGGGATGACGGTCCCGAAGTACTCCTTGAAGAGCTCCGGGTGCTCCTTCAGGGCCGTGTCGGTGTCGAGGAAGATGACGCCCTGCTCCTCCAGGTCCTCGCGGATCTGGTGGTAGACGACCTCGGACTCGTACTGGGCCGCGACACCGGCGACGAGGCGCTGCTTCTCCGCCTCCGGGATGCCGAGCTTGTCGTACGTGTTCTTGATGTCCTCGGGCAGGTCCTCCCAGGACTCCGCCTGCTTCTCCGTGGAGCGTACGAAGTACTTGATGTTGTCGAAGTCGATGCCGGACAGGTCCGATCCCCAGTTCGGCATGGGCTTCTTGCCGAACAGGCGCAGACCCTTGAGCCGGAGCTTGGTCATCCACTCCGGCTCGTTCTTCTTCCCGGAGATGTCGCGGACGACGTCCTCGTTGATGCCGCGCTTGGCAGAGGCGCCGGCCGTGTCGGAGTCGGCCCAGCCGTATTCGTACTTGCCCAGCCCCTCGAGCTCGGGGTGGGCAGTCTCCGTGGGGAGAGTCATGCGGGGTTCCTCCCGGCCGTGTTTGCAGATGCGTTGTCAGTGGTGTGGGACATCTTGGGGATGAACGTCGTGCAGACGCCGTCGCCGTGCGCGATGGTCGCCAGTCGCTGGACATGGGTGCCGAGCAGCTGGGAGAAGATCTCGGTCTCCGCCTCGCAGAGCTGCGGGAACTTTTCCGCGACGTGGGCCACCGGGCAGTGGTGCTGGCAGAGCTGCTCGCCGACCGGTGCGCTTCGCGCCGTAGCAGCGTACCCGTCCGCGCTCAAGGCCTTGGCCAGCGCTTCGGTCCGCTCTTCGGGGGCGGCGGCCTCGATGGCCTGGCGGTAGGCGGCGGCCTGCTCGGCGATCCTGGCGCGGGCGAAGGCGACGACCGCCTCGTCCCCGCCGAACCGCTCCTGGATCCAGCGCATGGCGTCCGCGGCGAGCTTGTCGTAGGACTGGTCGAAGGCGTCGCGACCACAGTCGGTGAGCGCGAAGACCTTGGCGGGACGGCCGCGCGTGCGCGCTCCGTACACCCGCTGCTCGCGTGCCTCCACGACGTCGTCGATGGCCAGCGCGTCCAGGTGCCGGCGCACGGCCGCCGAGGTGAGCCCCAGGCGTCCGGCCAGCTCGGTCACGGTCGAGGGCCCGTGGTCCAGGATGGATCGCGCGACCCGGTTGCGCGTCGAACGGTCCGAGCGCATCCCAGCCGCGAGCTCTTCCTGAGGGGCACCCCTGGGGGTCTCCCGAGCCTCGCCGACGTTTTTCACAACGTCATTGTTGCGTAATTCCTCTGAGGCAGGCAAGCCATGCCCGTCCGACCGGGCGGTGCCCTGCGTCACTTAGGTTTACCTAATCTGACCTGCGGAAACGATCTCGGTCGATCAAACCGGTGGCATCGCCGTGCCCGGTCGGGGACACTCCCGGACCATGCCCATACCCCCTCCGACCGGCCCGCTTGTCACGCGGGACACCCTCGCCGGCCAGCTCACCGAGCTCGGTGTCCGCCCCGGTGAAACCCTCCTGGTGCACTCCTCGCTCAGCTCACTCGGGTGGGTGTGCGGCGGCGCCGTAACAGTTGTCCAGGGACTGCTCGACGCGCTCGGTCCGCAGGGCACGCTCGTGGTCCCCACCCAGTCCGGGGACCTCTCCGACCCGGCCGTGTGGAGCAGCCCGCCGGTGCCCGAGGAGTGGTGGGAGACCATCCGGGCCACGATGCCCGGGTACGACCCCCTGGTCACGCCCACCCGCGGGGTGGGAGTGATCCCCGAGACCGTGCGGACCTGGCCGGGCGCCCTGCGCAGCGCTCATCCGCAGACCTCGTTCGCCGCCGTCGGTCCGGGCGCGGCTCAGATCGTCGAGGGGCACGCTCCCGACTGCCGGCTGGGCGAGCGGAGCCCGCTGGCGCGGCTGGAGAGGCTCGGCGCCCGGGTACTGCTGCTCGGCACCGGCTACGCCACCTGCACCTCCTTCCACCTGGCCGAGTACCGGGTTCCGTCGCCGCTGGTGAAGGTGGGCCGACCGGGCTTCGCCGGCTGGGAGGAGGTGACCGAGGTGTCGATCAGCGCGGACCGGTTCGACGAGCTGGGCTACGACTTCGAGCGGGACGAGGGGCGGCGTTCCGTCGTACGGGGGCGGGTGGGCGCGGCCGACGTACGGCTGTTCCCGGTGGCGGACGCGGTGGCGTACGCGCAGCGGTGGCTGGCGCTGCACCGGTCCCGGGAGGAAGAGATCTGAGGCTCCGTCCGGGTCGGCGCGGGCCGCCGGGGCGGTCGGCCGGGGGCGGCCCCGGGGGCCCGGGGTGGAGATCTCGTACCCGCCGGTCTGGACCGTCGCCCGCGAACCTAGACTCTGGACCCATGCGAAGTGACCCCGTGGTCCAGGTCCAGGCCCTGGTGAAGCGGTACGGCCCGAAGACCGCGGTGGACGGCCTCGACCTGGTGGCCCGGGCGGGTGTGACCGCCGTCCTCGGACCCAACGGGGCCGGCAAGACGACCACGGTCGAGACCTGCGAGGGGTACCGCAGGCCCGACTCGGGCACGGTGCGCGTCCTGGGCCTCGACCCGGTGCGGCAGGCCCGCGAGCTGCACCCCCGGATCGGGGTGATGCTGCAGGCCGGTGGCGTGTACTCGTCCGCCCGGGCGGACGAGATGCTGCGCCATGTGGCCAAGCTGCACGCCCACCCGCTGGACGTGGACGCGCTCATCGAGCGGCTGGGGCTCGGCAGCTGCGGCCGGACGACCTACCGGCGGCTGTCGGGCGGCCAGCAGCAGCGGCTGGCGCTCGCCATGGCCGTCGTCGGCCGCCCGGAGCTGGTGTTCCTGGACGAGCCGACCGCGGGCCTGGACCCGCAGGCCCGCCACGCCACCTGGGACCTGATCCGCGACCTGCGCACCGACGGTGTCTCCGTGATCCTCACGACCCACTACATGGACGAGGCCGAGCAGCTCGCCGACGACGTCGCGATCATCGACGCGGGCCGGGTCATCGCCCGCGGCTCCCCCGAGGAGCTGTGCCGCGGCGGCGCGGAGAACACCCTGCGCTTCAGCGGCCGCCCCGGGCTCGACGTCGGATCCCTCCTCAAGGCACTCCCGGCGGACTGCACGGCGGCCGAACTGACGCCGGGTTCGTACCGCGTCGGCGGCAAGATCGACCCGCAACTGCTCGCGACGGTCACCTCGTGGTGCGCGCAGCACGGGGTGATGCCGGAGAAGATCTCCGTCGAACGGCACACCCTCGAAGACGTCTTCCTGGAGCTCACGGGCAAGGAGCTGCGTTCATGAACACGGGGCACGCAGGGGTCTGCCGGGGGTCCGGCCCGCGGCGCAGCCGCAGTCAGATCGAGTGTCCCCCGGGATGGCACAGCCTGGAGCTCACGGGCAAGGAGCTGCGCTCATGAACACCGCCACCGCCACCGGCGCCTACGCGCCGAAGCCGGGGGCCGCGCCCCTCCCCCGCATGATCGTCGCCCAGGCCGCGCTGGAGACGAAGATGCTGCTGCGCAACGGCGAGCAGTTGCTGCTGACGGTCGTGATCCCCGCCCTTCTGCTGCTCCTGTTCAGCTCGGTGGACATCGTCGACACGGGCGCCGGCGAGGCGGTCGACTTCCTCGCGCCCGGCATCCTTGCGCTTGCCGTGATGTCGACTTCCTTCACGGGTCAGGCCATCGCAACGGGCTTCGAGCGCCGTTACGGCGTCCTGAAGCGCCTGGCCTCCTCCCCGCTGCCCCGCTGGGGCCTGATGACCGCGAAGACGCTCTCCGTCCTGGTCATCGAGATCCTCCAGGTGATCCTGCTGACGGTGATCGCCCTCGCCCTGGGCTGGTCACCGCACGGCAACCCGGTCGCCGTCCTGCTCCTGCTGATCCTCGGCACGGCCGCCTTCTCCGGCCTCGGCCTGCTGATGGCGGGCACGCTCAAGGCGGAGGCGACCCTGGCCGCCGCCAACCTGGTCTTCCTGCTGCTCCTCGTGGGCGGCGGCGTGATCGTCCCGCTGGACAAGTTCCCGCCCGGCGCCCAGGACGTCCTCGGCCTGCTGCCGATCTCGGCCCTGTCGGACGGCCTGCGGGACGTGCTGCAGCACGGCGCCGGCGTCCCCTGGGGCGACCTGGGGATCCTCGCAGGGTGGGCGGTCGTGGGACTGGCCGCCGCGGGGCGGTTCTTCCGGTGGGAGTAGCCCTCCGCGGGACCCTCGTGAAAGCGTGCACAAGCGGCCCCCTACGATGGAACGCGTGCCGAACCTGACCCGCGCCGACGCCGTAGCGGCCGTCCGCAACCCGCTCGCCTTCATCGCCGAACGCTGGACTCCGACCCCTCGGACGGTCCGGCGGGCGGCGCTCGCCGCCCTCGTGATGTCGGTGCTCATCGTGGTCACCGGTGGTGCGGTGCGGCTCACCGGATCGGGGCTCGGCTGCCCGACCTGGCCCAAGTGCACCGACGACTCGCTGACCGCCACCGGTGCGATGGGCTTCCACGGTGCCATCGAGTTCGGCAACCGCATGCTGACGTACGTGCTGTGCGCCGCGGTGGGCTGGGCGATCATCGCCGCCCGGTCCGAGAAGCCCTACCGGCGCGGTCTGACCCGGCTGGGCTGGGCGCAGTTCTGGGTCGTGATGAGCAACGCGATCCTCGGCGGCATCGTGGTCCTGGTCGGCCTCAACCCGTACACGGTCGCGGCGCACTTCGTGGCGACGTCGGCCCTGATCGCGATCGCCACGGTGATGTGGCAGCGCACCCGCGAGGGTGACGCGCCGCCCCGTCCGCTGGTCGGCGGGGCCGTGCAGCAGCTGGTGTGGTTCCTGGTCGCGGCGGCGGCCCTGCTGATCCTGGTCGGCACGGTGGTGACCGGCGCGGGCCCGCACGCGGGCGACTCCAGCGAGGTCGCACGGATGCCGATCGACTGGGAGACCGTGAGCAAGGCGCACGCGGTGCTGGCCTGGATCGTGGTGTCGCTGACGTTCGCTCTGTGGTTCGTCCTCAAGGCGGTCGACGCCCCCGGGAACCCGCTGCACCGCACCCGCGACCTGTTCCTGATCCTGCTCGCCCAGGGCGTCATCGGCTACGTCCAGTACTTCACGGACCTTCCCGAGCTCCTGGTCGGCCTGCACATGCTCGGCTCGGCGCTGGTGTGGATCGCGGTCCTGCGGGTGCTGCTGGCGCTGCGGGAACGACCGGAGGCGGAGGCCGACGTGCCGGGCCCGTCGACCGAGGCGACCCTGACCCGGGCGTAGGCCGCCGCGGTCAGTCCAGCCCGTACACGCGCCCGGCGTTGCCCGCCGCGATCATCCCCGCCACCCGCTGGGCGTCGGTCAGCGACCACGCGCCCTCGGCGACCCAGGTGCCCAGCACCCGTCCCAGGGCGTCGCGGAACAGGTGGGCGCCGACCACGTGCAGCTCGGGCAGTCCCTGGGCGCCGCTGGAGAAGAGGATCTTGCCGAAGGGGGCGAGTTCCAGGATCTCCGCGAGGACGGTCGCGGCCCGGGCGCCGGTGCGCACCAGGGCGGCGCCCGAGTCGGCGTACACATGCGGGAAGACAGCGGCGAGATGGGCGGCGTGCCGGTGGTACGGGTAGCTGTACAGCAGCACGAGGTCCGTGCCCAGCCCGGCCGTGGCCCGTACGAAGTCCGTCAGCAGCACGGGATCGGTGCGGTCGATGCGCAGGCCCGGTTCGCCGAGGCCGGCGTGGAGCTGGAGGGGCCGGCCGGAGGCGACCGCGATCCACAACAGGTGCCGCAGCACCACCGGATCGCTCAGTTCCCCGCCCACCCGGCGGCCGGCGAGCCAGCGGCCGACCGCACCCCGCACCTCCCCCGGCCCCGGCGGCTCGGGCGCGAGCGCGAGTCCGTGCCGTACGCCCGCCACCGAGGCGAAGGCCACGGCGTTCGCGGCGGCCCCGTGCACCGACTCGGCGAGGTTGGCGAGGAAGGACTCGACGGTGCCGGAGGTGTCGGCGACCTGTTCGGCGAGAGGTTCCAGCCGCACGATCTCGCGGACCTCGGCGGCGGCCGCGCCGGCCAGTTCGCCGGGTCCGGTGAGATCGCCGGGCAGTCCGGTGTCGACCATGTACGTCGTGATGCCGCTGCCGCGCAGCAGACGCCGGCCCGACTCCAGTACGCCGAGTTCACGACGTCGGGCGAGATATCGGGCGGGCGGACAGTGCGGCTCCAGGCCGAGGAGCGGGGGGCACCAGCGGCGTACCGCGAACCCGGTCTGGGTGTCGAAGAGTGTCGTGCCGGGCGCGGGCGGGCCCTCGGTGCGGGCCAGCTGGGCCTCGAAGGTGCCGAGACCCAGCTCCGTCCTCAGTACGCCGTGGCAGTACTGGTCCACCAGGGACGGCATTTCGATCATCCGGACTCCCCGCGAGTGGACCACGTCCGGGGACCGTGTCCTCCTACGGTCCCCTACGGGTCCTAACGGGTGAACCGGGCGTCAGGTGTTGCTCGGACCGCCCACCTGGATTCCGGCCATCCGGGTCCACTCGTACGGACCGGTCCGCACCTTGGCCGCGAACTCGCCGTCGAAGGCCTCGTGGACCGTGATCCCGGACTTCTCCACCGCCTTCTCGGCGATGTCGTACGACGGGGCCACCAGGTCGCCCCAGCCGCCGTCCTCGCCGACGAGCACGATGCGGGCGCCGCGCTCCCCGAGGTAGGCCACCTGGCCCTCGGCCCCGCCGTGCGCCTTCGAGAAGGCGCCGATCTGCTTGGCGAGGCGGGCCGCCCTGCGCTCGGCACGTGCGGCCTGCTTGGCGTCGGTGCCCTCGTCAACCTGCTGCGTGTCTGCCATGTCCAGGATGCTACCGACGGGTAGATCGAACGGCGACGGGCGGGGTGCGTGGCCTTGACCACGTACCCCGCCCGTCACGGGAGGTCTTGAGACGTCAGCGCAGGAAGTCGGCGCAGGAAGGGGTCAGCGCAGGAAGGGGTCCACCGCGACGGCCACGAACAGGATCGACACATAGGTGATCGACCAGTGGAACAACCGCATCTCTTTGAGCTTGACGCCGGTGGCCTCGGCCCTGGCCCGGTTCTGCAGCCCGTGTGCCTCCCACAGCCAGAAACCGCCCGCCAGCAGCGCGACCACCGTGTAGAACCAGCCCGTGTAGCCGAGCGGCGTCAGCAGCAGCGACACCGCGACCATCATCCAGCTGTAGAGCACGATCTGCTTCGCGACCACCTTGTTGGAGGCGACGACCGGCAGCATCGGCACGCCCACACGCGCGTAGTCCTCCCTGACCTTCATGGACAGCGGCCAGTAGTGCGGCGGGGTCCAGAAGAACATCACGAGGAAGAGGATGACCGGCGCCCACGACAGGGAGTTCGTGACCGACGACCAGCCGATGAGGACGGGAAGGCAGCCGGCGATCCCGCCCCACACGATGTTCTGCGAGGTACGGCGCTTGAGGATCATCGTGTACACGACGACGTAGAAGAGGAGCGCTCCGAGTGACAGCCAGGCCGACAGCCAGTTGACGGCGAGGCCGAACAGCAGTGTGGAGACGACGGCCAGGGTGACGCCGAAGGCGAGGCACTCGCGCGGGCTGACCATTCCGGTGACCAGCGGACGCTGCGAGGTGCGGTCCATGAGGGCGTCGATGTCGCGGTCGATGTACATGTTGAGCGCGTTGGCGCCACCGGCGGAGAGGTAGCCGCCGAGGCACGTGAGCAGCACCAGCCCGAGGTCGGGGACACCCTGCTGCGCCAGGAACATCACCGGCACGGTGGTGATGAGAAGCAGTTCGATGATCCGAGGCTTGGTCAGAGCCACAAACGCCTTGACACGGGCCCCGAACGGCCGGTGGCTCGGGCTCTGGCTCGCACCGAGTACCCCCGCTGGACGGGATTCGACGGCCGTCACGCACACCCCTACAGAGACATCTCAGCAAGCCCAGCCGTGTGAAGTCCCGGTAAAGGCTCGCGCGTACCACGCCACTGTAGACGTTGCCCATACCCCGATATTCGCGGGGGTGGGGTCGTGTTGGGCGGCCCGCTTGGACGAGCCGGGAGGCACTCGATTGAGCACTCGTACGAGCGGCTCCGTATTCACCTGCCGAACGGGGAACGCCCCAGTCGGGAGGCGGATCCCGAAGAGTCCCGGCAGTCTGGAATGACTCGAAATAAGGCGCGTACTCACGGGGGTAGGCTCGACAACGGCCGGGGCGTTCAGTGCACCGGCATTCGACATGCGTGACATGTGGAGAGGAGCCCTGACCCAGGGTGAGCACCAAGCCGACCACCACAGACCTCGAGTGGACCGAGTTGGATCAGCGGGCCGTCGACACCGCCCGCGTCCTGGCCGCCGATGCCGTACAGAAGGTCGGCAACGGCCATCCCGGTACGGCGATGAGCCTGGCACCTGCCGCGTACACCCTCTTCCAGAAGGTGATGCGGCACGACCCGGCGGACGCCGACTGGGTGGGCCGGGACCGCTTCGTGCTGTCCGCCGGCCATTCGTCCCTGACCCTCTACACCCAGCTGTACCTGGCCGGTTTCGGCCTGGAGCTGGATGACCTGAAGTCGTTTAGGACGTGGGGTTCCAAGACCCCGGGTCACCCCGAGTACGGCCACACCACCGGCGTGGAGACGACAACCGGCCCGCTGGGTCAGGGTGTCGCCAACGCGGTGGGCATGGCGATGGCGGCCCGCTACGAGCGCGGCCTGTTCGACCCGCAGGCCCCGGAGGGCACCTCCCCCTTCGACCACCACATCTTCGCGATCGCCGGTGACGGCTGTCTCCAGGAGGGCATCTCCTCGGAGGCGTCCTCGCTGGCCGGTCACCAGAAGCTCGGCAACCTCGTCCTGCTGTGGGACGACAACCACATCTCGATCGAGGGCGACACGGAGACGGCCGTCTCCGAGGACACCGTCAAGCGGTACGAGGCCTACGGCTGGCATGTCCAGCGGGTGGCTGCCAAACCGGACGGTGACCTCGATCCGCACGCCCTCTACGACGCGATCGAGGCCGCCAAGGCGGTCACGGACCGGCCGTCGTTCATCGCGATGCGCTCGATCATCGCCTGGCCCGCCCCCAACGCCCAGAACACCGAGGCCGCGCACGGCTCCGCTCTGGGCGACGACGAGGTCGCGGCCACCAAGCGGGTCCTGGGCTTCGACCCGGAGCAGACCTTCGAGGTCGCGGACGAGGTCCTGGACTACACCCGGGCGCTGGGTGAGCGGGGCCGTCAGGCGAAGGCCGAGTGGGAGAAGTCGTTCCAGGAGTGGCGGAGCAACAACCCGGAGCGCGCGGCCGAGTTCGACCGGATCGCCGCGGGTGAGCTGCCCAAGGGCTGGGAGGACAAGCTCCCGGTCTTCGAGGTAGGCAAGGGCGTCGCGACCCGTGCCGCGTCCGGCAAGGTGCTGCAGGCGCTCGGCGCGGTCGTGCCGGAGCTGTGGGGCGGTTCGGCCGACCTGGCGGGCTCCAACAACACGACGATCGACAAGACGTCGTCGTTCCTGCCGGCGGACAACCCGCTGCCGGAGGCGGACCCGTACGGCCGCACGATCCACTTCGGCATCCGCGAGCACTCGATGGCCGCGGAGATGAACGGCATCGCGCTGCACGGCAACACCCGTATCTACGGCGGCACGTTCCTCGTCTTCTCCGACTACATGCGCAACGCGGTCCGCCTCTCCGCGCTGATGCATCTGCCGGTGACCTACGTGTGGACGCACGACTCCGTCGGTCTGGGCGAGGACGGCCCGACGCACCAGCCCGTCGAGCACCTGGCCTCGCTGCGTGCCATCCCGGGCCTGAACGTGGTCCGCCCGGCGGACGCGAACGAGACCGCGATCGTCTGGCGCGAGGTCCTCCGCCGCTACACCAAGGTCTTCGGCAAGGGCGCCCCGCACGGTCTCGCGCTGACCCGTCAGGGCGTGCCGACGTACCAGCACAACGAGGACACCGCCAAGGGCGGTTACGTCCTGTTCGAGGCGTCCACGGGGACACCTGAGGTGATCCTCGTCGCGACCGGTTCCGAGGTGCACGTGGCCGTCGAGGCGCGCGAGCAGCTCGAAGCCGACGGTGTGCCGACCCGGGTCGTGTCCATGCCGTGTGTGGAGTGGTTCGAGGAGCAGGACCAGGGGTACCGGGACAGCGTCCTGCCGCCGGCGGTGAAGGCGCGAGTCGCGGTGGAGGCCGGTATCGGTCTCACCTGGCACAAGTACGTGGGAGACGCCGGCCGCATCGTTTCCCTGGAGCACTTCGGCGCTTCGGCGGACGGCAAGGTGCTCTTCCGCGAGTTCGGCTTCACTGCCGAGAACGTGGCGGCCAAGGCCCGGGAATCGATCGCCGCAGCCCAGCGCTGACGCTCATATACGACACGTAGGAGATGCAATTTCCATGACAGACGCACTCAAGCGCCTCTCCGAGGAAGGCGTGGCGATCTGGCTGGACGACCTGTCGCGCAAGCGGATCACGTCCGGCAACCTCGCCGAGCTGATCGACCAGCAGCACGTCGTGGGCGTCACCACCAACCCGTCGATCTTCCAGAAGGCGATCTCCGAGGGCGACGGCTACGACCAGCAGCTCTCCGACCTCGCCTTCCGCAAGGTCACGGTCGAAGAGGCCATCCGCATGATCACCACGGCGGACGTCCGCGACGCCGCCGACATCCTGCGGCCGGTCTTCGACGCCACCGGCGGCCAGGACGGCCGGGTATCGATCGAGGTCGACCCGCGCCTGGCCCACAACACCAAGGCGACGACCGCCGAGGCCAGGCAGCTGGCCTGGCTGGTGGACCGTCCCAACACGCTCATCAAGATCCCGGCGACCAGGGCGGGCATCCCGGCGATCACCGAGACCATCGGCCTCGGGATCAGCGTCAACGTCACGCTGATCTTCTCGCTGGAGCGCTACCGCGAGGTCATGGACGCGTTCGTCGCGGGCCTGGAGAAGGCCAAGGAGCGGGGTCTCGACCTGTCGAAGATCCACTCCGTGGCGTCCTTCTTCGTGTCCCGCGTGGACACCGAGATCGACAAGCGGCTCGCCGCGCTCGGCACCGACGAGGCCAAGGCCGCCCGCGGCAAGGCCGGTGTCGCCAACGCCCGTCTCGCCTACCAGGCGTACGAGGAGGTCTTCGCCTCGGACCGCTGGAGCACGCTGGAGAGCGCGGGCGCCAACAAGCAGCGTCCGCTGTGGGCCTCGACCGGCGTCAAGGACAAGTCGTACAAGGACACCCTGTACGTGGACGAGCTGGTGGCGCCGAACACGGTGAACACCATGCCGGAGGCGACCCTGTTCGCCACCGAGGACCACGGTCAGATCCGGGGCAACGCGATCACCGGCACGTACGAGCAGGCCCGCGCTGAACTCGACGCGGTCGAGAAGCTCGGGATCTCGTACGACGAGGTGGTACTGCTCCTGGAGAACGAGGGCGTCGAGAAGTTCGAGGCGTCCTGGAACGACCTGCTCAAGTCGACCGAGGCGGAGCTTCAGCGCCTCGCCCCTTCGGAGGGCTGAACCCTTGTCGAGCAGCAACCCGCTGCGTGACCCCGCCGACCGACGGCTCCCGCGTATCGCGGGGCCGTCGGGCCTGGTCATCTTCGGCGTCACGGGCGATTTGTCACGAAAGAAGCTCATGCCCGCCGTGTACGACCTCGCGAACCGGGGTCTGCTGCCGCCGGGTTTCTCGCTGGTCGGTTTCGCCCGGCGTGAGTGGCAGCACGAGGACTTCGCGCAGGAGGTCCACGACGCCGTCAAGGAGCACGCCCGTACGCCGTTCCGTGAGGAGGTCTGGCAGCAGCTCATCCAGGGGATGCGCTTCGTCCAGGGCACCTTCGACGACGACGACGCGTTCGAGCGCCTGCGCGGCACCATCGAGGAGCTCGACAAGGCACAGGGCACCGGCGGCAACTTCGCCTTCTACCTGTCCGTGCCGCCGCGCTCCTTCCCCGTGGTCATCCAGCAGCTGAAGAAGCACGGGCTGGCGGACCAGGCGGGCGGTTCCTGGCGGCGCGCGGTCATCGAGAAGCCCTTCGGCCACGACCTGAAGTCGGCCGAGGAACTCAACAAGGTCGTGCACGAGGTCTTCGGCTCGGACCAGGTCTTCCGCATCGACCACTACCTGGGCAAGGAGACCGTCCAGAACATCCTGGCGCTGCGCTTCGCCAACACGATGTTCGAGCCGATCTGGAACCGGTCCTTCGTGGACCACGTGCAGATCACGATGGCCGAGGACATCGGCATCGGCGGCCGGGCCGGCTACTACGACGGCATCGGCGCCGCCCGTGACGTCATCCAGAACCACCTGCTCCAGCTGCTGGCCCTCACGGCGATGGAGGAACCGTCCTCCTTCGACGCGGACGCCCTCGCCGCCGAGAAGACCAAGGTGCTCGGCGCGGTGAGACTGCCGAAGGACCTCGGCGTGGACACCGTGCGCGGGCAGTACGCGGCCGGCTGGCAGGGCGGCGAGAAGGTCATCGGCTACCTCGAAGAGGACGGCATCGACCGCAAGTCGAAGACCGACACCTACGCGGCGATCAAGGTGGAGATCGACAACCGCCGCTGGGCGGGCATCCCCTTCTATCTACGCACCGGCAAGCGGCTGGGCCGCCGGGTCACCGAGATCGCGGTCGTCTTCCAGCGGGCCCCGCACTCCCCCTTCGACCACACGGCGACGGAGGAGCTGGGCAAGAACGCGATCGTCATCCGGGTCCAGCCCGACGAGGGCGTCACGGTCCGCTTCGGCTCCAAGGTGCCGGGCACCTCGATGGAGATCCGGGACGTGTCCATGGACTTCGCCTACGGCGAGTCGTTCACGGAGTCCAGCCCGGAGGCGTACGAGCGCCTCATCCTCGATGTGCTGCTCGGGGACTCGAACCTCTTCCCGCGCACCGAGGAGGTCGAGCTGTCCTGGAAGATCCTCGACCCGATCGAGCAGTACTGGGACAAGAACGGCAAGCCCGCCCAGTACCCGGCCGGCACCTGGGGACCCGTCGAGGCGGACGAAATGCTCGAGCGAGACGGACGGAGCTGGCGCCGGCCATGAAGATAGACCTCACGGACACCACGGCCAGCAAGGTCAACAAGGCACTGGTGCAGGGTCGGCGGGCCATCGGCACCCCGGCCGTCGGCATGGTGCTCACACTGGTCATCGTCACGGACGAGGAGAACGCGTACGACGCCCTGAAGGCCGCCAACGACGCCTCGCACGAGCACCCCTCGCGCACGCTCGTGGTCATCAAGCGTGTCTCGCGTTCGCCCCGCGACCGGACCCAGTCCCGGCTGGACGCCGAGGTGCGGGTGGGCGCGGACGCGGGCACCGGCGAGACGGTCGTCCTGCGGCTGTACGGCGATGTCGCCCACCACGCCCAGTCGGTCGTCCTGCCGCTGCTGCTGCCGGACGCCCCGGTGGTGGCCTGGTGGCCGGTGAACGCGCCCCTGGACCCGGCGAAGGACCCGCTGGGCGCCCTCGCCCAGCGCCGGGTCACCGACACCTACGCCTCCGAGCAGCCGGTACGGGAACTCGGCGCCCGCGCGGACGCCTACACCCCCGGGGACACGGACCTGTCGTGGACCCGGATCACGCCCTGGCGTTCGATGCTGGCGGCCGCTCTCGACCAGGTGACCTGCGCGGTCATGGCCGTCGAGGTGGAGGGCGAGGAGTTCAACCCGAGCTGTGAGCTGCTGGCGATGTGGCTCGCGGACCGGCTGGACGTCCCGGTGAAGCGTTCACTGTCGTCGGGCCCCGGTCTGACGGCGGTCCGGATGAACACCGACTGCGGGCCGATCGTCCTGGACCGGGCCGACGGTTCCCTCGCCACCCTCTCCATCGAGGGCCAGCCGAACCGTGCGGTGGCGCTCAAGCGCCGCGAGACGGCCGAGCTGATCGCGGAGGAGCTGCGCCGGCTGGACCCGGACGACACGTACGCCTCGGCGCTGCGGTTCGGGGTGGAGCGGCTGAGCACCTCGAACGGGTCACACAACAAGGGTGCCGAGCTGCCCGACCCGGAGCAGAACGCCGACACCGAGGGACCGGCGGCCAAAGGAGAAAGGGCCACCGCGGTCCCTACTCCCCTTGAAGCGGCTGCGAAAGCACCCGCAAAGGAAGCGGCGGCACCGGCCCCGGTGAGGAAGGCGGCGGCGAAGTGACCACTCCGCAGGTGGTCGTGCACCACGACAAGGAACTGATGGCCCAGGCCGCCGCGGCCCGCCTGATCACGAAGGTCGTGGACGCGCAGGCCTCGCGCGGCACGGCGTCCGTGGTCCTCACGGGCGGCCGCAACGGCAACGGTCTGCTCGCCGCCCTGGCCGCCGCGCCCGCCCGGGACGCCGTCGACTGGGGCCGCCTGGACCTGTGGTGGGGCGACGAGCGGTTCCTGCCCGAGGGCGACCCGGAACGCAATGTCACGCAGGCCCGCGAGGCCCTGCTGGACGCGGTGCCGCTGGACCCGAAGCGCGTGCACGCCATGCCCGCGTCGGACGGACCGTACGGGGCCGACGCGGACGCGGCGGCCGCGGGCTACGCCGAGGAGCTGGCCCGTGCGGCGGGCCCGGAGAACCATGGCGAGGTACCGACGTTCGACGTCCTGATGCTGGGCGTGGGACCGGACACCCATGTGGCGTCCCTGTTCCCCGAACTGCCGGCCGTCCGGGAGACCGAACGTACGGTGGTCGGCGTCCACGGCGCTCCGAAGCCCCCGCCGACCCGCGTGACCCTCACGCTGCCGGCGATCCGGGCGGCGCGCGAGGTGTGGCTGCTGGCGGCGGGCGAGGACAAGGCGCAGGCCGCGGCGATCGCCCTGTCGGGCGCGGGCGAGATCCAGGCCCCGGCGGCGGGGGCGCGCGGCAGGCAGCGCACCCTGTGGCTGCTGGACTCCGCGGCGGCCTCGCAGCTGCCGCGGGCGCTGTATCCGCCGGCGTCGTCGTGAGCTGAGGGGCGGCGGAGGTTCTCACCTCCGCCGCCCCTCACCCGTGTGTGTCGGCGGCCTACTTCACCGAGCCCGCCATCACCCCTTGCACGAAGTGCCGCTGGAACGCGAAGAACACCACCACCGGCACCACAAGGGACAGGAACGCCCCCGGGGCCAGCACATCGATGTTGCTGCCGAACTGCCGTATCTGGGACTGCAGTTGCACCGTCAGCGGTTGCGAGGAGCTGTCCGCGAACAGCAGCGCCACCAGCATGTCGTTCCACACCCACAGGAACTGGAAGATGGCGAGGCTGGCGATCGCCGGCCGTCCCACCGGCAGAACCAGCCGGGTGAAGATCCGCCACTCGGTGCCGCCGTCCATCCGGGCCGCCTCCAGCATCTCCTTCGGCATCTCGGCGAAGTAGTTGCGCAGCAGGAACACCGCGAACGGCAGCCCGTACGCCACGTGGAACAGCACCACACCCGGAATCGTCCCGAACAGCCCCAGCTGCCCGAAGAGTTTGGCGACCGGCAGCAGGCCGATCTGCACCGGCACCACCAGCAGCGCCACCACGACCAGGAAGACCGACTCCCGTCCGGGGAAGTCCAGCCACGCGAACGCGTACCCGGCGAGCGCCGCGAGGACCACGACCAGGACGGTCGCCGGCACCGAGATCAGCACCGTGTTCCAGAACGCCTGTGTCATCCCGGAGTTCTTCAGCAGCGCCGAGTAGTTGTCGAAGGACAGCTGCGCGGGACTGGCGAACACGGTCCACCAGCCGCCCTCGGCGGTGTCCTCGGCGGATCTCAGCGAGGAGAGGAACAGTCCCGCGAGGGGGGTCACCCAGACCAGGCCGATCACCACGAGGAAGGCCTGCACGAGACCGTTGCCCAGGCCGCGCCGTACCGCGTTCATCGCTGACTCCCTCGGAAACGACGGACGTTCAGGACCATGGCCGGGACCACCAGGAGCAGGAGCAGTACCCCGAGGGCGCTGCCCAGCCCCTGGTTGTTGCCGCCGCCGAAGGACACCAGCCACATCTGTGTGGCGAGCACGGTCGCGTCCTCCTGCACCGGCCCGGGCGCGATGATGTAGACGAGGTCGAAGACCTTCATCACGTTGATCACGAGGGTCACGAAGACCACGGTGAGGACGGGTGCCAGCAGCGGCACCGTGATCCGCCGGAAGATCTGCCACTCGTTCGCCCCGTCCATCCGCGCCGCCTCCAGCGCGTCCCGGGGCAGCGCCGCGAGTCCGGCGCCGATCAGCACCATCGCGAAGCCGGTCCAGATCCACAGGTACGCCCCGATGATCGCCGGCGTGACGAGCGCCGGCCCGAGCCAGGAGACGCCTCCGTAGGGCTGTGCGAAGTTCGACGCGGGCAGCTTCACCGTGTACGGACCGGAGTCGAGGCCGGTGAAGCGGAAGGAACCGTCGGACGCCGTCGTGGTCCGCGCGACCGTCTTCCCGTCGTCGCCGACCGCCTCGACCCGCGTCTGCGGCAGCCCGCTCTCCCGCGGGTCGACCTTGCCCTGCTCCCCTCCCCCGCCGGGCGTGAAGTCCAGGTAGACCACCCCGCGCAGCTCGTCCGGCGCCGCTGTGCGGCCGGTGGCCGGGGACGCGGGCTCGGCCCCCGCGGGCAGGTCCTTCGGCGGGACGCCGACCAGTCCGAGCGTCACCAGGTCCCCCGGGGAGACGGTCGCGGTCGACCGGTACGAGCCATCGGGCTCCGCCGTCAGTCCGTGGCCGTCGCGGGCCCGGGCCGTCGGGTACGGCGAGGTGCCCTTGAAGGCGTCGTGCACCGAGACGACGGCGGCGTTCAGCACGCCCTTGTCCGGGTCCTCGTCGTAGGCCAGCCGGAAGATGATGCCCGCGGCGAGGAAGGACACCGCCATCGGCATGAACAGCAGCAGCTTGAAGGCGGTCGCCCAGCGGACCTTCTCCACCAGTACGGCGAGGACCAGACCGAGGCCGGTCAGCAGGGTGGGCGCCACCACCACCCAGATGGCCGTGTTCCGGACGGCCTTGACGGTCGCCGGGTCACGGAACATCTCGGTGTAGTTCTCGCCGCCCACGAAACGGGTGCCGGACGCGTCGAAGAAGCTGCGGCCGATCGAGAACAGCACGGGATAGACGACGAGCGCGCCGAGCAGGAGCAGTGCCGGGAACGCGAACAGCAGGGCGACGATCCGTCCCCGCCGCCGGGCGCGCCGGACACGGGCGACGACACCGGCGGGCGGTGGACTCGTCTCTTTCACAAGGGTCGCGGTCATGGCCGGTCAGCCCTTGTAGGCCTTGGCCGCCGCGGCTTCCAGTCCGGCCGCGGTTCCCTTCGGGTCCGACGGGTCGCGCAGGAAGTCCTGGAGCAGCTTCCACTCGCCCGCTCCCTTGGTGCCGCCGAAGGCCGCGGGGGCCTGGTCGGACATGTCGAAGCGGACCGAGTCCCCGGCCCCGACAAGGGACTTGGCGGTCGCGCGGGTAATCTCGTCGCCGTACGAGGCGAGGTCGAGCTTCTTGTTCGGGGACAGGAAGCCGCCGGCCTTCGCCCACACGGCCGCGGCCTCGGGGGTCGCCAGGTAGTCCAGGAGCGCCTGGGCGCCCTTCTGGTTCTTGCCGTCCTTCAGGGCGACGGCCGCGTCACCGCCGCTGACCACCGGGGCCTTGCCGCCGTCGACCGCGGGGAACGGGAAGAAGTTCGCGTCCTTGCCGATCGCCTTGCCGAACTGGTCCTTGGCGACGCCGGCGACGAAGTCGCCCTCGTAGACCATGCCGGCCTCGGGCTCGGGCCCGAACACCTTCTCCACCGAGCCCGGGAAGTCGGTGTTGAGCGCCCCCTTCTGGCCGCCCGCTATCAGCTGCTTGTCCTTGAAGAGCTTGCCGAGGGTCGACAGGGCGCTGACCACCGACGCGTCGGTCCACTTCAACTTGTGGGCGGCCAGGGCGTCGTACTTCTCGGGACCGGCCTGGGACAGGTAGATGTTCTCGAACCAGTCGGTGAGGGTCCAGCCGTCCTGTCCGGCCACCGAGAAGGCGGCGAGGCCCGAGTCGGAGACCGTGCGTCCGGCCTTCAGCATCGCGTCGTACGTCGTCGGCGGCTTGACTCCGGCCTGGGTGAGGGCGTCGGGGCTGTACCAGACCGTCGACTTGTGGGCGGCCTTGAAGTAGAGGCCGTAGAGGGTGCCGTCGACGCTGCCGTACTTCTTCCACACGCTCGCGAAGTTGGTGTCGACGGTGTTCTGGGTGGCCTTGGACAGCGGCTTGAGCCAGCCCTTGCGTGCGAACTGCTGCAACACGCCGACCTGCGGAACCATCACCACGTCGGGCGCGTTGCCGCCCTCGATCTTGCTGCCGACGACGGTCGAGACGTTGTCCCCGGTGGACACGAACGACGTCTTGGCGCCGGTCTTCTCGCCGAACGCGTCCAGCACCTTCTGGAAGTTCTTCTGCTCGCTGCCGGACCAGACTCCGGCCACGGTGACGGTCTGGCCGCTGAGCGCCTTGTCACCACCGCCCGCCGAGACCGGCCCGCCGCCTCCGCAGGCGGTCGCGCCGAGTGCCAGGGCGAGGGCGGTGCAGCTGGTGAGCAGGGTCGTACGTCGTCGCATCATCGTTGATGTCCCTTCGAGGGGTGGGAAGTTGACGGGCAAGCAGAGGGTCAGTGGTCGCTGATCCACCAGGCGGCCGTGGAACCGGGGAGCACCCCGGCCGGGCAGGGACCGCTGGACAGCAGAGGGGTGCCGGAGACCGGCGCGGGGGTGGGCGCCGTACCGAAGTTGACGGCACAGACGAGGCCGTCGCCGCGGACGAAGCCGAGGACCCCGGGCGGGGTGTCCAGCCAGCGCAGCGCCCCTTCGCCCAACTGGGGCAGCGCCGCTCGCAGTTGGAGGCCGTCGCGGTACAGGTGCCAGAAGGAGCGGGTGTCGGCGAGGGCGCGGTCGGTGGCGTACTCGGCGAAGTAGTCGGGCTGGGGCAGCCAGGGCTTGGCGCTCTCGGCGCCGGGGGTGAAGCCGAACGGGGACGCCTGCCCCGACCACGGCAGCGGCACCCGGCAGCCGTCTCGGATCCGGGCCCGGCTGCCGGTGCGGTGGAAGATCGGGTCGGTGAGCACCTCGTCGGGCAGGTCGACCACCTCGGGCAGACCCAACTCCTCGCCCTGGTAGATGTACGCGGCTCCGGGCAGCGCCAGCATCAGCAGCGCGGCGGCACGGGCGCGGGCGGCACCGTGGCCACTGCCCTCGGTGGTGCATTCGCCGTAGCGGGTGACGGTGCGGACCTGGTCGTGGTTGTTGAGGACCCAGGTGACCGTGGAGCCGGTACCGGCGATGTCCTGCATGGCCTCGGAGATGACCTTGCGGAAGGCGTCGGGGTCCCAGGGGGCGCCGAGCAGGTCGAAGAAGAAGGCCTGGTGGAGTTCGTCCGGGCGGACGTACCGGGCGTGCTCGCGCGCGGTCGGCACCGAGACCTCGCCGACCAGGAGCCGCTCACGGCCGTCGTGTGCCGCGTACCCGTCGCACACGGACCGCCAGTGCCGCCATACGTCGTGCACCTCGGGCTGGTTCCAGGCGAGCGGGTTGACCGAGTCGCGGCTGCGGGCGTCCGCCTCCGGGTCCAGGGAGTCGGGCAGGTCCGGGTGCTTGAACAGGCCGGCGGCGACGTCGATACGGAAACCGTCGACGCCCCGGTCGAGCCAGAAGCGCAGCGTCCGGTCGAACTCGTCGGCGACGTCGGGGGTGCGCCAGTTCCAGTCCGGCTGCTGGGGCGTGAACATGTGCAGGTACCACTGGCCGGGCCGCCCGTCCGCCTCGGTGACGCGGGTCCAGGCCGGGCCTCCGAACATGGCGTGCCAGTTGTTGGGCGGTTCCGCGCCGTCCGGGCCGCGGCCGTCGGCGAAGTGGAAGCGGGCGCGGGCCGCGCTGCCGGGAGCGGCGGCGAGCGCCTCCTGGAACCACGGGTGTTCGCTGGAGCAGTGGTTCGGGACGATGTCGAGCAGCACCCTGACGCCGAGCCGGTGGGCGGACGCCATCAACAGGTCGAACTCGGCGAGGTCACCGAAGATCGGGTCGACGCCGCAGTAGTCGGCGACGTCGTAGCCGTGGTCGTGCTGCGGCGAGGGATAGAAGGGGCTCAGCCAGATCCCGTCGACGCCGAGCTTCTTCAGGTACGGCAGTCCGGCCCTGACCCCGGCGAGATCGCCGATGCCGTCGCCTGTGCTGTCCAGGAAGCTGCGGACGTACACCTGGTAGATCACGGCGTCTCGCCACCAGTGGTACTTACTCAACATGCATGCATGTTAGGTAGGCGTGTCAGCGGGGTGTCAATGAAAAGAACGGAAGCTACTGCTGAGTTGGCCCGACAAAAGCGCGCTTAAAGGGGCATCCTGAAGCCAGATGAGACGTCCGCGTTACCTAACAAGTAACTAGCGGCTGGACACGGCTGCGAGCTCCCGCGCCAGCCGCCGCACTGCGGCCTCCGGCGTCTCGCGCCCGGTCATCGCGTCGCGCACGACCGCCTGCACGACCAGGCTGACCTGGTCGTAGTGGGGACTCTTGGGCCTCGGGGCCGCCGCGAGGACACTCGCGCGCAGGGTCGCCAGGTACGGGAACTCCCGTAGCAGCTCGGGGTCTTCGTACAGCGCGGCGCGCACCGGCGGCAGCGCGCCGCGGGTGAGGACCTGGCGCTGGACGGGCTCGCTGGTGAGGTACGCGATCAGGCGCGCGGCCGAGTCGGGATGACGCGCATGCGTGTTGACGGCCAGGTTGGAGCCGCCGAGGACACTCGCCCCGGGTCCGTCGGGTCCGGGCAGCGGTACGGCGCCGACCTTCCCGGCGACCTTCGAGCCCCGGGCCGAGGCGGCGACATAGGCGTACGGCCAGTTACGCAGGAAGAGCAGCCGGCCGTCCTGGAAGGCCTGCTTGGACTCCTCCTCCTTGTACGTCAGCGCCCGTTTCGGTATCCAGCCCTCGCGCACACCCCTGGCCAGGAACCCGATGCCCTCGCGGGCGGCGGCGGAGTTCACCGTGACGCGCGCGCCCTCGTCGCCGAGGATCGTGCCGCCCGCCGAGTAGACGGCCTCGGCCGCGTTGACGGTGAGGCCCTCGTACGGCAGGAACTGTCCCGCGTAGCCGTCGAGCCCGTACTTCGGGGCGAGGGTCCTCGCGTCCCGCTCCAGCTCGGCCCAGGTGCGCGGCGGTGGGACCCCCTCCTTGGCGAGGACGTCCTTGCGGTAGAGGAGCAGTGCGGCGTTGGTGACGTACGGGACGGCGTACAGCTGCCCGTCGTAGGTCGCCGTGTCCACGACCGGCGGCAGGAAGGACCCGAGCGGGAAACGGTCGCGCGGCAGGGGACGGATCCAGCCAGCGGCGGCGAACTCCGAGGTCCAGTTGACGTCGATGTTGAGGACGTCGAAGCGGCTTCGGTCGCCGTCGCGCAGGTCGGTGGCCATCTGCGCGTGCGTCTCGTCCGCGGAGTCCGGGAGCTCGACGAGGGTGACCTGCTCACCGGGGTGGGTACGGTTCCAGCCCTCCAGCAGGGGGCCGAGATAGCCGGTGAGATCCCCGGCGGTGGCCACGGTGAGCGGCCCACGACCGCCCGCGGCCGCTTCGCCGGCGCCCGCCCCGGAGGCGACGTATCCGGTCAGGACCACCACGAGAACGAGAAGGCCCCTACCGGCGGCGTGGATCCACCGCATAGGTTCCTCCCTGTACACCTGACACCTGACCTGTGGCGCCGGGCATCTTCGCCCGAGTCAGAGGCCATGTATACCTGTTAGGTATGGGCGATACTAGGGCCCGGAGCACATTACGCGGACTAGGAGGACAGCACGAGTGCGCCTGCCCCTCCTGGCTCTCCTCGCGCGCGGCCCGGCCCACGGCTACGAGCTGAAGCAGGACCTTGAGCAACTGCTGGGCTCCGCGTACCCTCAGCCGAACGTCGGCCAGATCTACGTCACCCTCGGCCGCCTCGAGAAGACGGGACTGATCGAGGGCGAAGAGGTCGAGCAGTCGAGCCGGCCCAACAAGAAGATCTACCACCTCACCGACGCCGGGCGGGAAGAGCTGCGTGCCTGGTACGAGGAGACGGCGCACGAGCCACGGGTGCGGGACGAGTTCTTCATGAAACTGGCCCTCGCACCGCAGACCGGTCTCGCCGACCAGATCGCCCTCATCAACAAGCAGCGGCGCCAGTACCTCACCACCATGCGGGATCTGTCGAAACTGGCCGCCGCCGAGAACCGGGACAACCGCGTCGCCCACCTTTTGATCGAGGGCGCGATGCTGCACCTGCAGGCCGACCTCGACTGGCTGGAGCGGTGCCAGGAAGAGCTGGAGGAGCTGGAGTGAGCGACAACCCCGCTCCCGTGCTGCGCGCCGAGGGCCTGGTCAAGACGCATCACGGCGAGGGTGCCCCGGCGCATGCCGTGCGCGGGGTCGATCTGCGCGTACGGCAGGGCGAGTTCGTGGCGATCACCGGGCCGTCCGGCGCCGGCAAGTCCACGCTGCTGCATCTGCTGGGCGGTCTGCAACGGCCGGACGGCGGCAGCATCTGGCTGGACGGCGAGCGCTCCGACACATGGAGCGAGGCGCGCTGGGCCGTGGAGCGCAGGAAGCGCATCGGGATCGTGTTCCAGTTCTTCAACCTGGTGTCCGATCTCTCGGTCGCCGACAACGTGGAACTGCCGGCCCTGCTCGCCGGGTCCTCCCCCAAACAGGCGCGCGCCGAGCGGGAGGGCCTGCTGGCCGAGCTGGGCATGACGGGCAAGGAGCGGAGCATGCCCGGCGAGCTGTCCGGCGGTGAGCAGCAGCGGGTCGCGCTCGCCCGGGCCCTGGTCAACCATCCGCCGCTGCTGCTGGCCGACGAGCCCGCGGGCAGCCTGGACAGCAAGGGCACCCGCGAGGTGACACGGCTGCTGTCCCGCTTCCACCAGCGCGGCCAGACCATCGTGCTGGTCACCCATGACGCCCGGCTGGCGAGCGCCGCGGACCGGGTGATCAGCTTCTTCGACGGGCGGATAGCCGACGACGCGGTACTCGACGGCACGCCCTCGCGCGGCACCGGCATATCCGGCGTGCTGGAGCTCAGGGACTGACATGCGGGTGAAGGACTGACATGCGGGTGTACGACGGTGCCTTCACGGTGCGCTACGACGGTGCTTTCGCGGTGCGCGACGACCATGCTCTCGCGGTGCGCTACGACGGTGCCTTCACGGTGCGCGAGACGAGGGGCTGAGCCGGTGCGAGCCACCCTGCGCTGGGCGCACTCCGATCTGCGCACGCACCGCGGCGAGGCACTGTTCCTCGTCCTCGCCACCGCCGGCATCGTCGCCTCGCTACTGCTGGCCACGGCCCTGTTCGGCTACGCCACCAATCCCTGGCAGCGGGTCTTCACCCAGGCACACGGCGCTCATGTGTGGCTGCACACCGGCCAGTCGGCGGATGTCCGCGAGGCGGCCGAGCTGGACGGCGTCGAGTCGGTCTCCGGCCCCTACCCGACCGAGGCCGCCACCCTCGCCTCCCGCGGCGCCCGCGCCTCCGTCGAACTGCGCGGTACAACAGGGCGGCCCACCGTCGGCCGCCCACTGGTGACCTCCGGCCACTGGCTGGACGCCGGCACCCCGGACGGCGTCGTCCTGGAGAGCCGCCTGGCCCTCGCCCTGCTGGCCGAGCCGGGCGACACCCTCACCGTGCCCGGCACGGCCCGGAAACTGACCGTCCTCGGCATCGCCGACAGCGCCGAACCCCGGTACCGGCCGGGCGAGCAGCCGGGGCTCGTCTGGGCGCTCCCGTCCGCCGTGCGCGACCCGGGCGGCCAGGTGATCGGGCTGCGCCTGTCGGACCCCGGCGACACCGACTACGTCGTCCAGCGCGCCGTCACGGTCCTCGGCTCCGGTGCCGTCAGCGAGGTCTCCACCTGGCAGCAGGCGCGCGCCGAGGCGCAGGGCGACAGCCGGCTGCTGGGGCAGGTGTTGGGCCTGTTCGGCCTCGGTGCGCTGCTCGCCGCCGGGCTCGCGGTGCACGGGGCGATCGCCACCCGCATCCGGGGCCATCTGCGGGACATCTCGGTGCTGAAGGCGATCGGCTTCACGCCGGGCCAGGTGGTCCGCGTCTTCCTGCTCCAGCACATCGCTTACGCGCTGCTCGGCGCGGTGGCCGCGGCGGCGCTCACCCAGGCGCTGGGCAGTCGCGTCCCCGGGCGTCTCGGGGACGCGGTCGGTGTGTGGCAGGGGCTGCCCGGGCACACGGTGGCGCTGTTCGTGGTGCCGGTGGGGGCGGTGCTGTTGATCGGCGCGACCACCGGTCTCGCGGCCTGGCGGGCGGGCCGGGTGCCTCCGGTCCCGGTGCCACGGCCCGCGGCGCCGGTCGGCGGGCGGCTTTCGTCCGTGGCGCGCCGGGCGCTCGGGCTGCGGCTGTCGCCCGCGCTGGTCCTGGGCTGGCACAAGGCGTTCGCGTGGCGCCCGCGGTCCCTGGCCACGGTGGCCAGGCTCGCGTTGCCGCTGTTGCTGATCGTGGTCGCGATGAGCGCCTGGACCACCATCGACCGCTTCCACAGCAGGCCCGAGCAGATCGGTGTCCCTGCCGCGCTCACCGCCCGCACGGACTCCGGCCTCGGCGAACGGGACACCCGTGCCCTGCTGGAACGCGACCCGGGGGTCGCCGCCGCCTACCCGGGCGTGGAGATGGCGGCCCTGGTGCCGGGCCAGACGGCCACCATCGCGCTGCGCGGCCTCGGCACCCACCGGGAGCCGTACCCGTACGCCCTGGCCCAGGGCCGCGCCGCGCGGGGTCCCGACGAGGCGGTGGCCGGGCAGGGGCTGCTGGACCTGCTCGACGTGCGGGTGGGCGACTGGGTGCGGATGACGGTGGGCGACCAGCCGCAGATCCTGCACATCGTGGGCCGCAGCATCGAACCGGAGAACGCCGGCCGGGTCATCTCCACCTCGCTGGACACCCTGCGCGAGAACGACCCGGGCCTCGGCCCCACCCGCTATCAGCTCCGGCTTCGCCCCGGCACGGACCCACAGCTGGTCGCCGACCGGCTGACCACCGCCGGGCGCGGCCACCTGGACGTGCACACCGTGCCGAATCCGGCCGACGGGCTCTCGCCGCTGCGCGGGGTCGTGGTGGGCCTGATCGTCGTCCTCGCCCTCATCGGGCTGATCGAACTGCTGACCGCGATCGGTGGCACCGTCCGCGAGGGCGAGCGGGATCTGCTGGCGCTCAAGGCCATCGGCCTGTCGCCACGGCAGATCACCGCCATCACCGTCACGGCCACCGGCTGTACCGCGCTGGCCGCGGCCCTCATCGGTACGGCCCTGGGCGCCCCGCTCGCCCACTGGCTGATCGACGCCCAGGGCAGGTCGAGCGGTATCGGCGCCGGGATCGCCCAGGGACCGTCCCCTGCCCTGCTGGCGCTGTTCGGCGCGGCCGCGGTGCTGGGGGCGGCCGCGCTCGCCGCGCTGCCGGCGTCCCGCGCGGCACGGCGTCGACTCGCGGACACGCTGAGCGCGGTGGCCTGAGCAGCGCCCCCGCACGCACGGCGGGGACGCACGCACGGCGGGGACGCACGCGCGGCGGGGGCGCCTCCCCGCTCAGTCCCGGGTGCGCAGCTCCCGGTAGGCGGCGACCAGGGCCTTGGTGGAATTGTCCAGGCCCGGTACGTCGGTGCCTTGGGTGAGGGCGGGTTCGACGCGCTTGGCGAGGACCTTGCCGAGTTCGACGCCCCACTGGTCGAAGGAGTCGATGTTCCA